>NVWI01000014.1 GCA_002746215.1 SAR86 cluster bacterium
TTTAAATTCTTGTGAGTATTTCTTTCTTGCGGTCATACTTTTTCTCCAGTTAAGTTATTATCTCTTAACTGGGGTGTCCGAATCTATTAAGCCACGTCACTTCTAGTAAATTTATGAAATTTTGCTTGTTAGATTTGTTAACTTCGATAAGAATAATCGACTTGTGTTTTTAATTAACGCTACACATCGTTAATGGATAAAGTTTGTGTCTAATGCCCATATAAAATTAATAGCGGGAATACATCAAGAGTTAGGAATCTCGATCACCTATGCTGACGAGCGCCAGTTAAGCTTACAAAATGATTGCCTAAATCTAAAGTCCGCTGGAGTAGATATCTTTAATAGGGAAATATCGATGGAAGCATCGACACTTACCTCTTGGCAACTTATGCAAGCCGCAGCTTTACAAGAAGGGATAGAGTTACAGCTAGTTTCAGCTTATCGAAGTGTTGAGTACCAAAGAAAATTATTTCTAAAAAAAATGAATGCCGGCCTAAGTATTGATGAAATCCTTAAGGTTAATGCTGCACCAGGCTACAGTGAGCATCACAGTGGCAAGGCCTTGGATTTAACTTGTCCAGGGGCTGAATGCCTGGAAGAAAGCTTTGAAAATACACCCGCTTTTGCCTGGTTAGAGCGTAATGCTACTGACTATGCCTTTCTTATGTCATTTCCTAAAAACAATGAGCATGGGTTTCTTTATGAGCCATGGCATTGGTGTTTTAAGAATAAATAATCTATTTAAATCAGTGGGTTAATCTTATTAATTTAATTTCAATCAAAAAATATAGCAAATTTCTTTGACAGATTTATTTAGAGGAGTAGTATCTTTTAGTGTCCTTTTATCTTTTTTTTCACAAAGGAGCTTCTGTAAACTAAAAAATATTTTCCTTTATATTTTGAACCTTTACTTAGTAACCCTTATTAGTAACAAAGGAGTCTTATTATTATGATTAGTGATACTAAAGTTGTATTTCGAGGTATAGATCATTCTCAGGCTGTCGCCGATGCAGTTCAAAAAAGACTGGATAAGTTAGAGCGTTTCACTGATGAAATTCAAAGTTTACGAGTGACGCTTGAATCCCCGCATAATCATCACCATAAAGGTAAAGTTTTTCACGTAGGCGTTGAAGCCGTCATACCGAATCACGATATCCTGGTCAATCATGATCAACACGATAAACATGAACATGAAGATATTTATATAGCAATCCGTGATGCTTTTAATGCTCTGGAACGTCAAATAAAAGGCGTGTACGAAAAGAAAAGGCATCAGGACAGAGCTGCACCAAACCCACCTGAAACGCTTGAAGTTTCTGAAGAGCTTTAAGCAGAACATCCTTAAGCTATAAATCTAATTTAAATATTTTCTTTCTCACCAGGCGTCGATATTCGCCTGGTGAGCGTGAGACTACGCGCTTGAATAAAGCGGAGAAATACGCGCTGTCAGGATAGCCTGCATTGTAAGCAACTTCAGCAATAGCGAGGTTAGTCGTTTTCAGTAACTCTTTGGCTTTTTCCAAACGGATTTCCTGTAGATATTGTAGGGGTGATAAGCCTGTTGCTTGCTTGAAGCGCCGATTCAAAGAACGTTGGCTTAATTCAAATTTTTTGCTTACCTGATGCATATTGATATCGGTGTTAAAGTTCTGGTGCATCCATTCCTGAATATCAATAATGGTTTCATCATCATGAAAGTTTTGCCCTGCTATATTCAAAAAGCTCGATGTATAAGACAATTTAAGTTCATGTGTGAAATGGCTTGAAACCTGGTTAGCGACAGGTTCGCCATAATATTGCCCGATAATATGCAACATGACGTCACGCACTGAATTAACGCTACCAGTACAATAAATATTGCCGGATTTGGTGATAAATCGTTCACGTTTAAGTTGCACTCTAGGGTAGTGCTTTTCAAACTGATTAAAATAATACCAATGAGTGGTAGCAACCTTGTGATCTAATAAACCAGCTTCTGCGAGAAAATAAGACCCTGTACCAACGGCACAAACAAAAGGTACGTCCTGTATTTTTATCCGCAGCCACTGTAGGAATTCAGGATATTTCTTTACCACGCCAAGAGGATTTCCCCACATAGCGGGTAAAATAATGATATCGGTTCTTGCAATGTCATTAAGTGTGTTTTTACAAAGAATTTCCAGTCCTGCATTGAGCTGGATATTAGTCTCATCAAGACTGACAATCTGAAGCTTAAGTTTACTGGTTTTTGGGTGATGAATACGGGCTATTAAATCCGCAGCATTGAGCATTTCCATGGGGATAGTAATGCTAGTCCCGAGGACTTTTTTATAGCCAATCAGAGTTACATAGATAGGCTCATTTAAGCTGTCAGGGTTTGTGGTATTCAATTTTTTCTATACAGTATTGTTTAAGCCCTGAAGGGCTATGGAATTTAATTTCGTCATCAAGCTGCTTTCCCAAAATGGCTTTACCCAGTGGGGAATCGATACTGATGTAATTCCGCTTAGGGTCAATTTCATCTGGGCCTACCAAACGGATTTTTAAAGGTTGCTCTTGCTCATCAAACAACTCGACCCAAGCACCGAAGTAAACTTTTTCCTGATTTGTAGGCGGTTGATCAACTATTTTTAAAATTTCTAGTCTTTTTCGTAAAAACCGTACCCTTCTGTCAATTTCACGTAAACGTTTTTTGCCATAGATATATTCTGCATTTTCAGAGCGGTCACCCAATGCGGCAGCATCAGAAACTTGTTGAGTGACTATTGGTCGTTCTACTCGCCACAGGTATTCTAACTCTTCACTTAAGGCGCGTTCACCCTCAGCTGTAATGTAATTAGAGACTGGTGCTGATGGGGGCCGGTATCGGGACATTTAAATTTTCTTACCTGTTTTAGCTAATAGTGTGATCATCAAAATTTAAGGGAAGCTGGTAAAAGTTTAAAGCTTGCCTGAGACGAATTCCGAGGCCCAGCAGGCGTACAGGTTTATTGCCACGTTCAAATCCAGTTTGACAAAGCTGTTCGAAAAGCTGTATATCCAGTTCCTGGCCGACCTGCTCAACGGTGGTCGAAATAAAATCGTTGAACTTTAGTTTAACAAATAATTTGGCAATACTAACCTGGCGATCGGAGCGGTGAATGCGTTGCTCCAGCCTGTCTAATAAGTCGGGTAATTCTGCAATGCACTGTTTCAGGCCAGGAAGATCTGTATTGTAAGTGAGTTCAATGCTTATCGACTTTCTAGGATGTTCTGTCACTACAGGGCGCTCATCAATGCCGCGACATAAACTGTAAAGGCGTTCACCAAAACTACCAAATAATTCCAGCAGTTTTGTTTGTGAGTAGGCTTGTAAATCCTTGCACGTTTCAATGCCAAAATTTTGCATTTTTGCTGCGGTTACTTTACCTACACCAAATATTTTTCTAACGGATAAATCCACAATAAAATCGTTAATCTTGTCTGGTGTAATAACGTATTGACCATCAGGTTTATTCCAGTCACTGGCTACTTTGGCCAGAAATTTATTTGGTGCAATGCCTGCTGACAAGGTGATTTTCATTTCTTGCCTGACTCTTTGCCTGATTTCAGCCGCTATCAGGGTTGCGCTGCCTTTACACATTTTGCTTTCGCTGACATCCAGGAATGCTTCATCAAGGGATAAAGGTTCTATTAAAGCAGTATAGTCCTTGAAAATATTATGCATTTGTTTAGAGGCTTCACTATATTTGTTTTTGCTGGGAGGGATGATAATTAGATCTGGGCACTGGCGGCGGGCAGTAACAGAGGCCATAGCTGAATGTATCCCATATTTTCGAGCCTCATAATTGCAGGTTGCAATGACGCCACGTTTGCCTGGATCACCACCAACGGCGACTGGTAAACCTTGTAATGCGGGATCATCACGGATTTCAATAGCTGCAAAAAAACAGTCACAATCACAATGGATTATTTTTCTAGTCATCGATAGGTTTGTCATAGACTGTACTTTGCTTGTCGTACTCTTGTTTGTTGTACAATAGTGCCTAGGGCATTATGGCTTTCTGAGGAAGCTAAAGACAAGCCTGTTAGCTCAGATGAGCAGGCTATTAAATATCATATCGATAAATTATGGATGAAATCACAAGGCAGGAATATCTTAACAGTATGGGAATACAATCGTATTTTCCACGTTATGTTTTACCTGCGGCTAAATTGTCAGATCAATGTGAATGGCCTGAAGCCTTAACGCAGGAAGTAAACGTTAATGCTGAATTTAAAAAGCCATTACCAAATGAGCCGCAACCAGCTGATGTTACAACCCTTATTACAACCCTTATTACAACACCGAAAGTTGTAGAAGCCATCCAACAGGCAGAAGTAAAAGCTGAAAAGAAAACTGGAACTGAAATTGAGGAAGTAAGGTTTCAGTTAGCTATTATTCAGGTCAATGATGATGTTCTGGTGCTAGTTTTATTGCCATATATGCATGCCAGTAACTCTTTGAATACAGTTCAGAGACAATTATTTATCAATATTTTTAATGCGTTATATCAAGGCTCAGTTAATTTAAACCTAGAGGTTAAACCTTTTCGCTGGCCCTTCAGTGAAGCGCTACATATAGAAAAAGATGCTAATGCAGCAAAAGTGTCTTTAGGTGCTTATCTAGAACAATTGAAAGGAAAGCTTTCCTTTAATAGCATCATAGTGATGGGAGAAAAAATTGCTCCGCTTATTGATGCAGGAGAAAATGAGTCAGGATCAAACTACGGGCTCACAGTCTGCAGAAGTCTCGATGAAATGTTAAAAATGCCACAATTAAAACGTGAAGCCTGGTCTCAGTTAAAAAATAACATACCAACCAGCTAATTCTGCCTGCACCACTATGTCAAATTATATTTGTCGTTTAATGCAAGAAGCTGACCTCAATGAGGTAATAGAACTGGTACAGCAAGCAGGAGACTTTGCCTGGAGTCCAAAAAATATTCAGGAATCAGTTCTCTCAAGTAACGATAAATCTTTTGTGCTTAGCGCGGCAAGTGGGAGCAAGAATACAGGTATAGTGCTTGGTTATGCAGTAATACACACTGTGCTTGACGAGAGTCACCTTCTAAATATAGTCATTAAAAAGAAAGCACAGGGAAAAGGGCTGGGTGACTACCTTTTACAGCAGCTTATTGATTTTGTTAAGGCTCAAAACCAACATTTATTTTTGTTGGAGGTGCGCGCTTCGAACTCTAAGGCAATAAAACTGTATGAGAATGTTGGTTTCAAACGCAATGGTATTAGAAAAGCTTATTATCCTGCTGAAACAGGCCGGGAAGATGCCTGGCTTTATTCCTTATCCCTAGTTTGATCGGAGGTTTGATCAGGCTTTTTTATTTTTTTGCTAATTTTTTGCTTTAGTTTACTGATAAGCTTAATGCCAGTAATACATAAAAAAGCGAGTACTAAAATCAGGCAAAAGAACAACAAAGTTGAGATTAAAAAACTGTTCAGTTCTTGCTGAGGAATCTCCATAAAAATACTGACGGCATAAAGAGAAGCAAGGCCAACTAGCAGGCCTGAAATAGTATTTCGAGTTTTTTTACTGAGTCTTGATTTTTTTTTGACCATGGAGATTAAGTTTTTTCTAATAAAAGTTTTAGAGTTTTAAGCAAAAGCTGATTTTCATCCGTATTGCCAACAGTAATTCTTACGAAATTTTCCTGTCCTGCCTGTTGGAAATGCCTAACCAGGATTCCGTGTTGTTTAAGGCTTTTATAAAGCTTTTCGGCATTTATAAGTTCAGGCACATTCACCAGTAAAAAATTACTTTGACTGTCTACGCTGCTGAGTCCCAAGTCAGCCAAAGCATCTTTAAGCATGGCTCTTTGTGATCTGACAAAATCCCAGGTTTTTCTTGCATAGTCTTGATCTTCTAATGCAGCTTGAGCAAGTTTTTGCGCAATAAAATCAATATTGTAGCTGTCTTTGGTTTTTGATTGCATAGGGTTAATTAAGGATAAGCTGCCTATACCATAAGCAATACGTAAGCCTGCCAGTGAATATCCTTTGCTGAAGGTTCGCAATAGCAGGATATTATCGAATTGCTTAATCAGCTTAATGCAGTCATGGTTGAGGTCAGGGTCAATAAAGTCGACATAGGCCTCATCGATTAGCAGGATTCCATTAAATTCGCTGGCTATAGCCGCTAATTCTTTCACTGGCATTAATGTTCCTGAAGGCGCATGTGGATTGGGTAATAAGCACATTTTCACGTTTGAATTATTCAGAGATTTGGCGAAATTCACAGGCAAGGACCAATCTTCATTCAAGGTGAATCGAATATAGTTGCAACCATGAGCCTGAGCGAGGACTTCATATAAAGTATAAGTAGGTTCAGCAACCGCAATGGCTTCATCGGTTTCTACAAAGGTGCTAATCGCAAGGCGTAAAAGTTCATCACCACCATTAGTGACGATAATGTTTTCTTTCCCAATAGTATGCTGTGCTGCTATTGAGGTGCGTAATTCAAGAGCAGTAGGTTGCGGGTAACGCCTTAAGTTATCTACATTGATTGCAGCAAGCGCTTCTTGCACAGCAGGTCCTGGTGCAAAGGGGTTTTCGTTAGTATTTAATTTAATAAAATCCGAAGATCCAGGCTGTTCGCCGGGGATGTATCCCACCATGTTACGAACATTTTTACGCTCAAAAGTCATACAGTTTTCCTACAAAGTTGAAGGTGTCGAGCCCGGCTCTAGCCGGTTTGGCAGATAGGTGTCGAGTCGATTAAACCAGCCACGCAACCATTGTTCTTCATTTCTTTGCTCTGGGGCATTCCTTACACGGTTTTGAAGAACAGTTTTAGCGGAACTTATGAAATTTTCTAAAGTGTTTTCGCTGCTTGTAGGCATAGTCGTTAACACTTGTAGAAGTCCCCACCCTTGATCGATATATCGTTCATTTGAAGAAACACCTTCACCTTTAAAATTGACATAATCAATCAATGCATACATACCATAAGGTGGGTGACTGTTAGCGACTGAGAAAAACTTCTCTTCTATATTGCTGGTTTCGTTCTCAGGCAATACTGCCACCATTCTATTTAAAGCAGCGTTGAAACGCTGGATAATAAATGACGTTTGCTGGGGGAAAGTATCAGCTAACAGTGATCTTAATTCCGATAGTTCAGTGCCAGAAAAATCCGCGAGAAATTCATCTCGGCTTTGCCAGGGGGCGTTATAATTTGAATCCTTTAGCCATGCCGGAATACTTATATTTTGTTCTTCAAAATATTTTATCAAGGCAGGAAAACTTTCTTCGAATATTTCTTTTTGATCTTTCTTGTACCAAATAAAGTGCCCAAGCCCAAGGGAAGGAAAATCTTCACCCAAATTCCATGCAGTTAAACAATTAACTTGCATGGCACATTCATTATTGAATATCTGTTGCCCAAGCCATTGTTCTTGTGCAGCACTCAAAGTTGGGTAATTTTCAGCAAGAGCTGCTTGATTTATCATCATGCCCACTATAAATACCATATAGAATAAGGAGATATGTGATTGCAATGACTTTGCAGATTTTCTTAAAGGCATGGCGTAGCGAGAAACTTATGCTTACAATAGAGTTTAAATTCTATCATAAAGCAACTGTAAACCGCTTTATGCAGCAGTTTATATAATGAAAGTTAAAAAAGTTAAATCTTATGGAAACAAATGTAGCCAACAAAGAGACTGAAGCAAACTCCGCTAAAGGCTCTAATTCCGCTAAAGGCTCTAATTCCGCTAAAGGCTCTAATTCCGCAATGGAAGACGGCTTTATACGAAGCCTTGCTACTATCCATAAAAGCCTTAAAAATTCCAAAAATCTTAAAAAGTCTATGCAGCAGATCGAAGGCACGATCCTTGATCTGTTTGGTGCCAAATTATTTACCATATTTCAAAGCGTCGATAATGGAAAAGAAATAGCAGCCAGCTTTATGGGTGGCATTGGCTCCGAGCAAGGGCAGGACATTGAAATTCGCGTTCCATTCTCCCCAACATCCCTAGCGGGCTATGTCGCCTTAAGCCAACGTCCGATTTTGGTCCCAGATGTTTATGACAGTGCCGCGCTGGAAGATATTCATCCACGCTTGCAATGGGATAAAAGCTTTAGTGAATCACAGGGCTTATTTTTTAAATCAATGTTAGTCCTGCCTATTAAGGACGATATCCTATTAGGTGTCATTCAGCTGATAAACCTCAAGGAAGATGAGCCTTTCACCAAGGATGATCTTAAACATGCCACTATGTTTGCTAATTTACTGGCAAAACAATTCCGCTCTGAATTTCAAAGTACCCAGGGTCCTTACGATTATCTGGTGCAGAAAGGTAAAATCAGTAACAAGGAATTTGACGATATAGAGAAAGCCGCATCCCTCTATGGCAGCACCATTTCAAAGCTCTTGATGGAAGATTACAAAATAGAAGCCGATGAAATAGGTAAGTCACTGGAACTGTACTATCGCGTTCCCTACATGAAATATGACTCTGAACTGATCTTGCCAATAGATCTGATGGAAAATATTGGGACTTCGTATCTCCGCAATAATCTTTGGTTGCCGGTTTCGGGAAGTAAGGAAGAAGTAGTCATACTGCTCAGTAACCCTAGTGATTACCAAAAAATAATGGAAATACAGGGTATTTTAAATGCTCGTAATTATGTTTTCCGCGTAGGCTTGCCAGAACATATTCTTCAGTATCTCGGAGGGGCTGTTGAGGACGAAGATGATACGGAAGGTTTTGATGATGTCTTTAAAAGCCTTGAAGGTGAAGTAAATGTTGAGATTGATGAAGATGATGGCAATGATGAAGAAAGTGCCGCTGAAACGTCCGGCATTATCCAGCTGGTAAACCGTATTATTATCGAGACTGAGAAGCTTGGTGGTTCAGATATTCATATTGAACCAGGCAAAGATAAAAGCCCAGGCACCATTCGGGTCAGAGTAGATGGAATCTGCCGGGAATTATTAAAAGTTCCGGGTGAGCATACGGCCTCTATTATTGCCCGTATTAAAGTTATTTCCCGTTTGGATATTTCAGAAAGGCGTTTGCCGCAGGACGGCAAGTGTAAACTTAAAATTCGCGGCAAAACGCTTGAACTACGTGTTGCTACTGTCCCCACAGTCAATGGAGAAAGTGCTGTAATGCGTCTTCTCGCTGCGGGTAGCGCCTTGCCATTGGGGAAACTCAATCTCAGTACACGCAATTACGATAATATCCTTGAAATGTCCAAGCATCCGCACGGGCTTATTTTGGTAGTAGGCCCGACGGGTTCTGGTAAAACCACGACATTACATGCCGTACTGGGTCATATAAATGTGCCCGAAACCAAGATATGGACAGCTGAAGACCCCGTGGAAATTACCCAGCCAGGCCTGCAACAAGTGCAGGTGCAGCCCAAAATCGGCTTTACCTTTGCGGCTGCTATGCGTTCTTTCCTGCGTGCTGATCCAGATGTGATTCTGATTGGCGAGATGCGTGATCATGAAACGGCGGCAATTGGTATTGAAGCCTCTCTTACAGGTCACCTTGTGTTATCCACTTTGCATACTAATTCGGCACCAGAGACGATTACCCGTCTACTGGATTTGGGATTAGATCCAGTAAACTTTTCTGATGCTCTGCTTGGTGTGCTGGCGCAACGGTTGATGCGTACACTATGTGGCGATTGTAAGGAGCCTTATAAACCGGATGAAAAAGAGCTGAATCACTTAATTCAGCAATATGGGGAAGATCATTTCAAGGAACTGAATATGGACCTTGATGAAGTAAAGCTTATGCGAGCAGTGGGCTGTGAAAAATGCGGAGATACTGGCTACCGCGGTCGTACTGGTGTACACGAATTGTTAGAGGGAACCCATAAAATACAGAACATGATTTATCAAAGAGCCAGTCTGGAAGATCTTAAGAAGCAAGCCATTAAGGATGGAATGCGCACCTTGAAACAGGATGGTATTGAGAAAATTTTTAGTGGCCTGACTGATTATGAACAATTATTGAGAATTATCGCAGAATAGATCCTCTTAAGGGCTCGAAAAAACCCTTTATTTCTAGCATAAAAAACTTTGTAAAAAAAATATTTAGTTTAAGTACTGTTTTTTATGCACAAATCTTACCGAGCGTTAAAAAACCCTGTAAATTTAGGGTTTAAAAACAAATTCCGAATATGTAATTGTAAGCTGTTGAAATTTATGATTATTTGTTTGGTCAAATATTAACCAATTTGTGCTCGGTTAAGGGTTTTACTTCAATCAAAGCGTTTTGGCTAATCTTATGCACAAAGTTATCCACAAAAGCTGTGGAGAAAAAGATTGGGTAGAGATTGAATGAATACTTTTTTAATATTAGGCAATATTTTATTGCTGGGTTTGAAACAATAACTCGTAGAAACCGTAGAGCTTGCTAATTTTCCAATGCTATACTTGAAATCGTATTCAGCAGATTTTAATTGATGGTTTAAGTTGATAGATGATAGATATTAGTCAAAATATTCCTTTCCTATGGCGTTTAAGCTCAGACAATGGGGATGGGTTTTGTATGGTCACTATGGTTGTGCCTTTCAATCAAGGAGAAGAGCGTCTTGAACATGTCATTGAAACTGATATTTTTAGTTTCGCAAGTGATTTGGAATGCGCACAAAGTGAAGAAATATTAGAGTGGAATGAAGAGGATATTAACCTTTTTTTAAAACTGATAAGTAAGCAGCAAACCGTAGGTCAGCTGCCTCCCGGTGAAACAGTGAGAGTTGATTTAAATGCTCCAGAAACTATAGAAATTGTCCAGATTGTTGCTGCGGCAGGTTTTGGAGTGGTGCAGCCCTGTGAGCAAATTCTGGTACAAAGCAGTGGTACTGAGCAGGTCTTTCCCAATCTGGAGTTAGGTACAGAAGTTAGCCTGAAGACGTTGAAAGGCTACAAGCGTGGAATAATCGTTGATGCGGAAGAAGAAGATGTGGTTTGTGTCATGTTGGATGAAGTGGCTATTCGGGTTGATGGTGAGTTTATTGAAATTTGTCCACATGATCTCATCATGGTTAAGCGTTATCAGATATTACACCCCATGTATTCGAGTGAAGCGCCCAGTGGGCAAGATGTGCTGCATTAGCAATCTTTAGCCAACCCTTAGCCAAAGCAAACAATGTTCCCTTTCTATTAACCAGTTCCTGGATTCATTATGACCGACTTTACAGCCGCAGTTGGCAAGCGGCGCACTTTCGCTATTATTTCTCACCCGGATGCTGGGAAAACCACTATTACCGAGAAGTTATTGTTGTATGGCAGAATCATTCAGAAAGCTGGGACGGTAAAAGGCAGAAAATCGGATCGCCATGCGACTTCTGATTGGATGAGTATGGAGAAGGAGAGGGGTATTTCAGTGACTTCCTCAGTCATGCAGTTTCCCTACAGGGACAGAATCGTTAATTTGCTGGATACCCCTGGGCACGAGGATTTTTCCGAAGACACTTACCGTACCTTGACGGCTGTGGACTCAGTATTGATGGTTATAGATGGCGCGAAAGGAGTGGAACGGCGCACCATAAAGTTAATGGATGTTTGCCGTTTGCGTGATACGCCCATATTCACGTTTATCAACAAGCTTGATCGCGATATTAAAGATCCAATAGACCTGTTGGATGAAGTGGAAGCTATTCTCAAGATTGAATGTGCGCCGATTTACTGGCCGCTGGGTATGGGTAAAGAACTTAAAGGTATCTATAACCTCTACACAGATACGATTCATACTTACGAGCATGGTCAGGGCAGTGAGATCAGAGAGGTAAAAAAAATCCAGGGGCTTGAAACGGAGGAGGCCACAAGTTATCTAGGTATTTATGCCGAAGATTTCAAAGAAGAAATTGAATTAGTACGTGGAGCCAGCCATGAATTTAATCTGGAAGCCTGTATTGCGGGCAGGCAAACGCCGGTTTTCTTTGGTTCGGCAATAGCCAATTTCGGTGTAGAAGAAATGCTGAATGATTTTGTTGAATGGGCGCCAGTGCCACAAGACAGGGAAACACAGACCCGGTTTGTGGAGGCCTCTGAGCCGGCTTTCAGTGGCTTTGTATTCAAAATACAGGCAAATATGGACCCAAAGCACCGTGATCGTATTGCTTTCCTCAGAGTGTGTTCAGGAGAGTACAGCAAGGGTATGAAAATGAAGCATGTCAGGATCGGTAAAGATATTCGCGTGAGTGATGCGGTGACCTTTCTGGCGGGTGAACGTGAGCAGGCTGAACATGCAGTATCCGGTGATATTCTCGGTTTACACAATCACGGCACCATCCAGATAGGTGATACCTTTACTACCGGTGAAGATTTGCAATTTACCGGTATTCCTCATTTTGCGCCGGAGCTTTACAAACGCATTCGTTTGAAAGACCCGCTCAAAATGAAGCAGTTAAAGAAGGGGCTGACACAACTCTCTGAGGAGGGCTCCACCCAAGTTTTCATGCCTTTAAAGAATAATGATTTGATTGTTGGTGCTGTGGGTGTGTTGCAGTTTGAAGTAGTAGAGTATCGCCTGAAAGATGAATACAAAGTGGATTGTCTGTATGAACCTATTAGTATTTATACGGCACGTTGGGTAAGCTCAGACAATGCCCTTAAATTAGAAGAGTTTAAACGCAAGGCGGCTGAAAATATTGCGCTGGATGGTGGTGGTCATCTGACCTATTTGGCACCGACTCGCGTAAACCTGAGTTTGATGGAAGAGAGGTGGCCAGAGATTGCATTTCATGCCACTCGTGAACATTAAGCTAAATTATCTACTACGCTTGTTAATTCTTCGTTAAAAATTAGTTCAAAATGCTCATTTACAGGGTATGTAAATTCCGTTTTTCACTACTCTTTGCCTCGACTTAGCTTAGCTCGTGACGATAATTAGGAGATCCTTCCCGATAAACTTTCAAATTGAGGCACAGCAGATTTTATTCATCATCCAATTTGGGGGCTAGTGACAGTCCACCAGTAGCTTCATCATCACTTATCCCTTCGCCACGTTCGCTTTCCGACAAAGAGATTCTTAATCGTAAATTGTTTTCTGAGTCAGCATTTTTCAGTGCTTCTTCAAGTGAAATTCGGTCCTCACGGTAAAGCTGGAACAGGGCCGAATCAAAAGTACGCATACCAATGTTTTCAGATTTTTCCATCACGTCTTTAATTTCTTCAACTTTACCGTTTTTAATCAGATCAGCGACACGTGGCGTGCCTAGAAGAATTTCAATGGCGGCAGCACGTTTGCCATCTTTTGTTTTAACTAAACGCTGGGATATAAAACCACGCAGGTTCAGTGCAATGTCAAGATGAAGCTGTTTATGCCTTTCTTCTGGAAAGAAATTAATAATCCGGTCTAAAGCCTGGTTAGCATTGTTAGCGTGTAAGGTGGATAAACATAGATGGCCGGTTTCTGCAAAGGTGAGTGCATGCTCCATGGTTTCGGCAGAACGAATTTCACCGATGAGAATAACATCCGGGGCTTGGCGCAGCGTGTTTTTCAAAGCGGCCTCGTAAGATAGCGTATCCACACCTACTTCACGCTGGTTCACAATGGATTTTTTATGTGAGTGAACAAACTCTACAGGGTCTTCAATAGTAATGATGTGACCGTCAGAGTTCTGGTTACGATAATCAATCAGGGATGCTAGGGAGGTTGATTTACCGGAACCGGTTCCGCCGACGAATAAAATTAGACCATTTTTTTGCATCATGAGTTTGGGTAATATTTCTGGTAAGCCCAAATCTCGATAATCAGGAATTTCAGACACAATATGCCGGCAGACTATGCCGACTTCATTACGTTGTACAAAGATATTGATACGAAAACGACCGACACCTTCTTCCATCAGCGCCAGGTTCATTTCCAGTTTTTCTTCAAACTCCTTGCGTTGATCTTCGTTCATGATCTGATTTGCAATTTTTCTGGTATAGCCCTCCGGTAATACTTTGTCTGTCATAGGTGACAGTTTGCCGTGCGCTTTCATACTGGGAGGTGCACCTGTGGTTAAAAACAGGTCTGAGCCTTCTTTATCAATCATGACTTTCAATAAATCTTTAAGTTCCATCAAGGGCTCCTGTTTAAAATCGTCTGTCTGTGTACCAATTAACGTCGCTACTGGTGTTGTGTAACTCTTTTTCTACACCTAAGGTCAAGGCAAAAAGGGCCATACGAATGAGCACGCCATTATCAGCTTGGCGAAATATTGCCAGATTGGGGTGTTGATTTAAATCGTTATCAAGTTCATTTGCTTCAGCCCGTGAATCTCTGGGCAAGGGGTGCATAATGACCGTGTTGGGCTGACAATGTGTTGTATAAGTAGATTGATTAAGTCTGAAGCGCCCCCGATAAATATTTGCTTCCTGCTGAGAACTAAAGCGTTCTTCCTGAATACGGGTTAGATAGATTGTATGCTTGTCATGTAGGCCAGTTTGCATATCTTCGGTTTCATTTATTTGGTGCCCGGCTTTGCGCAGTTCCTCAATGATTTCTTCCGGCATTTTCAACTCTATCGGCGAAATCAGCGTGAAAGAGATATTTTTATAGAGCTTTAGCAGTTTGCATAAGGAATGCACGGTGCGGCCATTTTTGAGGTCGCCGACCAAGGCAATATTGAGGCCGTCGATTTCACCGCTGATGTTTAATTCTTTTTTGATGGTGTACAGATCCAGCAAAGCCTGGGAGGGATGTTCAGCAGCACCATCGCCGGCGTTAATGACTGGGACTCTGCTGGCTTTGGAAAACTCTTCAACCGAGCCGGCCATAGGGTGTCGCATAGCAATAATATCACTGTAACCACTGATAACCCGTGCTGTATCGTATAGTGATTCACCCTTAGCTAGGGCTGAAGCCTTGATTTCAGTGGTTTCACGAACCTGGCCACCGAGAAGGTTAAAGGCACAACCAAAGCTGATTCTGGTGCGTGTACTTGGTTCAAAAAATAAAGAACCAAGAATGGCGCCTTCAAGCACCCTGGTTTTCAGTTTGCGCTGGGCATAGGGTTGCATTTGATCGGCAACAGCAAACAGTGCCTCCACATCCTGAGTATCAAATTGATCAATTGAAAGTATATGAGTGCCTAGAAAATTCATGCAGTCAGGCCAATAGAAGGTTCAACAGTCGAAGACATATTGAATGCAGATGTTACTACTAACCGAGGGTAAAAGAAATTAATGAGTTAAGAGGGCTCTATAGTTGTTATTAGCCAGTTGCTATTTTTTCAATTCAGCCAGATAAGTTTTCAATAGATGTTTTGCTAGCGACTCAGGGCTTTCGGTATTAATCAGGTTTAACTGCCCGGTTAAGGACATAATACAAATACCATGGACACTTGAAAAAATCGTTTTAGCGGCCGTTAAAGCGGCTTTTTTGTTTTTAATATAAGGCTGAAAAGCTTCTGCAAAGAGAAAGAAAAATTTTGCAACTTTTTCTCTATACCAAAGCGGTGCTGCCTCTCTTGAGCTGGAATTAAAAGAAAAAAGAAATGTCCATAGATACATGTGTTCCTGAGTAAATTTGATATAAGACATTATGTGATAGTTAAGTTTATTTTTATTTTTAGGAAGTTCGGCTTCCCACTGATTAAAAAGCTGATCAAGGATTCTTCCACACACATGGAAGCGCAATTTTTCCATGTTACCGAAAAGGTAATACAAGGTGCCGACGGTATAGCCCATCTCTTTTGTTATACTACGTGCGTTATAACCGTCGTCACCTTTTTCGGCGATAAGCTTACAAGCATGTGTTATAGCTAATTCTCGGATTTCTTCCTTGCTATGATCTGATCTGCGTGCCACGCCAAACCTCAACTAATTGATATTATTAGATATTCACCTAACCTCTAGATTCGTAAATTACCTAGATTACATATGTTCTAGTTTACTGCATCGTTGTGTACTTAGACCATATAATATCTGGGCCCGGATGGGGTAAAGTGTTAACTAGGTCACACGTATCTGGCAAGTAAAGGCAATTGAGGAGAAGGGAAGAAAGAAAAAGTTTTTGTTGTTACGAATTGCTGAAATCAATCAACTCTCTATTTATTATTTGCAGTAATCAATTCTTATTCAAGCCCTTTAAATAAGTTTTAACTAGATGTTTAGCCATGACTTCAGGCTGGAGCTGTGTTGATTTAGTCATTTTATCATTCAGTGAAAGAATACACATGCCGTGTATGCTTGATATAATTACCTGAGCCGCCTTTAAGGCTGTTTTCTTATTTTTAATATAGGGGGAAAAAGCCTCGGCATATAAGGCAAAGGCACGTTGTGCTTTTTCTAGATACCAAACAGGAACAGCTTCCTTAAATGTGCCCTTGAAGGAATGTAAGAACATCCATTGATTTCTGCAATCTTGGGAGAATCTTATATATTGGGTGATTAGGTAAATTAATTTATTTTTTTTCTTGGGTAATTCTTTCAAAGTGATATTGTAAAAAGTATCAAGAATTTGTCCGCAAACATGGAATCGTAAAATTTCCATGTTGTCAAAGGTATAGTAGAGAGTTCCTACAGTGTATCCCATTCGTTTGGCAATCTCTCTTGCTTTAAAACCAGCCTCTCCTTTTTCTTCGATAAGCTCATAGGCATGTTTAATGGCTAATGCTTTAATTTCTTCCTTGCTATGATCTGATCTGCGTGCCATATTTTTTATTGCCTGTTATTTTTTCAATTCAATAGTGACTTAATTTGGTTATTTATGAAGTAGTATTCTATTTTACTTTACTGCCTTGTGATTAGGCCACTGACTCTTAAGATCAAGATAGGCTAAAATGTTAACTGGGTCACATGCATGATATCTCAAAAGCCCGAGGCGTATAAATTTGGAAAGTAACAAATCCATATATTGGCACGATTATGAAACGTTCGGTAGTGATCCTCGCCGAGATCGTGCCTGTCAGTTCGCTGGTATACGCACTGATGAAGCATTAAACATTATTGGTGATCCTTTGGTCATCTATTGTCGTCCTACTTTGGATGTTCTACCTGATCCTGAAGCAATCCTGATTACAGGCATTAGCCCCCAAGAAGCTTATAAAAAAGGCTATTCAGAAGTAGAATTTTCTGCACAAATACTGGCTGAGTTTTCTGAACCTCAAACCTGTGTTGCTGGTTTTAATAGTCTGCGTTTCGATGATGAGGTGACTCGCCATCTTCTGTATCGCTCTTTCTATGATCCTTATGAAAGAGAATGGAAAAATGGGAATTCACGTTGGGATATTATCGATTTATTAAGAATGAGCTATGCGCTGAGGCCGGAGGGTTTTAATTGGCCAACTAAAGAAGACGGCACGCCAAGCTTTAAGCTGGAAGAATTTACCAGGGCAAATGATATAGCGCATGAAGGGGCGCATGATGCTTTGGCAGATGTTTATGCAACCATTGCCGTCGCTAAATTGATTAAAGCTAAACAACCAAAACTGTACGACTACTATTACAGTAAGCGCAAGAAAAACAGCATAACTCCAATGTTCAATCTGGTTGATCCCCAGCCAATCATCCATATATCTTCGATGTATCCCGCCAGCAGGGGGTGTATGGCAATTGTTATGCCGATAATGATCGATCCGTCTAACGCTAATGGCATTATCGTTTATGATTTAAGCCAAGACCCTGCTAGCTGGCTTGAAGAAAGTGCTGACAGTCTAAAGAAGCGGCTTTTCACGCCAAAGGCCGACCTTACAGATGGCGTTGAAAGAGTTGCTTTAAAAACTGTACACGTAAACAAATGTCCTGCATTAGCACCTTTAAGTGTGCTTACTGATGACATTATTAGTAAGTTTCAGATTGATCTTAAGCAGTGTGAATTACATCAACAGCAGATACTCGATAAAACAGATTTACAGGAAAAATTAAGTGCAGTTTACAACCCTGACTTTAAACAAGAACATGATCCTGACTTAATGCTTTACAGCGGCGGTTTTTTTGATAGCCATGATAAAGCACTGTTTACCGAAATTCGTCGACTAATGCCTGAAGCACTAGGTAGTAAAAATTTTGATTTTCATGATAGCCGTCTGGCAGAAATGTTATTTCGCTATCGGTGTCGGAATTATCCTGATTTTTTAACTGAAGATGAACTGCAAAAATGGCGCAATTATTGTCGTGATAAATTGGTGGATGACGATTCCGAAGGACTATCTCGAGTGGCGCAAGTCAATCAAACGATCAGCGCTAGACTGCAAGATGCAAACCCACAACAAACGCTTTTGTTAGGGCAGCTTAGTCAGTATATTAGTTCCCTTTGCGAAGAGCTGGGTTTAAATGCTGCATGAATTTTAAGGAAATTTACAATAAAACAGGGCCTGGCTTGGTGGTGGCAGCAACAGGCCTGGGTGGTGGTGATATTGTTGCAGCTTCTGCCGCTGGAGCAAATTATGGCGTCAGTCTGCTATGGGCAGTTGTTATTGGCAGCTTGTTAAAGTTTTGCCTGAATGAAGGTATTGGTCGTTGGCAGTTGGTCACAGGTAGAACCTTACTGGAAGGCTGGATAGATGATTTACCCAGAATTCTGACCTGGTATTTTACGGCTTATCTGTTGTTCTGGACTATTATGGTTGCTGCAGCCTTAATGTCAGCAACCGGTATAGTTGCTAACACTATTTTTCCGATTTTTTCGATAGAAGTCTGGAGCATGATTCATGCTGTATTGGCACTGCTTCTGGTTTGGAATGGTGGTTATTTCTTTCTCGAACACGTGATGAAACTATTTATCGGCTTGATGTTCGTTTGTATTTTGTTCTGCGCATTGATAATTATGCCACCTATAACGGAAATACTTGCCGGGATTTTTATACCAACCCTGCCCAATGGCAGTATGGTTTTTGTCTTCGGCGTCATTGGGGGAGTGGGCGGCAGTGTCACCATTATGAGTTATTCCTATTGGATGCAGGAGGCTGGTTGGCACGGTAAAGAAAAAATGGGTACGATGCGGACTGATTTGATAATTGCTTATAGCCTCACTGGGCTTTTTGGCTTTGCAATTATTCTAATTGCTTCTGGTGCTGATGCGGAAGCGGTAACAGGGACTGGACTAGCCCTCACCATAGCTGAACAGTTAGTACCGGTATTAGGTGAGCCCGGTAAATGGATTTTTCTAGTTGGATTCTGGGGTGCAGCTTTTAGCTCCATAATTGGTGTCTGGCATGGTGTTCCTTATCTATTTGCTAATTTTTTCTATCATTTACGTGATGAGAAAAACTTACTGGAAACGCCAGAAAGTATTACTAAAACTCCAGCCTATCGGGGCTATCTTCTTTATCTATGTTTTGTCCCTATGCTCGTACTATTATGGGGAAGGCCGTTCTGGGTCATAATTATGTATTCAGTAACGGGCGCTTTTTTTATGCCATTATTGGCAGGGCTCTTGCTTTATATGAATAGTGCACGGCGCTGGTTAGGTGAATATGTAAATAGCTGGTATACGAAGGCATTGTTGATTATTTGCCTTATACTTTTTAGTTTCCTCTTGATAGTGGAAATTAGGGAGCAGTTTTTCTCCTGATATTTTGATTAGCCTAGGGCTGATGTTGCCATTGTTATAGTGGGCATTAACAGCCTTTTTCTTTTTGGGTCGTACTGATTTAAAATGCACCTGAATTTCTGACTGGTATATAAACTTGTATGCAAGATTTCGAAGATATTAGACCTTACCTTGATTCTGAGGCAAGGCAGGTAGTTGACTCCTTACTGGCTGATCCTGAATTTAGCGCTGCTATTGCTGGATTCCGTTATCCGCGTTGGTATGCCTGGTTTCCAGGTATTGTCGGCAAGTTGGTGAAAAAATACTTAAAGCAAGAAACCGCTCATATTCAAAGTATTCATGATGTACAGATAGTTATTGAAAAATATCTGGATAGTTTAATTGAAAAAACGACCACCAACTTAAGCCATGATGGACTGCAAAATTTAGACCCCAATACGCCTTATCTGTTCATCAGTAATCACCGGGATATTACAATGGATCCGGCTCTGGTTAATTACATGCTTTATCATCAGGGTTTTAAGACCCTACAAATTGCGATTGGTGATAATCTGCTAAAACGCCCTTTTTTATCAGATTTAATGCGTCTCAATAAAAGCTTTCTGGTTAAACGTGGTTTGCAAGGACGAGAAAAGTTAAAGGAAAGTAAGCGCTTGTCTGCATATATTCACTATTGTATCGAGCAGGGTGAAAACGTTTGGCTAGCACAACGTGAAGGCCGTGCCAAAAATGGTTTGGATAAAACTGAATCGGCAATTTTAAAGATGTTGCATCTCGCGAAGCGTGATAAAAGTGAAAAGAGGGCGTTGGCGAAAGCTATTAACTCCTTGCATATAGTTCCTGTCGCAATTTCTTATGGTTTGGACCCTTGTGATGAATCTAAGGCCAAAGAATTATTTGCTATCGATACAGTCGGCAAATTTGAAAAAAATGAAAACTCTGATATACAGAGTATAGTAGCCGGGATGACTGGAGATAAAGGTGATATTCATGTGGCTTTTGGTGAACCATTATATTTAGATAATGAAGTTACTGAAGAGGAAGTTGCGGGTATAATTGATACTCAAATAATTAACAATTATCATCTTCACCCGAGTAATTATTTTGCTTTTTTTGAGCTCAAACCTGATCAAGAAAACAACGTTGACTTACCCAATATTTTTAATAAGAGTAAAGCTGACATTGAGCAGCTAAAAATTAATTTCAGCGCACGATTGGCAAAAATGCCAGCCAATCTGAGGCCCTACTTACTAGCTATGTATGCAAACCCTGTTATTGCAAAATCTATTTAAAATCTTAATAGTCTGAATGAGCCTTTTATGATTTCAGATCAGGTAAAACAGGACATTCAGTCCTACTATTCTCAATTTCTTCAAAATCGAAATTTAAAGCCGCGCTATGGGCAGAAACTGATGATTGCCGAAATAGCAAAAACCCTTTCGGCCGTCGAGTTAGATGAAGAGGGCAAGCGCTGTTCAGATTCTCCGCCACTTTGTGTTGTAGAAGCTGGCACGGGTACTGGTAAAACCATTGCTTATTTGGTCGCTGTGTTACCTCTTGCGAAAGCTTTAGGTAAACAGGTGGTTATTGCAACTGCTACGGTGGCGTTACAAGAGCAAATAATGTTTAAAGATATTCCTGAGCTGCAGGCTAATACGGATATGGAATTTTCTTGTTTACTGGCTAAGGGTCGGGGGCGTTATTTATGCCTTTCTAAATTAGAAAACCTCCTCAGAGTGAATAGTAGCCAGGAAGCCATGCAGGACTTATATGGTTTGGAACTTGACGATCCGTCGCAACTGGACAAGCAAGTTTACCAGGAAATGATGAAAGCCCTGGATGAAAAGCGCTGGCAGGGAGATCGAGACGACTGGATTGAAACGCTGGATAATCAACAATGGAGAGCCGTGTCGGTAGAGCATGGGCAATGCTCGGGTAGCCGTTGTTCAAACTTTAATTCTTGTTACTTTTTTAAAAGCCGTCAACTCTTACAACAAAGTGACTGTATCATCGCTAATCAGGATTTAGTGCTGGCGGATTTAAGTTTAGGTGGGGGAGCAATTTTGCCGCACCCTTCGGAAGTCATATATGTCTTTGATGAAGCTCACCACTTAGCAGCAAAAGGGTTGTCACATTTTTCCCACTTCGTGCAGCTAAGGTCTTCACTCAACTGGTTGGATCAATCCAAGAAACTCTTTATTCGATTGCAACAACAAGCGGGTTCAGAATTAAAAGCCTTATTTGAAAAAGCAGATGCAGCGGCGTTAGAAGCCAGACATAAATTAAACGAAGCCTTTTTATTGCTTGACCAATATCATACTGAGCAAATGCAATCATCGCTTAAGCAGAGCCAGCATACCTTTGATAGGGGCGTAGTAGATCCGGAGTTACGTGAAACGTGTGGAATTTTATATTTATGTTTTTCACAGCTTGGGCAAGCACTCGATAAAATTCTCTCCCGAGTGCGGCAGTGTATGGAAAACCAGGGTGGAGAGATTGATTCAGCGTTGGCAGAGTCCTGGTATCCGGGTTTAGGGAGTATTCAGGCACGCTGTGAGGCCAGCCTTATGCTTTGGTTTAACTATGCCAATCAAGATGAAAGTGAGGGTATCCCGCAAGCGCGCTGGTTAACGTTTAGTAAAACCCAGGAAGAGTTGGAAATTAGTTTATCCTGCAGCCCTATATTAGCGGCGGAGGCATTGACAGAAAAACTGTGGAATGAATGCTTTGCAGCGGTACTGACATCTGCAACCTTGAGTGCTCTTAATAGTTTTGATTTTTTAATTATGCGTACGGGGTTGCCTGAAGGCAGCAGATTTTGTCGTATTGGCAGCCCGTTTGATTTTGCCGAGGCTGGTGTATTACGTATTCCTGAGAAAGGTTTTGATGCCGGTGACAGCTCAGCGCACACCGAGGCAATTATTAAATGTTTGCCTGAAATGTTAGATGAGGATAAGGGTGCGCTTGTCCTTTTTAGTTCCAGACGTCAGATGACAGATGTACTGGAGGGCCTGGAAGAAGATTTTAAAGATGACATTCTGTCGCAAGATGATTATCCAAAACAACAATTAATTACCTTACATAAAGCCAATGTAGATAAAGGCAAAAGAAGCATTATTTTTGGTCTGGCAAGTATGAGTGAAGGCATAGATTTACCTGCTGCTTATTGCACCCATGTTGTGATTGCTAAATTACCTTTCTCGGTGCCTGATGACCCAATAGATGTAACTTTGGGCCAATGGATGAAAGATCAGGGGAAAAACCCATTCATTGAAATCTCTATCCCGGAAACGGCCATGAAACTGGTTCAGGCCAGCGGCCGTTTATTAAGAAGTGAAAGTGATAGCGGAAAAATTTCCATCTTGGATGAACGCCTGTTAAACCGGCGTTATGGCGCATCAATTCTTGATGCATTACCACCATACCGACGTGAAATATTCAGTGCTTAATTATTTGATGCAGTTTTAAGTATTCTAGAATTTGCTGCGAGCTTTGTTCGGGTGTATTGGAAACAGGAATAATAATCTCAGCATCATCAGGCTCTTCATAAGGTGAACTGATACCCGTAAAGTTAGGGATTTCACCACGCCGGGCTTTGGCATATAGCTGCTTGGGATCACGCTCTTCACAAATCGCCAGGGGGGTGTCGATATATATTTCTACAAAGTTTAAACCTGCATCTGCATGAATTTTTCTAACCAGTTGCCGATCCTTTTTGAAGGGGGAAATAAAACTGGAAAGCACGATTAACCCAGCATCTGCAAACAGTTTAGATACCTCACCAACACGCCGGATGTTTTCTTCACGATCCGCATCGGTAAAACCCAGGTTATTATTTAAACCGTGACGAATATTATCGCCATCCAGGACATAGCTTTTAAATTTAGCTTCTATGAGTTTATGTTCCAGCGTAAATGCCAGAGTGCTTTTGCCGGAGCCACTTAGGCCTGTAAACCAAAGTGTTGTGCCTTGTTGAGCGAATATTTCTTGACGAAATTTACGGCTGACTCGGCTTTCATGCCAAACAATATTAGTACTTTTATGTTTGAAATTCTCTGTCACTTTTATGTCCCAATCTTTAAATGGCCGCGTTATATCTAGAACCTAAAAGTAGAAGTTGGCCTTTATTTATCGTTAATAAAATTATTGATTTTAAATATAACTGTATATGAAAAATAGTTTACTGTAATACCTTTACCTGGATAAGACGAACATCCTGTAAAGGGCGGTCTTGCTCATCAACAGATGTGCCACCAATAGTATCTAAGACATCCATACCCTGGCGCACCCGACCAAAAACAGTGTGCTTGCCGGCTAGCCATTCAGTATCAATCAAATTGATAAAAAATTGTGAACCATTGCTATTAGGCCCTGAATTAGCCATGGCAATAACACCTCTTACTGGCATTCTTGAGATAAGGGTTTCTGTGTACTCATAACCCTGGTTTTCGTAAACATCTTTTACAGTCAAGTTGCTAATTCTTTCTTCAATAGCGGCGATATTATTTTCAAGTTCTTCTTGTGAGCTGATATTCAGTTCTGCATAGAGTGGTTCGAGAATGACAGATTGAAATTGTGTTTGTGATGCTATTCTCAAAAAAGGATGGGGTACGCCTTCATCGTCAAGTGCTTGCATTCGGTCCAGACCTAAACTGCGCGCATTTATCTCATCGGGGAAAGAAAATCCTGGTGTGCCATTACCAATACCTGTTGGGCTTCCGCCCTGAATCATAAAACCATCAATGACACGATGAAAAATCAAGCCATCATAAAAAGGACGAGTAACCAAAGCGCCGGATTCAGGATCGAGGAATGATTTTCGGCCTTCAGCTAAATCAATGAAGTTGGCAACAGTTTCGGGAGCCTCTTTGGGAAAGAGTTCCAGAATTATGCTGCCCATAGAGGTCTGAATTTCGACTAGAGGATTGTCAGGATCTTCACGTAAAGCAGAAATATCCTGGTTCTCTGGCTGATTATCTTGGGAAAAGCCTGCTTGAACGATAAGAAATTGAGCGGTAAAAAGTAAGGCAATAAGAGCATTACTAAGAATGTCTTTCATAGCTTTCATAAAAAGGTCCTGCGTCGATGAATTCTAAAAAGCAGCTAACATACGACAGACACAGGACTGTTTACAAGGTGTAATGAGCTAAAGAGCTTAGTGTACAGTTTTAGAATCAGCGCCGTCTTCTAATTCCTGTTGTGTGATTTCCACAACAAAACTTTTTTCCTGTAATTTTTTACTGGCTTCAACGCGTTCCTCAGCCTCTTGTTTACGCAGTTTTTCCTCATCTTGAAATAATTCTGCGTTCAGCGACATTTGTCGGTTTAAGTGCTGTTTAAGTCTATCGACAACATGCGTCATGACTTCCAGTGTCTGGCCTAATTGCTCCAGAGTGATGAGCGTCTGCTCAGAGTTTAGCTCTACGTCAGATTTGTCACTCATAGTGTCGCTCCTTTGTAAGAAGTGGCTAAGAAGATTAATCCCAATTAAGTGCACCACCGGTTTGATACTCGATAACACGAGTCTCAAAAAAGTTCTTTTCTTTACGCAAATCCATAATTTCAGACATCCAGGGGAAGGGGTTTTGCGCGCCAGGAAACTGTTCTTGCAAGCCCAGTTGATTGAGACGGCGGTTAGCGATGAACTTCAGATAATCTTCCATCATCGCAGCATTCATGCCGAGTACACCACGTGGCATTGTGTCACGGGCGTATTCTATTTCGAGTTGAGTGGCTTCCAGAATCATCTGGGTAGCCTGCTCTTTCATGCTTTCGTCCCAAAGGTGCGGATTCTCCAGCTTGATTTGATTAATCATGTCGATGCCAAAATTCAGGTGCATAGATTCGTCGCGCAGGATGTACTGAAACTGCTCGGAGGTGCCTGTCATTTTATTGCGCCGGCCCATGGATAGTATCTGAGTAAAACCACAATAGAAGAAGATTCCTTCCAGGCAGCAGTAGAAAGCGATCAGGTTTTTTAGCAGCATCTTGTCAGCTTCAGGCGTGCCGGTGACAAAGGCCGGATCGGTAATTTCTTTAGTGTACTTCAGTCCCCAGGAAGCCTTTTTCGCGACAGAGGGCACTTCATGGTACATATTGAAAATTTCACCTTCATCCATGCCAAGCGATTCAATGCAATATTGATAGGCATGGGTATGAATGGCTTCCTCGAAAGCCTGACGTAAAATATATTGGCGGCACTCGGGGTTGGTTATCAGGCGGTAGATGGCTAGTACCAGATTATTTGCAACCAGTGAGTCGGCCGTGGCAAAGAAACCTAGATTACGTTTAACAATGAGGCGTTCATCATCTGTCAGGCCATCTGGCTGTTTCCAAAGAGCAATATCAGCGTTCATGTTAATTTCTTGTGGCATCCAGTGATTGGCGCAACCATCAAGATATTTTTGCCAGGCCCAGTCATATTTAAAAGGCACTAACTGGTTTAAGTCAGCACGGCAGTTGATCATACGTTTATCATCAACTTTTACGCGTACTGCTGAACCTGCCAGTTCTTCCTCGGCAGCAGTAATATCCAGTTCCTCTACAGTTGCTTTAGCCTGTTCAAGAGGCGTGAGCTGAGAAACTGATGCTTGAGCTTCTTGCTCCATCCCTTTTGTGCTTTCTGGGCTTTTTATACTTCCCGCTACTACGGTATCAGAAGCTTCTGCTGCTATTACTTCAGGAGCAAGCTCTTCTGTCTCAGTAACATTTACTGGAGCCGATTCAGTAAAGCGTTCTGCCGCAGTATTATTAGCAGCGTTAGAAGGTGAAGCATTTTCTTCGACATTAAACTCATCCCAGTTCAACATTATTTATACCTCTTTATTTCTTTTTTTATGCTTTAAATTTTCTAAAAGCTTTTTTAAATTATTTGAGCTTATTATGTGCACTTTTTACTTTTATTTACTGGCAAGCTTCGCAATCAGGATCATCAATTGAACAGGCTTGTGGTACTTCGGCAGCAGCACTGGCTGTAGATTCAGAACCGGACCCTAATCCCGACGAGACGGCATTTAAGGTGCCAGTATTCACGGTTGATTTTTCTGTACTGGTGGCGGCCATGGCGCGTAGGTAATAGGTGGTTTTTAAACCGCGGTACCAGGCCATTCTGTAGGTAACATCCAGTTTCTTACCGTTGGCTTCAGCAATGTAAAGATTGAGTGATTGCGCCTGGTCAATCCATTTTTGACGGCGGCTGGCAGCATCGACCAACCAGCGCGGATTGATTTCAAATGCTGTTGCGTAAAGTGTTTTCAGTTCAGCGGGTACGCGATCGATTTTTTGCACACTGCCTTCGTAATATTTCAGATCATTGATCATGACGCTGTCCCAGAGGCCGGCTTTTTTGAGGTCGTTAATCAGAAAGGGATTAACCACTGTAAATTCGCCAGACAGGTTCGATTTCACATACAAATTTTGATAAGTCGGCTCAATGGATTGTGATACACCAGTGATATTAGCGATGGTGGCAGTAGGGGCTATAGCCATAACATTAGAATTCCGCATGCCTTTTGCCAGGACTTGCTGGCGTAAGCCATCCCAGTCCAGCGTGCTGCTCATATCCACTTCTATGTATTGTTCGCCGCGCTCTTCCACTAATTTACTGAGAGAATCTATTGGCAGGACGCCCTGGCTCCAGAGTGAACCCTCATAGGTTTCATAAGTGCCACGTTCTTCTGCCAGCTGGGTGGAAGCTTCAATGGCGTGGTAGCTAATGACTTCCATGGCGCTGTCAGCAAAACTGACGGCATTTTCTGAGCTGTAAGGGATTTTCTGGATATACAGTGAGTCCTGAAAACCCATGATGCCCATACCAATGGGACGATGTCTCAGGTTGGATTTTTTCGCTTGAGGTACTGAGTAATAGTTGATATCAATCACATTATCCAGCATGCGGATAGCCGTATGGATGGTCTTCTTCAGCTTGGTGCGATCTAGTCCACGTTCAGTCACATGGTTGACTAAGTTAATCGAGCCAAGGTTACAAACAGCAATTTCATCTTGGCTGGTGTTCAGTGTAATTTCAGTACACAGGTTAGATGAGTGTACGGTGCCGACATGCTGCTGCGGTGAGCGGATATTGCAGGGATCTTTAAAGGTGATCCAGGGGTGTCCGGTTTCAAACAGCATGGACAACATTTTGCGCCATAAATCTTTAGCCTTCAGTGTTTTATGCACATAAAACTTACCTTCGCGAGCCTGCTGCTCGTAATATGCATAGCGTTCTTCAAAGGCTTTACCGTAAAGGTCATGCAGGTCAGGTACTTCGTTTGGCGAAAACAGCGTCCAGTCGCCGTCATCGAAGACACGCTTCATAAACAGGTCGGGAATCCAGTTGGCACTATTCATATCATGCGCACGTCGGCGATCGTCACCGGTGTTTTTACGCAATTCCAGAAATTCTTCAATATCCAAATGCCAGGTTTCCAGATAGGAACAGACAGCGCCTTTACGCTTGCCGCCCTGATTGACGGCGACAGCCGTATCATTAACGACTTTCAGGAAGGGTACGACACCCTGTGATTTTCCGTTGGTGCCTTTGATGTAGGCGCCTAAAGCTCGCACTGGCGTCCAGTCATTACCTAAACCACCCGCCCATTTGGACAGCATGGCATTGTCATGAATGGCGCCATAGATACCACTTAGATCATCCGGCACAGTAGTCAGAAAGCATGAAGAAAGCTGCGGGCGTAAAGTGCCCGCATTAAATAACTGTGGTGTTGAGGTCATGTAATCGAAGCTGGAAATCAGATTATAAAACTCAATAGCTTTGCTTTCGCGGTCTGCTTCATTGACGGCCAGGCCCATTGCGACCCGCATAAAGAAAATCTGTGGTAATTCAAAGCGAGTATCTTCACTTTGAATAAAGTAGCGGTCATAGAGGGTTTGTAAGCCAAGATAGCTAAATTGCTCGTCACGCTCAGCAAGCAAGGCTTGACCTAAGCGAGCCAGGTCAAACTCAAGTAGCACCGGCGACAGTAATTCCAGTTCTACGCCTTTTTCCAAATAGGGCTTCAGTACTGCGGCATAGCGGTTATGCATTTCTGATTGTGTCGCGTTGTCTGCAATGTCTAGAAAACTCAGGGCTTCACTGCGCAGACTATCCAGCAGCAGGCGTGCAGCGACATATGAGTAATTAGGTTCCTGTTCAACCAGTGTGCGAGCTGTCATCACTAGCGAAATCCGTACATCATTGATTTTGACACCGGAATAGAGGTTTTTCAGGGTCTCGTTATAAATAGCCTCGCCGGTTACATCCTCCAGACCATCACAGGCTTCATTGATAATAGTTTGCAGCCGAGCGGTATCGAGCGGCTGGCTGGAACCATCATCCATGGTGACCATGATGTTGGAAGGAGCGGCTGAGCTTGCGGGCTCCTGTTGGGCGCGTTGTTTAGCATGCTCAGCACGATAAATAACGTAGCTTCTTGCTACTTTATGTTCGCCGGAACGCATCAGCATCAATTCCACTTGATCCTGAATTTCCTCAATATGAATGCTGCCGCCGGAAGGCATACGGCGTTTAAAAGTTTGGCTAATTTCTTTTGATAATTTGGCGACGGTTTCGTGTACGCGAGACGATGCCGCCGCGTTACCACCTTCCACAGCCAGATAGGCCTTGGTTATAGCAATGCCGATTTTGCTTTCATCATAACTAACAACTGAACCATTGCGTTTAATGACGCGCAGTTGGCCGGGTGCAGTTGCTTCTAGATTGGAATCCTGATTGTCGCTAACAGGCACTGAGGAGGATGTTGAAGAATCATTGGATGTCTCAGTTTGCATTGATGTAAAACTCCATAATTTGCTGTTGTGATTATTATTATATTTTTAATATTCTTACCAAGTATTTGAATGCTTGGTGGTTCTTTTTAGTGTGCTTTTTCGCCGTACCGTTTCTCTGCACGCTATCTCTGCACACTAAAGAGATATAAACATTGGCATATAAATCGGTGCGCTTTAATCTATATCTGCCTAATCTACGTTCTGTATTCTCCATGCTATATGCATACTATATCTATAAACACTATATATAGTGTTGCCACCAGAGCTTAAAATCACCTTTCAGGCCTTGCTTTTAGTTGTATAGTTGACCATGTTTGATGCACTACGCATTTAATGCAGGCAAGTGGCTTTAAATCATCGAAAATCATTAAAATCACAAGATATAGTGGACTTACATAGACGGTGCCTACTATATCAGGGATTTTTTCTACTTGGCAAGTAAAAATGTTGTGTATTTTTTGTGGATAACTTGTGGGTAATTATTTATTACTTTGATGTATCACAATGTGCTGAAAATACGAAATTATTAATAAAAACAATAACACTACATCTTGTGTTGGTTGTATTGGCAAAAAACACTGTGTATGTGGATAACCAGGCTTTACTTTGCTTGCATATTTCACTAAAAATAGACGATATTGGCTATATCTAAAGCAAAAAGCACCGGCGGCTTTTGCTTGATGGCTCTCTTAAGGCACTTAAATAGAAAGACACACAAGAGGAAAACCTAAAAGCCAATTAATTTGTAAAAGAGGGTATGCGAATGGAGATGATTTGTTGCTGAGAGTTGTGAGAATTAGAACTGGGTGGTCATGGAAAATCAGAATGAAAAACTAGCTGGTCACACTTATTCTTGCTTTCGCTCTTTATTAGCGATCACTCACTATTCAGTTTGGTATTTTTATTAACTAGCAGAACTAAGAGGTCGGGATGCCCATAAATTTTGCGACAAAATCATTTGCAGGTTGCTGATGCAGCGTTTGCGGCTCTCCCCATTGTTGTAAAACCCCTTCATTTAAAATACCAATTTCATCCGCGACTGCGAAGGCTTCAGTCTGGTCATGGGTAACGAGGATGGCAGTGATATCGTTTTGTTTAAGAATATCTCTGACTTCCAGGCTTAATGATCGACGCAATTCTGTATCCAGGTTTGAGAAAGGCTCATCCAGTAATAAAATGACAGGGCTCGGTGCCAGTGCTCTGGCTAGTGCGACACGCTGTTGCTGCCCACCCGATAACTGGTGTGGGTAATAGTTGGCATAATCTTGCAGTTTAATCATATCAAGCAGCTCAGCAACTTTATTAGCGCGTTCAGTTTTATCGGTGTCCTGAATGCCAAAAGCGATGTTGTCATTAACATTGAGATGCGGGAAAAGTGCATAGTCCTGAAATACCATGCCGACCTTTCTTTTTTCAGGTACCAGGGTGTCGCTTGGCGTGCTGAGCACTCTCCCAGCAAGTTCAATTTCGCCGCTGTACACAGGCTCAAAGCCAGCAATTGCACGTAATGCTGTGGTCTTGCCACATCCGCTAGGGCCTAACAAACTGACAATTTGTCCCTGTTTAACACTGAAACTAAGCTCTGGGATGATGACTTTGTCATCATAACGGCAGGAAATTTGTTTTACGTTCAGTAGATTACTCAAAAAAAGTTCCACAGAGCTTTAATGAAAGGCTACGAGCATAGCAGAAATTCCAGTAACGCTTTTTGCGCATGTAAGCGATTTTCCGCCTCTTCCCAGACCAGAGATGCAGGCGCATCAATGACCTCAGCGCTAACTTCTTCACCGCGATGCGCCGGCAGGCAATGCAAAAAGATTGCATCATTGTTGGCATAGCTCATTAATTCTGGAGTCACTTCAAAATCAGCAAAATCAAGCAGGCGTTTTTGTAGTTCATCTTCTTGTCCCATGGATGCCCAAACATCAGTAGCTACCAAGGAAGAGCCTGCTACGGCTTGTTTTGGATCTCTAAGAAGTCGCACCCGGTCTTTATTATCATCAAGTAAACTTTGCATGGGTTCATAGCCTGGAGGGCAGGCGATGAGCAGTTCAAAGTCCAATAGCTCTGCGGCATTAATATAAGAGTTGCACATGTTATTGCCATCGCCTATCCAGCTCACTGTTTTACCTTGAATATCGCCACGATGTTCAAAATAGGTCTGCAAATCTGCCAATAACTGACAGGGATGAAAAGAGTCGGTGAGTCCATTGATGACCGGCACTGAAGAGTGTTCTGCCAGCGTTTCTACCGTGTCATGTGAAAATGTTCTTACCATGATGGCATCGACCATACGTGATAATACTCGGGCAGTATCTGGAATGGGTTCGCCTCTGCCGAGTTGAGAATCAGCGGGTGAGAGAAATATAGACGAACCACCAAACTGTGTCATGCCGGCTTCAAAAGACACGCGTGTGCGGGTCGACGATTTCTCAAAAATCATCGCTAACGATTTATTCTTTAAAAACTCATGCGCGACACCTTCGGCCAGCATCTTTTTTAGTTCACTGGCGCGTGCAAGGATTTGTCTTAGCTCCTGCGAATTCAAATCCAACAGGCTTCTAAAATGCCTAACGCTCATGGCAAAACTCCCTGATTAGCTGAGTAAGGGTATCAATGATCAGTTGAGATTCAGAGTCATTGATAATCAAGGGCGGCAGCAAACGGATGACCTTATCCATTTGCACGGTGATTAATAAACCCTTGTCTCGTGCCAGATTAACAAGTTCACCACAAGGAATGGAGAGTTCAATACCTAACATTAGGCCCAGCCCCCTGACTTCTTTGACGGCAGTTATATCGGCTAAATTGTCTTGCAAGGCTTGACGTATTTTGTCGCCCTGGCGTTGCGCATTTTGCATCAGGTTTTCATCGTGAATAGCCTTATTAACAGCTAGCCCGGCGGCACTGGCCAAAGGGCTGCCACCGAAAGTACTACCATGATGACCGGGCTGCATGACATCAACAGCTCTGCCACCAATCAGGCAAACCCCCATTGGGAAGCCATTCCCCATGCCTTTGGCTGTGGTTAAAATATCGGGTTGTATAGCGCTGTGTTGAAAGCTGAAATATTTGCCAGTTCTGCCATTGCCAGTTTGGACTTCATCCAGTATTAGCAGGAGGTCATGCTGGTCACATAATGCTTGTACAGATTCAAGATAGCTTGCAGTACAAGGGTTAATCCCGCTTTCACCTTGAATAGGTTCTAACATGATGGCGACAATGCCTGAGTTTTCAGACAGGCATTTTTCTATGGCAGCCACATCATTTAAAGGCGCTCTGACAAAACCTTCGAGTAAAGGCGCAAAGCCTTCCTGATGTTTAGTGTTATACGTGGCACTTAAAGAACCCATGCTTCTGCCATGAAAGGCGCCTTCCATTACAATAATTTGCGGCAGGCTTATGCCTTTATTATGGCCGTACATTCTGGCAACTTTTATTGCTGCTTCATTGGCCTCAGTGCCTGAATTAGCAAAAAATATTTGTTGCATGTCTGAGTCTTGGCAAAGCTTTGTGGCTAATTCTTCCTGTAGAGGAATGCTATAGAGGTTTGACGTGTGTATGAGTTTTTGACTTTGCTCTATTAAGGCCTGAGTAAAAGCTGGATGCTTATGGCCGAGAGGACATACGGCGATGCCACTAATAGCATCAAGGTATTTATTCCCAGCAGTGTCATACAACCATACGCCTTCGCCATGATCGAATGCGATTGGGTATCTCTTATAGGTCGGCATTATGTGAGTACTTTTTTTCATTAGCCCAGTTTCATTAATAATAGGTTCATTAATACAGCTTCATTAAATTCAGCTCGTTAAACGCAAAAGGGCAGCGCGAGCTACCCTAATCAAAGGGTGATTCTAGCAGAAAATGATCAGGGTTCCATTAATTATCATTCATTTGATCTGCATCGTAATCAGGTAGTCTTACTCTTGTATTCTTAGATGCGTAGAAATTTAATTAAACGCGTTGACGTATTCTAATGGGAGAGATAAAGATGATTCATAATGTCGGCATGCAAGACAGGCTAATACGAATGACACTGGGTTTATTCTTTCTGATTATTGGTTTAAATACTGGGATTACGACTTTGTGGGGGCTGATTGTAGCCGTCGTAGGTTTAATAGCGTTGGCAACTGGTAGCATAAAATTTTGCCCAGCTTACAAAATTGTAGGCTTCAATAAGGCTGGTGCAGAATAGTTTTTGCCATAGCTAAAATGGGAGGTCTAAGTAAGTTGCTAAAAGGGTCTGGTATCAGAAATATTCGGGTTGAGGTTGATTTAGCAGTGTAAGCTTTTACTTTGATGCAAGCATCATCTCGGTTAAGGTTAGCAGGATCAGCGGCTTATCATAAGGAAGTGCCTGCAACGTGGATAAATTCGAACGCATCTATGAGCTTCATAAACTTCTGACTTCACGTCGCGCCCCGGTTTCTCGTGTCGAGATAGAAAACAAACTGGACTGTAGCAAGTCAACTGCAACCCGCTTGATAGAGTTCTGCCGTAGTCGTATTCAAATTCCTATTGAGTATGACAGAGAGAGAAGTGGTTATTACCTTGCTATAAAGGAAGGCGAACACTACGAATTACCAGGACTCTGGTTTAACCCCTCCGAACTTATTGCTTTAATGACCAGTCACCGGCTTATTGCCGATGTACAACCTGGTGTTTTAGAACCCTTCCTGGCGCCTTTACAGAAACGCATAGAAAGCCTGCTGGAAGATGAATATGCTGGCAATCAGGAAGTTTTTAAACGCATCCGTATTTTGCAGATGGCGCCCCGAGTAGCCGAACTGGAAGACTTTCAACAAATCACTGATGCGCTGATAGGCCGAGTACAAATTCGTATCCAATATGGCAGCCGTGGTAAGCAGGAACTCACTGAACGTTGGGTGTCGCCCCAGCGCCTTATCTATTACAGGGATAACTGGTATCTCGATGCCTGGTGCCACCTACGCAAAGCCATTCGCACCTTCTCACTGGACAGAATGAACGTTGCAGAAAAAGGCCAAATTGCAAAAGACATTACAGACAAGCAACTCGATGCCCACTTCACCCGCACTTACGGTATTTTCGCCGGCCCCGCAACCAACAAAGCCGTGATTCATTTCTCGGATAAAGCCGCAGAATGGATAGCCGATGAGCACTGGCACCCAGAACAAGAATCAAAAAGGCTGGAAAACGGCAACTGGGAACTGACCGTTCCCTATGGTGACTCCAGAGAACTCATCATGGATATCCTCAAGTATGGCGAAGATGCAGAAGTGATAGAACCAGAGTCTTTGCGTCAGCAAGTGATAGAAAAAATGCAAAAATCGTTAAAAAATTATAAAAAATTATAAAAAATTATAAAAAATTATAAAAAATTATAAAAAATAAAACCAGGCTCACTCTGTGAGCATGGAGGGTGGTACAAAGGCTTATGGAAGAGAAGAAAGCAAAATTTCTGACAATTCTGGCTAATAAACTGGCAGCTTTCTATGTCTTACAGAAAGAAGGCAAGCCATTGCTTGAAGAGCGCGGTAATGTAAAAGGTTATATGGAAGCAGCATTACGCTTGGGCGCAATAAGCGAGGTTGAATTACAGAAGGTTATTAGCGAGCAGCATAACAAGGCTTTTGGTAAAGCGCTCAGGCAGCGGCATATTGAATTATTTGATTCACAGTCGGAAGAGTTTGACTGGGATTATTTTGATACGCCGATTTGGAAAAGGGAATAGTATTGGAACAACTCACTGACCTCAAAGCAATACTGCATTCGAAACGAGCGAATATCTATTACCTCGACAAATGCCGCGTGATGCAAAAAGACGGCAGAGTCCTTTATCTTACTGAAGCTCGCTCTGATCGAGAAAAAAGGGAAAACCAGTACTGGAATATTCCTATCGCCAACACCACCTGTCTTTTATTAGGGACAGGCACCTCTATCACCCAGGCCGCCATGCGTATGCTCGCACAAGCCGGCGTACTCGTTGGTTTTTGTGGCGGCGGAGGCACGCCTTTATTAATGGCCACCGAAATTGAATGGCTCAGCCCACAAAGTGAATATCGGCCTACTGAATATGTGCAGGGCTGGATGCAATTTTGGTTTGACGATAAAAAACGCCTGCAAGCTGCCCGACAATTTYAACATGCTCGAATTACATTTTTGCAGCGCGTCTGGGGCAAAGACAGAGACTTAAAAGCAGAAGGCTTCAACACCGATGACAGCGACATCAGCCAGGCACTCAATAAATTTATACACAAAATAGAACAGGCACCTAARGTAGGTAATTTATTACAAATAGAAGCCGAACTGACTAAACGGCTCTATAAAATAGCCGTTAACCGCACCCAATACGGTGATTTCACCCGAGAGCGAGAATCAGTAGACACTGCCAACGCCTTCCTTAATCACGGTAACTACCTTGCTTATGGTTTAGCTGCTACCACACTCTGGGTGCTCGGCATCCCTCACGGATTCGCAGTAATGCACGGCAAAACCCGCCGTGGCGCACTGGTGTTTGATGTTGCCGATTTAATCAAAGACACGCTCATCCTGCCCTGGGCATTTATCTGCGCCAAAGAAAACGCCACCGAGCAGGAATTTCGCCAACAATGCCTGCAAGCCTTCACCCAGCATAAGGCGCTGGATTTTATGTTTGAACAGGTGAAAATGGTGGCATTGACACACCATGAGAAACAGAAATCTGAAAGCAATCAATCATCAAGGAGTGATGAACAATGAAACCTAATATGACCTTGTTTGAAGATTATAAAATTCGCCGTACCTATGACGAAGAAACCGAAATCTGGTGGTTTTCGGTGATAGATATTGTCCAGGTGCTGACTCAGCAATCTGATTTCCAGGCAGCCCGCAATTATTGGAAGGTGTTAAAGAACAGGCTTACTAAAGAAGGAAGTGAAGTGGTTACAAATTGTAACCGGTTGAAAATGACAGCCGTAGATGGCAAACAGCGCTTAACCGATGTCGCTACCGCTGAAACCTTGCTGCGCCTCGTGCAATCTGTTCCCAGTCCTAAATCAGAACCCATCAAACTCTGGTTAGCCAAAGTAGGCTACGAGCGTATGCAAGAAATGGCTGACCCTTCCCGCTCACTAGATCGAGCACGAAAAACCTGGCAACAGCATGGCCGCAGCAAAAAATGGACTCAACAACGCATGACAGGCCAGGAAACCCGCAATAAGCTCACCGATTACTGGGCAGAGCATGATATCAAGCAAGGTGAAGAATTCGCCATTCTCACCAATATCATCCATCAGGAATGGGCAGAAGTCAGCGTTAAAGACCACAAGAACCTCAAAGGCCTGCAAAGCCAAAACCTGCGTGACCACATGAGCGAAGCCGAACTTATCTTCACCGCCCTGGCAGAACTCTCTACCCGCCAAATAGCCGAAACAGAAGACGCCAGCGGCATGACTGAAAACACAGACGCAGCAAAAGCCGGAGGAAATATTTCAAAAAAAGCTCGCGAAGCACTGGAAGCTAAAACCGGCAAAAAAGTGGTCAGCAAAGGCAATTACCTACCTCGAACCAAAAAAATCAACAAAGATAAAGGTAGTACCAAAAAATGATGGTCACTATTGTGGAAGCGGTGCTGGTGAGTAAGAAAAACCACAATACTGTTGAAATCCAGGGTATTGGGGAATCTGTGCATAAGCAGATTTTTAATTATGGTGAATTCGCCACAACTAGAAGTCTGAGGGGGTTAAATACAGACAGGGAAGGAACCCATGAATGAAATCACAGCAATAGAAAAACGTATTTTATTAATTCGCAGCCAAAAGGTTCTACTGGATAGCTCCCTGGCCGAACTTTATGGTGTCGAAACCAAAGTATTGTTGCAGGCTGTTAAAAGAAATATTGATCGCTTCCCCAAAGACTTTATTTTTTCCCTTACAAAACAAGAATTTAACAACTTGAGGTCACAATTTGTGACCTCAAGTTGGGGTGGAAGACGGACAGCCAAACTTAATCAGCTGGAACAACGCTACGACAAACAGTTCAAAATGATCTTTGATGCCATTAAAGAACTAATGATACCGCCAGACCCCAAACATAGACCCATTGGCTTTGTATGGGATAACGGAAAAACACAAAAAGGTGACTGCAAATGATGGTTACCTTCGTTTCCCAATGCGAGAAAAAAGCTCTCAATCGTAGCCGCCGAGTTCTGGATGCATTCGCCAACAGAATCGGTGATAACACCTGGCAAACAGTAATTACCAATGAAGGCTTGTTGGCCGTTAAAAAACTACTGCGCAAAACCGCCAGTAAAAATACTGCCGTGAGTTGTTTTTGGATAAGATCACGAAGCAGAAGTGAACTGGTTTGGGTGGTGGGGAATAGAGGGAAGTTTAATAGTGAGGGTGTAGTGCCTGTTAATTCAACCAAACGAAATTTAATAAACTCTCATATCGAAAATGATTGGGAGTATTTACCCTTAATTAAAGCTTTGGTAGCTATTGCTGCGTTATTACATGATTGGGGCAAGGCAAGCCAATTATTTCAGGAAAAATTGAACCCCGCTAATAAAATAGGTTTTAAAGGCGACCCTATTCGGCACGAATGGATTTCATGTCTATTACTGAATGCGCATATTCAAGTGCATCAAAAAAATACCGGCGTGTTGAGTGATAGTGCATGGCTAGAGGCTTTAATGAGTGGCAATATCGATGAAACTCAGATCAAAGTAATAGCGACACGGCAGCAGATGAAACCACTTGCTGATTTGCCACCTATTGCAAAGTTAATTGCGTGGTTGATTGTTTCTCACCACCGCCTGCCGCTAAATGAATCTATCGCAGAGAATATTGCGCCTGATTATGCCCCCAAAATAGATGACGTTTTACGCCGAATAAGCCAGCAGTGGGGCTATGAAAATAACTACGATGAGGCTGAATATCAACAAAGAGTTGAGCAGTGTTTTAATTTCCCCAATGGGCTACTGAGTGCCTCTCAGCCCTGGTTAAAACAAATAAAAAAATGGTCGCAACGTTTGTTGAGCTGTGAAAAACAAGCACTACAGTCACTCTATGATGGCAGCTATAGGTCAGTTTTGAGCTATTCACGTTTATGTTTAATGCTAGGGGATCATTACTATTCATCGCAAGATGCCAATAAAAAGTGGCCAGATAATACTGGCCTGTTCGCTAATACAGATTTTAAAACCAAAATATTAAAACAAAAGCTGGATGAGCATTTGGTCGGTGTTGCAAAGCATGGTTTAAATACAGCTCATTTACTGCCTGCATTCGAAAGCGAGCCTCCCGTCGCACAAGATATCGTTGCGCTAAAAAAATTAAGTCCTAAGGGTTATCGTTGGCAAGATAAAGCCGTAGAAAAAATCAAAATATGGCGCGCAGATAATACGAAAAAGGAGGGTTTTTTCGCCGTAAACATGGCAAGCACCGGCTGCGGTAAAACCTTTGCTAACGCCAAAATTATGCAAACCTTATCTGACGATGGCAATAGTTTACGTTTTGTACTTGCCTTGGGGTTACGTACATTAACCCTCCAAACAGGTGATGAATACCGTGAGCGGGTGGGCTTGGATGAAACCGAATTAGCAGTACTTATTGGTTCTCGTGCAGTAATGGAATTACACCAACAAGCTAAATTAAATGAGGACGAACAGAGCTTTGAGCAAAGTGGTTCACAATCTCAAGAAACACTGCTTGATGAAGAAGTTGACTATGATTGCGCTATCCCCGAAGAAGGCATGGCAACTGTACTTACCTGTGCCCGAGATAAGAAGTTTCTTTATGCGCCAGTGTTAGCTTGCACAATTGATCACTTAATGGCAGCAACCGAAACAAAGCGCGGGGGGCGTTATATTTTGCCTACTTTACGGCTAATGTCTTCCGATGTAGTTATTGATGAAATTGACGACTTTTCAGGTAAAGATTTAGTGGCCATTGGCCGCCTAATCCATTTGGCTGGTATGTTAGGTCGAAAGGTCATGATCTCATCGGCAACCATCCCACCTGATTTGGCTGAAGGCTATTTCAAGGCTTATAGGGACGGTTGGCAGGTTTATTGTAAAACTCGTAATGCTAGTGCCTTAATTGGCTGCGCCTGGATTGATGAATTTAATACTGAGGTTGTGAGTAATAGTGATCTAGAGGATCGGGATGCAATACTTTCTTACCGAGAGCAACATGCAAAATTTATAGAAAAGCGTGTGATAAAACTATTAAAACAAGTGGCAAAGCGCAAAGCAGATATTGTGTCCTGTGAGCATATTTTTTCAAACTTTCCCGAAAACCATAATGATGAAGACGTTATAGATAATAAGCAGCAAGCTTATTTTAAATGCATTGCTGAAAGCGCCATTAATAAACATGAATATCACCATACAGTTGATACACAAAGCCAGTTGGCGGTGTCATTTGGTGTAGTTCGTATGGCTAATATTCAACCCTGTGTTGCACTTGCTCAATATTTGCTAGTGACAGATATTCCAGCAGATACTCAAATACGAGTTATACCTTACCACAGCCAGCAAGTGCTACTTATGCGTCATAAACAAGAGCAGCATTTAGATCAGGTTTTAAAACGGAAAGAAAGTGAGGGCGAGCAGCCCAAAGCATTTTCAAACCCTGTGATTCGTCAACATTTAGATCATATTAAGCGCGTTGAGCCGCAGGTTAAAAACGTATTGTTTATATTAGTCGCTACACCTGTGGAAGAGGTTGGCCGCGATCACGACTTTGATTGGGCTGTCGTTGAGCCGTCCTCCTATCGTTCCATCATTCAATTAGCAGGTCGCGTTCGTCGCCACCGTAAAATGGAGGTGCTAGAACCCAATATCAGTTTGTTGCAATACAATTGGAAAGGCATAAAAAACAGGCATCGAGAAAATGCCAAGGTTTTTAATAAACCAGGTTTTGAAGAAATAGTGCAGCTTGAAAGCCATGACTTAAATGATTTACTGGATACTGATTCTGTATCAAAACGTCTAGATGCCATTCCCAGAATTAAAAAGCCCCAAGTGTTGCAGCACACAAAGCAATTGGCTGATTTGGAGCATTATGCAATTCACGCATTATTAGCGACGTATCGAACATCTTGTACCGGCCCCGCACAGTTACAAGGCTATTTGCGGGAAGCATGGTTTTTAACCGCCTACCCCCAAACATTGGCACCATTTAGGGAAGGCCCGCCAAGTTTAAAAATATTCCTGACTTTTGATGAGGATATGCAGGAATGCATGTTTTGCGAGAAAAATGAGCGAGGCTTCCCTGTGCCGCGTGAATTACCACTAAAAATCAGCCGAGTTAAATTATGCCATGAGGCAGCTAAACGGCTGTGGCTAGTGCGTAACTTTGATATTGAGATAGAAGCTTTGGCCGAGCAACAAGAGGTGAGCGTGCGAAGAGTTTCTATGCGTTATGGGGAGTTAAGCTTTCCCCATAGTGAAAAAGCTAAATATGAATATAACGATCAATTTGGATTGGTGAGGGTTTAAAGGAAATTTTTATGATTGATGATCTTAAAAAGTATATTGATGCGCTTGTGAAGAAAAAGTTGAAGGAAAGCGGCGGGTCTCATGAAAAGGCAGGGCTCCCTTTTACCATCATTGATGGTAAAGAGGGACTTGAGTACTCGGCTTGGCTCATTAATTTGGTTAGTACAGATGTTGATGGGTATTTACCTGTACACACTAAACAAGTAGAGCTGCTTGGGTTTTTATGTTTTGAGTTACTTTACAAGCAAAGTATCAAGTCGTTAGTTGATTCTGAGCATTATATTATCAATGAAGCCTTGATGAAATTGAGCTTAGTGGATAAAGATATACGGCTGGTGATTAGCCGGGTAGCCAAGTTTAATGCTGATAAGCTCGATTATTTTGAACTTTTTAAAGAAGAAATTGAATCTGATGAAAATACGCTCAAAGCCATACACGAAAAAATAGATGCAATCTCAGAGGATAGTTGCCAAGGAACAATAATTAGTCATTCAGCAAAAATGACCAATCCTGTATGTAAATATCCAAAGCTGTGTGTGTCTGCAAGCAGTGGTAATGATGGATATATTCGGACAGGAAATAATGATGTCGAATTTGATTTACATATTAATGCAACAAAATTAAAAGTCTTTAAATTTTTGTCACTAAAAATTGAAGGGAAAAGTATCCTTGAGTTAGTCAGGTGTGACGATGTTGCCAGTATAGCGGCTACATTTTCTGTACCAGAAGATCAGGTTTTAGTTTGGATAAGTAATTTTAATAGCTGCGTTTCTGAGCAAGATGTTCGTACCCACCTAGCCATTAAGCAAATTTATTTTCCCGTTGATAATGAATATCACCAGCTTTCAGTATTACAACCATCAGGGTTGGTGTTTTTGTTGAAACAGAGAGTAGATTTTATAAATGATCGATCAGCTAATGCGTACTACGGGAAAAAAGCCAGGAAAGAAAATAAATACTTTGAGTCGGGTTATGCATCTGTACCCAGCTTAACCGTTACGCGGCATGGAGGCGACCACCCAAAAAATATCAGTGGGCTTAATAATAAATATCAGTCGTACTATTTACTTTCTAGTGAACCACCAAAATTAACAAAACGCGACATACATTTCCCAACAATAGATTTTTTTAGTCAATCACTCAACTATTACCAATGCAGAAGTTTATTTTATGCATTGCATGAGCTATTTCTTGATTACAAAAACAATTGGTATATTCGCCTTGAACGTGATGATTTTTATCAAACAATTATTGACCGAATCATCGAAAGAATGTGGTCAGTAAGAAGTGTTAGTGAAACTCAATACAACGAAGAAACCAGCCAGCTCAATAAGACTCAAAAAAATTGGCTTTGTAATGAACATGAAGGCAAGCGTGAAGGAGAAAATGATTGGTTAGATGAGCTTTGCAAAGACATTACTAGCTTTATTTTTAATGGCTATGAAAAGGTGTTGGGTAAAAAAGCATTTATGTTTTCAGACGATGAATACAAGCACATACATAAACAAGTGGTAAAAAATAAGGAGGCACTACGATGAGCTATAAAAAAATATTGTTATTGCCGCATCTTCGAATTCATAACGCCAATGCGCTTTCAAGCCCATTTACGATCGGCTTCCCAGCAATGACGGCATGGTTAGGAGTAAGTCATGCACTGCAACGGAAGCTAAATGAGTATGGTATAGCGTTAAAAATCACATCAACGGGCATCGTAAGTCACCAAATGGATTTACAAACTTATCGTGGTGGCAACGATTATGTTTCCTCTATTATAAGTACAGGTAACCCACTTGTTCCTAAGAAGAAAAAAGTGAAGGGTGAGCCTTGGAGTAGCTTTGAGAGACCATCATTTATTGAAGAAGCTCGTTGTCATCTTGATGTTTCATTGTTGATTGAATTGCAGGGTATAAGCCAGGAGCAAGATGATGAAGTGAAAGAACGGGTAACGCATTTACTGAACAGTAAAATAAAAATAGCGGGTGGTGATATTCAAGGATTTAATCCTCCCGATATTTTTGTGATTGAGGAAGGTAACGACGCAAGCCTTCGCAAGCTTACGCGTAAAGTAATGCCAGGCTATGTGTTGATAGAGCGTCGAGACTTAATGCTGGAGGCTATGCAGCAAGGCCAGGACGCAATGGACGCACTRATTGATTATGTGGCTATACACCATAGTTGCGAACAAACAGAAGACGAAGAGGTGTTATGGAAAAGTCGTCGAAAAACGCAAAAAGACAAACCCGCAGGTTGGGTTGTGCCTATCGCCACCGGCTTCCATGGCATTAGTGAATTAGGCCAAGCTAAAAACCAGCGCGATCCAGAAACACCTCACCGTTTTGCAGAAAGCCTAGTGACCTTGGGTGAATTTAAAATGCCCCATCGATTTGACTCCATTACTCAAATGTTATGGCGCTATCATGTTGATGGACTTAACAATCTTTACCAATGCTTACCCCTCAATAGTATTGCCGATGACCTCGGCGACGAATTTGCTTAACTTTAAACATAAGGAGAACGACCATGGCTAAAAAAGAAAATATTGCATCTGTACTCGCATTTGAAAAAAAATTGGTGCCCAGTGATGGCTATATGTATGGCACAAGTTGGGGGAATAAAAGTGAAGCTACACCACTTCAGTTGCGGGAAAAATCTGTACGCGGAACAATATCAAATCGATTTAACAAAAAGGATAGCAAAGCCTTTTTAGATGACCCTATGAAGCTGGATGCCAAGGTGGAGAGTCCAAATCTACAACGTGTAGATGCCTGTGCATTAGAGCCGCATCAAGACACATTAAAACTGCATTTCACCCTAAAAGTCTTAGGCGGTATTACTCAGCCTTCAGCTTGTAATAATGCACCGTTCAAACAAAGCTATAGTGTTGCCGCACAGAGCTATATTGATAATCAGGGCTTTACAGAGCTCGCAACACGCTACGCAACTAACATTGCTAATGCTCGTTTTCTTTGGCGTAATCGGGTCGGTGCTGAAAAAATCGAAGTGCAAGTTAACGCTAAAAATAAAACGCTTAATCAAAGTTGGACGTTTGATGCAACGCAATTCAACCTTCGTAACTTTGATGAAACAAATAATGCTGTGGCTGAATTAGCAACACTTATAGCGGGTGTTCTTGCCAGTGAAGATGAGTTTTTATTGCTGGATATTAACTGTTTTGTACAGGTAGGTATTGCCCAAGAAGTTTATCCTAGTGAAGAGCTAGTCTTGGATAAAGGCAAAGGCGAAAAAAGCAAAATTTTATATGATGTGAATGATATAGCCGCGATGCATTCACAAAAAATAGGTAATGCTATACGTACCATTGATACATGGTATCCCGACTTTTCAAACGAAGAGCAAAGTGCTGGCCCGATTGCTGTAGAACCCTATGGGGCCGTTACCAATCTAGGCCGAGCCTACCGCACACCTAAAGACAAACAAGATTTTTATACATTTTTTGATACTTGGGCGAGAGGGGAACAATTAGTGAATATTGACGATGAGCATTATGTGATGGCTGTGCTGGTGCGTGGCGGTGTATTTGGTGAAAGCGATAAATAGAGGTGAGCTATGAAACATTATCTCGACATAACCCTATTGCCAGATGCCGAAGCTAACTTAGGTTTTATCTGGCAAAAAGTATTTCAACAAATACATATTGCCTTGGCTGAAAATAAACTGCCTAACGGTAATTCAGCTATCGCTGTTTCGTTCCCTGAATATAGCGATAAATTTCCGCTTGGCAGTAAACTACGTTTGTTTTCGCCAACCGTTGAAATATTAGAGCAACTCAATGTTAATCAATGGCTAAATCGTTTAAGTGACTACACTCACTGCACGTCAATTAAAGAAGTGCCTGAGTCGGTTGCTCATACAAGGTTTAAGCGTAAACAGTTTACTACTAACCCTCATCGTTTAGCTCGACGGCGAGTAAAACGAAAAGGTGGGACGCTCGAAGAAGCATTACAATACTATGCAACGTTCGAAGACAAAGAAAGTAAGTTGCCTTTTATTAATATGAATAGTCTTTCGGGCGAAAGTAAGTTTCGATTATTTATTGATAAGGAAGAAGCTGCCGAACCAGTACAAGGTGAGTTTAATTGCTACGGCCTATCCAAAACAGCCACAGTCCCCTGGTTTTAAACCCATCGAATTCGATGTGTTTAAATAACTGAGATAGTGATGCCCAATATAATAAAAACACAACTGCTGGCAGACTTACGTCAGCTACTTAGCAACAGTCGCCAGCAATTATCGAAGGTACTAACTACTGAGTTTGGTAAAGGCTTTGATGTACGAAATTTACGCAATATGCGTACGTTTTATGAGCTATTTCCAATTCGGGGCGCAGTGCGTACCGAATTGAGTTGCTCGCATCATCGTAAATTAAAGTGATTGAAAATGACCAAGCAGGCAATGGTAGATGAATGAAACGGTTGCTAAATACTCCACCTTGGCCGATGCTAAACAGTTAAAGGAAACATAAAGAACGATGCCAAAATACCAGCCTCCATTCATCATCACTAACACGATATTGACACTCGTGGCAGAGATTAGTGAGGCGCTTGGGCGATTGTCGGTTCAAATTGAACAGGAACAAAGTTTAAGCCTACGCCGGATCAATCAGGTTCGCACAATTCAAGGTTCATTAGCGATTGAAGGCAACACACTATCAATAGAGCAGATAACGGCAATACTTGATGGCAAGCATGTCATTGCGCCACCTAGAGAGATTACAGAGGCTCGCAATGCGATTGCCGCTTACAATATGCTCGATGTATGGCAAGCATCAAGTGTCGATGATTTATTGACCGCTCATAAAGTACTAATGACTGATCTGGTTGATGAAGCTGGAAAGTATCGTACCGGTGGAGTCGGAGTTATGTCAGGTGAAACTGTTGTACATATGGCACCGCAGGCAGGTCGAGTTCAAGTATTGATAGCTGATTTACTCGCCTGGCTCGATAAGAATGACACCCCCCCTTTAATTGCTAGTTGTGTTTTTCATTATGAATTTGAGTTTATCCACCCGTTTGCAGATGGTAATGGTCGTATGGGGCGTTTGTGGCAAACTTTAATTCTGTCGCAATGGCATTCAGTATTTACAGAAATACCTGTAGAAAGCCTCATCTACCAATATCAGGAGGATTATTATTCAGCAATAAGACAAAGCACACTTTCGACAAACTCAGCACCTTTTATTGAATTTATGCTAACAATGATACGAAATGTTCTGCATGAAGCTCAAAATGACGGGGTAAATGACGGGGTAAATGACGGGGTAAATGACGGGGTAAATGAAAAAGAAGCTCAACTTCTAAAATTACTGTCACAACAACCAACAATGACTCTCGATAAATTAGTGGCACAAACAAAACGATCTAAAAGCACCATTGAACGCCGCATAAGAAAACTAAAAAAATCAGGCAAACTTAAAAGAATTGGCTCTGATAAAACCGGACATTGGGAAGTAACTTTTTAAATTTAACCTAATTACTCTATCAAACTACCTAAGTTTCACCGCTCTTTAAAAATTCATTTAAAATCAGATGGTTATAGCAATGACAAAAAACATAGGGTAATCATGTGTTTTGTAGCTAAGTTATTGTTGTAACTATTTTTTTGTGCCTTATACTTCTGTTCACTGCCGAATAGGCAGCTTAGAAATGCAGGCAGGGGTTCGCGCTTGCGCGCTGTCTGTTCACTGCCGAATAGGCAGCTTAGAAATTTACAAAGTTTAATGACGTATTTCCAATTAAGTTCACTGCCGAATAGGCAGCTTAGAAAACCACCGTAGGCATTCTTAACCCATCCAATACGTTCACTGCCGAATAGGCAGCTTAGAAAACGATGGAAAGACTAACGATAGAGTTATTGACGTTCACTGCCGAATAGGCAGCTTAGAAAGTTTAAGTCATATACAGAATCAAAGGGCGTGAGTTCACTGCCGAATAGGCAGCTTAGAAATAGAGGAGACTCACTAATGAAAACTAATTATGGTTCACTGCCGAATAGGCAGCTTAGAAAATTTAAGAATAAGTGCCCTGATTTAGATATATGTTCACTGCCGAATAGGCAGCTTAGAAAATCACCAGCAAAAATTAAGAATGGCAGAATTCGTTCACTGCCGAATAGGCAGCTTAGAAACAGGGCATGCAGGATCACACAGCAGAGTCTATGTTCACTGCCGAATAGGCAGCTTAGAAAGACAATTCCGCCAGTAAACATTTTTAATAAGCGTTCACTGCCGAATAGGCAGCTTAGAAAATCCACGACTGACAGTCCATACGGGGTTAAACGTTCACTGCCGAATAGGCAGCTTAGAAACCAGTTTAGGGAGTAACGATGCCCCTTTAGCCGTTCACTGCCGAATAGGCAGCTTAGAAACATTGATTTAAAGTGAGCGTTAATGCCCCGTCGTTCACTGCCGAATAGGCAGCTTAGAAAACTTTCTGTCAAATCGGCTACTATCCGTTGATGTTCACTGCCGAATAGGCAGCTTAGAAAATCACTTATCACAGTGACAGAATCCCATTGATGTTCACTGCCGAATAGGCAGCTTAGAAAAAACGAGCTTCAATCTTGCCCATTTCATGTGCGTTCACTGCCGAATAGGCAGCTTAGAAAGTCAAGAAAGAAAACTCTGGATTCGTGCTGGAGTTCACTGCCGAATAGGCAGCTTAGAAATCACAATTGCCCTATCAAGAAGTAAATTTAAAGTTCACTGCCGAATAGGCAGCTTAGAAAGTCACGGTGGGGGGCATCAAGACGGCGAGTAAGTTCACTGCCGAATAGGCAGCTTAGAAATGCTGAGTGTAAAGGACGACTTTCCTTTGTTAGTTCACTGCCGAATAGGCAGCTTAGAAAACTAGCAAGGTCAACACCAATCAATGGTGACTGTTCACTGCCGAATAGGCAGCTTAGAAATTACTCGATAATATTCACTATTCGCTCTAAATGTTCACTGCCGAATAGGCAGCTTAGAAAATCCACAGTAGTCATGAACGTAGCGCATCCTCGTTCACTGCCGAATAGGCAGCTTAGAAAAGCAACGCTGATTGCTTCCAAGCAGAGTGTGAGTTCACTGCCGAATAGGCAGCTTAGAAAAGCAACGCTGATTGCTTCCAAGCAGAGTGTGAGTTCACTGCCGAATAGGCAGCTTAGAAATGAAACGAAAGTTAATACAGGTGTCTTACAGCGTTCACTGCCGAATAGGCAGCTTAGAAATCGGCACTGGACTTATACAACTCCTGACAGTAGTTCACTGCCGAATAGGCAGCTTAGAAAAGGGTGAGAGGCTTACTCGTTTTGTTGCTGTAGTTCACTGCCGAATAGGCAGCTTAGAAAATCATTAGGACAGGCGTTTGCAGGTGCTGCACGTTCACTGCCGAATAGGCAGCTTAGAAAATAGCCGAAGCTTGTGGTGAGCCAGAGCATGTGTTCACTGCCGAATAGGCAGCTTAGAAATGCAATTATAGACGGAGTTAGTTGGCTTAAATGTTCACTGCCGAATAGGCAGCTTAGAAAATATAAAAGGAAAACGCTGTGTAGGACGGAGGGTTCACTGCCGAATAGGCAGCTTAGAAAAGTGTCGGTGGCTACCTGGACTGCCGAGGAACGTTCACTGCCGAATAGGCAGCTTAGAAATATTTCTGCGCAATATAATTCTTTTAGCGTATGTTCACTGCCGAATAGGCAGCTTAGAAAAGCAAAAGAAATTACGCGCAAGTCATTATTTGGTTCACTGCCGAATAGGCAGCTTAGAAAACGTTGTACTGACCTATCTGCTCCTTATACTTGTTCACTGCCGAATAGGCAGCTTAGAAATTATAAATCACCATAAGGCCAAGGATTACACCGTTCACTGCCGAATAGGCAGCTTAGAAATAACCAGTACACTGTCCGAACTGGCAAAACCAGTTCACTGCCGAATAGGCAGCTTAGAAAGTTGATCAGTTATTCAATAAAGGCAACCCTCCGTTCACTGCCGAATAGGCAGCTTAGAAATATATTGACGTAATGATAGTGATGGTTAATAAGTTCACTGCCGAATAGGCAGCTTAGAAAATGACAGAGGAAGATATAAGCACTCTTTCTTAGTTCACTGCCGAATAGGCAGCTTAGAAATGACATGTTGTTACCTCCAGGTAATAGAGTTCGTTCACTGCCGAATAGGCAGCTTAGAAACCTCCAAGGCTTTTAATTTTATTGAATCGTAAGTTCACTGCCGAATAGGCAGCTTAGAAAAACAAGCCTACTAAGTTGAAGCCCTGGGAAAAGTTCACTGCCGAATAGGCAGCTTAGAAAGGCAGAGTGGTTCCTTCGCAGTACAGGGAGCCGTTCACTGCCGAATAGGCAGCTTAGAAAAAGGGGTACGGATGTTGCCGAGCATGTGAGTAGTTCACTGCCGAATAGGCAGCTTAGAAAAGCTGCCGCCAGGGTAAAGAATCTATATATTTGTTCACTGCCGAATAGGCAGCTTAGAAAAGTGTCGGTGGCTACCTGTACTGCGAAGGAACGTTCACTGCCGAATAGGCAGCTTAGAAAATACCTTGCAACGCCCACACCGCGATCCCCTCGTTCACTGCCGAATAGGCAGCTTAGAAAGATTTAATAGCGCCGACAGTAGTCGAGTTCATGTTCACTGCCGAATAGGCAGCTTAGAAAAACATACAAAGCCTTGTTCCATATGTGACAAAGTTCACTGCCGAATAGGCAGCTTAGAAATGCTTCAAGCGTTAGCATCACCGAACTCGTGGGTTCACTGCCGAATAGGCAGCTTAGAAATATCAATCGTTGATAGCTTTGCCTATGTTGTTGTTCACTGCCGAATAGGCAGCTTAGAAATCAACCATAGCTTTTGTGTTTGCCTGTCCATCGTTCACTGCCGAATAGGCAGCTTAGAAAAGTGTCGGTGGCTACCTGTACTGCCGAGGAACGTTCACTGCCGAATAGGCAGCTTAGAAAAGCAGAATGATCTACATCATTCCCGCCATGAAGTTCACTGCCGAATAGGCAGCTTAGAAAGATATAAGAATTACCAGTTGGAGTGAAGACAAGTTCACTGCCGAATAGGCAGCTTAGAAAATGCTAAAAAAAGATTGTCTGGATTAGATGCTGTTCACTGCCGAATAGGCAGCTTAGAAATACGTATCACTTAGCCCACCTTTGTTAACGCGGTTCACTGCCGAATAGGCAGCTTAGAAAGCCCGAAGTTATTGCGGCGGCTATGGCAAGATGTTCACTGCCGAATAGGCAGCTTAGAAAAGTAACGGCGGGGCTTTCAGAGCAGGTGGGCTGTTCACTGCCGAATAGGCAGCTTAGAAAGGCCCGGTATTAACTCCCAATTACGCTCTTCAGTTCACTGCCGAATAGGCAGCTTAGAAAGTGACTGGCACTTTTAGGATGCAGCACTAAATGTTCACTGCCGAATAGGCAGCTTAGAAAACCATCACGAATAGCGGTTCTATTGTGATTATGTTCACTGCCGAATAGGCAGCTTAGAAAGGTAGCGGCAATTGGTCGCCAGCTCTTTTAAAGTTCACTGCCGAATAGGCAGCTTAGAAAACATACTAATTAACATAGCTGGTTATTCTTCCGTTCACTGCCGAATAGGCAGCTTAGAAATTGTTAATAGCAATAAGCCACTCTATTCTGCTGTTCACTGCCGAATAGGCAGCTTAGAAAAGTGTTTGATTTGCAATCACTGGCATTTAACAGTTCACTGCCGAATAGGCAGCTTAGAAATATTACACCGAGGCGAAAGGGTTTTGACTGCAGTTCACTGCCGAATAGGCAGCTTAGAAACATCATCATTGAGCCAGTTAAGGCCGTGTTCGGTTCACTGCCGAATAGGCAGCTTAGAAATATTCGAGTAATAATGCCTTTTATCCGTACTCGTTCACTGCCGAATAGGCAGCTTAGAAATTGCTACCGAAAATACCGCAGGGACACTTACAGTTCACTGCCGAATAGGCAGCTTAGAAATGGACAGGAAAGCGCAAGCCATATTCTGGGTTGTTCACTGCCGAATAGGCAGCTTAGAAAAAAGCGCTGTAGTTGTCCATCATTGTGTTGGGGTTCACTGCCGAATAGGCAGCTTAGAAAAATAAAGCCGCTATTGATTCCCTATGTGTTTTGTTCACTGCCGAATAGGCAGCTTAGAAAGATGTGGGATGTTAACCAAACCCTTTAAACATGTTCACTGCCGAATAGGCAGCTTAGAAATAAAGATAAGCTTCATCATCAAGTCGTAATCTGTTCACTGCCGAATAGGCAGCTTAGAAAGATTATATTGCTAAGACAGTAACGCTAAATTAGTTCACTGCCGAATAGGCAGCTTAGAAAGCGTAGATAAAAACTCTCTACCCCATTGCGGTGTTCACTGCCGAATAGGCAGCTTAGAAAGTCTGTAACTCGTTGCGCCGTCACGCGGAAAGGTTCACTGCCGAATAGGCAGCTTAGAAACATTCCAAACAGCAAGCAACAATGGTAGATCGGTTCACTGCCGAATAGGCAGCTTAGAAATGAAGCTTCGACAACACCAACCGCCGAACCTTGTTCACTGCCGAATAGGCAGCTTAGAAATATAGGTGTTTTTCGACGAGAACAGTCTATCAGTTCACTGCCGAATAGGCAGCTTAGAAAAGGACGCCGTTGTTTTGGATGCTGGCTTTAAGGTTCACTGCCGAATAGGCAGCTTAGAAATAAGCAGCTTATTGCTTTCTCTTCAGTTAGATGTTCACTGCCGAATAGGCAGCGTAGAAAAGATATATCCTAGATTTTCTAATGTTATATTATTCTCCACAGTGAGTAGTGAAGATCATGCTTTGATAATCTGTACAAATTGATTACTTGCCCCGTGCAGGGTGCTCTATCATGCTATTAGACAATAAGTACAAGGCTTAAACATGAATCCCATTGAACTAAGTCTCTTTGTCAGTCGTATGGAAGCCATCTGCGACGAGATGGGTGTCGTGCTCAGGCGTACCGCTTTTTCACCGAATATCAAAGACCGGTTAGATTTCTCTTGCGCTTTGTTTGATGCAAAGGGAGAGCTTTGTGCCCAGGCGGCACATATTCCTGTACACCTCGGCAGCATGGCTTTTGCTCTGGCTGAGATCGTGAATCGTTTTGACTGGCATGAAGGTGACATTGTTATACTCAATGACCCTTTTCTTGGGGGAACACATTTGCCTGATGTTACGGTACTTGCGCCGGTCTTTGCCGATAATCACTTAGCAGGCTTTGTTGTTAACCGTGCCCATCATGCGAATATTGGATCAGACTCACCAGGCTCCATGCCTAATTCCAGTTCAATAGAAGAAGAAGGTCTGGTAATCGCCCCTCAATACCTTTATCAACAGGGAAAACTGAATCAGGCGCTTGCTAAATTACTACGCAGCCTAAATAAAAATCCAGATGATAAAAGTGAAGATGTTGGTGGTGATTTCGCAGCACAGCTTAGTGCTTTATATACAGGAAAACAGCGCTTACAAGACTTGATCAATAACTTGGGTTTTGCTGGTTTTCAAACCGCATTGGAAGCGCTTAATCGTTATGGAGAAAATCTGGCTGCAAATGCTCTGAAGAATATTCCTGTCGGCAGCTATTGTTTTGAGGATGTGATGGATGATGATGGCCTTGGCAATCTCAACTTAGTTATTAAACTAAAACTCATAGTGAGCGCTGGGAATATTGTTGCTGATTTTGAAGGCACTGTTCCTCAGGTTAAAGGCAATATCAATTGTCCCTTATCCGTCACGGCGGCTGCCGTGTATTACGTGTTTCGTTGCCTGATGCCGGAACTTACGCCTGCCTGTGCAGGTATCTTTCGTCGCATCAAACTATCAGCACCAGTGGGCTGCCTGGTGAATGCGCGTTACCCAGCAGCAGTTGTCGCAGGCAATGTTGAAACGTCCAGTCGACTTGTGGATGTGGTACTTGGTGCTTTGTCTCAGGCTTTACCAGACAAGATACCTGCAGCTAGTCAAGGCAGCATGAACAATATAGCCATGGGTAACTATTCGGAAAGTACTCGCTGGGATTATTATGAAACCCTCGCTGGAGGTATGGGCGCGGGGCCGAATTTTGATGGCTTGAGTGCAGTGCACACGCACATGATTAATACTCTGAATACGCCTGTAGAAAGTCTCGAAATGCATCTTCCCATAAGAATTAATTCGTATGCTTTGCGGGAAAACAGCGGGGGCAGTGGGTTGCATACCGGAGGGAATGGTTTGGAGCGTGTTTATGAATTTCTGGAACCAACTCAGGTCAGTATTTTAAGTGAACGTAGAGCTCACCCTCCCTGGGGACTAGCGGAAGGCAAGGATGGCTCACCTGGGCTTAACTTGCTGGATCAACAAGCTCTACCAGCTAAATGTTCTTTCTTAACCAAGGCAGGACAACGTTTAAGCATTCAGACTCCCGGTGGAGGTGGCTGGGGTAAATAAAAGCTTTTCTAAAATATATAAATGATAATCATTTGCATTAAGATTATCGTTTATATAGTATGCCTTTCTTGCATAAAGCCAAATACAGATTTGAAATTTGACTGTAATCAAATATAAAAAATCGTTTGAGCTTATCCATCATTGTTGGAAAGGAGAATAAAATGTTTGTTTCAACTAAGCGCCGTCTGAATAAGAAGAAATCTCTTCGTCTAATCATTCCATTCATTATTTCTTCAGGTCTATTCGGGATTGAAAGCTTTGCTGCGGCGCAATCCACTACTGAAGCCGAGGAAATTTTGGTTACAGCAACCCGTCTGGATCGTTCAGAAGAAGATATAGCCGGAACAGTAACCGTCATTTCAAATATAGAAATGCAGCAAACCCTCGTAGAGGATCTAGATGACTTGGTACGTTACCAGCCAGGTATCAGCATGAGCACATCAGCTCGCGGCGGCAATCAGGGTTTCGTCATTCGCGGCATCGGCGGGAACCGTATTCTGACGCTGATGGACGGTGTTCGTAGTAGTGATTTTTATGCTGCTGGCCCAGCCTCTTATGGTAAGGATAATTTTGAAACAGAAGACTTGCAGACGGTTGAAATCATCAGAGGCCCCGCCTCAGTTTTATACGGTGCGGATGCTATGGGCGGTGCAGTGATCATGCGTAGCAAAGGTATTGCTGACTACTTAAGCGCAGATCGAAATAGCTTTTTAGGTCTTCGAACCTCTTATAACAGCGCTAACAATATGGGTAAATTAGGCTTTACCGGAGTTAGGCAATTCACAGATATAGGTGCGATGCTGCAATTTACGCATAGAGATTTCGAAGAATCTGATGTGGAAGGGCCAGGTCAATTGAATCCGCAGGATGGTGAAAATAACTCATTATTAGCAAAGTTCGAATGGAATCAGAATGTCGACAGGCTCTATAACCTGACGCTGAATTATTATGAGGAAGAAATAGACACAGTGCTGCTTAATGAAATTTCTGCGTCAGTGAATGCGTCTGCAGGCCTGGATGAAACGGAACGATTCAGGGTGAGTGCAGGTCTGGAATGGAATCTAGATACAAGCCTCGCGGATCATTTTGAAGCACAAGTTTACTGGCAGGATACCGACGCTTTGCAAAATACCCGACAAGAAAGAATCAGTTATTCCTTTATTAACCCGACAAATCCGATGACCTATGGCGGCTCACTGGCAAACAGGGTTACTGATTTTACGTTCAAACAGGAAACCAGTGGTCTGGAACTGAGTTTTAATAAGCAACTAACAGCGGGTTCAATTCAACATACTCTGGTTTACGGTACGGCTTTTGAAGTCACTGCAACAGAGAGACCACGCAATCGCTGTGAAACGGAAATATCCAGTGGAAGCTCGACCTGTGCAATCGCCGCTTATCCATTTGCAGTAACAGAAGACTTCCCAAACAAAACTTTTCCAGATACTGATGCCACTCGCTTTGGCCTGTATTTGCAAGATGAAGTGATTCTTGGCAACAGCGGATTCACATTGATACCGGGGCTGCGCTTTGACCGTTATGAAATGGACGCCGACACCCAGGGCTTGCAAGATGTCATTAATCTGGGTTACCGGGTGTCTGATTATGAAAGTGATGAAGTGTCATTCAACCTGGGATTAATTTATGACATCTCTTCTAACACCTCAGTTTTTGCCCAATACGCAGAAGGTTTTCGCCCACCTAATTTCAGTGAGGCCAATCAGTCTTTTGTGAATCTTGGTTTTGGTTATGCAACAGTTCCAAATCCGGATCTGGAAGCAGAAACCAGCCAGAATCTGGAGTTTGGTATACGGAGCAGTTTTGAAAACAGCAACATTAACCTGACTTTTTATCGCAATGATTATGATAAATTCATTGAGACACAATCTGTTGGTTTTCAAGGTGGTTTAAGTTTGTTCCAGCAACAGAATATAGACAAAGTCGAGATTTATGGTGCCGAGTTACAGGGCTCTCACAGGCTCAACGAGAGACTAGTATTGCAAGGCTCGCTGGCTTATTCCAAAGGCGATAATAAGATCAACAATACACCACTGAACTCTGTTGCTCCGTTGACAGGTGTTCTGGGCTTGCGCTATGAGCCAGTAGATCAAACTTGGGGAATTGAAGGGCTAGTGACTGTTGTTGCCGACAAAGACCGAGTAGCAAATGCTGGTGATGTGGTCGCAGACTCTTATGAGGTGCTGGATATTATTGCTAATTATGCCTTTTCAGAGACAGCCCAAATTAGACTGGGAGTGTTTAATGTTTTAGGTACTGAATATGCCCGTTGGAGTAATATTCAAGGTTTATCGGCTGCCAGTATCACCAGCATACAACGAGCACAGGAAGCGGGAGCTACCTTGCGCATGAGCCTTAGCTTAAATTTTTAGCCTAATTTTTATTAAAGAGTATTTATAAATAAATTTGCAGGAGAGTAACAAATGGGTAGATTATTTTTTTTGTTGATGGTGTCTTTACTTGCCAGTGCATGCGCTCAGTTGCCATCATCTCAGCCAGCTCAAAGCACAACAGCGTCTGATCTTGGCGTGATGGTCATGGCTCATGGTGGTGGTGAGGAGTGGAATGCGGGGGTTCTGAATGTCGTGGAGCCACTCAAGGATAATTATAATATTGAAGTGGCATTTGGTATGGCAGATGCTTATTCCTTACAGGAAACGGTGAGCACACTGGAAGCAAGTGGCGCGAAAAGAATCGTAGTGGTGCGACTGTTTGTTAGCGGTGAAAGTTGGTATGAACGAACCCAGCAGATACTTGGTTTGCAAGAAGGCGCGCCTGAGCGTGCTGAAGCGCCTATGGGGATGCAAATGCCGGGCATGAGAATGGAGTTCTGGCAACTTGAGTCAGATGCCAGTTTTGCCATGAGCCTGGAAGGTTTATCCGAGGCTGAAGAAATGGATCAGATTCTGCTAGAGCGAGCCCTAAACCTGAGTGAGAACCCTGCTGTAGAAGATGTGCTGATTTTGGCCCATGGGCCGGGAGACGATGATGAGAATGAGCGCTGGTTAGCGAATATTGGTTCAAGGGCAGAATTACTCGAAACTGAATCGCCTTTTCGGCGCGTTAAAGTCGCTACGCTCAGGGAAGATTGGATGGATAAGCGGGAAGAAGCCGAACGCGAGATAAGAGCCTTTGTTGAAAATGCCAGTAACCAAAATGGTAGAGCCATCGTGCTTCCTTACCGAGTGCAAGGCTTTGGTCCTTATGCCACAGTGCTCGAAGGGCTTGATTATCGCGCTGATGGACAGGGTTTAGTGCCACATCCTGCCGTCACGCAATGGATCGAAGGGCAGATACTTGAAATGGCGCAAGGTGAATTCTCGGCGGGTCATTGATTGAACGAAAATACCTGATATGAGGGTGTCAGAGTATAAGTAGAATCATACCTGTAGTTGTTTTAATTACTTCAGCGTGAATTTATAGCTAAGATTCATTTTGTAGAATTACTCTGACACCTTTTACTGCTGACACCTTTTACTGAATTTGCTAAAATGCTGTTTTACAGTTTATCCGGAAGCAGCCATGAGCATTGAAGAGACCATCCAAGAGCAAATCAACAGCAACCCTATCATTCTTTATATGAAGGGTGACCCTAATCAACCACAGTGTGGTTTTTCATCTCAGGTTACGCAGATTTTAATGGCTTGTGGTGAGCGCTTCGCTTATGTGGATATTCTGTCTAACCCTGAGATTCGCGCCAACTTACCTAAAATTTCCGATTGGCCGACCTTTCCACAACTCTTTGTAAACGGTGAGTTGGTTGGTGGTTGTGACATCGTAACCGAGCTGCATCAAAGCGGTGAACTTAAAGAGATGCTTAGCGGTTTATCTACAGATGAGTCGGCAGATGAGCCTGCAGGGGACGCAGCGACAGAATAAAAACTTCTCAGAGCCGCGAGGCTCTACTGTATCGATGATCTATGTCTAACTCATTGCGTGGTGTTTATTTCATGCTGCTGGCGACTTTTTTGTTCGCCTTGATGACTGTCTTTGTTAAACTCGTTCCGAATATTCCGGTACTCGAAATTATTTTTTTCCGAGCCGTTTTTTCTATCGTCGTTTGCCTGTATAGCTTGATCAGAGCTAGAGTTCCTGTATTTGGAAATAATAAGCCCATTCTGGTTTTGCGCGGACTGGCCGGAGTGATGGCCTTGTCCTTAAATTATTATTTGATCCAGGAAGTGCCACTGGCGGCGGCTTCCACGTTGACTTATCTGGCGCCTATTTTTACGACTGTCCTGGGTATTTTCTTTGTCAAAGAGAAGATTAGCCCTTTGCAATTTGCCTTCTTTGCATTGAGTTTCAGCGGTATTTTGGTGATTCAGGGTTTTGATAATCGAATTTCTCTTTTTCATTTGCTTGTAGGCATAAGCACCTCAATGTTAATGGGTTTGGCTTATAACTGCGTGAGAAAGCTCAGTACTACGGAGCACCCCGTGGTGATCATGTTTTATTTCCCCTTGCTGTGTCTGCCGGTCACTGGTTTTTGGATAATCTTTAACTGGACAATGCCAGAGGGCAGGGAGTGGCTTTATCTGGCTATGGTGAGTCTAACTAGCCAGGTTGCCCAATATTATTTAACCCGTGCTTATCAAATTTCCGAAATAGCCTCTGTGTCTATCGTCAGCTACACCAGCATTATCTACACTATTGTTTTGGGGTTGATTATTTTTGGTGAGAGCTTTAACAGCATGACTTACCTGGGTATGGCTTTGGTTATTGCAGGTGTGGCCGCTAATGTTTTATGGAAGAGCAGAAGCAGAAAAGTGTATACAGCAGCATAAGCTGAAAACCGAACGAAAAAGGCGAAAAAGGTGTCAGAGTAAATCTACGAACTAAACGTTAACTGAAAAGTCATCCTGAAGTAATTAAATCACGGATGTGCTTCCAGTTTTACTCTGGTACTTTATTTGAACAAGTTAAAGAAGGGGTGATTAGCCGTGAATTTAAAAACTCACAAGCAAGACTTGATTCGATTCTTAGTAATCAGTTGTATGTTGTTGCTTAGTTCATGCAGCTTGATGTCTTCTTCTGTAATAGACATCAATGAACAACATTACCGAATTTATCGTGCTGATGGCAGTTCTGCCAGCCTAGATGATCTTCTTACAGAGGCCTCTCAGGTAGATGTGACATTCCTGGGTGAAAGTCATAATGATCCAGTTGCCCATTACCTTGAGTTACTTTTATTTGAATCGCTGGCAGACAATATGCTAGCGCTGTCTCTGGAAATGTTTGAAACAGATATTCAATATGTGCTGGATGAATATCTGGACGATGTAATCACTGAAGTTCACCTGCTTGAGAGTGCTAGAGCCTGGGATAACTATGACAGTGATTACAAGCCGTTAATTGAGTTTGCCAAAAATAATTCTCTCCCCGTGCTTGCCGCAAATGCACCGCGTCGTTATGTCAATCTGGTTGGCAGGGAAGGGCAAGAGTCTTTGCAAAACCTGGGTGATGAAGCCAAACGGTTTCTGCCGTCATTACCTTATGCTAATGCGTCAGAATCCTATACTGAAAACTTTCTCAATTTGATGCAGGCGATGAATGCACAATCCGGGCAGGAGCCGGATGACAATCATGACAATGAAGAAATAACACCCGAGCAAGCAGAAGCAGCACGAGAGCAAGAAGAGAGATTGCAGCGTACTCTGGCAGCGCAAAGTTTATGGGATGCTGGAATGGCCTGGTCGATTGCTTCATATCTGACGGAGCATTCAGACACAAGGGTTTTGCATGTCAACGGCAGTTTTCATAGTGCTGAAGGTTTAGGAATACTAGATCATTTACGGCGTTATCGTTCACAGACATCCATGCTGGTTATTACGATAACTGCTGATGAGTCTTTCCCTGAGTTTGATACGGAAAGTATGCTTAATCAGGGGGATTTCGTGATCGTTACCGACCCCTCGTTACCGCGTTCCTTTTAATCCAATACAGCGCTGGTAATCTGCACAACGGTTTGATGCCGGTTTCACGTTGAAGCTAATAATATTTTGCCTAATTGCTTACAATTAGGTGCATGAATAAAACGGAATTAGCAGAATCAGGCCTAACTGAAAAAGCCAGCAATTTGGGTCTGAGAATTGTCAGACTTTCTTCACTTAAGTATCGCTTGCTAAAAAAAGAAGCACCTCTGCCCAGTGCTTATGAAAGGGGAAGGACATGAAGCACTGTTATATTCAGTAACGATTCGGGCAGAAATACTTCTTTTGAAAAGCGTAAGTTAATATTAACTTAAACGCAAATGATTCTCAATACTATATAAGAATTAATATCAACAACTTGAAAAATATACTGTTCCAGCTTAGCTGAATGTTGTATCACTAATGCTGAAGTTGAGAGCAGATTCGCTACGATCAGGTTATGTTGTTCTATCAACAAAGCCGCCATCAGTGACAAATGGTATTATCTGCTTGCGAAAAAAATCAATCAGACGGTGGCCTTAAATTCATGAACATTACTGTAGAAATATCCATGTATCCCCTCAATGAAGATTTTGAGACACGCATTAAAAGTTTCATTGAGAAGTTAAATACCTATGCTGATCTGCGAATTACAACCAGCGCTACTTCGACCATTGTGATTGGTGAATACCAGTATGTCATGCAGGTACTGACTGAAATGCTGGCCTGGAGTTATGCCGAACATGGCAAGGCAGTGTTTGTAAGTAAGTTCATTCCCGGTTATGTGCCTGAATGATATTTCAGGCGCTCCAAATTCTTGGTGTTATTTTAGCCATTGCCTATCTTTTATTGGCCGCCAGAGAAAGTATTTGGTGTTGGCTCTGTGCAATTATCAGTTCATTCATTTATGTCTATTTATTCTGGCAAGTGGGTTTATTGATGGAGTCCATGCTCAATATTTTTTATATTGCTATGGCAATAGTTGGATACTTGCAGTGGCGATATGGTGGTGGTGAACACGAGGGTTTGAATATTAGAACGCTCAAGCCCTGGCAGCATGTATTGATAATTTTTCTAATTTTATCACTGGCATGGCTTAATGGTTGGTTCATGCAAAATTACACAGCAGCGGCATGGCCATATGTCGATTCATTTACTACCTGGGCCAGTGTGCTGACAACCTTCATGGTCATCTATAAAATTTTGGAAAACTGGATTTACTGGTTTGTCATCGATGGGATTTCAATTTATTTATATATTGATAGAGGGCTTTATCTTACAGCTTTCTTATTCCTGGCTTATGTGATCATTGTTGTTTTTGGCTTTATCAGTTGGCGCAAGAAATTAATCATTCATTAGTGACTAAGGGGAAATTAGAATATTAGATTTAGCCCAAACAATAAGCTGTGTGTTCTATAAAAATTTCCTTGAAATATCCATAGTTAAAGCATAGACCCTAAGCACACTAGGCGTTATTCTGCGTGTTCTTTATTAAACAGGTTTGGAGAAAAGCATGATATTTTCAAAAGGGAAGAATAGCGCAATATTGACAGTCATTAGTCTGTTTGCAGCTGTTTTTGGCAGTGTGGCAGCCTTTGCTGAAGGTGAAGCTGGAATTATTTCATTACGCAGCCAGGGACATTTCTTTGTTGGTGGTGAAACCTATGAAGTTGAAGGTAATCCTAATGCAGGCCCTTTCGGTGCTCCAGGTGTGGCAATGCAAAATCAGATGTTTGTGGGTTATCAGTTGGTTGCAGATCCGCAGCACCCATATCCACTAGTGCTGGTACATGGTGGCGGTGGTCAAGCGACTGACTGGTTTAGTACACCTGATAACAGGGATGGTTGGAGAGATTATTTTCTTGCAGCAGGTTTTGATGTTTACTGGATTGATCGACCCGGTTTTGGACGCTCACCAACCAACTCTAGTTACGGCGAACTAGGCCCAAATACATCTTCTGGATTGATTAAGTTTTTATCAGCATCTGATTTTTGGCCTGGTGATTTAGATGATATGTATGACGAAAGCCTGTTGAACTGGCTGGCGAGTTCGCCACCAGGACCTGCTGCTAGCAATGATATTGCGGGTTCACGTTTAGGGCTATTATTAGACCGGATTGGTCCTGCTATTGTGATTACTCATTCAGCTGGGGGGGCAACTGGCTGGTTAGGCAATGAAGCCAGTCCGGATAATGTTGCGGGTATCATCGCGATTGAAGCCGTTGGCAGCAATATGCTGGCTGAAGACAGTCGTGGCGGGATGACTTTTAGTCCAGCTTTACCTGCTGACTTTTCGGGTGTCGAAGATGCTGATGGTTGCTTGATGCAAGCGCAAGGCTCTGTGAGTGAATTAAGCAATTTAACAGCTAAGCCTGTGGTATTGGTTGGTTCAGATCGTGGCTTAACGCAGGCACTAGGCTTGGATTGCGCAACTAAAGTTTTAAACCAGGCCGGTGTTGACGCTGATTTCGTCTACCTACCTGATTTAGGCTTTGTTGGTAATGGTCACTTTATGATGGCAGATACCAATAGTGGTGAAATAGCTGAAGTGATTATCGATATCGCTACTAATATGGAATAAGCAAGTTAGAAAAATTTAAAATCCCTACGTGGCTATGGAAGCTTCGTAGGGATTTTTTTGCGGGCAGCTTTTACAAAGAATTTTGGTCGAGGCCTTATTCGCTCATTTTTTCTGAAAGATAGTTCTGTATACCCATTTTTTCTATCAGGCTTATTTGGGTTTCAAGCCAGTCTACATGCTCTTCTTCGGCATCTAAAATTTCCTGAAATAAATCACGAGACACGAAATCCCTGACAGTTTCACAATGGGCAATTGCGTCACGCAAATCCGGAATAGCACGTAATTCCAAGGCCAAATCGGATTTCATCATTTCTTCGGTATCTTCGCCGATATTAAGTTTGCCGAGTTCCTGTAAATTAGGCAGCCCTTCCAAAAACAGAATACGTTCAATCAGTTGGTCAGCATGTTTCATCTCATCAATTGATTCATGATGAGTGTAGTCTGCTAGCTCCTTTAATCCCCAATCTTTGAGCATTTTGGCATGTAGAAAATACTGATTGATGGCTACCAGTTCGTTGCCAAGTACTTTGTTGAGATGGACTATTACCTGTTTATCGCCTTGCATTACATATCTCCATTACTACTTTATATGTTGAAACAGCTGCTATTTTGACTAAGAGGAAGGTAAATGTCCACAGCTAAGTCATTAATTTATAAGGAAAAGATTAAATAAGAATAATTATTACTACGTTTCGCAACAAGCAGAGAGGATGCTTCAACGCTTCATTTAAAGCGTAACGAGCGAAGTTCAGGCGAGGCAAAGTAACGTTTAATAAAGGCGCTTACTAAGTTGTCAGTAACTGAGTTAGTTTTTACTTTTAACGAAGTATTGCCGAGCGTGATAGTTTTAAGCGGGGTGGAAGGGGGCTTTCTTTACGGCAGTCTCTACAATAGATCTAGCCTGCTGCATGCATTTTCCACATTGTGTGGAAACACCAAGGTTTCTACGGACTTCAGCAAAAGAGTTGGCGCCGCTATTAATGGATTCCTTGATTTGGCTGTCGGTGACGGCCTTGCAGAGACATACGTACATTTCAATAATTAACTCAACTAGAACTTGATGAGAATAATAAGCTAAATGAGAATCATTGTCAAAGGAGAAGATAAGGATTAATGCTTGAAATTTACGTGGATAGTTATGCTGGGGTAATGTCGCGGGTGAGGAGCATCTTAGCGAGCAAACTACGGCTTACTCCGGCAATAGGGTTAAAATTTAAAAATGGGCACTATCGATAAGTGCAATTCTGCTATTCTATTCTTAAATAATTATTAAAAAATCAATAATTTAAGTTAACACCCCATTGTTATAGGTCGTAACCTATTGATTTTATTAAGGTGGTATCACCCTTATGGGACAACATTTGTTAATGTCTGCTACCTATCCAAAGCGGGCGTTAGATAGTTAGTTTTCACTCAGCACCCCTATTTCATTTTAATTCAATTAGAATTACAGCAATATCATAAAACAAAGTTAAAGGAGAGATTTATGGCTAAGGGACAAGATTCGAAGAAGTCAGTTAAAAAGAAGGCTAGCAAAACAATGAAAGAAAAGCGTAAAGAGAAAAAATTAAAAAAGTTGAATAAATAGTAACTATAACTTCATAAGGTTAGCTTTATGAAGTTATTGGCCGAAAGCAGACATTAGGGAAATTCCGATAAGACTGTTTGCTGAATAAAAGAAATTAATTTATAGGGGACCTTAGTCTTAGTTCGAAGAAAGGTGCTATTTCTTGCTGTACCTATTGCCAATTTCACTTACTCGGTGAGCAAGTTTTTTTGCAGTACCAAAGTCTGTTTTACCGGAGCCTAATTTAGGTATTTCATCGACAAGAAAGTAGGCGCTAGGCAGGGATAGCGTGGTTAAGCCATTGCCGAGTAGTTTGTCTCGGAGTTCGCTCTTATCAAGGCTTCGGTTAGTTAAGACAATGACGGTTTCTCCTTTTTTTGAGTCTGGAATATTCATTGCTACAACTTCCAGTTCTATATCGCCGATCACTTTGCGAATAGTCGCTTCCACTTGTCCAAGCGCGACCATTTCACCGCCAATTTTGGCAAAGCGGGAGTAACGATCCTGAATAAATAAGAAACCATCTTCATCAAGATAGCCTTTATCGCCACTGACGTACCAGGTCATACCATTAATTTCAGGTAAGGCCAGTTTGGATTTTTCAGGGTTGTTGAGATATTCCCGCATTACCTGGCCGCCATGTATCAAAATCATGCCAGCTTCACCTGTGGGCAGCGTCTCCATTGTCTCTGGATCAACGATTAGAATTTCAGTGTCAGTAACGGGTAAACCAACTGAGCCGGGTTTGTGATTGATGATGATATTGCCGTCATTGTCGGTTTCATCAGGCATATTGACGCTGGCGACCGGTGCAGTCTCTGTTGCACCATAACCTTCGTAAATGACCTTGCCAAATTTTGTGAAAAATTCTTCTCTCACTTCCGTTTGGAGTTTTTCAGCTCCAGCAACAATTAAACGTAAGGGCTCAAGTAAATTCGGCGTGATTTTTTGGTTTTTAATATAAAGGCGAAAGAAAGTAGATGTACCAAACATGATGGTGACTTTGTATTTATGGATCGCGTTAGCTGTCGCCACCGCATCAGTAGGGTCGGCATGACAAACGATAGCCACGCATTCCAGTAAAGGCATAAATTCTGTAACGGTCAGTCCTAAAGCGTGGAACAGAGGTAGATTTGCCAGCATTACATCATTTTCATTAGCCTTTAAAATCACTTTGAATTGATCAATATTGGTTAAAATATTTCTATGACTAAGGATAATGCCTTTCGGCTCAGCTTCACTGCCGCTGGAAAATAAAATGACAGCTGCTGTCTCTGAATCTACCTTGGTAAGAAAGCGTTTTTTAAGTTTTTTTGGAGAAGAGAATTTGCAGCGAAGTAAGGTCAATGCTTGTTGAAAAAAAGAAGTTGATTCACGGATTTTTTCAAGAATAATAATATTGGCCGATTCTTCCAGCCAGCTGGTATCAATACCGCGAGCTTCCAGGCGCTGCAAAAATCTTGAAGAAGTATAAATGGTTTGAATATCTGCTTGTTTGATGGATGACTGAATAGATTTGGTGCTGGCCGTATAGTTCAGATTTACCAGGGTTTTACCTAACAAGAGTATCGCCATATTACAAAGCATGGCCCCAGCACTGGTTGGTAACAGTGTCGCAACATTCTGCTCAGGACTAATTTTTTTAATATGCCGAGCGAGCACAATACTGCCCGTTAATGCGCGTATAGGGCTTAGCTTTGTGCCCAGGGTATCAATGATCAAGTACTCTTTTTTAAAAGAGGGATTCTTGGCGCTGTCTATCCAGCGTTCGCCGATTGTGTCTGCCATTATGCTGCTTTGTCTGTTGCTCAAGGCCAACCCCCTAAAGTCTTCCAGTGGTTAACAATATAACAAAACAGGTCCGCTGTTTTTTCAGCATCGTATTTCGCTGAATGTGCCTGCTCATTATCAAATTCCAGGCCAGCGGCTTCACAGGCTCTGGCAAGTACTGTTTGTCCAAAGCTTAAGGCCGATAAGCTTGCTGTATCCAAACTCGAAAATGGATGGAAAGGATTTCTTTTAAGATTATGGCGTTCGGCCGCAGCACGAATAAAGCCATGATCGAAATGTGCATTATGCGCGACCAGAATTGCTCGATTACAGCCTTCAGCTTTCATCTTTTTACGAATGTGTTTAAACATATCGGTAAAGACTTCTTTTTCTGAATGAGCAATTCGCAAGGGGTGATAAGGGTCGATTCCAGTGAATTTTAACGATGCTTCGTCCAGGTTCGCACCTTCAAAGGGTTGCACGTGATAAGTGTGAGTTTCTTCAGGTGTAAGAAACTCTCTATCATCCATGCCAACAATGACAGCAGAAATCTGAAGAATAGCGTCAGTTGCAGCATTAAATCCGGCAGTTTCAATGTCCAGCACCACCGGCAGATAACCACGAAAACGGGATGCTAGAGGGGTGGCGATTTCGGTTTTTTTCTTTTCAGTCACTCAATATAGTCCATAACAACTTTTCTTTAGCACGCAAAGGCGTAACGTGTTGATCAGCAAATTCGTAAAAGGCTGGAGCGTCCCAACTGGTTTTAGTTAAGGTGATTAGGTCACTGTTGCGTGGTAGTTCATAAAAATCAGGGCCATTAAAAGAGGCAAAGGCTTCCAGCTTACCCAGAGCGTTTAAAGCATCAAACACTTCGGCATAAAGCTCCAGTGCAGCGTGCGCACTAAAGCATCCGGCGCAACCACAAGCATTTTCTTTTGTGTCAGTGGCATGAGGTGCAGAGTCAGTGCCAAGAAAAAATTTGTTATTTCCGCTTGCGACGATATCCAACAAGGCTTGCTGATGTTCATTGCGTTTCAAAATAGGCAGGCAATAAAAGTGTGGGCGAATACCACCAGCCAGCATGTGATTACGATTATAAAGTAGATGTTGAGGGGTAATAGTCGCTGCAATATTATCAGAGCCCGTACTCACAAATTCAACGGCTTGTTTTGTTGTGATGTGTTCAAGCACAATTTTTAATGTGGGAAAGCGTGACGTTATTCTACTTAATACAGTATCGATAAAGACTTTTTCCCGGTCGAAAATGTCAATAGAGTCTTTGGTGACTTCACCATGCACCAGAAGTGGCAAATTAAGCTCACTCATAATCTCCAGGCAGGCATAAACGTTTGCAATATTACTTACGCCTGAATCTGAATTTGTGGTCGCGCCAGCAGGGTAAAGCTTAACGCCAAATATCTGACCACTGGCCTGGGCTTTTTTGATGTCTTCGGGTGAGGTGTTGTCAGTGAGATAAAGCGTCATCAAGGGTTTAAAATCTGAATCTGCAGGAACTTCTGCAAGGATACGTTGGCGATAGGCCAGAGCAGCTTCGGCTGTGGTAACAGGCGGTAACAAGTTTGGCATGACAATGGCGCGACCAAAATAGCGGGCAGTGTGGGCGACTGTATTCTTTAATGCAGCACCATCACGTAAATGTACATGCCAGTCATCGGGCCGGGTGATTGTGAGTTCTTGCATAAAGACTTTCCACTATCGTATTCGCTTGAAGTATAACAGTTTTCTCTTGGTCTGGCTGGACTGACTAGGTACAATAGCGCCCCTTTTTAAAACGAATTTACATAAAAAGTGCAGGAGTAAATGATGGCGGATATCAATAAAGTGGTGCTGGCCTATTCAGGCGGTCTGGATACCTCGGTTATTGTTAAATGGCTACAGGATGTTTACCACTGCGAAGTAGTAACCTACACAGCTGATCTTGGTCAGGGTAAAGAAGTGGAGCCTGCTCGAGCCAAAGCTGAAGCCCTGGGTATAAAAGAAATATTCATTGAAGATGTGCGTGAAGAATTTGTGCGTGATTTTGTTTTTCCCATGTTCCGCGCTAACACTATTTATGAAGGCGAGTACTTACTGGGCACTTCCATTGCTCGACCACTGATTGCTAAACGTCTGGTTGAAGTCGCTGCTGAAACCGGCGCAAATGCCATTTCACATGGTGCCACCGGTAAGGGCAATGACCAGGTGCGTTTTGAATTAGGGGCTTACGCTTTATCACCAGGTATTCAAATTATTGCGCCATGGCGTGAATGGGATTTGAATTCACGCGAAAAGCTAATGGAATATTGTGCTCAGCACAATATTGCCGTGGATCACGATAAAGGCAAGAAATCACCTTATTCTATGGATGCGAATCTGCTACACATTTCTTATGAAGGCGGCATTCTGGAAGATCCGGCGGCTGAGCCTGAAGAAGATATGTGGTTGTGGTCAGTGTCTCCTGAAAATGCACCTGATGAACCTAGCTATATAGAAATAGACTTTGTTAAAGGGGACGCTGTAGCACTTGATGGTGAACAGATGTCTGCTGCGACCATTCTGGAAACCTTGAATAAAATTGGCGGAGCCAATGGCATTGGCCGTGTCGATATCGTTGAAAATCGTTATGTCGGCATGAAAGCCAGAGGCTGTTATGAAACACCGGGTGGCACTATATTATTGAAGGCGCATCGAGCAATAGAATCTATCACCTTAGATCGGGAAGCCGCGCATCTGAAAGATGAATTAATGCCACGTTATGCATCACTGATTTACAACGGTTATTGGTGGTCGCCAGAAAGAGAAGCCTTACAGGCCTTAATCGATAACACGCAGCAAAGTGTTAACGGAAAAGTGCGTCTTAAACTGTATAAAGGCAATGTGATTGTTGCTGGCAGAGAATCTAAAGATTCATTGTTTGATGAAAGTATCGCGACGTTTGAAGATGATGCGGGGGCTTATGACCAAGCGGATGCTGCTGGTTTCATTAAATTAAACGCGCTTCGTCTCAGAACCTTGGCGGCTAAAAGGAAATAACTACTGCGCTCGGCTATCTAGTGTTAAAAGTTTTTATCAAAATGGTCACTTACTGTTCGTAAGCTCCCGCCTCTGATAAAAACTTTTGCCTCGACTAGCCTTCGTTCATGACGTTATTGTTGATTAGGTGTCAGTGTTGATTAGGTGTCAGAGTAAGTTTCAACAGACACTTTCAATGCCATTAATTAGGCTAAAGTGAAATCGGCACTATTGTTTACTTCTGCCAATTTACTCTGACACCTTGGAATTATTTAGGATACCAAAACTGCAAGTGACAACTCGCACAAACAGTATTCATTTGTGCGCCGAGTCCGCCTTCCCAGTCATAGGCTGAAGCATCACGCGCTTGTGCAGCCTGATAGTATTGCGCAGCGATATTAGTCAGCGCAGCACTGTATGCCTCCCAAGCCGGTCTTTGTTCCTTGATAAGTGCTTCAAATTCTTCGGCGCTCAGCACCACTTCAGCAGCTGTTTCTTCGCGCCTGTTGTTTGAAACGCGTCCCGGCATATTAATCAGGTTAGCGACCTCACCTAAGATTACCGCCTTGTTACGTAAGTTGTTCCAAAAGTCGTCGTCATCCGGAATGACGAAAGAGCCATCATCATCAAACTCCTCGGTAGGATTCCATAACACCCATGCCGCTGGATCAGCCATGGTGCTCATAATCTCGCTGATGGTATGCCGGGTGTCATAACTGAAAGTCGGAGAAGCTTCAATCTGCGCCCAGGCTGGACTGAGGCCGATTACCCAGAACCCAAAAACCATAAAAATGTATTTTAATAAGCCTGCTATTTTCATATGAATTAAACCTCGCTCGGTTGTACGGCGGATTAATTATACTCTTGCATTATTCATTCTCGTTTGAGCTTAGACAAGAAAGCACTAGAGAGAATGCAGGGCAAAGGAAGATTGGCACTAGATGGTGGGGTTTGAACTGGATATATAATTAACGATTAGGTGTCAGAGTAAACCTCAAGATGTACCTTTAATGTAATTAATTAGGCAAAAGTGGAATGAGAGCTATTGTTTACTTCTGCCAATTAAGAAATATTCTAATCAGCATTTTCAAATTTATTGCCTTAAGGTGAGGGATTCAAAGTCCCATAAGACCTCGCTACGAGGCACGAACGAAGTGAGCATCGCCAGCTTAAGCGCTTTGTTATAAGTCTCTTTCACTTTCCTTGTCATGCCACATGCGTAGAATATAAGTCATATCAGTTGCAAGAAGATAGCGAACTGTATATTGCCCAATAAATAAATCACGGATAGCTTCTGGGTTTGGAGAAGAAGTAACCCCTACACCCATTTTAGGGAATACTTTTAATTTCTTAATACTAGAAAGCAATTCTGTTGCCATGCGTTGCGCAGCTGGAGGGTTCTTATCCGCAATGAAGTTTCGCAATCTTGCTAAGTCTTCAATAGACTCGGGGGTGTAGTGTATTTTCATATAGTTGGGGGAGATTTCTCATCTTCTGTACCCCAGCTTTCCAGCCAGCTAGTAACTTCGGCTTCGTCTATAGTTTTACCTGCCTTAACTGAGTCAAGTGCTTGAAGAGTATCAGCCCAGCGAGCCTCCTCCATTTCATTCCGAGAAACGAAGTCTTTAATGGCTTGATTTATAACATAATTCTTGCTTCTGTCGAGTTTCTTAGCTAAAGCTTCTAGAGGTTTTTCAATATCTGAATTGAGGCGAATGCTTGTAACAGCCATGGTAATTTCCTTGCTGTAGTTATTTGTATTACATTATACTACAATTTCTTCTCTGGAAATCAAAGACTTATAACGCCTCAATAAGCGGCACTGGATCTGGGTCGTTTCCAAAGACACTCAACCTATCATTGTGGATCTGGGTCGTTTCCAAAGACACTCAACCTATCATTGCCATCTTCTTCTCATACACCGCAGAACTGATATTCCCAAGGTGTTCATGTCGTCGAGCTCTATTATAAAACACCTCAATATAATCGAATATTTCTGCTTTAGCTTCTTCTCTAGTTTTATAAAT
>NVWI01000015.1 GCA_002746215.1 SAR86 cluster bacterium
AAAAGAATACTGCGCCGGATGAGGCTGCGCTTGCCGTTCCGGTTGGGATAAAATAGAGGCATCCCAAGTTTCTGCTTTTTGTCTGGCGGCGTCATTAATTGGAATACCCATATAKTCACCCAAGCCCCCGCCTGGCAATCGGTCATACCAATCTTCAAGAACTATTGCAGCCCACATTCCAGAAATATCAAAACCTTCACCGAGTTCTGCTGGTTGAGCTAAAACGGGGTTAATAGAATTATAAGTAAAAGATAGTAGAGCGACTACGATAGTGACTAGACTAAATCTTTCTTGCCTCATACGTTTTCCCTTTTGTTTATTATTCATAAAACAGTAGTGCAAGTTTTCTCTATCTAGTTTGTATTAAACTCAYCAATTATCTTGGAGAAGTTTAATTTTTCATAACTACCTATCAACCCAACAATTTATTTCTTGCAACGTTTAATGGCTCATCAACGAGCAGCTTACTTACATGTATGTAAGTCGTCAAGTGATTCAAACAAAATAATAGATCGCTCTTAAAGAACTAAAAAATAATGAATAGGATAATTGGAGGTAGATAGTAAAGGGGAATAAGGAATAAAGTATTATCTGTTTCTTCTATTATCATCAGCTCAGTTCACCCCCCCCCAAAGAACCTCTATACAATGTTTGCCCCACCCCGGTTATCATGCGAAAGTTAGGTCGAAGTTGGAGTACTTCTAATTTTGTTTCTGAGCAAAGGCAATCGGTGAGAGATCACAAAGTGAAGCTAGGAGGAATAATGACCCTAACCTTCTGTGATTTGTCGACTTATACTTAATATCGAATGTTGTTTGAATATTATTATTTTGTTCATTTAATTACCTTATTTAGCCGGCCGTTTTAGACTATTTGCCCAATCTAAAAGTAAGCTATTAAGCATCTCTTTTGCCTTATCGTTGCTTCGAAAATAATGTCCACTGGTAAACATACCCACCATAATGACTAGAGCTCTTGTAGCTTCTCTATTAACATCAATTTTTTTCTTGATTTGATGGCTATCAACTCCATCTTGAATCACAGTTCTAATTATTTCTTGAATGTTCCCATAAAGCTCTCTGCACATTTTTGCTATTGGTTCAGGTAAATCAGCGTCAGATACAATTTCAATAATTATATACCTGCCCCCTTCTCTATTAAGGTAGGGCTCGTCCCAAAATGTACTCTCTATCTCTTTGAAGAAACCAACATAATCACCCTTAAACTGATCTCTAAGATCACTGTATAGAGCAATAGTCCCCGATTCGTATCTTACGAAAACTTTTTTAGCGAGGTTTTCTTTATTCTTAAAATGATAGTGCAAATTAGCTCTAGTTGTATTGAGTTTATCGGCTATCTTAGCGAAGTTTAGCTTGTCATAACCCCCCATCAATAATTGCTGAGTTGCCAAATCTAATATTCTATTTTTCATCCTGTGAATATTACTTGCATGCAAGCATGCTGTAAATAACGCTACAAAATTACTTGCATGTAAGTAAGTTTTTAAGCTAATCTTAAAAACTCTTTCAATCAAATTTAGGTGACATGTATGAACAAAAACACGCGGAAAGAAGGCTTACAAAACGTAAACTCAACAGATGAGAATGAACCCCAGATTCCCCGTCGTACAATGTTGAAACAGGGTGCCGCTGTAGCCGCTGCAGCTGGATTCTTAAACAGCCAACCTGCATTTGCACAACAGCAGGCACCGGCCATCGCAACGGGCACGCAAGCCGGGCGGCGTTTTCGTGCATGGGTACAGGAGACCGACCGGGTGGTTGGGCGTGCTGGCATAGAAGAGTTGCGACTTACGGGTCTGCAACCGCGCCAAGTCCTCGTTCGAACTGAGGCTTCAGCTCCATGCTATACATTGGTACAGCACGGCATAGGTGGTACACCAGCGTCAGAAGAATGGCCCATCGTCCCTAGCCAGCCTGAGATTACGAATCACACCGCTGTGGGCATTGTCGAGGCGTTGGGGACGGACGTGCGTCGTGTGCAGCTGGGCGACCGTGTGGTTATTGGCGTTGTGGCACAATGTGGCCAATGTTATATGTGTCTGCGGGGACGGGCCGACCATTGTCAATTCTCGTTTGCAGTAGGAGGCGATGGCTTTCCGCCGCCAATAGCCACACGAGCGGATGGTACCGAAATACGTGCCTCAATTGGCGTCGGGGGGCTGAGCGAGCTCTCAGTCGCCTATGAAGAATACCTCTGTCCGGTGTTCACCGATCTCCCGGCAGCGGAGCTTTCACTCCTAGGTGATACCGCCGCCTCGGGCTTCGGGGCGACAATAGGAATGATGCAAATCGAGCCAGGATCTAATGTCGTGGTGCTGGGTGCCGGACCGGTAGGAATGTCTGCCGTGCAGGGTGCGCGTATTGCTGGTGCCGCGCAGATCATCGTGAGCGAGCCCATCGCTCACCGTCGCGAGATGGCGCTACAACTTGGTGCCACCACTGTACTCGACACGCACGCTGAGGGCGACAACATTGTCGAGAGCATACGCGAGCTGTGCAAAGGGCCAACCAACCGTTTGTTTGCAGGTGGACGAGGCTGGGGTAAAGGTATTGGGGACGTTGACAATCGTGGCCCCGACTTTACTATTGAAGCAGTCGGACTCACGGGCGATCGTCCATTAGCGGAACAGCCACGCGATCCCTCAGGAATCCAGGCTATGCAGGAGGCATGGGAGTTCACGCGCCGTGGCGGCGAGATATGCTACCTCGGGTGGGGTCAGCCAGGACATGTAATGTATCCGGCCAAAGAGTTTGCCAACTCGGGCCGCACAGTACACGCAGGACAGCAGGGTGGATTGAACTTTATGCGAGATATGCCACGGCTCGTGAGGTTAGCGGAGAGCGGTGCGTTTGACTTGAAGACAATGGTTACTTCGACATGGAGCCTGGATCAAACTCCCCAGGCGTTCCAGGTAGTCGCAGATCGTACTGAAATGGCGGCAGTCGTGGTGTTTTAGAACGGTATTGGCAAATTAACTACTTAAAGGATTCTTTATGTCTAGAAATATAACCTCCCTATTGCTCTGTGCTTTTGGAGTATTTGGTTCTGCTGATATTTTTTCTCAGCCTCCTCTACGGTACTGACAAGTTAATTCCCCATAGTTGATAATTCAACCTATGAAAATATCAAATAGACTTTATAAGCGCCACCGCTTCCCTTCTGAAATAATCCAATATGCCGTATGGCTCTACTTTAAATTCAGTCTCAGTCATAGAGATATTGAAGACTTACTCTCTGAACGTGGAATTCAAGTAAGTTACGAAGCCATTCGACTTTGATGCAATAAGTTTGGCCCTAAATATGCCGCTAAACTTAGAAGAAAGCATCAAGGCTATGGTGATACGTTCTTCTTAGATGAGGTCTTTATCAAAATAAATGGAGTTCAACATTATTTATGGCGAGCAGTAGATCAAGACGGTGAGGTAGTTGATATTTACCTCCAGAAACGCAGAGATGGCAAGGCTGCAAAGCGTTTCTTTAAGCGGCTTTTGAAGAAAAATAATGGTGAACCCAGGAAGATAGTGACAGATAAATTAAGAAGTTATGGCGTTGCTCATAGAGAACTTATTCCTGATTCCATTCATGACACTAGCCAATATGCCAACAACAAATCAGAACTCTCACATCAGCCAACCAGAGTTCGAGAACGAGGCATGAGAAAGTTTAAATCTGTAGAACAAGCACAGAGAGTCTTAAACACTCATGCAGCCGTTTACAATTTATTTAATCTTGGAAGACATTTAGTTTCGGCAAAGAATTATCGATATTTTCGCCTGCGCGCCTTTGCGTCTTGGGAAAAGGTAGTGGCTATTTAAATTGATTTATTGAAGATTTCTCTCTTCTCAAGTTGTTAACTTGTCAATACCTCCAGCAAACGTATTACCCTGTTTATTTCGAACACAGATATCTATAAAGCCTTATCTATTAACCCTCCACTCAAAGAAGAAATACTGGAACTGCAAGAGAATATATCACTTCAACGTTGTCAGGGAGAAAGCAAACTTATCTTAGATACCTCTTCACCAGGAAAAGTAAATGAGATTAACGCTTCGCTTATAAACGCAGTAACGCGTGCATATGTTTGGAATGAGAAATTATTAAATAATGAAGTTAATCAAAGGGGTCAGAGTGAAGCTCCCCTAGTTTAACGGATACTTTTAATAAGCGACTGGATCTGGGTCGTTTCCAAAGACACTCAACCTATCATTGCCATCTTCTTCTCATACACCGCAGGACTGATATTCCCAAGGTGTTCATGTCGTCGAGCTCTATTATAAAACACCTCAATATAATCGAATATTTCTGCTTTAGCTTCTTCTCTAGTTTTATAAATATATCGACGTATTTTCTCTTTCTTCAAACTACTAAAAAATGACTCCGCAACAGCATTATCATAACAATTACCCCGACGACTCATGCTCGGTAACAAGTTATGAGACGTACAAAACCTATTCCATTCATCACTGCTGTATTGAGAGCCTTGATCAGAATGTATGATGACACTGGTGCCAGGCGCTCGTTGCCAAACAGCCATAAGCAAAGCATCTAAAACACAAGCTCTTTTGACATCGTTGCTTTCATTGACCAACCAATGACCTTACGTGAAAACAAATCTATTATTACCGCTAAATATAACCAACCCWKATWCRKWCKWWYWYMASTAATATCTGTTACCCAAGCAACATCAGGTTTATCTGTCGTAAATTGTTGCTGTAAACGATTAGGGGCGACAAGAGCTGGTTTGAAATACTGTTGCCTGGGTCTTTTATAGCCACGCTCTGCTCGTATCTTATTGCGTCGCATAATCTTAGCGACTCTCTTCTTGCTACATCGCTCGCCTAGTTCTCGCAGATCAAAGAATATACGAGGAGCACCATAAATTCGACCACTTGCTTGATGAGACTCTTTAATCAGCTCTAGCAACCTAGCATCTTCAATAGAGCGTCGTGATGTTGGCCGCACCAACCAAGCATAATAGCCACTTTTAGAAACGCTAAGAACTCGACATAAGCGTTGTACCGGATAACTTTCTCGATACTGTAAAATAAATGCGTACTTTACTCTGGGTTTCTTGCAAAGTACGCGGCGGCCTTTTTTAAGATGTCTCGATCCTCTTGGGCTCGACGAAGTTCTGCTTTTAATTTAAGATTTTCTCGGCGAACATCTTTCAATTCTGCTTCATACTGATCTGTTGCATTTGGGGAATACTCTTTTACCCACTTGTACAAACTTTGAACTGAAACACCTAAACGTTTAGCGACATCTGAAGTTGTATAACCTCGTTAAACTACTTGTTTTACAGCTTCCAATTTGAATTCTTCTGCAAATTTACTCTTAGCCATACTGACGCCTCTTATGCTTTAATTTAAACTATAAGAGTGTCTCCATATACGACCCAGGTCCAGTTTTTTTAAAGAAAGATAAAAAAGGGCCATATTACGCTAAGTTATCAATCTGAAGATACCGCCTGTATGAACTTAGTGCCTTTTCCCAGCATGTCGCTACACCCAACCCTGGGTCGTAATATGGTTGCGCAGAAAGTTGGTGTGTCTGTTCGGTGGTTGAACGCGATTTTTGCTAAGGAAGAATCTTCACTTAGTGCTTTCATTCGTGATTCAAGGTTTCAGGTGATTGCTGAGGAATTACTAAATTTTAGATTGGCGAGCCTTTCTATCAGTGAAATTACGTGCAAATACGGTTTCGAAAACTTCTAACAATTCTCGGCATCATTCCGCAAAAATTTTGAAGTATTATCGTGTGAATATCGGGCAAACCATAAGAATTTCGGTTACATCCAATTGCTCGGGCCTTTGATTAGGTGAGGAGGGGAGCAGTAGTAGAATGATAGGTCTAAAGAATAATGGTGTTTTGGTTTAGGGTGCCAATTTGGAAGTTCCATTTTGGAAGCAATGTGGGTTGTATTTTGGAAACAATGTAGATTGTTTGGATGATCTATATCAAACGACAGGACTTGATAATTGTGATTAAAATTTGTTGCGATTAGAATTTATTGCTAGAATTAGAATTATACCGAGCCTTAGAACAATCTAGCTTCGCGGGTTTTTGTAAATTTAAAATTGAGTTTCAATAGGGAATTTTGCCATGCCGATTACTTTGCCATCAGGAATTAGTGAGCGGAGATTTTCCTCTGCTATTCAGGATTTACAGGAAGTAGTTGGTAATGAATGGGTTTTTAGTTCTGAAGAAGATGTTGAACTTTACCGAGATGCCTATTCTATCCGCTGGGGGCACGAGGATGAATACTTTGCTTCAGCTGCAGTAGCACCAGCGAATGTAGAGGAAGTGCAAGGAATAGTCCGGATCGCCAACGAGTATCAAATACCTATTTATTCAATTTCAACAGGGAAAAATTTAACCTACGGTGGCCCTGCTCCAACGTATTCTGGCAGTATCGTTCTGGATTTAAAACGGATGAACCGGGTGCTGGAAGTTGATGCAGACCGTAATTTTGCTGTTGTTGAGCCAGGGTGCTCCTACTTTGACCTCTATCGTCATATCCAGGAGCGTGGACTTAAAGTGTGGATTGATTGTCCTGATCCGGGCTGGGGTAGTCCGATTGGCAATGCGCTTGATCATGGTGTTGGTTATACAGCAAGCCCATTTAGGGATCACTGGGGTTCTCATTGTGGAATGGAAGTTGTACTGGCTAACGGTGAAGTGATGCGTACGGGGCTGGGAGCTCTACCTAATTCTGAAGCGTGGCATGAGCATAAGTCTGGTATCGGCCCTTCAGTGGACGGGTTGTTTGCGCAAAGTAATTTTGGAATTGTCACTAAAATGGGGTTCTGGTTGATGCCGGAACCGGAAGCATGGCTTACCGGAACAGTATCAATATCTAAATATAGCGATCTTGAGGCGTTAGTTAATCAGTGTAATTACTTAGAAGATGCGCAGATTGCGATTGGCCAGGCTATCTACAGAAGTCCTGTTAGTAGGACGGCTGCAACAGAGATACAAGAGCTTGTGGCCGATGGCTGGCCTACAATTGCAGAGCTTGATGTGTTCACTGAGCGAAGGGCAGAAGCGGCCTGGACAGTGAAGCTACAGTATTATGGCCCTGAGGAAGTTATCCAAGCTAATTGGGAATATAGTCAGGAAAGGATTAGTGCAGCGATCCCTGATGCCACTTATAGCGATGTTGAAATGCTGTCGATGCCACTGACACCGGAGCAGGAGAAAACGCAGCATCAAGTTAATTTCGGTATTCCCAATATGTCTATTTTTTCTTTAATGGCAAGGAATTCCAGCAATGCGGGAGATCCGCCTGACGGTCATACTGACATGTTTGTTGTGATCAATCGTACAGCCGAGTCTGTATATAGAGCGTTGAAGGTCGTCTACGATACTCAAGTTGAAATGAGAGTGCCGATTTCAGTAACGCCATTTAGGACGCCTGTTACTTGGCATCACAGATCTTTCTTTATAAGTGCTCCGGCTCTTCCTAGTGAACGTGATGATCCAGATTTTAATATGGAGCAGCGCAGACTCGGTGAAGCTTATATTACTAATCTATCTGCAGCAGGCTTTTCTCCTTATAGAACACATGCCAGTTTTCAGGATTTGGTGAGCGAGCTTTACTCATTTAATGATAATGCGTTACTTCGCTTCCAGGAAAGGCTTAAAGATGCAATAGATCCTAATGGCATCTTGTCTCCTGGCCGCTATGGAATATGGCCAGAACGTTTAAGGAGGAACCGAGCATGAAGTCTGTAACAACTTTATATTTAATAATTACAGGGCTAGCGGCCTTCAGTGGTTCTGCGTTTGCAGCTGATGTGGCGCGAGGCGAGAATCAGTTTGAATACTGGTGTGCAACTTGTCATGGCCCAGACATGCAGGAAGGAAGGTACTTGGCTGGGACGGCCGCATTGTTGGTGAAATACGACGGTCAGTTGCCGGGAGCCTTGGCGGAGAGAACTGATTTGGCAGTTGAATATGTCAAGTTTGTGGTTAGACAAGGAAGTGAAGGAATGCCATTTTTCCGCAAGACAGAAGTATCTGAGAGCGAGCTTGAAGATATCGCGGCTTATCTGTCACGTACAGACAGATAAACCCAACAGATAAGCATTAGAGGGGAAATAGATTATGCCAATAAAATTACCAGCTGGAATTAGTCAACGAAGATTTGATTCAGCGATAAGAGAGCTACAGGAAATTGTCGGTTCTGAATGGGTTTTTACCAGTGAAGCGGATGTAGAAACGTATCGTGATTCTTATTCTATTCGCTGGGGCCACGACGATGAATATTTTGCTTCGGCGGCAGTAGCACCCGCGAGTGTTGAAGAAGTGCAGGGGATAGTCCGAATTGCCAATGAATATGAAATTCCTGTTTATTCAATTTCAACCGGTAAAAATCTAACTTACGGTGGTGCCGCTCCAACATATTCCGGCAGTATCGTACTGGATTTAAAACGCATGAATCGGGTGTTGGAAATTGATGACAAACGTAATTTTGCAGTTGTAGAGCCCGGCTGCTCTTATTTTGATCTTTACGAATATATTCAGTCCCGTGGCCTAAAAGTCTGGATAGACTGTCCCGATCCAGGTTGGGGTAGCCCGCTTGGTAATGCTTTGGACAATGGTGTTGGCTATACAGGTAGTCCATTCCGGGATCACTGGGGTGCACATTGCGGACTAGAAGTAGTCTTGGCCAATGGCGATATTATCCGCACAGGTATGGGCGCAAATCCAAATTCTGAAAGCTGGCAAGACTACCGCTATGGTGCAGGCCCTGATGTTGATGGTCTGTTTACACAAGGCAATTACGGGGTTGTCACTAAAATGGGATTTTGGTTGATGCCTCAACCCGAGGCCTGGTTTACCGGTACGGTAACGGTGCCTAAGTACAGTGACTTAGCTGAATTGATCCGGCAACATAATTACCTGGAAGATAGCTTATTGCTTAATGGGCGAACTACTTTTGGCTCTGCTTACGGAGGCTTTGGTGGCGGTGGTGGTTTACGAGAGGAAGTGAGTGCGCTTGTAGCGGGTGGCTGGCCAACTACAGCAGAACTTGATGCCTTTGTTGAGAGAACAGGGCAACCTGCTTGGACTCTTCAGATGCAATTTTTCGGCCCTGAAAAATCTCTTCAGGCGCGGTGGGATTATGTTCAGAGAAGAATCAGCGAGGCAATTCCAGGAGCCACTTTCGGTGACGAAGAAATGTTGACTATGCCTTTAAGCCCGGCTCAAGAAACTACGCATCGTCGAGTTGATTTTGGTATTCCGAATATGAGTAATTATGGAATGATGGCGCGTAGACCCGGTGTGATAGACCCGCCTGATGGACACAGTGATTTTCTTGTCGTTGCATCACGCTCCGCTGACTCAGTTCACAGGTTTGCTAGGACTAATTATGAGATGCAGATGGAGTTGGGTCTACCTGTGACGGCATCACCTTTTGCTACGCCWGTAACATGGTTCCCTCGGTTCTTTTTGATGGGAGCTGCAGGAATCTGGACGCAGCATAATGATCCTGAACTTAATATGGAAGGTCGTATTCAATTTGAAGCAATGATTAGGAAATTTTCTGCGGCAGGTTACCCCAACTATCGTACAAATCCGAGTAACTTTGATGTGTTGGCGGAACAGTTTTCTTTCAACAATAACGCTTTACTTCGTTTCCAGGAAACGCTGAAGGATGCTGCTGATCCTAATGGAATTTTGTCTCCAGGGCGTTATGGGATATGGCCAAAACGTTTGAGGGAGGATCGCGCATGAAGTCGTTAAAATTAATTTTATGCTCATTGGCTTTTGTGATGGTATCCGGTTCATTATTTGCGGCAGATGATCAGTTAGCCGATGGTAAAGAGCAATTTGAATATTGGTGTGCAACTTGTCACTCACCGAATTTATATCGAGGGAATTATTTGCCGGGGACGGCATCACTTTTAGAGAAATATAACGGTCAAGTGCCTGCGGCCTTGGAACAAAGAACTGATCTAGTTGCTGAATATGTCAAAGTGGTAATTAGGCACGGGAGCGAAGGAATGCCTTCTTTTCGTAAAACGGAAATCTCTGACAGTCAGATGGAAGATATAGCTGCGTATTTATCACGCTGAGATAGATTCAGGAGAATATTATGATTAATCGAAGAAGATTTATACAGTCATCAAGTCTAGCTACCTTGCCATTGTGGTCTGGAACTAAGTTCGCATTTGGAAGCCAAGCAGAAGCCGCCATATCGGAATTTCCTCTTTATACTGTGGTCTATGATGAAGAGTCGCCTGATAGTATCGCTTTTGCTAATGAGGCAGAAAGAATGGGGCAGCATACAAGTGCGATTTCAAATGGAGATGTAACTAAATTGTGGTATGACGATTTATACCATCATTGGAAACAGGCGCCTGTAGCTATTGGGGGCTTAACAACGTTGGATGCTTTTTTCTGCTTGGAGATTTTTGGTAATGATGCAGGCCTGAGGCGGGTATTAAAAGTTGAGCATCGACGTGAAGAAGATGCTGTTAAACACCAGAGTTTTGGGATGGATATTGCGCTGGACGATCATGTGCTTGGTCAGGACGCTTGGAGTGAGCGCATGGCTCAAATATTGATAAATTCCTCATTTCCGAAAACGCGAACGACAGAAAAATTTATCTCTATGACTCATAGTGAAAATAAAGGACAGGGTTTAGATGCACACTCTACTCTAGTGTCTTGGATGATTGCACCGCGCCAAGTCGCTTCTTAAAGTAATTATATTGAGAGGGTAGTAAGTTGTTTTTTCAAACCAATAAAGTTACTGATTATGATAATTGCAGTGGTGCTGCTTCTTTTTAAGAGGTAAAGGCACGACGTCTAAAGAAGTCGATAACTTTTTTTGAAACTGGATGGTGCTCAAGATTTAATAAATTATAAGCAGTTGCATGAGCACCGAAAACTCTCTGAATTTGTACTCCTGATTTTAACCTTCTTATGGCTTTTTTCTTAACACTGCTTGGTTGCAGCTTTGCTCACGACTTTAGAAAGATAACGCTTTATTTTATGAAAATTATTTTTAAGAAAAAAAATCAGCAAGGTGTTTTTTCTTAACTTGAACTGTGTTTAAGACTAAATGCTATTGTAGCAAAACTGAATGATTTCAGATGAGAAATGATGAGGTATGCAAAGATGGTTTCATGAGTTAGGTTGTCAATGAAGTGGAGCAGGCTTGTCAGTATCTTTTTTACTTATAAAATAAAATTATATCGTTAAAATCAAAATTATAGTTGCCATCTTTTTTGCAATATTAAGGATTAAACTCTTTTGATTGAAATTATAAGAAAATATACCCCACGATTATAAAAATGAAAAATTATTTTACAAAACTTCTTAGTTTCGCATTCCTTATTATATCTTGCTTATCGGTTCATGCGCTTGCTCAGTCGGAAGTAAGTGAACAAACGATTAGCAATAGCAATTTTGGTCGAAAACAAATAGAGATACCTCGCACGACTTTAAGCCCTGAAATCGATGGCATTCTTGATGATGAAATATGGGCACAAGCTGCAGTCATTACTGATTTCCATCAATTAAATCCGGTTGATCATGGACAGCCTTCCCAGGAAAGTGTGTTTTATGTCACTTACAGTGAAGATTATCTCTATGTGGCGGCTAGGCTTTATGACTCTAATCCTGAGGGTATCAGGGCAATTTCATTGATTCATGATATACCGTTAATGGGGAATGATGACACGATTAGCGTAATTTTAGATACCTTTAACAATGGTCGTACCGGGTTTATATTTCAGGGGCACCCTAACGGGATTCGTGGGGATGGTGTTTATGAGAATCCAGATTCTATAAATTGGAACTGGGATGGAATTTGGCAAACTGAATCCAGTATTGATGAAGAAGGTTGGGTTACCGAAATAGCCATACCCTTTACCACCTTGAACTTTAATCCTGATTTGGATCAATGGGGGTTCAGCCTGAAGCGTAATATACCAAGAAACAATGAAGAAATTGCCTGGACTTCGTTCAATCGAAAAATTAACCCCTCTACGGCTGGCCTAGCTTCAGGCATTCATGATATTAATCAGGGTATAGGGTTGGATATTGTGCCATCAGTCACTGTTGCTCAATCTGAAAACCATATAGCTAACACGAGTGATAGCCGCTTTGATCCCTCACTTGATGTGTTTTATAAATTCACGCCAAACCTCACTGGCGCTCTGACGTTAAACACAGATTTTTCAGCCACTGAGGCGGATAATCGCCAGGTTAACTTGACTCGGTTTTCACTTTTCTTTCAGGAAAGGAGAGCTTTCTTTTTACAGGATTCTGAAATATTTACTTTTGGTGGTTWGTCTGCCGGCGGTAATGGGCCACCTGGCAATACCAATGGGATTCCGTTTCATTCCAGGCGTATCGGCCTTGACCCGATAACTGGCAAGCCCGTTGATATAGAGGTGGGAGGGAAAGTTACCGGACGGGTAGGCAATGTCAATATTGGTGCACTGTTGGTACAACAAGGTGATACTCCCGGACTCAATGGCCAGGATATATTCGTTGGTCGAATTTCTGCGAATGTGCTTTCGGAGTCAAAAATAGGGCTTATCATGACTGAAGGTGACCCTAATAGTGTAAATGACAGTACCCTGACAGGTGCAGATTTTTCCTACCGTAATACCCGCTTTTCGGATACCCATACTTTAACGGGTGATGCTTGGTATCAACAAAGTGATACAGAAGGTGTTGAGGGTGATGACAAAGCTTATAGCTTACAAGTCCAGATGTCGACTTCAGGTACCGGGTTCGGTGGCAGACTTCGCTATAGCTATTTAGGCGAAGAATTTGATCCGGCAATTGGTTTTGCTAACCGAACGGGAGTTGAACAGATATCTGGCTTTGTTAATTGGCGGTACTTTCTTAACAATCATTCGTTAATTCGTAATGGTTTCGGCTTTTTAATTTTCTCACGTAGCGATAGAACAGATACCGGTGAATTACAAAGTGAGAGTTTAAATTGGCGGATTATTACGCTAAATACACACCGCGGGGATCAGCTTGAGTTTCAAGCTATAAGGGAGAGAGAAGGCTTGATAGCGCCTTTTCAGATCAGGCCGGGAATTGTAATTCCGGCAGGAAAATATGCCTTTAATTCTTTTGAGGTAGCCTTGAACACGACTAATCAACGTGATTTTTCACCAGATATTTCGTATAAGCAGGGCGATTTTTTCAACGGTGAACGCCGTGAAGTTGAATTGGGGGTGGACTGGACAGTCAATCGAAACATAACGATGGCAATTAGTTATGACCTTACTGATGTGGAAATGCCTGAGGGTGATTTTGTCAGCCGTCTAGTCAGTCTGGATCTGGATTTTGCATTTAATGCTCGTTGGTCTTGGGTTAACCTGATGCAGTATGACAACGGCTCCGATTCAGTAGGACTTAACAGTCGTTTACATTGGACGCCGCAGGCCGGCGAGGATTTCTATTTAGTGCTTAATTATAATATGGACTCTCTGGATGGCGCATTTAGAGGGTTGCAGGTAAGAGATTCTGAAATAGTACTTAAATATACGCGTAACTTCCGTTTCTAAATACCTTTATGGAAGTTAAATATGGTCGAAAGGTGGTATTAAAAATTAACTTTTTAACACTTTCTTATTTTCTATAGAGACCCTGTTCCAGAATGAAACCTCTGTATCATTATTGCCTAGTTTATCATTGGCATTATAGATGGGACAATTTCCCATTGAGAGGTATCCGCATTCAATGCAACTACTCATAGGTCCCTAAGGTTTTCTAGACAGTTTCGGCTTATTTAATTAATTCTGACATTCGCAATCTGTTAAGAATAATCTTTCTTATATAAAGTTATGATCATTTCCAAAACAACAGTTTCACTGACGAGGTCGTGGTCCAAAATGTGGTAAGTCATCACCAAATTCTATAGCTCCAAGGTCCGGTGCACGGCCAGAAAAACCACCATTTATATTCGGTAAAAGCATTCCTTCATCCACAGCAGCGGAGCCTCGCCTTAAGCGATAATCAACATCCTCTACAGAATAAAGTGCTGTAATCGGCGCATCAGGGTCAGGCATTGAGGCATTTCGAAATATACTGGTATCAATCAGTATGCTGTTGGCTTCCTGTCCTGTTGCTGCGGCAAAGGCTTCCAGTGATTCAAATTCACGTTCCTCTAAAGCTGGATCACGAGTGAAGTCCTTGGCAGTATCAAAGTCAGGTGAATACCATGAAAATGCCGCTGCTGTCCGGTCTTCGTTGATAAAGTAACCGTTGTAATCACTTGATGAGTAGTTAGTGAGTGTGGCAAAGCCCATCACGGGAGCGTCATTTTGGCCTAAAATCAGATTGTTTCTTAAATGAATGTTCGCCGCTTCATTACCTGTTCCCGGGCTGACATTGGTAAACAAGGTATTGTGATAATAAACGCCGCCAGAGGGACGTTGAGAAAACTTCACTGCCCCTGTAAGAGGTGAGTTATAGGCAATATTGCGAATGAAATAAGCAGGGCCACCAATTAAAGGCTGAAGGCTATAGGCCTGTGCTGCTGAATTGAAGCAACGATTTCGCATAACGCGAATGTTATACATGGCACCATCGGCTTCTACACAATTATCATGCACGTTGTAGATGTCATTATTGTAAATATCAATGGATACCGGCATTCTATCCCGTGGAGTATTTGGCCAGTCATCGGGTTGTCCGTAGGTGGCATGATCTATTCCATCGTGGAAGTTGTACACGCTGTTATAGGCAATTACATGCCCGGAGCCATAGACTTTAACGGCAAACTGCGATTTATTTTCGCTCAGTTCAAGAATGTTGGGTACTTGAGACCACATTTCCCATGTTGGAAGATTTGGACTCACAAGCCAGGAGACTAGAAGGTCAGGGGTGTGTCTTCCGGTAAAGCTATTATCGGCGATATAGAAATCTTTCGAACCACTCCAGTCGGTATGCACGCCGATGCCAATGTCTTCGAAGGTGTTGTACTTAAAGGTCAAGCCCTTAGCTCCGGCAATTCTTTTANTCCCAGCCTCAAAAGCAATAAAAGTATTACGAATGGTCAGTCCTTCAAAATAGTTATAGTCGGCAGCCATTACGTTAAATAAATTATTATTGTCGTCACCGTCGAAGATAACTTCACCATCACCTGCAGCCTTAATCACAATTGGCCTCTCGGCTGTTCCTTTAGCCGTTAGGTAGTATGTTCCGTCTCCGGTGGTATCGCAGCACTCAGTCCAGCCTGCTAAAAGTTCATGCCCATAACGGTAACGTTGGTCCTTATAGGTTCCGGCATGAACTAAAATAGTATCGCCTGGTTGTACGCGCGGTGGGAACGCGTTGTACCAGTCACCGCCTTCGGTTGGAAAGAACTCTTCATAATCGGCTGAACTCATGTAATAGGCTGATAATAATCCTCTAAATGAAGGTTCTTGCCTTGGCCCCGTGTGATCAAAAGGGTAAACATGGAATACGCGTCCATCTGTAGCAGGCATTGGCTCAGCTCGGGTTTGAACTTCTACTATTTTTACGGCTTCACCGTTGACACCGTCAGTGTCGTTCAGGGTGAAACGTGCCTCGTATACGGTGTTTGGCTGTAAATCAAAAATACTCCCAGCAAACATGTTAGGCGTATACATGTCGAATGCACCGGTAAAGCGTAAAGACTTTATTTCTTCATTTTGCAGGCGAAAAAGCGGTAGTCCTTCTTGCCAGTTTGTTTCACCTTTTTTGCGGTAGGCGACAGAGACGCTGGCATTTCTGTTTTCGTCACCATTAATTAACCATTCAAAACCAAGGTTTTCAAGCGTCGGGGGCTCAACAATAAATTCGCCTGAGGTCACATAGTCTTGGGATAGTGCTGCCTGACTGATGACAATTCCGCTAAGAACAAAACATGTTTTTAATAATCTTTTCGCTGTAAGCATAATGAGACCCTTTTTTAAAAAGCATTACCGTTAAAATTTTTATGAAACCAATAGTTGCATCTGAAAAAAACGCCACTTGCTGGCATATTTTGATTCAGTCACTCTGCGGCAACTTCGGCTTTTGATGCCTGATCGACAATGGCCGAAAAGTCGCTGTAAAACAGAAATGCACGCTCCAAACTTTCCGCTGACACGGTGTCCGCTGTGGATCCTGAACTGTGATACCAGTGGTTGGYCTCGACATTTTGCACAACCAGTACTCCAGCGATATCGAGGGATRTCGACTCGCCGGGCATAAAGCGGCCAGCTTCCCAGACTGAGGCTGGTTGTGTGACCCTATTTTTCTCTGATGCTTGTCGCCATGCAGCGACCAGAAAAGGTGTCTCGGCAGACATCTGGACACCATGCCACAGGCTGTCCCCGTTTGTGGGTGAAAGAGCCGCGACTAAGTTGCCGTAATTGTCCCTTTTCCTATCCATTAAATTTGCATCGATTCGGGCTATACCTGTCGATGCAACATGCTCCAGGTTGATGCTGAGCATATTGTCAGCAAGCAAGTCCGGATAATTTTCAACAAGAAATGCAGACCCTCCTGCACCATGATGATGGCCTGGGGATGCAACAAAGTAGATATCATGAATGGGTTTCAGTGCGTTAAAATACTCGGCAAGTCCAATCAGTACCGCCAGGCCCGAAGCGTTATCATCTGCGCCAGAGAACCAGGTGTCGGTATGAGCCAGAATTATGATGTTTTCATCGCTGCTACCAGAGCCAGCGATTTTGCCGATTAGATTCCTTGCCTGTCGGACTTCTCGTTCGACAGTGACGTCTAGCGACATGCTCAACTCGTTCAACTCGCCAGCGGTGGCAGCTTCTACTAACACGGCCTCAAGAAAGGCGCTATCTTCACCACCAAGGTTAAAACAAGAAATCTCTAGGCAATTTCCTAGCTGTAACTGCATATTGCCAGGGGTGTTCCACAAAAGTATAACGCCTACAGCTCCAGCATCGGACAATCGCGCCATAGATTCTCTGCTAGAAAAGTCATAAAAATGAGGTGCGGCTTCGCCACGAATAACTGCAATCTTGCCATCAACATTACGCCCAGCCAGATCAGCAGCCAAGCCACGACCGACATAAATCAATGGTGCTGTGATTGGGGCAATTGAGCTTCTGTCCCCCACGCCCATAGGCACAGCAGATTGTAATTCTACCGACTCGCCATTAGCCCCAAGGAGCTCTACACGCCAACGAGTTGCCAGTGACCAGGGAGCCTGGTCAAAGGTTTCGACAACAATATCTTGTACTCCAGCATTTTCTAGCTGGTTTCTCATATAAGCTATGACGCTTTCTTCTTCAGGAAAGCCGGAGAAATTCCCCCAGCGTTGCGGGTTTCTTTCGCGACTTTGGAGAGCAATGTTGACGAGTGACTCGATATGTTCGTGCAGAGCTTCACTGTCAGGGCCAGGATGTTGATCTGAGCGCATAGAGGGAAGGGGGCTGAAGTCCACATCATCGAAGTTTATGGTTTGGAGCGTTGCGGGCCCCGGCAAGGGAAGGTCATAAAAAACGGCCTCCTGTGCACTTGCGGATATGGACGTTGAGGTCATTGCGACTATTGTGACCAGAGAACATACTAGGCTTGTTGTTTTACTTATCATTTTAGTGTTTTCCTTTACTTATCACTTATCACTTATCACTTATCACTTATCACTTATTCTGCACACGAAAGGCTGTAGCCGTATTTTTGTCCCAATAATAATTAGTTTTGATCAAAGTGGGTAACCTAGAATGAACCCATCCGCATTAGGCATTTCAATTTCTGCCAGTGAACTTGCATCCAAAATATCATCTTGATCAATAATGCCATTTAAATAGAACAGGTATGCGGTGAGGGCATAGATGTCGTCATCGGACAAAGTCTGCGGTGTGTTAAACGGCATAGCACGGCGAATATAATCAAACACAGTCGTTGCGTAAGGCCAAAAACTACCAACTGTTCTTACCTGATCCAATTGATCAAGCGTGCCGTGTCCACCGACCAAGCGATCATAGGGTTGGCCTTCACCCTCTACGCCATGACAAGCAAGACACTGTGCGATGTAAATACTTTCCCCAGCTTGCGCCGTTCCAGACCCTGGAGGCAGGCCGCTGCCATCGGTTTCGATACTAATATCCCAGGGAGCCAGATCTTCTTCAGTGATTGGGACGCCAAGACCAGGGCCTTCTTGTGCTGCAAGATTTTGCACAAAAATAAGAGAAAGGCCACAACACAAAGTAACAATAAATTTACGCGTAAACATTACTCACCTCCCCACTATTTTCTGCAATACCCCAGGTTTGAATGGCATTATTATGGTAGTTGGGTCGTTCTCCATATTCGCTAATAAGAGCAGCACGGGTTGGTTGTACAGCACCGGTTTCATCAATTGCACGACTTTTCAAAATAGCGGGACCTCCATTCCAGCGCCAGGCCATCCTAAATCGGGTAAATGATTTGCTGAGTACTGGGTCGGTCAAGGCAGCTTCAGCCCAAGTGTTGCCGCCATCAGCGGAAACTTCAACACGTGATATTTTCCCGGCTCCAGACCAGGCGATGCCTGTTACTTCGTAGAGGCCGGGGCCATTTAAGTTAAGACCGACTGAGGGGCTGGTAATAATTGATTTCACTCCCATTGGGTAAGTAAGCAGGCGAGCCTTACCACCCAAAAGCACATCGGTGTAATGGGAGGTCTCATCACGGGTCATGGTTGGTGCCGACGTAAGCTTGAGCCGTCGCAACCATTTTACCGACATATTGCCTTCGTAACCTGGTAGAAAAAGGCGCATTGGGTAGCCATTCTCTGGACGTAAGCGCTCTCCATTTTGGTAGAGGGCGACAATCGCATCATCCATCATCTTTTCCAGTGGAATACTGCGAGTCATTGCGGCGGCATCAGCGCCTTCAGCCAATGCCCAGCTTGCACTGGGGTCTACTCCAGCTTCATCGAGCAAAATAGATAAAGGTACGCCAGTCCATTCGCTGCAAGACATGAGACCATGTAATACCCCCAATGGAGCCTGCCGTGCTGTTGGCGCAAGATTACCGCCACTGTTACCCGCACATTCAAGAAACTGAATTCGCGTCACCGTTGGGTAACGCATGAGCGCATCCATGGTAAAGGTCAAGGGGCGTTCAACCATGCCATGAATSAGGAATGTGTGGGCGTCTGGATCAATGTTGGGCACACCACTGTGATGGCGTTCGAAATGTAAGCTATTTGGTGTAATCGTGCCATGCAGCTGTTCAAGTGGCGTAAAGGAGACACCACTGCCAACGACACCCGGGGCACCACCAACAATCCGTTGAACACCTTGCTCATATTGTGAAGGCTGACCATAAGGGCTCATATGAGTGCCAGGTGCTTTCATCCAGGGTGGTATTTCCAAAGGCGTTGAAACGGCTGCCTGTGCTGAAAGTAAGCCGAGGCCACCCGCCATCGCTGCGCTTTGTGTTAAAAATAAGCGCCGGTGCATAAGCCCATTGCCCGCAACCACTTCCAGATTTGAATCGTCTACACTGGTTTTTTTCATTAGTTCTCCAAAGACAAGGCCAACAAGCCTTGTTTTTCCATATTATCTTATTAAGAAGTCACCCGTGCTTCAGGTGGATTACGTCTAACGCTTCCAACGGTTGATTTTTTTAGAGACCGTTACAATAGAAAAATAAAAACCTACTAACTACTCAATAAAGTGTAGTAACTAACTACATTTAAAGTAGTTGCAACTACTTTAAATGTAGTTGAATATTGCTTCTTTTATTTTACGGTATCTTTTTAGCATGAACCATAAACAATTCTGCCCAATTGCTCYAGGAATGGATGTGATCGGAGATAAATGGACGTTACTTATCGTGAGAGAACTTTTATCGGGTTCGACCCGATTTAATGAACTTCAACGAGGCCTGGGTAATATCTCTCCGACCTTATTAACAAAGCGGTTAAATGCAATGAATGCTACAGGATTGCTACTTAAAAAACGGATACCGGGGCAGCGTGGTTACGAATATTTCCCAACAAAAGCCTGTGAAGAATTGTTCCCCGTGATTGAGCAGATTGGTATTTGGGGGATGCATTGGGCGCGTAGTCAATTAAGTGAGGAGGATTTTGATCTGGAATTGTTGATGCTTTATTTAGAGAAAAGCATACAACCAGAACAATTAGTCGGTAAGCAAACCGTTATTAAATTTAATTTCAAAGACGTCGATAAATTTAACGAATGGTGGATTGTTGTGAATGGGAATAATGTCGATGTTTGCGTTCATGATCCGCGTAGAGAAATAGATATTTACTTTAACGTAGGGGTAAGGACCATGTGTGAATTGTGGATGGGGGATATTACCTACAAAAAAGCGATGCAAGCAGGCAAGCTGGAAATGCTGGGCAGTAAATTACTCATTCAAAATGTTGAAGAATGGTTGAAACCAAGCATATTCGCAGGTGTTCAACCGGCAAGCGAGATTATTTAAATGCTATTGGCACGTTAACTGTTCAAGTTAAAATAGTTAATAAATATACTTCAATATTGCAACTATCCTTTTTCAAGACACTATAGTCGAATTGCTTTGTGATTCATTTCAATTCAGTGTTGAGATAGCTAGTCTATTATTAAGACTGAATGTAAAGTACAGGCATACGACATATTGGGTGATTCTAAAAAGGCAGCCGTAAGGTTTGTATCGTTCGGAATTCTTCATGGTTGAATTATCAACTGCATGGCGTTAACTTATCGGTATCTTCCTTTAATATTGAGAGTATCTGATATATGAAACCTATGAAAAAAATTGCATTGTTACTAATGGCATCGGCTGCGGCGGTATTAAGTGCCCAGACAGCTCAGGCGCAGCTACCGGACGATATCGACCCGATGTCTTTCTCACGTTTGCCTCTGCTCCTCAAGGATACGCTGGATGCAGAAGGGCAGGCTATTTTCGAGACGATTAACGGCGGTGAAGGTAACGTGCCTAGAATTGGACCGCCAAATAATTCGATGTATAGCATCGGGCCATCCGAGCCTTTTGATGTGTTGAATCAGAGGCTTCGTAGAACTATTGTTGGACGAGAGTTTTTTGAGATTAGTACGCTTGTGCCAGCGCGTGAGTTCAACCAACAGTATGAGTGGACTGCGCATGAAATGGGTGCTCAGCGAGCTGGCGTTGATCAAGAAGTGATTGATGTCATTAAATTCAACCGACCAGTCACGGACTTGCCTGAAAGAGAAGCGACGGTTATTGAATTTGGCCGAATGATGTTAAGAGGTGACCACCAGGTATCGTCTGAAATGTTCGCCAAAATGGTAGATTTGTTCGGTCGTCAGGGCACCATCGAGATCACGATGATAATGGGTGACTATACGATGACTGCTATGTTGCTCAATGTGGTTGATCAACATTTACCACCTGACCGTGAGCCTCTGCTGCCAATGGAATAGAACTTCCTTATTAGTTATTAGCATTAGTTTAGCCCTGGGATTTCGAGGGCTCAATAAAGGGCACTGACAAGTTAATGATTCTGGTTAACTTGTCAGTACCAAAATATAAATTCATAACGTATAAATTAGTAGCGTTTTTGAAGTGTTACTTTACTTACATTTTGATTAAAGTGGCAACACCCATCCCACCTCCAACGCAAAGTGATGCAAGACCATAAGTGTTTTGGCGCTTTTGCATCTCATGTATCAAAGTGACCAATATTCTGGCTCCACTTGCCCCGACAGGATGACCAAGCGCGATGGCGCCTCCATTTACATTGACGATATCTCTGTTGAGCCCCAGTTCTTTGCATACCGCAAGAGACTGGGCGGCAAATGCTTCATTAAGTTCTATTAAATCAATTTGCTTAAGCGATAGATTGCTTTGCTTTAAACATTTTTGAATGGCGCTAATAGGGCCTATTCCCATGATGCTTGGATCTACACCAGTAGAGGCTGTTGAGACTATTTCTGCCATCGGGTTAAGTCCAAGTTCTTTGGCTTTAGTTTCAGACWTGAGCAAAACTGCAGCGGCACCATCATTAATGCCTGAGGCATTAGCCGCTGTCACTGTGCCTTTGTCATCAAATGCTGGACTCAATGCAGAGATACTTTCGAGCGTCACATCTTGACGAGGGTATTCATCAATTTGAACGATTACATCGTCGGATTTTTTGTTTTGAATTTTCACAGGAGTAATTTCATCGGAGAAGCGAAGGTTCTCCTGGGCCTTCTGAGCTTTTTGCTGGCTCATAACGGCGAACTCATCCTGTTCTAGTCTGCTGATATTATAACGTTCAGCAACACGCTCGGCGGTTATGCCCATATGGTATCCATCGAAAGCGTCAGTCAAAGCATCACAAAGCATACTGTCGAGCAAATCACCATTTCCAAGGCCTTGGCCCCAGCGAGCTTTAGGCAATAGATAAGGCGCAGCGCTCATGTTTTCCATGCCTCCGGCAATCACGACATCAGCTTGTCCGCTTTCAATCATAGCGACAGCTAGATTGACGGCCTTTAAACCGGAACCGCAGATGTTGTTAAGGGTTAGTGCAGGAATGGACACAGGTAAGCCTGCCTTTACCGCCGCTTGTCTGGCAGGGCCTTGACCAATACCAGCCTGAAGTACATTGCCCATGATGACTTCATCTATTGCATCTGCGTTACAACCGGATTTTTCCAGTAACGAGCGTATAACAATACTGCCGAGCTCAGGCGCTGATACCTTAGACAGCATTCCTCCAAATTTTCCAATGGGGGTTCTTACTGCTGCGACTATTTTTACCATAAATTTTCTCTCGTAGGCAGAAGCTACTGTGTCATTTTATTTTATTTTATTTTAATTAATTTTTCAGTGTGTCTAAATTTTTATATAAATCCAGACTTTCTGGATTAGCTAAGGCATGAATATTTTTCAGGACTTTACCTTGTATGGTGTCGCGTACTGCAACTTCAGATATTTTCCCTGATCGAGTTCTAGGGATTGCCTCAACCTCAATAATTTTTGCAGGCACGTGGCGAGGAGTTGCACCCTGACGAATCTGTTTTTTAATTTTAGTGATGAGTGAGTCGTCCAGTTTTTTTCCGCCAGATAATATGACAAAAAGTATGACGCGCTGGTCACCTTGCCAGGGCTGCCCTACGGCAATGCTTTCCTCAACTTCATCAATGGTTTCAACTTGGCGATAAATTTCTGCTGTGCCTATACGAACACCTCCAGGGTTAAGCGTGGTATCTGACCGACCATGGATGATGAAACCACCAGAGGCACATTTTTCCACGAAGTCTCCATGTGCCCAAAGCCCAGTAAAACGGTCGAAGTAGGCGTCTTGATAACGGCAACCATCTTCGTCTCCCCAGAAACCCAGGGGCATACTAAGGTGAGCATTCCGACAAACGAGTTCTCCTGGGCTTCCACTGACTGGTGCACCCGAGTCATCAACAACGTCAATATCCAAACCAAGCAGGCTGCATTGTAATTCACCAGAATAAACCGGAAGTAGAGGGTTGCCACCCAAAAAGCAGGCGCAAATATCTGTGCCGCCGGAGATTGAAGCAAGCTGTAAATCTGCTTTCCAATATTGATAGATGTAGTCAAAGCTGGCAGGGATAAGGGGAGAGCCGGTAGAAAGCATTAGCTTTAATGCTTCTAACTTATGTGTCGCTTCTGGCGTTAAATTAAAATTCTGGCAAGCATCAATGTATTTAGCTGATGTGCCAAATACCGAAATATTTTCCTCATCAATTAAATTTAGTAAACGGTTTGGCTCAGGATAAAAGGGATTACCATCATAAATTACCAACGTAGCTTCGACAGCCAGACCGGACACTTGCCAGTTCCACATCATCCAACCACAAGTAGTGAAATAAAAAAAACGCTCATTTTTTTGTAGATCACAATGCAGCAATAATTCTTTTTTATGTTGAATTAAAAGCCCCATTGCAGAATGGATAATACATTTTGGCTTACCTGTAGTGCCTGAAGAAAATAAAATCACCAGGGGAGCATCATAAGGAAGACGATTAAAAATAATCTCTTCAGGTTGAAAGGGCTTTAGCCACTCAGAAAAGGTGATGCCGGAAAGCTCGCTTAATTCAGTAACAGCTTGCTCGCCTAGGAGAATGATTTTTTTTATATCACAACCTTTGGCGACGGCTTTGATCGTTTCTCTGATATTAAAATTCTTTCCAGCATAAGAATAGTTTGAGACAGACAATAATATTTTAGGGGATATTTGGCACAAACGGTCACTGGCGGCGGCGGGGCCAAAATCAGGAGAGCATGATGACCAGATAGCGCCAATTGCGGAAGTAGCAAGGTATCCGATAATTGCTTCAAGGTCATTGGTCACTATTGCTGCAACGCGATCTCCTTCCACAACACCTTCAGACCTTAGAGCCTGAACCATGCGGGATACTTGGTCATATAATTGTTTGCGAGTGATAACTCGCCGAGTACCATCGTCTCGATGAGCAATTATCGCCAATCTATCATCGGCATGTTGTAAAAGGTTTTCGGCATAATTTAAACGAGCATTAGGAAAAAACTGCACTTTTCGTATGTCTGCATCAGCAATAAAAGACTCATTACCTTTATCACCAATTATTTCTAAAAAGTTCCAGAGACTTGAATAAAATTCATTCGGTGATTCAATAGACCAAGTGTGCAGTGCCGCATAATCATCAGGCTTATTGTTATGGAATTCTTTACTGGATTCAGCAAACTGCCACATGCCAGTTCGTTTTTTCTTTTGCTCACTTAAACTCCATAAAAGTTTATTTTTTAGCATTTCAGTATTCTTTTTCAAGGCTTCTTAATGAGTTAATGGAAATGATAAGGGTTTTTAGAGTAACGTATTTTTATGCTGTAGGTCTTTAAGTAATAAGTACAATGTGTTGTTCAAACTTACATGAATTGGCAGAGCTGTTAATGATTGACCAAGGCAAGGGCCGCTTAGACATTCACCATTTTCTATATCGAACTCGGCCTCATGACCATAACAAGCGATACGCTTTTTATCTGACGTAAGGTAAGCATCTTTACGCCAGGCCATTGGCGCGCCGTGCCAATGAGGACAGCTGTTAATATAAGCTTTTACTACCTTTCCGCGTCTAACAATAAATAGCGTATCTCTTCCTTCCCCTAATGGGTCAAAGCCCCGAGATGTACCATCGGCTAATTGATCCATATTGCATAACTTCACAACTTTAGCAGACATATATCAAAAGTTTTTCTGTCTTTACATTATTTTTTGGCAGGGGGAGGACCGCTGGGGAACCACTTGTCCCTGGCAAGAAAATGAAATATTTGAGTTGTGTCTGCATTGACGGGAGCTTCTCGTTCTTGCCATTTATCATCATGAATGTCCATGTCTGCGTCATATTCAACATGACAACCAAAAGGGCTGTTGAAATACCAAAACCAGTTTGAACCAAAAATGTGCCGTCCTGGCCCCCAAAAAGTCTCGTAACCTTTTTCAGAGAATTGAGTCCCGGCCTGTAATAACTCAGTGGGCCCTGCCAGATGGAAGGTGAAATGCTCACAGCCTTGCAGGAAGGCAGGTGTTTGAATCATGAATAAAGTATGGTGATCCTGGCAGCCAGCGGGTCGTAAAAAAGGGCCTAATCCAGTGAAACGATCAGTACAGAAGAAACCTAAACGTTCTACATAAAAAGCTTCGGCTTTAGCGACATCGGGAACGAAATAGACAACATGCGACAGTGTTCTGGGCAGTGGGTTACTTTTGGGGTCTGCGCCAATAACATTAAGCGGGCGTTGAGGCGGCGCACCGGGTGAATTGACAGTTTCAGCCGGAAGGTTTAATTGCTTTCGAATTGTTATCTGGAAGCCCAGACAAAACCCCTGGTCGTCACAGGCTTCTAATGAACCATCAGGTAGTGTGCTTACTTCACGGTCCGTGCTGAGCTCTTCTTTAATCGCATCAAGGGTCGCTTGGTCAGCGACACCGTAAACAGTTTTTCGCAGCATGCTGCCGGATTCGAGTGCCGGAGGTAGTGATGCGTCGTCTTTTGCCAGGACAATAACGGAGGTTCCATCGAGGGCTTCAAAAACACCGCTTCCTACAGGCTCAAGGCCGTAATCTTTGAGATATTGCTCACAATCATTGACGTTTTCTACGCCGAAAACTAATGTATCAGGTCCTATAATATTCATAAATATTCTCGTTTTACGGTATTTTTGAAGGAGTAAAAGCAAGCCCTTCGGCTTCTAATTGTGTTTGAGCTTTAGCTTCCCGTGCCAAGGCTTTTTGAACTGATGACCTTAACTTCATACGGGTTTGATGGTCTTTGTAATTCGTATAAGAATCCACCGGGTAATCTGCGCTTTCTACACGGCTATATACCCAGTATAGATAAGCATCCATCGCGCTCCAGTTAGCACCGTACCACCAAGGGCTGTTGTCCAGTCGCTGGTTAATGAGGTTGAAAAATTCATTCATGGTTTGGCAGCCTTTTTCCCACACGCTTCGGGCAGCTTCTTCGGTAGCAAATAATTGGGGCATACGTATGCGAGTAACAATAGGGTGTAGTGTGGCTGAGCAGAAACTCAAGTCTGCTAATTGACGGGCTCTGCTTAGAGGTTCAGATGCTGGAGGCATGATTTCTGTATTAGGAAATCGCTCGTTGAGGTAAGTAATGATAGCAACGTTTTCGGTTAGAGCTTCTCCACCAATAAGTAAGGTTGGTACTTTTCCTTTTGGATTGAGTTTTTTATAGTCGGGAGATTTATGCTCCCCTTGCATAAACCGGATGACACGTGTTTCGAAATCCACACCAATTTCCTCAAGCAATATAGAGGGAACTCTGGCACAGGTTCCAGGTGCCATGTACAGTTTAATATCAGTCATCTGCTACCCCTTATTTACTTAAAATTATCAGCAAAATTGATGATGCTTGCTTATATGTTTTTTCTTTTTAACATGGGAGCATTCGGCTTGCTATAAATCAAATTGTTTGTTTTGATGGTAATCAAATTATTCTATTTATAGGTTTTGTCGTGCGAATAAAAGGCCTTGATCTGAATCTATTGCTAGCGTTTGATATTTTACTTGAAGAACGTAGCGTATCCCGTACAGCCAAACGCTTACATCTTAGTCAGCCTGCAATAAGCGCAGCGTTGGGTAGACTGCGTAACTTTTTTAAAGATGACCTCCTGGTATTGCATGGTAAGCAGCTAATACCGACCTCCTATGCCGAAAGCCTTGTGCCGGAAGTCAAACGTATTCTGGCACAGGTGGATGGTTTGATTGCCATGTCGTCTGATTTCGATCCAGTACGATCTGAAAGGTTGTTCCGCTTGATGGCTTCTGACTATATGTTAAATGTTTTGATTACACCTGTTATTGCCTCCATTCAACATACCGCCCCCAATGTTAAATTAAATATTCGTCTTTCCGAAGAGTCGGTGCGTACTGAATTTGAGAGGGGACGAATTGATCTGATGATCGTGCCGGATGAATTTTTGTCTGTACAACACCCATCTGAATTATTATTTGAGGAACGGCATGTTGTAGTCGGCTGGAACAAAAATGCATTAATGACGCAAAAAATGTCGACTAAAGTTTTTTTAAAATCTGGCCATATAAATGTTGAAATGGGAGCAAATGGCTATCCTCCTTTTACAGAAAGGCATATGGAAAAATTGGGATACCAGCGGCGTATTGAAGTCTATGCCCCGCATTTTTCGGTAGTCCCCTGGATGATATTAGAAACCAAGCGCTTGGCAGTAATGCCTGAGAGATTGGCCTTAAAGTTCTGTAAAGTATTTCCTTTGAAGATGGCCCCTTTACCCTTTGAGTTCCCCTTAATGCGTGTAATGGCCCAATTTCACAGTGCTCGGGCTGGTGACCAAGGCTTGAAATGGTTGCGCGATTGTTTGCATGAAACTGTACGTAACAGTGTTCCTTGATTTTTTCTATAAACAGATTTTTCTTCTAGTTTATTTATTAGCTTTTATTCTAATTACGTATTCATCTGGGGTTTGTGTATTGCTATTCATTAATTATATTAATGAATAATAATAAAATTAATAAATTTTTTTAATAAAAAAACTATTATATGCTGACGAAATAAACCCAAAAAATACTTTTAATATGAGGTGGCTTCTATGCAAAATCTTTCAATTCTTATCGTCGGCGGTGGTATTGGGGGGCTTACTTCAGCAATAGCACTTGGCCAAAAGGGTTATAGCGTTGAAATTATTGAAAAAGACCCAGAGTGGTCTGTTTATGGCGTAGGCATTATTCAACAATCCAACGTTATTCGTGCTGTTGCACAACTGGGCATAATCGATGACTATCTGGAGGCAGGCTTTCCATTTGACAGGCTGGATATCTACCTGCCGAATGGTGATCTGGCTGCCAAAATACCAGCACCCCGGCTGACTGATAAATATCCTGCACAGTTAGGAATTAGCCGCCGTGCATTACAAAAAGTCCTGGCAGATCGTGCTGTTGCCGAAGGTGCAAACGTTCGTTTGGGTCTCGTTGTGCAGACGCTGCAAGAAGATGGCAATGGCGTAGCTGTAGAGTTTTCGGATGGTTCCAATGGACATTACGACTTAGTTATAGGGGCAGATGGCGTGTACTCACAAATGCGCGAGATGCTTTTCCCTGATGTGGAAAAGCCAAAATTTGCGGGTCAAAGTGTTTGGCGCTACAACTTTAAACGCCCCCCTGAAGTAGATGCATTATCTGTATTTGAAGGGCCAATTGGTACGGGCCTCGTGCCTTTATCTGATGAGCTGATGTATATGTACGTAACTACACCAGAACCAGGAAACCCGAAGTATCCAAGAAAAGGCTTGGCACAAGTTATGCGTGAAAAACTTAATGCGGCACCTCCCTTTATAGCGGAACTTGCCCAGCAAATTACTGACGATGAGGGAGTTGTTTACAAACCGCTTGAATGGCTTCTGTTGAGAGGAGACTGGCATAAGGGTCGTGTCGTCTTGATCGGGGATGCTTCACATGCGACGACTCCCCATCTGGGCCAGGGTGCGGGAATGGCAATTGAAGATAGCCTTGTTCTAGCTGAAGAATTGATCCTTGCGGATTCAGTCAAAGAAGCCTTTGTGGCTTTTCAAAAACGGCGTTTTGAGCGATGTTGTTATATCGTTGAATCATCAGTTGCCATCTGTGATGGGCAAATTGGGGAAGGTCCTCTTGTTAACGTTGCTGAGGCTACTGCAGATATGTTCAAGGTTATTGCTGAGCCTATTTAAATCCCATCTGATGATCTTTATGCAAGCCATAAAGCCAAGTCTGACAAGTATAAATAATTCATTTTAGAGGTGTAAAACTGTATGGCATTGTTCGAATATTTTCCCAACTATGTATGGAATCTATCAATTGCTGTCGCTATGGAGAATGGTGGCAAGATTGGTGAAATTGTCGACATGTGTCAGCCTATCAAGGATGCGGCCGATAATGGTGAAGATGCTGGCACCGAAGATTTCCACAGGGAGTGGGTCAAGATGGCCGATAAACTGGTAGAGCTTGCCGCTGAAGATGAAGCTAAAGGGCGACAATTCTCGGCAGGCAGCAAACTTAAGCGAGCGAGTATTTATTATGTTACGGCTGAGCGTATGCAAGGGCATGGTTATCCGGGCAGGATGAAAACCTACAAGAAAGGACTTGATGCTTTTGCCAAGGGCACCCGTTTTGTGCAAGATAATATTAAGCGTGTCGAAATACCATATGGGGAAAATAACTCGTTATCCGCCTATTTAACTCTGGCAGATGGTGATAATCCAAAGCCTATTGTTATTTACTGTAATGGCCTCGATAGCTGTAAGGAAATGCTTTGGCTCGGCGGATTCCCAATGGCGCTTGCAAAGCGCGGTATCAGTTGCCTGTGTGTTGATCAACCTGGCACTGGAGAAGCTTTAAGGTTGCAGAAAATTCCAGCGACATATGCCAGTGAAGAATGGGCGTCTGCCTGGGTAGACTGGCTGGAACAGCAAGCGTTTGTTGATCCCCAAAATATTGGTATGACGGGTATATCTCTCGGAGGTCATTTTGCGCCACGTGCAGTTGCCTTTGATCCTCGCTTCGCTTCTGGTGCCGTATGGGGAGCAAACCATAACTGGGCTGAAGTACAACATAAGCGTATTAATCGTGAAGGCGAGAATCCAGTCCCACATTATTGGGATCATGTGATGTGGGTGTTTGGATGTAACAACATGGATGAGTTTATGGAAAAAACTGAAGGCATGACACTTGAGGGGGTTATGGCGAAAATTAAGGTGCCGTTCCTGGTAACACATGGTGCTGAGGATCGCCAAATAAGTGTTGATTATGCCCAAAAGAGCTACGATCAACTGGTGAATTCAGTCAACCGTCAATTAAAAATATTTACTCATCGTGAAGGCGGGGTAGAACATGTTGGGGCGGACAACATGTCTTTTGGCTGCGATTATATTGCTGACTGGTTTGCCGACACTTTGGCTGGTCACACTGCATAACCGTGCGAATTAAATAGGATTTTACCCATGCCCCGAAAATTTGTAGACCTTTCTATTTATCTTGAAAATGAAGTTATCACTGATCCACCTTTTATGCGGCCGGAGATCAGCTACCAGACTCATCATGAAACTGTTGAAGAAGCTCAAACTTTTTTCCCAGGGGTTGAAGCAGATGAGTTCCCTGGAGCTGAAGGTTTTGCAGCTGTGGAAACGGTAAAACTTTCCACACATAATGGCACTCATCTTGATGCGCCCTGGCATTTTCATCCGACGATGGATGGTGGCGAGCCTGCGATGACTATTGATGAAGTGCCGCTTGATTGGTGCTTTCGGCCTGGAGTGAAACTGGATTTTCGACATCTCGCGGACGGACATGTCGTGACTGCTGATGAGGTTGCAGCAGAGTTAGAGCGAGTTGGCGTAGAGCTGAAGCCTTTAGATATTGTTTTGATTAATACTGCAGCTGGTAAAGCCGTGGGAGATCCAAACTATATCAATATTGGTTGTGGGATGGGTTACGAAGCGACTATGTATTTACTGGAAAGAGGTGTCAAGGTGACGGGTACTGACGCCTGGTCCTGGGATGCGCCATTCTCTTACACAGCCAAAAAAGTTAAGGCAACAGGTGATACCTCATTGATCTGGGAAGGTCACAAAGCCGGGCGTGATATAGGGTATTGTCATCTGGAGAAATTACACAATCTGGAAGCGTTGCCTGCCTTTGGTTTTATGGTGAGCTGCTTTCCTCACAAAATTAAAGGTGCGTCAGCAGGTTGGACTAGAGCAGTCGCTATCTTTGATGAGTAAACAAATTGTCCTAATATTTGAAAGAAGAGCTTTAACCTTATGAGTTTTAAATTTGAGCGTGGAAAAATGTACAGAATGCCCACGCATTTTGGTCCAAGTCTGGGGCCAAGACAGGTACCTGATGGTCGTAAGCTTGATCACCTAAACACCCCGAACACGACCTCTATTTCAGTTTCTTTCCGTTCAAACCCTGAGCAACTTGAAGCACTATTGCCAGATTGTTTTACCCTGGGGGATGAACCGATAGTGACTATACTCGCCAGTGAGATGAAAAATGTTGATTGGCTGGCTGGCCGTGGATATTCAATGATTGGCGTTTCATTCCCGGCTCAATTTTCAGGAAAAAAAGATCAAGTGAAAGGTGAATTTCTATGTGTGCTTTTTGAGAACATGTGTGAACCTATTATTACAGGAAGAGAAGAATTGGGCTTCTCTAAGGTTTATTGTGAAATTTCCGACCCTGTGATTTCTGATACCAGGGCTAAAGTTTCAGCCAGTTGGCAAGGGTTTCAGTTTTTGGATATTAATGTTGGCAAGCTTCGAGAGTCTTCGATTGAAAACAATGGCAGTAAAGTAGGGAGTAACGAGGGCACGCTACATTACAAATATATGCCAAAAACAGAAGAATGGGGATCAGCAGATGTTGAATATCCTACGTTCTTTCCTGCTTCAAGCGACCATAGTCGAGTGAATAAATATTTAACAGGGGAAGGGGAGTTATGCTGGAACAAAGCGCAGTGGGAAGATCTACCTACTTTATTCAATATAGTTAATACATTAGCTAGCCTGGAAGTTATTGAATATACGGGCGCATCACTTACCTATACAGTGGGCGCAAAGAATCTCCGCAAGCAACGAATTTTGAGTTGACAACTTTGTATAGGAATTAACTTATGGCCCTGGCTGAACTGCATAACAAAAAGAAAAACAGAAGCATTATTCTTGCTATCACGGCGGTAGTGGCAATGGGCGGATTACTGTTTGGTTATGACACCGGTGTGATTTCAGGTAGCCAGCTTTACTTCACGGAATATTTTAATTTAAGTAATACCCAGCAAGGCTGGGCGGTAAGCAGTGCTATTTATGGATGCCTGTTCGGTGCGTTAATAAGCGGGTATTTAACAAAAAAAATCAGTCGGAAATATACGCTTATCGTTTCAGGGGCTTTGTTTATTGTCTCGGCTTTGGGCTCAGGCGCAGCAGATTCGCTGTCAGTATTAGCTATTTACCGAATTATAGGCGGTCTTGGTGTTGGCATGGCATCAATGGCAGCTCCCATGTATATCGCAGAAATTTCCCCACCTAAAGAACGCGGTCAGATGGTTTCTTATTACCAACTGGCTGTTGTTATTGGATTTTTTATCGTATTTCTGGCGACTTATTATATTGGTAACGGGGGCGCTCAATATTTCTCATTAATAGAGGGTGAAGATTTACATAGCTGGAATGTTGAGCAGGGCTGGAGGATTATGTTTTGGTCAGAACTTATTCCGGCAGGTTTGTTTTTTATACTTTTGTTTTTTGTGCCACATACACCCCGCTGGCTAATGATGAAGCAAAGAATAAGTGAAGCTGAAGAAGTTCTGGGAAAAATCACTTCAAGCAAAGAAGAAGCCAAACTTGAACTGGAAGATATGGCAATATCTTTTTCCGAAAGTAAACAGCACCATTTACTAACGCTAACCAGTAAAGGTATGTCCTTCATCTTATTTATAGGCATTATGCTTTCTGTTTTACAACAGATCACGGGTATCAATGCCATTCTTTATTATGGTGCTGAAATTTTCAGTAATGCCTTGGGTTATGGCCCCGAAGATGCTTTGAAGCAGCAGCTATGGACGGCCGGTGTTAATCTGGTGTTTACCTTTATTGCAATTTTCTTGATTGATAAATGGGGGCGAAAACCTTTATTACTTGTCGGAACAACAGGCATGTTTTTAGGCTTGTCTATTTTAGCTCTAACTATATTTACCCAGCAATTAGGTATTATCTCTTTGCTTGCAATACTGTTATTTATAGGTTCATTTGCCATGTCTATGGGGCCTGTAGTATGGGTGCTTCTTGCGGAAATATTCCCAAACAGTATTCGTAGCCTTGCGATGTCAATTGCTGTAGCCGCCCAATGGCTGTTTAATGCCATCGTTGCTAATAGTTTCCCTGTGGTTAATGGCAGCCAAATAAATAATGGTATGTTTAATGGCGTTTTACCTTATCTTATTTTTGCTGGATTCAGTTTTCTCACATTTTTGTTTGTCTGGAAGTGGGTTCCTGAAACGAAGGGCAAAACACTTGAGGAATTAGAAACGCTATGGACAGAAGCAGGGGCAAGTGAAAATGTATTTCATAAAGCAGAAGAAATAGAGCCAGACGTCAGTATAAGAAATTAGCAAAAGTGCATGAGAAAAAGAGAGGTTTACTATTCAAATAACAAAAACACAGATGGTAATGGATATCGGGGGCACCAATTTACGCCTTGCTTATCTTGATTCAAGTAAAGCTTTAACAAATATTGAATCCTGGTCTTGCAATGAATTCTCAGGCCCAGCAGATGTATTGACACGCTATATAGAGAAATATAGCCTCGAAGAAGTTAGTTTATGTATCGCTATCGCAAGTCCCAGCGACGAAGATCAAGTGACAATGACCAATCTCGACTGGTCCTTTTCGCGCCTGGCTTTACAAGAGCAGTTATCGCTAGCACACCTGAGTATCATCAACGATTATCATGCCATGGGATTGGCTATTCCTTTGCTTAGCGATACCGAGAAAGTTAAGGTAGGCAGCGGAACTGCTTCTCCTGATAAATCTATACTTATATGTGGTCCAGGGACCGGGCTTGGTGTTGCAATACTGACAAAGGTTGACAATAAATGGMWNNTATTGSYKSRSKWGGKRRKWCWKATKSWWYYKSCMYYSAWWMYKCYSKWMRWRYWRMRRMTYYKSRAAATTTWWCRKYKAMWGTATGGGCATGTGTCTTCTGAGCGAATTCTATCCGGGCCTGGATTAGAAGAGCTGCATGCAGCGATTTGTACCATCGATGGTATAGCTATAGAACCCTGGAATGCAAAGCAGATTGTGGATAAGGGCATGACAGGGGCGTCTGCCAGTTGTGAAAAAACGCTACATATTTTTTGTGCAATGCTGGGTTCTTTTTGCGGTAGCCTGGCGCTGGCGACGGCCTCATTTGGAGGGGTTTATATCGCTGGAGGCGTTGTCCATAATTTTTTAGATTTTTTTAATGCTAGCGAGTTTCGAAAGCGGTTTGAAGATAAAGGGCGCTACCGTTCTTATAATGAAAGAATTCCAAGCTATGTTGTCACGGCAAAATTTCCTGGCTTGCTGGGGGCCGCTGAACATCTTTCCCAAAATTCCAGATAGCCTTTACTTTTTTGAAGAAAATTTTAAAACATGGTTTAACGACTAATTAAAATTAACTCTACGGATATGATGAGCATTAATAATTATTATGAATTTAGTAGTGAAAGTAATGTGCTTCGGGAATCATTCAATTTCAAAAGGTTGACCGTGATGTGTTTTTATTTCAAGGTTCTGCTATGAGTCGTGTAAAAAATAAAAGCATACCAGTCAAAAGGTTTGAGTCACCATTTGATCCAGCAATCGCTGAATTCGCGAGTGATCTTGGCTTAGATGGAGGTATGCGAATGGAGCAACGTATTTTCCCAGGCAAAGATTTTTATTCTAAGATTAGTAAAGTCGAACTGGATAATCTGAAATGCTACTTATTAGATATAGGCCCTCATGAGGCTTGCATTRCGCCGTTGAAAAAAACTGAATTTAACAAGCATAGCTGGACTATCATGCTTCAAATTGAAGGAGAAATGTTACAAGAAGCAGATGGCGTTCTTTTTAAACTGGCGCCAGGAGATTGGAAAATTAGCAGGGTTCCAACATCTTTTAAAGTTTGGTGTGTTGAACCTATGCAGCAGCTTTCAGTGATTCTTCCAGAAGAGGAAATTTCTCGGTTTAAAAAAATGAAAATGCCTTTGCCTAAAGAAATATTTTCTCAGAAAGACGGGCTCAGCAAGTTGTTCTTTGATTTTGTATTGAGCACATTTAATGAGGCTACAGAGCTTCGACAAGAAGTAAAGTCCGATCTCTCGCAGATGTTATTACAACTGCTCTGGCTTACACTTTCAGAGTCGAAGAATGTGAGGAAGGCACTGACATCTCAGGAAATCCTAAGGGAAAGAATCAAGTTGTTAGTCACTAGAAGGTTTTCTGATCCAACGTTTACCATTGATGAAATAGCCTCAAAGCTAAAATGCTCTAAAAGATATTTACATATGATTTTTCGCGACAATAACGCTGGAGATTCCTTAGGGCAATACATACTTTTAACAAGGCTGAAGAAAAGCAAAGCAGAGCTTATAAAACCAGAAAATAGTCAATTAGCGGTCTCTCAGATTGCTTTTACCTGTGGTTTCAATGATGCCAGTTATTTCAGTAGAGCATTTAAGAAGCATTTTGAGTTGACACCAAGCGAATATCGTCAATTTCGGGTTCAATAGATAACTAAAATCTTACTCTTCTAAAAAATTACTATGGAAGATATGAGTGGTTAATTTGGATCTTGGAATGTCATTAGGACAAGAGTGAAATAATTCTATTTCACTAGTGAAAATCCACCTGAAATTTTAAACAAACCCTTTTCAAATAAGCGCGACGAACGATAATAGAATCAGTTGAGGCTGTTAGTCGCCAACAGGGGTGATTAGTTCAGCACTAACCATTCGGTTCTCGTTTGCTTCCTTAAGAATTAAGGCGGTAATGAATTCAACTAAGTAAGTGTGTTTCTAAGTTCTGGGAGTTTTCATGGTCGATCGTAGAAAATTATTAAAGACAGGCGTTGTAGTTCCTGCACTGTTCACGCTTCCTACTGTGGCATTTTCCAGTGTAACTGGTAATAGCTCTTCCATTGCACATGAAACTATCGCCGTGGTGGATGAACGCTTTATAGGCAGTGCTTTATTCAGACAAGAACTAGTTAAGACGGGTGCGGATTATCATGCGATTTCAGGCGATATAAGCCCTTTATGGGCCTCGCTTTTGAAAGATGATGCCCTACAAGACAAAGCAATTATAGGGCTTAGCTCAGTGCAAAGCCTCTTTGCTTTAAGCTTGATGCTACAGCCCAGAGGTTTTCGCTTGATTCATCAATTTACGCACACCTTGGAATCAGAGTCTGAGTCAATGCAGCAGGCTGTAAGTTTTGCTATGGGAGCCTTGAGTTCAAGAGCGGAAATACTGCGCCATCAGTTGGCGCCTACCATGAAAGAGCAACAAAACAGCGCTCCTGTTTCATGGGTTCTGGCTTCCAGTAGATATTTCCAATCTTGATATCGAGACGCAGAAACGCTGGTTCATTACATTAATTTAAAGTTCAAGGATCAAAAAAATGAGAATACCACCGGGTGTAAGTGAATCAGACTATACCGAAGCTTTACAGCAATTCGAAAATGTTGTTGGAGTCGACAATGTTTATATTGAAGATGCTGATCTTGATCTTTACCGAGACGCCTATTCAATACTTTGGGACGAGCCTGAAGAGCCCATTGCAGCGGGTGCTATAGCGCCGCTAAATGTCGAAGAAGTTCAGGCTGTCGTCAGGATTGCCAATCAATACAAGATACCATTGTATGCAATTTCAACCGGCAGGAACCTTGGCTATGGCGGTTCCGCACCGGTGTATTCAGGCAGCGTAATTCTTGATTTAAAACGTATGAATCGCGTCATAGAGATTAACGAAGCAGAGCACTATTGTATCGTTGAGCCTGGGGTCAGCTTTTTCGACCTCTATGCTGAGTTTGAGCGTCGCAATATAAAACTTAAAGCTTCCATGCCCGCTCCAGGTTGGGGCAGCCCGATTGGCAATGCGCTTGATCATGGGCGAGGTGGCCCAGCAGGTGATAATTTCAGGAATTCCAGTGGTATGGAAGTGGTATTAGGTGATGGAAGGTTGATTCGCACAGGCATGGGGGCCCTTCCGGGTGGGAAAACATGGGCAACATTTCCGGTTGGTGTTGGCCCAACGCTTGATGGAATATTTTCGCAATCAAATTTTGGCATTGTCACCAAAATGGGTTTTAACCTGTTTCCCTGGCCTGAAACAACTCGGCGCATAGGTATCGCAACACGAAATTACGATAATCTCGATGCCATGGTTGCGGTTTGTAATGAACTGCAGGCAATGGGCGTTGGTGGCGGTTCTGGTGTGTTCAGTCCTTTGCATCAAGTGCTTGCCTCAAGGGGGCAAGAGCCTCGATCGCACACCACCACTGAATTGAATCGTCTGGCCGCTGATTTTGACACGGATCTGATTGCTATGAATCTGGCTTTTTCAGGCCCAGATAAGGTCACTCAGGCTCAATTTGAAGTGGCATATGACATGCTGGCGGCTGCAGTTCCTGATGCAAACCTAAGAGAATTCCCAGTTTCCAGAGCGCCTTCCAGTCATACAACAGCAACGGATAGGGATAGTGGAATAATCGGTAAGCCAAATTTACAGCGTTTCTGGGAAGACACTGCCCAATATGACTGGGATGGTCATATGTGGTTCTCTCCGCTTATGCCGCAAACGGGGGAGGAGTTCCGTAGGTCGATGGAAGTCTTTGGCGCAATTTGCCGTGAAGAAGATGTGTTCTGGGGCCTGCCTCCGGCACTCTTATATAACTCCACCAATATGGGAGCAGCAGCAAGTTGTTACTGCATTGTTAAGAATTTTAATGTCAGCAAAACCGATAAGGCATATAACCGTAGAACATTAGCAACAAGTAAGCGGCTTATTCGCGCTGCTGCCGAGAATGGTTGGAGTGAATACCGAGGTGCAGCTGCTCTTCAGGAAGAAATTATGGATACCTTTTCATTTAACGACCACGCTTATATGCGCTTTTGTGAAACGGTTAAAGATGCTATCGATCCGAATGGAATCTTATCCGCAGGACGTTACGGCATCTGGCCAAAACATTTAAGGGAGAATGAAGCATGAAATCAGTTTATGTTATCGTTCTTCTGATGTCGTTCAGTCTTCCTGTATTGGCACAGGATCAGGATCATGGGCAGGAGATATTTAACCTTTGGTGTTCTTCTTGTCACCGAGTAGTCCCTGCAGGAACTACTCCTGTTGCAGGAACTGGTTCGCTTGAACGCAGGTATCAAGGTAGTCTGCCTGCTGCGCTTGAGCAACGTACTGATCTTAGTCCGGAATACATTAGAATAATTGTAAGAACGGGTATTAAATCCATGCCTTTTACTCGTAAATCAGAGATTAGTGATTCCGATCTGGATGATCTTGTTGCTTATTTGACACGAGAAAGGTGATCGAATTAAAAATACGCTATTGATAAGCTAACTGTTTAATTCGAAAATTTTTGCGAATGTAAATTGTTACTTTAGCGTTGCTACTCTCATTCCTATTCCCAAGACATAAGGTCCTATATCTGTGCCAGCTTAGCTGGAATTAAGTGACGTCCGAGAGCGTTGACGCTATTGAGATGTAACCAGCAGCGTTATTAAAATGAATCTCTGCCTGAAAGGCGAGCTTATAAAACTATAAAATTTTAATTATCTGTCTTACGGCTCCATTCACGCCGGTTGATAGCATAACCATTAACTTTTCCGACAAAAGGTAAACGTAAAATTCCAGGTAGTTCGCAGACCTGCTTTTGATCGTTATAGTGATGAATGCCGATCTGCATATTTTCATGACCTTCACGAGGTTGGGCAATGTATGTGCCGAAGAGACGGTCCCAGAGAGACAGGTTAAAGCCAAAATTGCTGTTGGCCTCATTATCTTCAACTGAGTGATGTACGCGATGCATGTCTGGCGTCACCACAAGCAACCTAATCAGACTATCCAGTTTTAAAGGTAGGCGCACGTTGCCATGATTAAACATAGCCAATGTATTCAAAATTACTTCGAATATTATTACGGCGACTACAGGTGGACCTATGACGATAATAACGGAAAATTTGATTAACATTGAAAAGACTATTTCAAAGGGGTGAAAGCGAGATCCTGTAGTGACGTCATAATCCAGGTCTGCATGATGTACACGGTGGAAACGCCATAGTAATGGAACAGCATGGACCATGACATGTTGCAGATAAATGCTTAAATCCAATATTACAACCGATAAAATCAGGGCTATTGAGGTTGGAATTACATAATAATTCAATATTCCCCAACCATTAGTTTCAGCGAATAAAGCCATGCCAACTGCAGCCGCAGGGAAAAGTAGTCTGAGTATGATGGTGTTGATAAATACCAGGCTAAGGTTATTGCTCCAGCGCTTTAATTTCGACACTTTTAATTTTCGGCGTGGTGCCGCTATTTCCCAAAGCCACATAATAATTAATATGCCAAAGAAAAAAGTTAAACGAATGGTGGCTTCGTTAAGGGTGATCTTGTCGATAAGGGTTAAGTTCACGCGTCAATACCTTTTTATGTGTGTTTAGGCTTTTTCTGTTTCACCAGTGCGATCTTTGTATATTAGGCAAGTAGTTAGGAACGGCTGAAAGCGTAACATTTAGACGGTGAAAAATACTATTTTATTCAGGGGGCAGGGTATGGGGAAGAGTAAGAATGCATGCCTAAATTTGGTCTCAGCAAAAAATGTTAAGCTTAATGCCTATCGTGAAATTGCGTATGAATTCTAAGCTAATTCAGTACAATGATAGACTTATTTATTAGCTCACGATTTAAGTTATGTGTTCGAAGCATAAATTAAATGAGGGAATAAATGATCGATAAATAAACCAAATGTAGGGGGAATATGCTAATTAAGCTTGATAAAAAAGTTATTTTTAATGCGCTAATTGTTGCAGTCGTCGTAGGAAGCATTCTATTAATCATCAATCAATATGATGCAATATTTTATGATGCTAAGTTTAGAGTTATTCCAGCGTTACTAACGTATTGCGTGCCTTTTATCGTATTTATTGCCGGGAGGTTGAGTTCGCAACCAAAGAATAAGACAGACAGGAGGAGTTTTAGATGATTGTTTTGTACGTGATGAATTTCACAATCGAAAATAAAAAATAAATTAAGTATAGGCAGGAAAATATTTTTCCCGCCAGGGGCTACGAGTTAGAAGGTGTTTAATTTCTATACTAATCCAACTGACTTTGTGATTTGAACTGTGATAGCCTGCGGCGAATGGTTTTAATAAAGTAATTCTACAATTAAGAAGGTCGACATAATTTCATTTAAATCACTTTAAAACACGGGAAAGCCCATGCGTATAGGTATACCTAAAGAGATTCGTGAAGGTGAAAAACGCGTAGCCACCACTCCGGAGGTTGCCGAAATTATTAGAAGCCTTGGGTATGAAGTCGCTATAGAAAGCAATGCAGGGAAGGCTGCAAATTTCAGTGATGAAGCCTATCGGGAAGCTGGTGTAGAAATCATTGAAAACACCAAAGAGCTCTGGGAAAAATCAGACATCATTTTAAAAGTCCGCGCGCCGGAAACTCATCCAGAATTAGGCATTGACGAAGTTGAACTTCTACACAAAGATCAGGTGCTAATTAGTTTTATTCAACCTGGCATCAATACAGAGTTAATGCAAAAGTTAGCTGCCCAGGGAGGTAGTGTACTCGCTATGGATAGCGTGCCTCGTATATCTCGCGCACAGAAAATGGATGCGCTTAGTTCTATGGCAAACATAGCTGGGTATCGTGCAGTTGTAGAGGCGGCCCAACATTTTGGTCGTTTTTTTACGGGGCAAATAACGGCGGCAGGGAAAGTGCCTCCAGCCAAAGTTCTGGTGATCGGTGCAGGTGTGGCCGGGCTGGCTGCAATTGGTGCGGCTAAAAGTATGGGCGCTATCGTTCGTGCCTTTGATACTCGGCCAGAAGTAAAAGAACAAGTTGAAAGCATGGATGCTGAGTTTTTAATGTTGGACTTTGAAGAAGAAGGTGGCTCTGGCGCAGGTGGTTATGCCAAAGTAATGAGCGATGAGTTTATTAAAAAAGAAATGGAATTGTTCGCCAGGCAGGCCATGGAAGTTGACATTGTTATAACGACGGCTTTGATACCTGGCAAGCCTTCACCAGAGCTATGGACAGAAGCAATGGTGGAAAGCATGAAAGATGGCAGTGTTATTGTCGACCTGGCGGCTGAAATGGGTGGCAATTGTAAACTGACTGAAAAAGATAGGGTGGTGGTGAAATATGGCGTAAAACTTATTGGTTATACCGACCTTCCTTCCCGCTTGGCGGCTCAAGCCAGTCAACTTTATGCGACAAATTTACGTCATCTGTTAAGCGATATGACACCTGAAAAAGATGGGCTTTTACAAATTGATATGGACGATGAGGTTATCAGAGGCTGTACTGTAATTAAACAAGGGGAAATAACCTGGCCACCGCCAGCTCCTCGTTTATATGCGATTCCGGAAAAAGAAAAAAATAAAGAAGTGAGAGTCGTATCAGAGCCAGTAGTAGAGCAACATAGTGCTTTCAAAAAATTAATGGGTTTTGGCTTTTGCGGTATATTGCTACTGCTTATGGGCTCAGTTGCTCCCCCAGATTTCATGTCTCACTTCACCGTATTTGTCTTGTCATGTTTTATTGGTTACATGGTGATTTGGAATGTGTCGCCTTCCTTGCACACACCATTGATGAGTGTGACCAATGCCATTAGTAGCATCATTATTATTGGGGCGCTGTTGCAGATATCTTCGCCTGACAATCTCAGTAAATTTCTAGCTGCATTTGCCATCTTGATTACCAGTATAAATATTGTCGGTGGCTTTGCAGTCACCCAGCGTATGTTAGCTATGTTCCGGAAGTAGGCTGAGAAAGWAACTAGAAAATAAACTTAGTGAAAAGAAGTAAATTAGATAATAAGAAAAAATAAAGAGGTGTTAGATGTCTGACGGAATCATCACCATGGCTTATATCATTGCAAGTATTCTATTCATACTTGCGCTAAGTGGGCTCAGTCACCAGGAAACTTCTAGAAAAGGTAATTATTATGGAATGGCCGGTATGGCTATTGCCTTGGTTGCTACAATTATTGGTATTGTGACTGGCAATTATCTGCTTATGCTGGGTTGTATTGCGTTGGGTGGATTAATTGGATTTATTCTGGCAAAGAAAGTTGAAATGACCCAGATGCCAGAACTGGTTGCCATACTTCATAGTTTAGTAGGCCTGGCTGCAGTGTTGGTAGGGTTTGGTACTTTTCTGGATTATTCTGCTGGATATACTGGGACAGAATTAACAATTCATAACGTTGAAATTTATCTGGGAGTCTTGATTGGTGCCCTGACTTTTTCCGGGTCTGTGGTCGCTTATTTAAAATTAAGCGCAAAGATTGGTGGTAAGCCTTTAACATTGCCTGGTCGCCATTTTTTAAATCTGCTTTTACTGATAGCGGCTATTTATTGCCTGTTTGCATTTGCCGGTGCTGAAGGCTCGGGTGCGGGTTTACATTATTTGTTAATTATGACCGTTGTTGCCTTACTGTTTGGGATACACATGGTTATGGCGATTGGCGGTGCTGATATGCCGGTTGTTGTCTCTATGTTGAATTCTTATTCAGGATGGGCGGCAGCGGCAACTGGCTTTATGCTCAGCAATGATCTGTTGATTGTGATTGGCGCTTTAGTGGGAAGCAGTGNAGCCATTCTTAGTTACATTATGTGCCGTGCTATGAATAGAAAGTTTTTGGCCGTTATCGCGGGAGGCTTTGGTACACCGACTGGATCTAGTGGAGGTAAGCAAGTACAAGGTGATGCTGCAGATGTGCAATCGATTGACGCTGAAAGCGTAGCATTGCTTTTAAACACTGCGAAAAAAGTGATGATCTTGCCAGGTTATGGTATGGCTGTTGCTCAAGCTCAGCATTCAGTATTTGAATTAAGCAAAAGGCTGCGTGATCAAGGGATTGACGTTGGTTTTGGGATTCACCCGGTAGCGGGTCGAATGCCTGGACATATGAATGTTTTACTGGCAGAAGCACGAGTGCCATATGACATTGTTTTTGAAATGGATGAAATTAATAAAGATTTCCCAAAAGTGGATGTCAGTATCGTGATTGGAGCGAATGACATTGTTAATCCGGCTGCACAGGATGAGCCAGACAGCCCCATAGCGGGAATGCCTGTTTTGGAACCCTGGTTTGGTAAAACGACAGTTGTGCTTAAACGTTCTATGGCCGCAGGCTATGCTGGTGTAGACAATCCGCTTTTCTACAAGGAAAACACACGCATGTTGTTCGGGGATGCAAAAGCCAGCATAGATGAGGTACTTAAAAATTTATAATGTGCTCTCACTATTTGTTAACTTAATTTATAGTTGGGTCAGTGCCACCTACTGGAGATGCATGTGTGTCAGCGGGTGGGATTCTTGCAGCTAGCTCATCTCTAATTGAGGCATAGCGCGGGTCATTAATAAGGTTGATATACTCATTAGGATCAACTGCATTATCGTAAAGTTCTTCTTCACCATTAGAATAAATAATATAACGATGTTTGTCGTCGCGGACGGTGAAATTACCATAGTCACCATAAGTGGTGATGGCAACATCATCCCATTCCATATCAGGGTTTTCTAACAAGGGTACTAAACTGCTTCCATCAACCCATTCAGGTCGATCGAGGCCAGCAAGCTCAGCCAAGGTGGCATAGATGCTCTGAGTGGAAACGACTTCATCAGTGCGTGAACCGGGAGTAGTGATGCCTGGCGCTACGACGATAAATGGCACTCTTGTGGTTTCATCCCAGAATGTCATTTTGCCCCAGCTGTCTTTTTCGCCTAAATGAAAGCCGTGATCAGCCCATAGCACAATGATGGTGTTATCAGCACGACCACTTTCATCCAGAGCATCAATTAATTCACCTACCATGGCATCGGCAAAGCTAACGCTGGCCAGATAGCCTTGTACGGCTTGTTGCCATTTACGGGGGCCACGTTCTTTGATCCAATCCATTGTGGTTTCATCCAGATCAGGTTCGGCACCTGCCAGGTCGGCGTAAACCGATGGCACATCATTCAAATCAGTTTCTAAATAGTCAGGAAGGATGATGTTTTCTACCGGGTGCATATCGAAATATTTCTGTGGTGCATACCAAGGTAGGTGAGGGCGAAACAGGCCTGCTGAGATAAATCGGGGACCGGTAGACGCGGCTTCCAGCTGTTTGGTAATCCAATTGACTACCTGCCCATCTCCCATGGCGTAATCTTCGGTACGCGTTGGGAAAAAATCAAAATGGCCTGTACTTATGCCATTGCCAACAGCATTACCATCAGTTTGACCGATAGCCGGAAAGACTTCATCAGGCAGTTGCCGTTCTAACGAAGGGTAATAGGCATCCCATGCCGTGACGTCTTGCTGGCCTTGCATGCCACCAATGGCATAAGTATGTGCATGAAAGAGTTTGCCGCCGCCAAGGGTAAGGTAATCATTATCTCTAAAATATTTCGGTAGCGTGCTGATGCCTTCCAGTCTGGGGTTATTTCGCCAGTCCCCTACTTGGCTGTAAATGCCACTGTTAAAAGCGGTGACTCCGGTCAAAATTGAGGTTCGGGCGGGTAAACATGCGGCTCCAGGTGTATGCGCATTGGTAAATAACATGCCACGTGCCGCCAGGGCATCAATATTAGGCGTTTTGGCTTGTGGGTGCCCTCCAAGGACACCTACCCAATCATTAAGGTCGTCAACGGCTATAAAGAGAATATCAGGTTTCTCCTGAGCATAAGCGGGCATAAAATGTATTAATGTTAGGCAAAGCAGGAGAATTTTTTTTAACATAGCCATAGATCCCATTGTTGTTCTTACTAGCTGTTTTAATTAGCAGCTCTTATTGATTTTAGTTGCTCTTGCCTAGTAATACTCTAGGCCCACAAGTATGTATGAAATATAAGCTTTTATCATTACATTCCCAAATAGGGGAGGAGTACCGCTACATAGCCCTCCCAAGGGCGTCTTAATCTTAACTTTTTAGAGCATAAAGCAACCTATATTTAGGCGCTTTAGTATTCTTTCTGCTCAGGTAGACCAATAAATTTCATAAAAGCGAACCGGTTTGTAAAAATATTTTTTATTTTTAGTTCGCGAATTGCCCCCCAATTAGTCTCTAGACGGGTAGGTAGCCTCAAATTGTGGTTATTTTATAGTAGTTGTTTTTGATAATTACGACCTTGTTTAAAATAATAATATTTAGATTAAAGGGGAAGAAAATGAAAAGAATTAATAAACATCCAGGGAAACTATCGAAATTAGCATGGCCTATTGCCGCTATCATTGCGTTAACGCCAGGCTTATTGAGTACACCAGTGCTTGCACAAGGCTCTATAGAAGAAGTAGTGGTAACTGCTCAAAGAAGAGAGCAAGCCATACAAGATGTTCCAATTAGTATCATCGCTTTTGACGCTGAAGATCTTATAGCTCGAGGCGTTGAGAATGTTGAGCAATTAGACCTTCTATTACCGAATGTAATGATTCGTGGTGGCGGTACAACAGGACCGACCAGTGGTAACTTTACTATGCGTGGTATCCCCGGTGTTGCGCGTTATCTCGATGGCGTTGCACAAACAGGTGTTCAAGGCTCTCTGGCGAATATTGTTGAGCTTGAGCGCATTGAGGTGTTGAAAGGGCCACAAGGCACTTTGTTTGGTAAGAATGCCATGGGTGGTGCGATTAGTTTCATTTCACGTCCTCCTTCAGAAGAAATGGGTGCAAGAGTTAAAGCAACTATGGGTAACTTTAATCAAAGGCAGTTAAATGTAGCCCTTGATGTTCCTATCACGCCAAACTTTTTGACTAAACTTACTTATTTTACGAACCAGAAAGACGGCTATGTCCAAAGTGGCAATGCGCAAATTCAACACGGTGATGAAAGTGATACCGTCGTACGTTTAGATGCCCTTTGGTATGCTAGTTCTGATGTCAGTGTTAGATTTGATTTAACGTCTACGCAAAGAAATCCTAATCATCCAAGTGCTGACGTGTTATATGATGTAAATGACACTCAAGCTTTTGCAATACAACAAGAAGCCATAACTGGAAATTTTAATGATGCTGCCCAGGCGTTTGGTGGACGAGAAGAGTATAGAAATACATCGACTTTTTCTGGCCCAGGCTGGGATTATGATTCTATTTCATACAATGCGACTATTAACTGGAATATATCTGAGACCTTGTCATTAAGATCTATTACCGGAATCAGAGAATATGATAGTGCAGCATTAGCAGATTTGGATGCTACTCAATATCAATTTTTTGAAATTTTTTCAGCGGCACAAGTTGAAGAAGCTAGTCAGGAAATTCAGCTATTAAGTGATGGCGATAGGCTTGATTGGGTTCTTGGGCTCTACATAAACGATGTTGAGCAACTTAACCGCCGTTTTGACTGGCAGTTTATGCCTGTTAATGGTGTGCCATTAGTTTACCCTGGGGGCCCTCTTGCAGGTTTACCATTCGTACAGCGAAATCAGATTACTGAAAATAACCGAGAAGATAGATCAATATTTTTTGAAGTAAATTATGATATTTCTGATCGCATGAATCTTACTGTCGGAGGTCGTTATTCGGAAGAAGATTTCACTGGTGGTTCATGGGCTGCGGCCGATGCGCTTCCTACATGGCCCAATACGAGTTTCTCTTATACTAAAGGTACTCAGACTTCAGACAGTGAAGCTAATTTTTATGCCTTCACACCACGTCTGGCTCTCGATTATGAAGTGTCAGAAGATATCATGATTTATGCATCATACTCTGAAGGCTTTAATGGTGGGGGTGTGAATACCAATCCTATTGCTGGCGTATTTACTTCATTTACTGGGGAGCGTTTAAATCAGATAGAGATTGGTGTTCGTTCAATGTTGTTTAATGACAGCTTGAGATTGAATGCATCTTATTTCGATGGTACTTGGGAAGACATCCAAGTCGGTGAAGCGATTGTACCTGGACAAATTACTCAGCAAAATGCTGGCGAAGCAGAAAGTAGCGGCTTTGAAATTGATTTGCTATGGGCCGCTAGCGACAACTTTACCCTTAACTATTCAGCGGGTTGGTTGAGTACTGCCTATACTGATACAGGTGCTGCAACAACTATTGGGCTTGGTTCACGTTTCGCTTTTGCACCTGATTTCCAAGCCGCAGTAGGCGGCCAGTATGATTGGCATCAAGCGAATGGTGCGACTATGTCATACCGGCTTGACTATGGTTGGACCAGTGACTATGTCACGATTCAGGACATTCGTTTGCAGAAAGTACAAGAAGCATATGGCCTCTTAAGTGGTCGTATGACTTATCAACCTGCTGATGCAGATTGGAGTTATTCGCTTTGGGGTAGGAACTTAACGAGTGAGTGGTATCAACAAGGTGGTTTCGGCGCTTTCTTAGGCGGTGTTGACCAGGGTATTGTTGCACGACCTCGTGAGTTTGGTATTACTGTGAATATGGAGTTTTAAAGTCTCCCCCTAAAGGTCAGTCTTATAGCCCAAAATGACGATTAAATGGCCTTATCTGACCCAGCTTAAGCTGGGTCAGTTTTTTTAGGGAACAATTAAGTTTAGAATTTTAAGTGTTTAGTTAAATTATCATTTTTCTTTAGACTAAGAAGAAATCAAGATCGTTGTTTATAGAGGGTTTTAAGTTTGGACTTTCGCACGATAAAAAATAATAAAAATATAGCGTGTAAGAAAGACGCGTTAAGGCTTAATGAAAATTTTAAGAAGATTGAAAAGTATCAGTTTAGTTTGCAAAAATTTCTCGAAATACGGGTGAAATCGAAAGCCGTAGCGCTTGAATTAACACAGGATGCCTTTGAACGTTTTATAACCGTTAATTCACAAGAGAAAATAGAATTTCCTCGTGCCTTTTTGTTCAGGATAGCGTCTAATCTGGCGCTGAATTATCTACGCAGGGAAAAGATTTATGTGGTCCAGGGAGAGGGCGAAGAATCTCAAGAGAATGCGTTTTCTCAAGAGCCTTCACCGGAGGAATGGGCACGCTATGAGGAAACCCAGGCAAGATTTAAACTTGCCTATACGGGTTTACCACTGCGATGTCAGGAGGTTTTTTATTTAAGGCGAGTGTCAGAGTTATCAACTAAAGAGATAGCCCAAAAACTTGGAATTTCTCAACGTATGGTGCAGAAGTATTTAATCAAGATTATGAAACATTTCCGTAAAAACTTAATAGGCGCTGGAAAAAATTAAAATGTTTTCCAGCGAGAAGAAAATGAAACAACGAAAACTTTCGAGCAAGGCTTACGATTGGGCAATTCGCCTACAGGCTGGTGATATTCGGGAACTCGAACTGGACGAATACCTTGACTGGGTTGAGAGTAACCCGCAGGAAGCAGAAGGCGTAGAAGAATTAGGGAGCTTGTGGGAGGAGTTAGCGTTTGCGGAGGTTGATCCACCCCTTTCTTTGCAAGGTCATACTGCTTATCGGCCTCATGTTTTTTTCGGAGTCATTGAAATGATCCGAATGCTTTTTACGCCGAGTTCTGTTGTTGCTTTGCTCACGATTTTTACTATTGCTAGCATTTCCACCTTCTTTTTAATTGAGGATGAATCAGGGGTTGTTTATCAAACGGCTCGTGCTGAGATGACCACAGTGAATTTGGCGGATGGTTCTACAGCACACATGAATGTGTTATCGAAAATCCGTGTTAGTTTTTCAGATAATGAACGGCATATCATATTAGACGAAGGAGAAGTTTCTTTTGATGTTTTTCCTGACAGTAATCGACCCTTTATTGTCAGTATAGATGACAGCGAAGTGTATGCTTTAGGAACTGAATTTAATGTAAAACTTAATCAGGAAAGAGCTTTGTCCGTAATCTTGGTTGAGGGCCGAATTCGAGTGTCAACGAATTTAAATGGGGAGCAAGGTGTCGTTACTGAAATTTTGAGTGAGCCAGGTGAGCAAGCGCAAATTTTACCCGTTTTTCTGAACCCCAGGGGCAGGTCGCAGCTACTACAAACGTCTATTGATGTGTCGATAAAGGAGATAGCAACAGCACTTGCCTGGAGGCAGGAGCAACTGATTTTTGAAGGGCAGACTCTTGCAGACGCAATTTTAGAAATTAACCGCCACACGACTCATACGATAAGACTGCTGGATCCATCCATAGGCCAGGATATGAGAGTTTATGGGGTATTTAATAGTGGTGATTGGGAAGGCTTTATCAGTGGTATAGAACTCNWGTTANMMYMTTGAKARKANAGMSWSKTCKATMRGNAYRWTASRATTCTKWGNNCTWTTTCRAKAAWTTWWAKWTTTAAGGGTATAGTTACAACAGTAAATTAGTAGTCATACATCATGTTAACTAACTGTGTTGCTGGGTTTTTAATACGTCTAGATAAAAGCATACTGATAAAAAGGGTGCGCTGTTTGCCTTTTTATTTGCTGTGTCTTTTTTTAAGCTTGCCCCTATCAATCACTTCCCCGTCAGCTCATGCACAAACTAGTGTATTGGAATTTAATATTCCTCCTCAATATTTAAATGATGCTCTGGTTCAGTTCTCTGCCATGACTGGTGTGCAATTTATGTATACCGAAGATGATGTTCTTGAAACTGAAACAGAGGGGCTTTTTGGTAATAAATCAATAATCGATGGTTTAGATTTATTGTTAGAAAACACAGGCTATAACTATGAATTTAGCAATCCTGATACAGTAAGAATTTTTAAAGAAGGCGTAGCCGCAAACCAGAGTACTGTTGCTAACTTAATTCCGGAAGGAAGACAGTCAATTCTACTTGACCAAAACGGCATTGAGCAGAACCCACCGTCTACGCAACAAGCTGATTCGACGCCAAGCCTGCGGGTGCTTCCAAAAGAGATTATCGTTACGGCTCGAAAGAGGGAAGAGAATATCCAAGATGTGCCGATTAGTATCACGGCATTTAGCGCTGATGATCTTACGGCTCGAGGGGTTGATAATGTTGAGCAATTAGACCTCTTACTGCCGAATGTGATGATTCGAGGCGGCGGGACCACTGGGCCTGTAGGAGGTAATTTTACCATGCGTGGTGTTGCCGGTGTTGCGCGTTATCTGGATGGTGTCGCTCAGACAGGTATTAATGGTTCTTTGGCAAATATTATTGAGCTTGAACGCATTGAGGTAATAAAAGGGCCACAAGGCACTTTATTTGGCAAGAATGCTATGGGTGGCGTAATTAGTTTTGTTTCACGCGCCCCTGCGGATGTAATGGGTGCAAGAATTAACGCAACGATTGGTAATTTTAACCAAAGGCAACTAACTGCAAATGTTGATATTCCTGTAACGCCCAATTTTTTAACTAAACTGACTTACTTTACCAGTCAAAAAGACGGCTATGTGCAAAGTGGTATTTCCACTGTTCAACACGGTGATGAAGATGACACAGTGGTTCGTTTTGATGTGCTTTGGCATGCTAATGCTGATGTTGACGTCAGGTTTGATATCACATCAACTCAGAAATCACCGGATCATCCTAATGCGGATGTTTTGTATGATGTCAATGATACTCAAGATAGAGTTCTGAACTATAACAATAATGGTCTTGTATTTACTGATGCGAGCGATGCCTTTGGCGGAAGACAAGAATATAGAAATACTTCGACCTTTGCTGGCCCTGGATGGCGTTATGACGCTACATCATACAACGTGACTATCAACTGGGATATTAGCGATACTTTGTCATTAAGGTCAATTTCCGGCATCAGAGACTATGCTAGTGATGCGCTTGCAGATCTGGATGCTTCACATTATCAGTTTTTTGAAATTTTCTCGGCAAATCGTGTTGATGAAGCCAGTCAGGAAATCCAATTATTAAGTGATGGCGACAGGCTTGATTGGGTGCTTGGTTTCTATGCAAATGAGGTTGAAAATACGAGTCGTCGTTTTGACTGGCAATTTGTTGAGGATCCAGTTCTTGGTCCACGTACGACTAACTGGATAACAGAGGGTAATACAGAAGACATATCTGTATTCTTTGAAGCAAGGTATGACATCACTGAACAGTTAGATATCACTATAGGTGGTCGTTACACGGAAGAGGACTTTACTGGTGGACAATGGGATGCTGTTGAGCCAATTCCAACTTGGCCAGATACAAGTTACTCTTTTGTCAAAGGTACGGCTAATTCAATAAGTAAGGCTAATTTTTATTCATTTACGCCTCGATTATCTGTTTCATATGACTGGACAGATGACATCATGAGCTATACAACTTACTCCGAAGGCTTTAATGCGGGCGGTGTGAATACGACTGCTGTCGGTGGTGTATTTGTCCCTTTTACTGGAGAAACCTTAAAGCAATTTGAGATTGGTGTTCGTTCAATGTTATTGAATAACAGCCTGAGATTAAATGCTGCTTATTTTGATGGTACCTGGGAAGACATACGAGTCGGTGAAGCGTTGGTGCCTGGTCGTATCGTCCAAATAAATGCTAGTGAAGCAGAGATTAGTGGTTTTGAAGTTGATTTACTGTGGGCTATAACAGATAACTTCCAGTTGAATTTTGCTGTAGGTTATCTTGATACTCAGTATACAGGCTTAGGTACAGCGACGACTATTAGCCTTAATTCAAAACTTGCCTTCGCGCCAGACAGTCAATACACCATAGGTGGGCAGTATGATTGGCGTCAGACGAATGGTTCTACTGTGTCATACAGGTTCGACTATGGTTGGACCGGAGATTATGTCACGGTTCAGGATATTCGCTTGCAGAAAACCCAGCCACAGTATGGCCTCTTAAGTGGTCGTATGACCTATAGGCCGGTTAATGCTGAATGGACTGTTGCCTTTTGGGGTAGAAACCTGACTGATGAGTGGTATCAACAAGGTGGTTTCGGCGCGTTTCTGGGGGGTGTTGACCAGGGTGTTGTTGCACGACCTCGTGAGTTGGGTGCTACTGTGAGCATGGAGTTTTAAGGTGTTGCTAAGTTAACTATTTAAATCCAAAAACTGATAATTCCTATTTCCAAACTGTAGCATGTGCATTCAAGTATCTTTAGTTTGTTCTACATGATTTGAACCCTTGATACGAGTAATCGAATTACTCCGTAACTTATATAATTTCACMTTGAGACGGTGAACCCTCAATATTTTTATGGTTGGAATTGAAACGATAATAGAATTATATGGCATATTAAATATTTCCAGATGTGGACGGTGCGTTTATAGCGTTGTTTTGATGAGTTGAATTATCAATTATAGGGACTACTTAATCTGTAGCATGCTGAGCCTTATTGATCCCATTTTTATCTTGCATTAAAACCCTAAAACGCATGTAATTTACCAAGCGATAATAAGGTTCCCATGAGGTTTGATATGAAGAAAAAAGATAACACGAATGCTATAGAGCGCAGATCCCTGGTTAAGGTTATGGGTACAGCTGCTCTTGCTGGTTTAGCCGTAAATGCGTCGACGGCTAATGCTCAAAATTCTGCTAACACCAATGGCTTTACGCCTATGCGTCATAGTGAGGATAGTTGGCTTGATGAATTGTCAGGCAATCATCGTGTTTTTGTTGATACTTCAAGTGCTTTGGGTGGCGTCGATGGATTGCTTTATTCTGCCAATATTATGAATACTCATAATAACGTCTATGCTGGCTCAGACGAAGATTATGCAATGATTTTATGTTTCCGCCATAATTCAACGCCTTTTGCCTTTAACGATGCAATTTGGGAGAAATACGGAGATATATTTTATGGCATTATGCAATATGCTGACCCGAAGACGGGGGAGGCTCCTAAAATGAACCTACTAAACTCTGCTGACCACGCTATGTTTCCAGGTCTTACTATTGATGGCATGGCTGCAAGAGACGTGCAATTTGCTATTTGCTCCAATGCAACCCGGTTTTTCTCAGGAGCAGTTGCCGGTAGTACGGATGCTTCTGCTGCTGATGTCTTTGATGAGTTGGTTGCCAATGCAGTTCCAAATAGTCGCTTCGTATCAGCTGGCGTAATTGCAGCAACAAGAGCACAGGAATATGGGTATAGTCTGTTGTCCACAGGATGAAACCCAACCAAAAACCACTATCAAAACCAGCTGCTGCCTCAACTGATAAGTTAGTTGATACATGGCTGGTTTATGCTCACAGCATTGCGGCATTGGGAACTCTGTTCCTTGCTCTGGTTTTCGGTATTGTTATTTCTCTGCAGTTTTTCCTGCCTGATTTGGCCGCTGACTCATCAGTATTTACCTGGGGAAGAATGCGTTATGCCCATACTCAAGGGATTATGCTTGGCTGGTTGGGCAATGCATTTCTGGCGTTTCTTTATCATGCGGTGCCGATATTAACAGGCAGGCATGTTAGCAGCAGGGTGCTTGGGCGATGGCTTTTTGGACTCTGGAATTTCATCGTTGTACTTCCAGGTTTTGTTCTGGTGCTGGCAGGGTTTAGTCAGCCTATAGAGTGGGCAGAGTTTCCGCTCATCATTGATTTCTTCGTTATTGTTGGTTTCTTGTTAGTCGCTTATCAATTTTTGCCAGCGTTTTTTCGACGCGGGCTTGAAGACCTTTATGTATCCAGTTGGTACATTATTGGTGGGCTGGTTTTTACACTTTTAGCTTACCCTATGGGCAACATCATTCCAGAGATCGTGCCGGGTGCAGAAAGTGCAGCATTTGGTGGTTTATGGATTCATGATGCGGTTGGTTTATTTGTTACGCCACTAGCCCTGGCAATTTTATATTTTGTCATTCCTGCAGTGACTGGTCGGCCAATTTTTAGTCATTTCCTATCGATGTTCGGGTTTTGGGGCTTATTCTTTCTCTACCCTTTGAATGGCACTCATCACTATATTTTTTCTGTTATCCCTATGGCTGCTCAGCTAGGGGCTATTGCTGCTTCTGCTTTACTTGGTGTCATTGTAATAATTGTGGTGACCAATCTGGCGCTTTCATTGAAGGGTGCGGGGATTATTCCTAAAGATATCGGTTTGCGCTTTATAGTGATGTCTATCGTTTTCTATTTGATTGTGAGTATTCAAGGCTCGTTGCAGGCTCAAATGAGCCTTAATCAGGCCGTGCATTTTACTGATTGGGTGGTTGCTCATTCTCATTTGGCCATGCTTGGTTTTGCAACATTTGCGGCTATAGGTGGAATTATTCATGCATGGCAACGCATACCCTGGGCTAGATACAATGCTGCTGCGCTCAATTGGGCCTTCTGGCTGCTAGTTGTTGGGATCGGCATTATGTTTATTGATCTGACTATTGCCGGAATAATTCAAGCAAACTTATGGCTAAGTGGAGCGCCATGGCTTGAATCTGTACAGGCCTCAAAACCGTATTGGGTGATTCGCAGCTTATCGGCCATCCCAATAACCGGCGGCTTTGTTGCGCTATTTCTGGGCTTAATTACAGGGCCTCGGGGCGCTGGAGCCGAAGCAATTACGCTCAATAGCAAGCAACAAAAAGCGTCTGATGTTCATCCTCGTCTTGCATCGAACACATTTGCACAAGAGCTTGGCGTGACTAATTCGGGGCAAGTTTTAAGAATGTCGTATCTGGCTGCGATGGTGGCAGGCGTTACCTTTTTTGCTGTCTCGGTCTTCTTGCTAGGTTTTTTGCCTGGCAAGGTGTTGGATCAACAAATCAGTTTGATGACACCCGAGAATGTACTCAGGCCAACAGTTTCTGAAGCACGAGGCCGAGCTATTTATGCGCGTGAGGGTTGCGCTTATTGCCACACCCAACAAATTCGTTATACAGAAGCAGACATGCTCAGATTTGGATCACCGACACTGGCATGGGAAGGCCAGTTTGATTTTCCACATCTTTGGGGTACTCGACGAATTGGGCCTGACCTTGCGCGAGCAGGATCAACGCGTAGTGTTGATTGGCAGTTGCTGCATTTGTATTCCCCGCGCAGTGTCTCGTCTTTATCAATAATGCCTGCCTACCGATCGCTGTTTGATGGGGCCGCAGATAAACCTAAACAGGAAGCCTATGATCTGCTGGCATTTATTGAGTCACTTGGGCGTGCCAGAGAAATAGCCTGGCCTGATGGGGATAATGCTGCACGCGCCCTGTTTCTTGAGGATAAATGGGCGCTGATGTCTTTTGATGCGCCATTGTTGAATGCTCACCCTAATAAAACCCGTGAGAGAGGGGAGTTTCCTGAATTTGGTACAGCGGCATCCACAGAAGTTGGCCAGCAACTTTGGCTAGATAACTGTGCAAGTTGTCATGGCGAAAGCGGTCAAGGCGATGGCTTAGCCGCCGACTGGCTGAAGCCACGGCCGGCTAACCTTAGTGAACATGAGTATAGCGCTGATAGTGTCGCTGATGCTTTATGGAATGGTATTGATGGTACGGCAATGCCTGCCTGGCGCGATCAGCCTACAGAAAATTTAGCCGCATTGGTTGTTTTAGTTCAGGCATTTTCTACAGCAGGAGCAGCAACGGAGCCTGGCTTAAACGAGCTGTTATTAGGTGAGCAGGTCTATACTGCAAATTGCATTCAATGCCATGGTCTGGGCGGTGATGGTAATGGTTTCGCAGCGAGTGCTTTAGCCATTGCACCTGCTGATTTCGGCAATCAGCGTCCCAGCATAGTTGWGAGCATTAGAGTTTTACAAAATGGCATAAATGGTTCATCTATGGCGCCATGGAATGACCGCCTGTCTGCGGATGAAATGATGGCTGTTACACATTATTTACGTGAGTTTTATAATGAATAATGACCGCATGTTTGATCCCGGAAAAGGAACTAAGCGATGATTACCAACGTTATCGTGTTTGGCGCAATAGCTTTAGCTGTGTTGTATTTTGTAACCTGGATGATGCGTCGCGATTTTAGAGAACAAATTGAACGTCCTAAGCACCGTTTTCAAGATCAAATTAATAGTTATGATCGTCAACTGATTAAGCAGAAAAATAAAGGCTGAAAAAGGCAATAAGAGTAATGGCTGAAGATAAATCAAACGCAGGAACAAAAACGATCATTATCGTGTCGATATTATTGGGGGTTTCACTGGTTACAGGAACCCTCTTTCTTGGCCGCATTGATAGTGCTGAGTCTGAACTTGCACCTGAAGCGACTGCTGAATATGGGCAAAGATTACTGAGGGATACCGTTGCCTTGCTTGGTCCCGATCAAGCAGACCCCAATATGCGCTATAGCGGAAACCGCCTGGATTGTGCTTCCTGTCATATAGATACTGGCACTGAACCCGGTACTTTATCTTTACTGCAAGCCGCCTCTCGTTATCCGAGATTCATGGGTCGAGATGGTGGTGAGCGAGACCTTAAAGACAGAATTAATGGTTGTATGCAACGCAGTATGAATGGCAGGCCATTTGCACGAGACAGTATTGAATTGGCGGCTATGGAAAACTATATTCTGAGCTTAGGTGCGCAACATGCCGCAATGAGCGAGAGTAAAACTGTTGCAGTGGAGCCTCCTGCTTTCGTCGAACCTCAACGCAGGGCTAGTGTAGAGGTGGGGCAAGCAGTCTATGAGCAGCGTTGCCAGATATGTCATGGAAGTGATGGGGAAGGGCTTAAAGAGACTACTGACATTATTAACGGTTATTTATTTCCGCCGGTTTGGGGGCCTGATAGCTATAACAATGGTGCAGGGATGACCCGAGTACTCACAGCCGCTCGTTTTATCAAGGCGCGCATGCCTTTGGGTGAAGCAACGTTAACGGATGATGACGCTTATGATGTTTCTGCCTACATTAATTCCCAACCCAGACCGATAAAAAGCAATCTTGAACAAGATTATCCAGACTTAAGCCGCAAACCCGTCGATAGTCCTTATCCGCCTTATGCTGATACCTTTTCACAAGATCAGCATAAATATGGGCCGTTTGAACCCATCCGCGAATACTACGAAAATCTGCGCTCAAACTGAAACATCTACTAACCGAACCCACTAATAAAAACGCCCGCTACATAAAAAGTAGCAGGCGCAAGGTCGTTCTAAAATCTTAGACTGGAATTAATGTGTGATGGGATTAGATAATTCTGTCGCATTGATTGGAATCATAAGATGCGCATTTGGCGTGCCTTCACGCATCATCCATGGTAGCCCCATGCCGGCGAGAGAGCTATCTCGTTGACTGCCGGTTGGCATGCCTAAATCTTCTGACGTGGCATTTGGTAAGGTAACAACCCACAACAATTGAATCCGATCACCTTCTTCATAAAGGCGATATCTCAGAGAACCAAACTCAGGCGATGGAATTAAACCATCTATTTCAGCGTCGCTTACTGCTGCCTGGAGTTCATCGCCTGACAAGCCTTGCGCTGTCATTCGGGCTGTAAAATCAGCTCTTTGTGAAGCCGATGCAGGCGAGCAACGGGTAAAACCATCTGCATTTTTAGGCTGGCATTCGACATGATTAGTGCCTGCACGCAAAACAACACGCTCACCACTTTCATCATAAGTGAAAACAGTGGCATCAGCTCTTAACTCTTCAGGTAGTGGTAAAACTGCTCGCTCAATGTCTTCAGCACTAAACTGCGCATTAGCCGACATGGCAGTGAAAAAACTGAAGATTGTTACTAGCTTAAGTAGGTTTGTTGGTTTCATTATGTTGCTCCGTTAGCCTTGCTTTCAAGGGCCAAGTGCTTGGCTTCTTATCTATTAATTTGAATTTTAAAAGGAAAATTATACAACGACTTAGTTAGCGTTTCATAATCCATATTATGTAGTAAGTATTGAGAAGATAGTAATACATAAAAATGGAAAGAATGTTCAAGTCAGTCATAAAATTTGACATGAAATAAGAATAAATAATATACCCATGGCATTATTGGCGGTGATAGAATCTTTCTGCGTTTTTTAGAAAGCAATTTAGAAATACATTTAAAATTATTTTTAGCACAGTGARATTTATTCAAAGGAAAAGAATTGTTATGAACACAAGTATGGCAAGAGTAACGCTGGTAAAAGCTACAATAGTGACACTTTGTTTTCTATTAGCTGCTTGTGCTGGAATGTCTACAAGAGAGTCAGTCTGGATTGATGTGCGAACGATAGAGGAATATAACGATGATCATATTGCTGGTGATTTGAATATGCCTCTGGCAGATATTGATGTGGCTGAGTTTTCAAGCATGTTTTCTAAAGACGATGAAATTAATTTATATTGCCGTAGTGGTAATCGTGCCGGCCAGGCAAAACAAATTCTTGAAGCGGCTGGTTTTACCAATGTAAACAATATGGGTGGTATCGGCGATGCACGGGAAATTCGAAATTTAGCGCTGCAAAGCAGCTCTGAATAAWAACTATTCTTTCAAAGAAATYACGAGCTCGTCGAGCAATTCGTGTAACAAGTCTATTTTTTCTTTGCCAAATTGCTGAGTGATATGTTTATAGCGCTCAGCAGATTTAGGCGCAATTTTTGTATAAAGTTTTCTACCTGAATTGGTAAGAAAAAGTTCTGAACGACGTTGATCTGTTGCGACTGTGCGGCGCTTTATTAAGCCACGTGCTTCCAGGTTTTTCGAAATACGTGACATGCTTGGCACCATTAAAAAACAGCGCTCAGCAAGCTCAGTCATTTCAAGCCCATCTTCTTGCTCAAGAAATCTGATTACTCGCCACTGTTGTGGTGAGAGGTCATGCTTTTTTAAGGCGGGGATGAACTTTTTCATCACGGCTTCGCGAGCACGCAGCAGGGACATCGGTAATGCTTTACCAAATTCGCTTAACTGTAGATCTGAATCAGTTTGAGCTGGTTTAGGATTTAATTGGCTCATCAATTACCCCGTTTACCAGTGTTCCAATACCTTCAACACTGACTTCAATGATGTCGCCTGGCACCAGGTATCTAGGCGGATCAAATCTCGCGCCGGCTCCGTTTGGTGTGCCAGTAGCAATTATGTCACCAGGTTTCAGATGAAAAAATTGTGAGCAATAACTAATAATATATTTAAACGGGAACATCATGCTGGCTGTTGTGTCGTCCTGACGAACATCACCATTAACCGTGGTTGTTACTCGCATATCTTCATACTGTTCATCGCTAAATTCATCAGCGCTGACGAGCCAGGGGCCAAGAGCACCCGAATTTACAAAGTTCTTGCCTTGCGTGACATTAAACTTAGCATGCCTAACCCAGTCACGCAGTGTGCCTTCATTCATAATGGTTAACGCAGCAATATGTTCATAAGCATTTTCTTCTTTTATACGGCGTCCTTCTTTGCCAATGACAATGACAATTTCGCCTTCATAGTCGAGCTGGTCTGATTCAGGTGGACGCCAAAGCGGTTCGTTATGGGCTGTTAATGAATCAGGGGTTCGGATAAACAGGCTTGGAAATTTAGGTGCCTCGGAACCGTCTTTGTATTCGGCATTTCGATTAGCATAGTTAACGCCGATACAGGCAATTTTTTCTGGATTAGATATGGGCTTAAGAATTTTAACGTCGTCTAATGCACAACTAGCTTCTGTATTTGATGCTAGCTCTTTGGCTTCTTCCAAGCGGTTTTCTTGAATGATGGAAAGTAAATTTCCGCCTAATTTCGCGCCTAAATCGATAACCTGATTATCAATGATTGCGCCCCAAGAATCTGAGCCTTGATAGTTAAATGATAAAAACCGCATAAAAGCGCTCCTTCTGAAGTGTTAATGTATTTTTGTGTATCTTGCATTGAAGTTGAATATAACTTAACATGTTAAGTAATTTAAAACAAGGCAAAGAAATAAAGACTGGAAGGTCGGACGTTGGTGAACATCGCCAAATAATTCTTTTGCATTTTATTGATGCAGTGCCTTTATCGTTAGAAAAATAGGTGTGAAAAATGAGTGAGTTAGAGACAAACCTGGATTTAGCAAATAATTATTTACAAAGATTTAAAGATAAGCCAACGGGGCATTTCATTGCTGGCAAGATGGAGGTTCCCGCCGGGGCTGTGACGTATACAAATACCACGCCATGCGATCAAAGCTCACTGGGTGAGGTGGTAAGAGGCACCGCTGCAGATATTGATAGAGCGTGTAACGCGGCTGAAGCTGCCTTTGCTGATTGGCGAGATATGCCTGGAGCAGAGCGTAAGAAATTGCTGCATCATTTTGCGGATAAAATAGTCGAGCGTGCTGAAGAAATTGCTTTAGTTGAAGCGATGGATTGCGGGCAGGCTATTCGTTTTATGAAACAGGCGGCTGTGCGTGGGGCTGCTAACTTTCGTTTCTTCGCTGATAAAGCGCCTGAATCCAGAAATGGTTTAGCCCTGCATCAAGAAGAGCATACCAATTTTACGCTTCGCACCCCGATAGGCCCAGTTGGCATTATCACGCCGTGGAACACGCCATTTATGCTTTCCACCTGGAAGATAGCGCCGGCATTGGCAGCAGGCTGTACCATCGTACATAAACCCGCTGAACTAACACCCTTGAGCGCTATGTTGTTGGCTGAAATTGCTAAAGATGCGGGCATACCGGATGGCGTTTGGAATACGGTTAACGGTTTTGGTGAGGATGCAGGTAAAGCCTTAACCGAGCATCCTGCGATTAAAGCCGTGGCGCTGGTTGGAGAGACGGCTACTGGTAGCCACCTTATGCGTCAAGGCGCTGATACGCTAAAACGTATGCATTTTGAGCTGGGTGGTAAAAACCCGGTCATCGTTTTTGATGATGCCGATTTCGATAGAGCTTTGGATGCGGTTGTTTTTATGATTTACAGCCTTAATGGTCAACGTTGTACATCATCCAGCCGTTTGCTTATTCAGTCAGGTATTAAAGATAAATTTATAGCTGCTTTACAAGAGCGGGTGGCAAATCTACGAGTCGGGCATCCTTTAGATCCTCAGACGGAAGTTGGCCCATTAGTGCATCAAGGCCACTTTGAAAAAGTGATGAGCTATATGGATGTCGCCAAGGAAGATGGCGCAACAATTTTAGTCGGCGGTACTCGAAGAGAAGATCTTGGGAATGGCAACTACGTTGCACCGACACTTTTTACTGAAGCAAATAACAGCATGAGAGTTGCCAGAGAAGAAATTTTTGGCCCGGTGTTAACGACTATAGAGTTCACAACAGAGGAGCAGGCGCTGGAGATTGCTAACGATAGTGACTATGGGCTGACCGCTTATATCTGGACTGAAAGTAATGGTCGCGCTATGCGTATGGCGCGTAATATTGAGACGGGCATGCTCTGGGTAAATTCTGAAAATAATCGAAACTTACCCTCACCTTTTGGCGGCATTAAAATGTCAGGCATTGGTCGTGATGGCGGCGATTATAGTTTCGATTTTTACATGGAAACTAAAAACGTTTGTATTGCACATGGCACCCACCGTGTTCCCGTGCTTGGACGATAGTTAGCTGCAACGAATTAGGAGAAATAATTATGGCGCATTTTATTATTGAATACTCTGACAACCTTGGACAGGATAAGGACTCCATTCAAAGCTTATTAAGTGCTCTGCACCAGGCGGCAGATGATACGAAACTGTTCCCATTGAAAGGCATTAGGAGTCGTGCTTATTGTTGTGAGCAATATCGAATGGCCGATGGTAACCCGCAGCATGGCTTTGCACATCTACAGGTGTTGTTGGGAGTGGGGCGTACCCTGGATGAAAAACAAAAGGCTGCAGATTTATTTTTTGAGGTTTTCACGAATCACTTCTCAGCACACTATGATGAACGAGGCATGGCCTTATCTTTTGAGATGAAAGAATTAGAGGCTGTGCTAAAGTTTAATAAAAATAATATTCAGGATCATTTATAAATATGCTTAATGAACAACAAATACAAAAAGCGGCGGATGATTTTTATGCCGCTGAATTAAACAGAAAGCAAATTGCACCATTGACGCTGAGCTATCCAGATATGGATATGGATGATGCCTACGCCGTTCAATCAGCCTGGGTGCAGCGTAAAATTGCTGATGGTCGCAAAGTGATCGGTTATAAAATTGGCCTTACGTCCAGAGCCATGCAGCGGGTTATGAAAATTGAGACACCCGATTATGGCGTGTTGCTGGATGATATGGTCTTTGCCGATGGCAGTGATATTGTGACGGCAGACTTTCTTGATCCTCAAATAGAAACCGAGCTGGCGTTCGTTTTGAAAAAAACACTTTCTGGTGAAAAGGTCACTGTTGAAGAAGTGCTTGATGCAACTGATTACGTTATCCCTGCGTTTGAACTTATTGCCGCGCGAAGTGTTCGCGCAAATCCAGAAACCGGTTATACACGTAAAGTGTTTGACACGATTGCAGATAATGCGGCTAACGCCGGTATTATTTCTGGCGGTCGAAAAGTTAATCCTGCTGACGTGGATTTACGCTGGTGCGGTGCAATTGTTGAATTAAATGGCGTCATAGAGCAAACCGGATTAGCAGCGGCTGTTTTGGGTCATCCTGCAAAAGGAATCTGTTGGATCGCCAAGCGTTTTGCAGCCCATGGCGTTTCTTTGGAGCCTGGTCAGGTATTGTTATCGGGTTCCTTTATTGCACCAATAAAAGTCAAAGCCGGTGATAAAGTGACGGCAGATTATGGTGATCTAGGAAAAATATCAGTGAACTTTGTTTGAAAACTTCTGTTAAAAAATTAAATGTAGACTTAAAAAGTTGAGTGAGCCTTATGGAAATCCCAAAAAATAAATTTAAAGCAGCACTGCAAGGAGATAAACGTCTCTTCGGAATTTTTTTGGGTATCCCTAATACCAGTATTGCGGAATTATGTGCAGGTGCAGGCTTTGATTGGTTGATAATTGATGGTGAGCATAGCCCCTTTGACCTGCAATCTATCATGGCTCATTTACAGGCTATGGCACCATATCCCGTATCAGCCATTGTGCGTCCGGTAGAAGGGCAGGCAGCTATTATTAAGCAAATGCTTGATATAGGTGCTCAGTCATTATTGATCCCTATGGTCGACACCGCAGAACAAGCGGAACAAATGGTAAAGGCATGTAAGTATCCGCCACAAGGTATTCGTGGTCTCGGCACGGCGATGGCACGAGCGGCGCAATGGAATCGAATTCCAGATTACTTGCACAAGGCTAATGATGAAGTGTGTTTAATCGTGCAAATTGAGACAGTTACGGCGCTGGAAAATGTTGATGTAATTTCGGCTGTAGATGGGGTAGATGCTGTTTTTATCGGCCCTTCAGATTTATCAGCCTCTATGGGCTATGTTGGTCAACAAGATCACCCTGAAGTGGTTAAGGCTGTTTGCCAGGCTATCGCCAGTATAAAAGCGGCTGGGAAAGCGGCAGGCGTGCTTGCGGTTAAAAAAGAATTAATTGATAAATACACTGAAGCGGGTGCTAAATTTATTGGGGTAGGGGTGGATACGGCGATATTTTCTAATGCGACAAAAAAACTTGCGGCTGAATATGTTGAAGATGTTGATGGTGCGGATATAGCGGGTTATTGATTGGGGTTATTATCGGTAAGCGGCCAATCAAGAAATCAAGGAACCTACCCTTTGATTTTTAAGAAATCAAGTAACCTGACCCTTTGATTTGCGAGCAGCTTTTCTGCGACTGATTTGCTTTGTTAGCGGCCTTTCTGATGAGACACATATTCATCTAACAATTGGCGTATCATTTTCTGATATTGCATGTGATTCTCTTTGGCGGCACTTTTAAAATACTCAACACTTTCACTACTAAGAGAAATTGTTACTTTAGTATTTTTATTTTTCAAAGCCAACTCTTTCGGTGAGGAAAGAAAGTCAGCAATTACTTTGATGTCGCCAATTGGCTCATCAGTGTATTGAATTTGCTTGTTCATAAATACCTCTTCCTTTTCTCCAGTAACCTGCACCATAAATTCTGATACGACCGGATCTATAAGTGAAACGAACAGTGAGAACACCAGATCGGTCTTTGTTTAGACCGAAACAAAAATAGCGCAACTCTTCCTGACTATGAGCTAAATCTTCTGCAATGACACGGTTTTCATCTAAAAAGGCATATTGAGCTTCATAGAAAGAAACCCCATGGTTCTCAATATTTTCAAGGTTCTTAACCTCGTGCCATTCAAACAAAGTCTTCTTTAGCCATGAATTGAGAATAACAGAGGCATGGCTATTTAACCATACTTTAAGTTTTAACGGGCCCGCTAACGCCTCAATAACCGGCACACGTTAGTAGATATTTAGGGTGATATTTAGAGATATTTAGGGTCAGAGTAAAGATATTTAGGGTCAGAGTGAGCTTCCCCCAAAATAACGGACTAATTTATTGAGAGGCATAGAGCCTTTCAAATTCCACAGGGCTGAGATAGCCCAAATAAGAATGCCTTCGCTGTCGATTGTAAAACACCTCGATATATTCAAACAAACTTTGTTTAGCCTGTTGTTTTGTTCGGTAGTCTTGGTGATCCACCCATTCGGTTTTTAACGTGCCAAAGAAACTCTCTGCCACAGCGTTATCCAAACATTCACCTTTGCGACTCATACTGCCAATCAAGCCGTTATCGATCAATAACTGACGATAGTCACCAGAAGCATACGTACTGCCCTGRTCAGAGTGCACAATAACATCACGGGTTTTACCCCTGCGCCAAACCGCCATGGTTAAGGCATCAATCACTAACTGACGATTGTTTTTGTCACCCATTGCCCAGCCAATCACTTGGCGTGAAAATAAGTCCAGGACTACCGCCAGATACAACCAGCCCTGGCGGGTGGCAATAAATGTGGTATCGGATACCCAGGCCTGATTCTTCTGCTGAGTATAAAAATTCTGCTCTAAATAATCAGGGGCCGGTGCCAAGGTATTCTTCGAATCCGTGGTGATCACAAACTTCCTTGCCGTTTTAGCTTGTATATCCGCACGTTTCATCAACCGCGCAACACGATGAATACCCACCACTTCCCCCGATGTCAGTAAGTCTTGATGAATACGGGGAGAACCGTAAATGCCATGGCTGGCTTTATGGAAACACTGGATTTTGGTCAGTAACCGACGATTGGTCTTTGCTCGGTTACTCTCTGGCCGAAACCGCCAATCATAATAGCCGCTGGTAGATACACCGAGCACCTGGCAGAGCAGAAGGATGCTATAACTATTGCTTTGTTGACGGATAAACGCGTACTTCACTTGAGTTCTCTGGCAAAGTACGCGGCGGCCTTTTTTAAAATATCAACCTCTTCTCTGAGCTGATTATTTTCTTGCTTTAAGGTCGTTAGCTCACTTTGTTGCTCTTTAACAGGTCGGCCCCGTTTGTTGGGAAATGCTTCGCCACCTTTAGTGCTTAACTGTTCTTTCCATTTGTAGAGCTGATTGCGACGAACACCAAGTTCCATGGCAAGTTCAGACGCTGACCTACCTGACTCATCCATCAAGCGAACGGCTTCAATCTTAAACTCACGGGTATAGGTGTTATAGGGTTTTCTTTTGCTTGTCATTGGGATACTCCTTCGCGACATTGTCGCTTATTAAAAGTATCCGTTAAACTAGGGGAGCTTCAACCTGACCCCTTTGATTGTGATGCTGTAAAATATCTTATTGGCCTAGTTTCGCAAATCAAAGCAGGCCCACTTCAATCTGTATTTTTTTAAAATCCATTTTCATGTAACCCATAACAATCTTGTGTGTACTGGCAAGTTAACTTGTCAATACCGGCTGAAACGGGTAGTTACAGCATGATTCATGAGCTACAAGAAGTGCTCAAAAACCCTTATGAAGAGCAAGGTGGTAAAGAGCGCTACGCTGAGAAACGACCAGACTGGGCCAAACAAAAAGCTGGTGCTTCCATGTTATCCTGTAGTTCTTAAGAAGCTCTCAAAGTACTTCCTAAAACCTTGGAGTGACAGCTCCCTCTGGCGGCGCCCATGTTTCACAAGCCGTCGGATCCCATTTTGAATTATCTGCTTCACGTCGGAAATGCGATGTCGTCACATACGGCGTCATTAAATATTCAGGATCATCCACAATCGTCGTAACGACAAACCACTCTTCTCCCGCAGGCGCAGTAAATCGATTGAAGTACTCCGTAAGAATGGCATCTTCACTATAAGGCACACCATTAGGCCKTAAATAACCTGGCTGCATTTGCGTGGTAATAACTTTCAATGTTCCACCGGGTGGCGTTACCTGTTCTCCCCCAAAAAACACATTGGCTTGATCTATCATAATATTTTCCCACTCGGCTACGCTGTAGCCCTGCCAGCTTCTTTCGCGGCCTGCGGCTTCCAGCATCATGCTGATTAAGGGACGACGACCTTGACTGGAAAAATTTATTAGTCGAGTCTGAGAGCCCGCATCAGCATCAATACGCAAGGTATAGTTATCTTCCCAGCTTATTTGCAATCTTGTCGGAACCCGCATAATACGAGCCGCACCAAAAGCTTTACATTGCAGGCCTGCCGCATTATCGGCCTCTAGGTCCCAGTTATTTGCTACTGCTTTAGCAAGGTCATTAACTGGCACACTCATGGTATCTCCGATTGCTGGAGTCAACATACGATAAGCCCAGTCTTCTGTAACCTGGGAAACCCAAGTACCGGTTAAATCAATTGGCGCTTCAAGCTGACCGGGTGCTGCTGGCAGGGCTGGGCCGCCAAGGCTTAATGCCTGAGCCAAGGCCGAGGTAGAGAAAGGCAAAGCCAATATCAAACACAATATGCACTGCAATGATTTCCAACCTTCCTTTTGAAACATTCGCTTAACGCAAATCATCATACACAGCCTCCAAAAACATACGTGTTGTCCAATCACCGGATTCATAACCATAAACTCCGTCATATTCCAAAGACGGTCTAGCCACAATAATTTCCTCAAAGGTCTTACCTTCACTAATCATCAAGCGCACACGATCCCGAATGATCGTGACCATGTCACGATACTCAACAACATCTGATTCACTCGCTATACGACCATGACCAGGAATAATCAAAGTCCCACCCTGCTGGTTAAATTCAGGCACAGCTATTTCAATAATACGGTTAAGCGCATCAATCTCCCCTTGTAGTGAACCACCTAGCCTAGGGTAAAAATGCGGGTAAGAAGTAATATCGACAATATCGCCCGTTACAAGCACATCAGAGCGTCGAAAATACACCATCACATCTGACTGCGTTATAGCCGCAGGCTGATGCGTTATTTCAATAGCTTCACCATTAAGGTATAGCGCCTTACTTTCACCAAAGAACGTATTATTAGGCCATARTTCSAATGCCACCTCTTCTGCAAATTCTGTGACTAAAAGAGTTAGCCCATTAGCATGCCCTACAATTGACATGTCTAACCCGCCTTGCGATATAGCATTACCCGGCATCCCTTCTCCAATCTCTTGAATTGCTGCGTTACCTGCCAAATGCCCAGGCAAGACTACTGTGTTGATTAAATAGCGCGGAGGTAAAGGACTAAGATTTTGGATTGCATTAACCACATGAGCAGATGCTTCAATATTGCCACTGTCTACAATGACCAAGCCTAACTCACCTAACATGACTGCTATATTGCTACCTCCGGTTGCAATCATATAAATGTTCCCTTGCACCGGTAATACTTCAATTTCCTCRCTATTTGCRTCTAAAGGCWCTGGYCTTTGCGCCAGARCKAAATYCATTGCYAYTRMGYTCAATAGGAATAKYGCAAGGCTCAACAAAGCCTTTTGTTTTAGCTTATTTAAAACACTCATTAGGGCTCTCATAGTCCTACTCCTCTCCGGCCTGATTCCGGTCAAACTCTTCACGTATTTGTAGCAAGGTTTCTCGATATTCAGGATAGAGGGTAATACTACCGCCGCCTGTCGCTTCAACTGAAACTCCAAGCCTGTCAGCCGTATCAGCATGTTCAGTGCCTAAAGGCCAGTGCGGAACCCAGCCTTTGCCCATGGCAACTTCTTCTACGGGCTCAAACTGGTTCCGAGGACCAACTGTCTGAGGTGGATTCCATACCCATGTCTGACTGCGTACCAAAGGTTCTTCTAAGTAAATAGGATCTTCTATATAGCTTACCATGGTGAGGTATTCACCATTACGAAACCAATATTCTGTCATCCGTCCATAAGGGCTGGCTGGGACACCATTACGTTGATAAACCCCGTACTTCATGTGTGTTGTAGTAACTATCAATACGCCATCAACCCACACACCTGTAGAAAATCCATTCCATCTATGT
>NVWI01000003.1 GCA_002746215.1 SAR86 cluster bacterium
GTTTCCGTAAATCGTGTCTTCTTCATACTCGTCTCCTAAGTAAATAATAACTTAGAAAACTTCAATTTAAACCTGTCTCACTAACGGGGGTGTCTACAGGACTCTGAACAATTAACAAAGCCATTTCAAATTAAAGAGTTTTTTTTACATTTTAAAAATAAATATCCAAAAATAGCAGTTATCGTTCATGTAGATAATAAGCTTCATGGGAAAATGTACTTCTCTATGGGAAGCAACGTAAAGAAAATGATAATAACATCAGGTAACTTTACAATTAATGGATTAAATAATAACCATGAATGGGGACTGCTTACTGAAGATATTGATATAGTGGAGAGCGCGATAGAGGAGCTATTTGATGGAGTGGGATACCCCGATATCACTCAAAGTCAAATTGAAAAGGCTTGTGCCCAGTCAAAACATTATTCGGAAATTAATCCAGACTGGGGTAAGAAACCAGAAATAATATCGAACATCCTTGAAAGTGTATATTCTGATAAAGATGCAGAAAATTTAAACCCCCAGTACTTTCTTAAACCAATAGGGCATAGTGAAAACCCTGTTACATTAGAAAGCCAAAGAGACTTTTCAAAATTACACCAAAATTTACATTTCTCTAAGAAAAAGCCCAAAGGTGTCAAAAAGGGAGATATTGTAATTACTACTGCGGTGGGCGCAGGCTCTTTGCTCTCGTACTTTCATGTTACTGGTAGCCTTCAACATGTATCGGATGCGGAAATTAGGAATGACTCTTGGACAGAACGATGGCCGTGGTATATGGAGGGTAGGAATAAGTCTCCAGAATTTGGAAAATCATGGTGGCAATATGACCTCAAGAGGCAAGATTTATTGAAGGACTTTAGAGAGCTTTATCCTGATACTTGTGTAACTTATGCTGGTGGATTTACTTTAGGAACAATTAACAGAGGCAATGATAAAGTCAGAATTACAAAGGAGTTTGGTGATTTCTTAATAGACAAGATTAAGGAATGCTAAAATTTGTTCTGTCACAGAAACGCCTAATAATACGCTCAACAGGGACGCTTTCTGCTTTGTTTCTTTTGTGCATTTCGCTACGCTACATTTTTTCACAAAAGAAACAAAGCAGAAAACGCCCGTTAGCTAAACATTAAATGTCTATGATTGAAATTGAAGAAATCGTTAACGAATGGGAATCTACCTTATGTAATAAGGTAGACATTGGGGGGCTTTATACTCGAGATCCGACTGCACATAAGTGGAAAATAACATATCGGTGTTTCCTTCTTAGAGAGCTCGTATCATGGAGGCTTGTCGACATTACTAAAACAAGTGATTTTCTTGGAGAAAGAGAATCACACCCTTGGATCTAGAATTTTATTAAGAAGTGCAATAGAAACTCTTGCCTTACTAATATATTCAAACCAGAAAATGGAATCTATAGTTTCTACTAGTCAGGGTTTCCATGAGTTTTCTGATACAACATCGAGGTTATTACTGGGCTCAAGAAATAATTCAACAGAACTAAGCTCAATTAATATTCTAACGGCACTTCAAAAGTGCGAGAAGAGATATGAAGGGATCATGAAGCTATATGAGGATCTTTCTGAATCTTCTCACCCGAATTGGGAAGGTGTTTGTCTAACATATACAAAAACAGATCGTGAGAACTTTATTACATATTTTGAGAATAGATGGCTTGAAAAGTTTGGAAACTCACAAATTGATATAATTAAAACTTTAATGGTTATTTTTGAAACTGAATATAACGATATTTGGACTAAAAACTTTGAGAGTTTTGAAATATGGATTCAAGAGAATGATGACATGCTTGAGGCAAGTAAGTAGACATTTAATAAGCGGGGCAAGTTTGCTTCGGGCTTTGCCCTACCGGGACGCCAAAATGCTGCGCATCTTGTCGCCCCTTACCCTCAACATTATGAGTCAGTGAATTTTGCTAACACATCGACTCTTTTATGAAGAATACGAACAATTTCAATCTTGGCTTTCACACCAGGCTTGTAGTAGAGGATATGGCTACCTTGGGGGAATTTTTTGTAATCTTCTTTAATGAAATCACAATCAACACCCATTGAAGGAATTTCGGCAATTAAATGAAAAGTATCATCAAACTCTTTCAAGTAAAGCTTTCTTTGCTCTTTTCCCCAACGCTTTTCTGTATAACGTGCAATTTGCTTCAAATCGCTTTTGGCTTTAACTGTAAGTTTAAAGGCCTGCATTAATGAGCTTCATTATCCAGTTCGTTCATAAGCTCTTCGTAGGAGTAATCAGCAAGACCACTTTCTTCTCCCTCAACCAGCAACTGCCTAAGGGTTTCAAGCTTAGTCTCAGAATCTTCCAACATCCTCAAGCCTGCACGAACAACTTCGCTAGCAGAGCCGTAACGCCCAGTATCAAGCTGCCCAGTAATAAATTCGTCAAAGTGTGTACCAAGAGTCATACTAGTGTTTTTAGCCATATCTTCACCTTTAAAGTACCTAATATAGGTATATTATGGTACAGGACTCATAGCAAGGCAATTAAATTCGCTCCAGCCCTAGCGGGCTTCCTTTCACTGAATACAGTGCTGCTACGCATCTCTGTGCCGTTTATTGAGGCGTTAAACTAAATAAATAATGAAACATAAATTATGGTTACACAATGAGAGATGATTATAAGTTTTTGAAAGAAACGGTTGAGCCTGGCGTGTTTGTTGAATGGCAGGAAGTAGATGTGGAGATATATACTTTTACAGAGTTGGGAATGAAAGTAGTCATCAATGATGAGTACATAGGATTGGTTTATGGAAATCAGGTTTATGACGACTACCAAAAAGGCCAAGAACTCAAAGCATATATACAGTTTGTTAGAGAAGATGGAAAGATAGATGTTTCCTTACAGCCGAAAAAGGGCAGGCATGTTTTGTCTACTACTGGGAAAATTATAGAACATCTTAAGGCTGCTGGTGGGAAAAGCGGGTTTAACGATAAAAGTTCACCTGAAGACATTGAAGATGCGTTTCAAGTAAGTAAAAAAGTGTTTAAACAAGCCATCGGAAGTCTATACAAACAGAGGAAAATAAAAATTTCAGATAAAGGGATAGAGCTTGTTAAATAAAGACAAAACACAGAGAGTAAAAGTGCTAACTAATCGCTGCATTGAAGAATCAAGGGAGCAGGTAACTTGGTCTTTGCCTTTTGATAGTTAAATTTTGACGCTATAACGTTGTAACGTTATAATGCCTGTTCTAAAGAGGTTTTAGTATGAGCAATTTATCAAAAAGGTCTACAGTTTACTTCGACCCCGCTATTCATCAGGCGTTGAGGATTAAGGCTGCCTCAACCCACCTTTCAGTTTCGGACTTGGTGAATGAAGCAGTGCGAGTGCAAATGACAGAGGATCAAGAAGATCTGCAGGCTTTCTCAGATAGGGTTAGTGAACCTGAGATTAGCTATGAAACCTTGCTTAATGATTTAAAGAAACATGGCAAGATATAAGATAACTTTCAAAAAGCCCGTTGCTAAAGATTTAAGAAGTATTCCCAAAAAAGATATTAAGCGAATTCTTGGCCAAATTGACCTTTTAGCAAATGACCCAAGATCCGAAGGTTGTATTAAGCTTTCAGGCCAAGAGCAATATAGAGTCCGAATTGGGCTTTATCGAATAATATATGAAATACAAAATTCCAAACTTATTATTCAGGTAGTTAAAATAGGGCATAGATCGAGTATCTATAAGGCGACTAACAAAAAACATTAAGCCGTTCGCGTATTACCAAAGCAAATTAGGTCGACTTGACGTCACACCATTAACTTAAATCTAAATTGCACCATCGATAAACGCTTTCATTGACGCCAATGCGGTGTCATCTATCACAGTAAAGACTAAGCCCGATATATAATATCCATCTTCAAAAGTAGAATGTTTAACTCTTGCATACACACTGCTTTTTTCTGTGCCAAAAATTGATGAGGTTACTTCTATTGCTACCTCACTTAATGGCTCAAGTTTGTTAATGGATTTAAGCTTTAAACCGTTATAACTGACGTCAAGGGTTTGCCCTTCAAAAACCTCAGATAATATTTTTGCCTTATCAATCAGTCGATAATTTATTAGCATGTCGACATTGATTCGGGGTTCGCTCCTGTCATTTTCTACGTCAAGAATAAGTTTTTCGGGTTTTTCCACTTCTAATAATTCATAAATTTTTAAGGGCCTTAACGTGCCTTTCGGGTGAACATCGTAACTGCTGCCCACCTGTACGTTTTCTTTACAAATATTGTAGGAGTTATCACTTAACAAGACTTGCCCACGCATGCTGTATGCTTCAACCCTGGAGGCTAAATTCACCTCATTGCCAATAGCGGTATATTCAGAATGTGATTCATTACCCAGGTGGCCGATAGCCACATCACCGGTATTAATGCCTATCCCCATGTGAATGTTAGATAAGCCAAGTTCACGATTAGCATCGTTAACTTTTTTCATGACATTCTGCATTTCAATAGCACAAGCCAGAACGTTATTTATGTCGGTATTGTTATATTTAAATATCGCTAATATTGAATCGCCAATCAGTTTGTCTACAACGCCGTCGTATTTAATGATTATCGGGATCATAAGGTTGAAATAACGATTAAGCAGATTTACGACTTCAAGCGCAGAATGTTTTTCAGAAAAATAAGTAAACCCTCTTAAATCAGAGATTAGAATACTGGCTTTTTCTATTTTAAAATTGCCAAATTCTTTTTCACTCATACTTTTTTTAATTCCATCAAATAAACCAAACGCTACGCTTTCAAACAAAGGGTCAACTACGAATCAATATACTACATGCAATAGCACATGGATTCTTAGAGCTAAAACACAAATAAAGGCAAGAGTATAAATCTTGCTATATCATACTTTGATTCATTTCATTTAATATGAATAAATGCGCTTAATGACAAACCTTATAAACAAGCCACTCAAATTAAAATGTTTTGTACATTTTATTTTACTCGGCCTTATTTCGACGTTGGCTTCCCAAAAACTACTTGCGCAATCAGAGGGTGTTCGTATGGAACATGGTGATATTGTTTATGCCAGTGTCGATGGTTTAAACCTCGCATTAGATATTTATTTGCCCTCAGATGCTGAAAACCCGCCTTTAATAGTTTTTGTTCATGGTGGAAGGTGGCAGGCTGGCAACAAGCGTACAAAGATTCCTTCACAGTTTGTGGATTCTGGCTTTGCGCTAGCCAGTATTGATTTTCGGCAATCCACGCAGGCGCAATTTCCCGCTCAAATTCACGATATCAAAGCCGCTGTAAGGTTTTTAAGAGCTAATTCGGATAACTATGGTTTTGATGGCAGCAAGATTGCCATTACCGGGGAGTCTTCTGGGGGACACCTGGCGACTCTTGTGGGCGTAACTAATGGTCACTCTGAGTTGGAAGGAGGGCTTGGTGAGCATCTGGAGACATCATCCAATATTCAGGCAATCTTAAGTTATTACGGTGCACACGATTTAACCTCCATACTGAGACAATCGACACCTTTTGGGCTTGGTGTAAGAGTGCCTGCCTTGCAGTTGTTACTGGGAGCGCAGCCAGAAGAAAAACCTGATTTGGCGCAATTAGCCAGTCCAGTTTTCCATGTTGATGCGTCTGACCCGCCGCTTTTATTGCTGCATGGGGATCAAGATCCGCAAATGCCCATTGCGCAGGGTGAGCAGATGGAAGCAGCTTATAATGAGCTTGGTTTGGATGTTTATTTTGATGTAGTGCTAGGCGCGGGCCATGGTGGTCAGGCCTTTTACGCGCCCAACCATTTAGAGAGAGCGATGGAGTTTTTAAGACGAACTATTGGTGATAATTAGATTCTCTTGGCTTTCAGGTAGGCTTTTAACACGGCATGCGATAAAGCAGGATGCCCTCAAGTTTAGTTTTTAATTCCCAAATATTTACTGCATAATCATTCCCGTTTTTCCCCATCTATTTATTTTATATAGTTAACTAACAGGTTCTTATTTAATGTGGTTTAAGAATATTCGTGTATTTTGCCTTATCCAGCCCTTCGATTTATCGTTTGAAGACTTAGAATCCCAGCTTGCCGAGAATCCCTTTATCCCGTGTGCTAATTATGAAAAATCACGCATTGGCTGGGTCAGCCCTTTAGGTGATGCGGCACCTGAACTGGCAGAAGACCAGGAACCGATGCTGAGCCATATTGTGGGTGATTACATTATGCTGTGCGCGCAAAAGCAGGAAAGGTTATTGCCTGCCTCAGTGGTACGTGAAGCCACAGCAGAAAAAGTTGCTGAAATTGAAATGCGCCAAGCGCGTAAAGTTTATCGTAAGGAAAAACGCGAAATACAGGACAATATGTATGCCTCGTTGCTACCCAGGGCTTTTACCCGCTCAACACGTATCTATGCCTATATTTCCCGTGCCGACAATCTCTTAGTGGTTGATGCCGTCAGTGCACCCAAAGCCGAAGAGTTTATTAATTTATTGAGAGACAGCCTGGGTTCATTCCCTGTTGCCATACCTGATAGTAAACGTGCACCGAGTGATGTGATGACCCGATGGCTGGTGGAGCAAAAAGCCACTGATAAATTTGAAATCCACAGTGACTGTGAGTTATTCAATCCCTTAGATGGCAGTAATGTCGTTCGTTTCAAAGGCCAGGATCTTGTCAGCGATGAAATCAAGACTCACCTTGAAGCAGGAAAAAGGGCTAAACAGCTGAGCGTTATGTGGGGCAATGTATTAAGTTGCAGCATTGCAGAAGATCTAAGTTTAAAACGGCTACGCTTTGAAAATATAAATGAAGAGTCTGCTAGTTTTGAAGAAGAAAGTGCCGCGCAAAAGTTTGATCAAGAATTTGTTTTGATGACACTGGAATTGAGCGGTTTCTTTAAATCATTTTTCAATGCTTTTGGCGGACTGGAAGATCCAAAGAATAAAGTGCTGCCAGACAATAGAGATAAAGAACCAAAATAACACAGGTTTTGTTGGAATCTTTTTTATTAGAAGAAGGAAAAAACAATGGTTAAAAAAACGATTGGCTTAGTCCTGTTATTAGCGTCATCAAGTTTATATGCGGTAAATGGTTTAGATGAGCATCAGTATCTGCATTGCGGAGAAAGAGACGATCAGGCCTTTGGTTCATTATTTTTTTTAAATGCTCAAACGGGACGAGCATTTCAACATCATCTCTGGCTTGACCCGGTTTCTTTAGGTGGGCTTGAAGCCTTGTTCGGGCAGGAATACAACAGTTTCGATGAGTTTTATCGCTACCTCACTAACAACGCACTCAATTATAGTTTCAATGCATCAAGCAATAATATCAATATAGGTTACGTTGCTGACGCTGAAGATGAATTTAACAACCCTTTAAAAGTTAATTACCAGATCAACCGTGCAAGTGGCGAATATCTTTGGACATCTAATGATGCTGCATTTATAGGTGAAGAAAATGTGGGGACTTGCCAGACTGTAAGTTCTAATTATTACCGCGATTTATTATTCGATTGGTATAACCTGGCACATGAAGGTGAACCTGAAAAATTATTCGAGCTATAAGTGAATTAATATATGTAAAACAAAAGTGAAACATTTCTGCTTCAAAGCCATCTCAGCATTTACTTTTTAAGACTTCTACCAGGCTCAAGCGCACTCGACATTTTTCTCTCAATTTATTTAATTCTGGCTTAACGCTACAAGGAACCGATAATGACTGAAGAAACAACTTACACGCCACCTAAAGTTTGGGCACCGGAAACAGATAGTGAAAATGGCGGACGTTTTGCCAGCATTAATCGTCCTATTTCAGGGGCGACCCATGATAAGAAACTTGCATCCGGCAAACATCCACTGCAGTTATATTCGTTAGCAACGCCGAATGGCGTAAAGGTTACGGTAATGCTCGAAGAATTACTGGCGCTTGGTCACGCTGGGGCAGAATACGACGCGTATTTAATTGATATTATGCAAGGGGATCAATTTGGCAGTGGTTTCGTTGACATAAATCCTAACTCTAAAATTCCTGCATTAATTGATAACAGCACGCCAGAACCAACACGTCTGTTTGAATCTGGCTCAATACTTTTATATCTCGCCGAAAAATTTAATGCTCTTATTCCAAGTGATCCTGCTGGTAGAACTGAGTGCTTGAATTGGTTGTTCTGGCAAATGGGTGCTGCGCCTTATCTTGGCGGTGGTTTTGGACATTTCTACGCTTATGCACCCGTAAAAATTAAATATTGTATTGACCGCTTCACCATGGAAGTAAAACGCCAATTAGATTTATTAGATAAACACTTGGCTAACAATCGATATATGTGTGGTGATGAATATACTATTGCCGATATCGCAATTTGGTCCTGGTACAGTGTCGTGATGACGAATGAAGCTTATGAAGCCGCAGAATTTTTAGACGTTAACATTTATAAGCATCTGCAAAGATGGACACAGGAGATTGCTAAGAGAGAAGCAGTGATACGTGGTCGCAAAGTTAACCGCTCCTTTGGCCCGCTTGAAGATCAACTACATGAACGGCACGATGCCAGTGATTTTGAAACGAAAACTCAAGATAAACTAAACCCTGAACAAGCAGAGACTTAATCTCATTTCTCAGGACTGTTTCTTTGTTCCTGATCAATTCTAACGCCACTAAGAGCATGCTAAATTTATCTTATTCATGCACTTAGTGGGGGTTTTATGATTATAAGAAAGTGTTTAATCATCGCATTAGTTTTATTGAGTTCTACATTTACCTATTCACAACAAAATCAGGCCAATGAACGGCCTGTAGAATTACCTTTAACGGAAGAAGCCTTAAGCTTATTTTCACAGGCGGTCTTCTTATCGGCTTTTGCCAGTCAAAACTGTGAGAATGTGAGCGCTAATACGCCTTTAATACAAGAAGGCATCAATGCTATTCGAAATATGGATTATCAGATTTTCGAATATGCTGTTGGTTTTAGCAGCATGAACAATCTTTATCACAGATATTATATTCGAACCTTTGATCCTCCGGCACTTGTTGAGCTTCTGGTTTTAAGTAACTCGGGTATGTGTGACGATTTCTCATTCAGCCTGATTGATGAAGAAGCTGTAGAAACAGAAGACCAAGAGTGAAAATAATAAGAATTATCACATCTACGGAGCCTTCTTGCGCCCTCAGCGTCTTGTGTAAGTCTAAGCAATAGATATAATCATTTGCACAAAAATAATTAGACATACAGGAAGCCTCAGGTGATGAAAAATAGCTTATTCAAAAAAATAGGCCTTGCTGCTGCAATCTGCCTCGTAGCAACAACAGCACACGCCCATTTCCAATTAAATGCTCCCGCTTCCTGGATTGAAGAAGATGACAGGGGAGACCCTCAAAAGCTGGCTCCATGTGGTGGCACACTAGCCGACGGGGGAACTCGTACCGGTGCTGTTACTGAAGTGCGCGGTGGCGACATGCTTCGCCTGGCTATTGAAGAAACTATTTATCATCCAGGCCATTATCGAGTAGCACTGGTCAGAAACATGAACAGCCTGCCAGCTGATGCTGAGCCACTTAATATGGTAGAAACGCCGCGTGGACTAGGTTCAGGTCGCTTCCCAATTGAAGCCAACCCGGAAGCACCCGTTTTACTAGACGGCTTATGGGAGAACTCTGAACGTCGTACCGGACCTTTAGAAACAGAAATCAGAATCCCCAATATAGACTGTGAAAATTGCGTACTGCAAATTGTTCAATTCATGTCTGAGCATCCAGGGCATCGTGAGGGTGGCTACACTTATCATCATTGTTCCATGCTTGATATCACAGCCAACCCATCAATGGCTGCGGACGAAGGCTGGTAGAACGTTAAGGTAATAAGCCGAGACAGAACAAAGAAAGTCACTTTAAAAATAATAATAATGGCTGCCTATCTATCACATAGGTAGCCAAATATTCCTGAACTTCCATATGGCATATCGCTGTTTAAAAGCGGAGAAATTTAATGAAAAAGTTTAACCACAGCAAATTCTGTCTGTTACTTATTCTAGTTATAGCGCTCCCGGCACAGGCACAAATTGATTTATCTGGGGAATGGGCCGCCGTATTCCACGAAGATTCTGATGAGCGTAGACCTGGCCCGGAGATGGTTGAATATCAAGGTATTCCCATCACTGAAGCCGCTCGTCGGCGTGCCTTAAGTTGGAGTCCTTCTTTATTAACGTTGCCTGAGCATCAGTGTAAACCTCATCCTTCTGACTACGGCAGTCGTGGCCCCAGTAATATGCGTATTTGGAAAGAAATTAATTCCGAATCTCAGCAATTGATTGCTTACCATACCCGTATTCGCTGGCAAGCACCCGAAAGGACTATCTGGATGGATGGCCGCGATCACCCACCTGAATATGCGGCTCATACCTGGCAGGGGTTTTCGACAGGGCACTGGGAAGGCAGTATTCTGGTTGTAAGAACCACACATCTTAAACAGGGCTGGGCTCGACGAAACGGCGTCCCACGCAGCGACCTGGCTGAATTTACTGAACATTTTTTTAGACACGACAACATCATGACACAGGTTGTTATCGTCAATGATCCGGTTTATTTAACCGAGCCTTTTATTCGAACGAATAACTGGAGGATCGATCTTACTCAACAGATACCGCCATATTTATGCGAAACTGTCACGGAAATAGACCGGCCTCAAGGCGAAGTACCGCACTATCTGCCAGGCCAAAATCCTTTTCTAAGAGAGCATGCTGAACGCTACAACCTCCCCATGGACGGTGTATTAGGCGGTGCTGAAACCATGTACCCATCCTTTGTCGAATAATGAACCTGAACACCCTAAATAATTAAGGTTTTAAAGAATTGATAGGAGTTTGTTTGAATATGATTATTAATAATCTGAAAAAAATCAGATCAACGATAAGCGCGGCTATATGCTTCTACTTGTTAGTAAGTTCAGTCGCAAGTTTGGCACAGCAAAATTTTGATGATGTTGAAATTAATGTGCTTCACGTCCAGGGTAATATTTATATGCTGGTGGGCGAGGGTGGCAATATTACTCTACAAGCTGGCGATCAGGGCGTCCTGCTTGTGGATACGATGTATGCCCCTTTAAGCGATAAAGTTTTCGCAGCCATTCGCACTATCAGCGACAAACCAATCACTTATATTCTCAATACTCACGGCCATCCCGACCATATTGGCGGCAATGCTAATTTGGCGATGATGGGCAGTAATATTGCAGGAGGTAATACTATTGATCTTTTTGCTGGTACCGGGGAACAGGCGAAAATTGTTGCACATGAAAATGTGGTGACCAATATTCTGGCTCAGGATAACCCAATTCCTATAGAAGGCTGGCCAACAGATACTTATTACACCGCAAAGAAAGATCTGTTCTTCAATGGCGAAGCCATCATGATCATTCACCAGCCCAACGCCCACACTGATGGTGACAGCTTGATTTTCTTTAGACGCTCCGATGTGATCAGTACGGGTGATATTTTCACAACAACCGGCTATCCCTTTATAGATGCTGCCAATGGCGGCACCTTGCAGGGTATTCTTAATGCTCTGAATAACGTACTGGATATGGCTGTGCCTGCTGATCGACAAGAAAATGGCACGATGATTATTCCAGGTCATGGGCGTTTAACCGATGAGGCTGATGTGCTTGATTACAGAGACATGCTAACGATTATTCGTGACCGTATCGCTTATCGTGTCGACCAGGGTGACAGCCTGTCTCAGGTAAAGGCCACAGAGCCTACCTTTGATTATGATGTGCGCTATGGCGCTGACAGTGGCTTTTGGACAACTGAGCAGTTTGTAGAAGCCATCTATAACGAACTGAGTGCCCAATAAGGCTTAATAAAAGACAGTTGGATAAGCAATAAAAATTGAGAATATTTATGAAATTAAACAACGTTTATTTTTCAATAGCAGCACTGGGATTGTCTCTTAGCTCTGTTTCCATGAGTCAGGATGAAGTCTCTCCTCAAGCAGCCGCGCCAATAGAGCTAACCGGCAATTGGACCACTGTTATCACCGAGGACTGGCGCTGGCGTATGGCGACGCCACCAAAAGGTGACTATACCAGCCTACCCTTAAATGAAGAGGGTATTCGGGTGGCAGATATGTGGGAGCCGGAAGGAGATGATGCTAACTGTAAAGCTTATGGAGCAGGCAATATCATGCGTATGCCCATAAGAGTTAACATCAGCTGGGAAGATGATGCCACCTTACTGCTGGAAACTGATCACGGTATGCAGACCCGCCGATTTCATTTCAACCCACAAGATATAATGGCTGGAGAACCAACGTTACAGGGTGACTCTGTCGCTGAATGGGAAGGCGCTACGCTGAAAGTAGTTACGCGCAATCTGAAACCTGGCTATATCAGAAAGAATGGCGTTCCTTATAGTGAAAACGCGGTTGTAACTGAATATTTTGACAGCCATCTGACCTATGGTGAGCAATGGTTTACAGTCTCTGTGGTGGTTGAAGACCCGCAGTATTTAAGTGAGCCTTATTACACAAGCTCCAGTTTTAAGCTTCTGCCAGACAATAATGAATGGAATCCAGTGAACTGCGAGGATCGCTAAAAGTTACAACCACTCTAAATAGATAGAGGTTCCGCATGTTAAAAAAAACACTTGCCGCTTTTATTTTGGCTTGCTCTTTGCCTTTGCAGGCTCAGGACTTTTCAGGGGTACAAATAGAAAGCGTCCGCATAAGTGATAATTTTTATGTGCTTTATGGCGCCGGCGGAAATATTGGTGTATTCGCTGGGGAAGACGGTCTAATAATGATCGATAGCCAATATGCAGCACTCTCAGAGCGTATTACCGACGCGATTGAACGTATAAGTGGCGACCCTATTAAATTCATAATCAATACTCATTGGCACAGCGACCATACGGGTGGTAATGCAAACTTTTCTGCCGACGGAGCTGTGATCGTTGCTCACGAATATGTGAAGCGTCGAATGAGCATGGAGGTATTCCTGCCGCTTTATAATAATCGCACGATGCCTTCGCCTATCGGCGCTTTGCCGACAGTGACTTTTATGCAGAACATCAGTTTTCACTCCGGTAATGAGACCTTAACTGCTATCCATGTGCCTAATGCGCACACGGATACCGATGCCTTTGTACATTTTGGAAATGCCAACATTATTCATATGGGTGATTTGCTGTGGACTGGCAGTTATCCTCGCATAGATGCACAACATGGCGGCGGTTCAGTTGAAGGCGTCATCAAGGGGCTCGAGCAAGCACTGGAACTGGCAGATGGCGATACCCAATTCATTTCCGGGCATGGGGCAATACCCGAAAAAGGCACGGCTTATGTTGAAAATTATCGGGCTATGTTGCGCACAATTAGTAATCGTGTGAGCAATATGATTGCTGAGGGGATGTCACAGCAACAAATAATAGCGGCACGCCCGACAGCCGATTTTGATGCTGATTTTTTAGGCGATAATGCCTATATAGATGCTGAGATGTTCACCAGAATTGTCTATATTAGTTTGACCCAATAATAATAAAAACGGTAGTTCTTATGAAAAATATGACACTGAGAATTTCAAATATTCCCGTATTGCTTTTGCTGGCTCTGGTTTTATTGCTTGGTTATCAAAATCTGAGCGCCCAGGAGCAATCAGAACAAGAAGCTAACAAACAACTATTAATAGGTTTCTTTGCCTTTCAAGGCAGTGATGTCGAACGCATGGAACAGTACATGGCCGATGATTATGTGCAACATAACCCCAGGTTCTTAGCGATGGATAAGTTTAGCGGTGCGAGTGGCAATCGCGCCTGGGTAGAAGCTCGAATAGAAGCGCGTGAAAGGGGAGGCCTTGCCTTAGTCGACCTTGGCGGCATTCGCCTTTCTAATCCGATTATCCTCATGGCAGAAGGTGATTTAGTGACGGCTATCTACCAGGGTGATTTACCAAACCCGGATAACCCTGCTGAAACGTATGAGGCCTTTGCCTTTGAAACCTTTCGTATACGCGATGGGAAATTTACTGAGCATTGGGACCAGGTCACACTAAAAGAAGGCTGGATGGAAACAGAATAAAGCCTTTTTACAGCACCCTTTAAACAATTATGTCGGAAATTTTGGAGAGTAAAATTATGACATTTCTGAGAAGTATAATAAGAAGCATAAAAATAATCAGCCTGTGCGTTTTTGTAATAAACGCCTTACCAGCTACGGCACAAATGATGTCAGCACAGTCTGTGTTGGAAGATGCCGCTGCAGCAATGGGTGGCTTAGAGCGTATTCAAAGTATTGATAGCCTGCTGATGACGGGCTTCAGCCAAACGCTTAACCAAGACGGCGGGTCTGCACCGTCATCACACCCTAAAGCACCTCTCAAGCTGGCCGCCCAAAATGGTGTTGAACGCTACTTTAATCTCAATGAATTGCGGGCTTACCAAACTCACCGTCAAGGCTTTCTATTTCCTTTTGCTTTAGCCTTTGGCCATGCCTGGACACCCAGTAGTCAGATACAGGAAGGTGTTAATGCGCTGAATCATCCAATCACAGCATTACGAGCGGCCTTTGATGAAAGCTCCCGATTAGGTGCAGTAAGTATTGAGAACGATAATATCGTGGTGCAGTTTTCGTTAGAGGATGGGACCACGCTTTGGCTGGGTATCAATCAGTTAAATAAATTGCCAGCATGGGTAAGATGGGTCGGCCCACACGCTAATCTTGGTGAGCTTACTTATACCACCTGGTTTACAGGCTACGTGCCCTTTGATGGAATTCGGCTGCCATCTGGCTTTACTACTGACATTGACTGGCGTGAAAACGTTGTGACAGTTTTTCATGTTGATTCTTATGAACTTAATGTTGAATTGCCCGAATTTGTGAGTAGTGGCGGCGGCTTTGGCGGCGGTGGTAACCCGGAAGTTCTTGTCACAGAAGTTGCTAATGGTGTCTGGGATTTACGCGTTGGTTCTAATGGTGGTGCAATTGTTGAGTTTGAAGATCACCTTTTGATGTTCGAAGCTTACGGCAATGAAGCCAATTCCCTGGCAAGAATTGATAGAGCGAACACCTTGGTTCCCGGAAAGGAAGTCACCCAGGTGATTTTATCACATCACCATTTTGATCATTCTGGCGGTATAAGAGCTGCAGTTTCCAGAGGTTTAACAATTATTTCGAAGCGTGAGAACGAAGGCATATTAAGAGAAATGGTATCGCGTCCGGCACCAAACTTTCCGGATGCCCTGGCTCGAAACCCACAACCCTTACACTTTATACCTGTTGACGAGCACCTGATATTGGAAGATGCTAGCCGACGCGTTGATATCTACGAAGTCATTGGTCATATGCACATGACAGACGCCGTGTTTGCCTATATCCCAGAAGAAAGCATTGTAATGCAGGGCGACCTGTTTGATATCGGTTGGGACTGGCATTGGTGGGGAGGTGGTTATATGGACAGTGTCGAACACTTCGATTTAGCGCCTGAAATTGATATTCCTGTGCATGGGAGAGTTAGCAGCTTAAATGAGGTGATCAGCAATATTGAAAGTCAGGTCGCTGCTGCCAGAGAGTTTTGTGCCAGAGATTTTGCTGTAGGAACATTTATGGCAGGTTGCCCAGTTAAATACAGCAGAGATTAAATAAATTAAATTACCAAGAGGTTCCAATGTTAAGAAATAGTCTTGTCTTATTAGCGTCCACATTTTTCGCAACAGCATTACAGGCGCAGTTGTCTAATAACCCTTTTCTCACACCGATTGAAGCGGAAGAGGGCATCATTGAAGTGAATGTGGTTGAGTTTGCTAGCTTGCCTGAAATAGATGGCGTCGCTGCACGCATGATGGAGCTAGTCGATGAACCCGGCACTGGTCGCATCTTCGTTAATGATATGACAGGTCCAATTTATAGCGTTAGTTATGATGGACGCACAGTCATTGAATACATCAATATTGATGATTGGGGTGTAGAGGTATGGGCCAGTGAGTTCAGAGAAGGCGGCATGCAAAACTTTGCATTTCATCCTCAATTTGGCCTAAGAGGCACACCAGGTTATGGCAAGTTTTATACCTGGACAGACAGCTCCAACACTCAGCCTATGCCGGACTACATACCCAGCGACACACTTGATGACCACGACCTGCTACTGCATGAATGGACTGCCGCTAATCCAATGAATGCTACCTACGACGGTGGCATGCCACGTGAAATTTTGCGTTTACAACAGCCTTACATAAACCATAATGGCGGTCAGATAGGCTTTAATCCGTTGGCTACGTCCGGTGATGCAGACTATGGCCTTTTATACGTTTCGGTAGGTGATGGTGGCGCCGGTGGTGACCCCTTGAGTATGGCGCAAGATCTTAACTCCATCTTTGGCAAAATGCTGCGTATTGATCCCTTAGGCAACAACAGCCCGAATGGTGCATATGGGATCCCCGCAAGTAATCCATTTGTTAATGATGGCGATAATAATACGCTAGGGGAAATTTATGCCTATGGTATTCGCAATGCTCAGCATTTCACCTGGGACTCTGCCAACGGCAATATGTTTATCGCCGATATAGGTCAGAATATAGTCGAAAAAATAAGCCTAATCAGCCTGGGAGCCAATCTTGGTTGGAGCACCTGGGAAGCCAGTTATACCTTTAGTGATGGAACTATAGATATGACAAATCCACGTAGTGAAACAGGCGTCACCTATCCGATAGCTGAGTGGGATCATACTGACCCAGTATTACAGGCTCGCGGTGCAGCATCAGGCTTACTTGTTTATCGAGGCGAGACCATCAGTCAACTGCAAGGAAAGGTGCTATTTGCTGAACTCATGAGTGGTGAAATTTTCTATGTCGATGCTGATAACTTACCTAATGGTGGTCAGGACTCTATTCGACGTGTGTTATTAAATAACGGTAGCGGTGCTAAAACCATGCTGCAATTGATTCAAAATGCTAACCAGGAACAGGGTAAGGATGCTGCTTCTCGTGCAGATACCCGCATTGATACAGCCAACAATCAGGTGTTTATTCTTAACAAAGGTGACAGCATCATTAGAAGGCTTGCTCCTTAAGGGATGGGTGAATAAATGGGGCAAAAGATAATCATTTGCCCCATTCTATTTATTAAAAATCTTAATTTCAGAGGAACTATTTTCTGGAGATTTCTGCAACCTTCATTACCCCTTTAATTTAACTCCGTTTTTTATTACAAATAACGGCTTACTGTCATTAACAAAAGGCCTCTCTCCGGTATAAATCGTAGAACCTTCAATTTTCTCAAAGCATTAGAGGATTGGACGACGAAATACTCTTTGGCGCAGATCAAGCTGACCTTCAATTTACTTTTAGAAGAGGAAAGGCTCCTTTATAGCTGATTGACAGCAGCTCTATTTGCTTGAATTGGATATTCTGACTAAAGGCCTAAATGATCTTGATCTTTTCCCTGGCATTTCTAAAAGCATTATTGAGATGCAAATGAAAAGCTTGTAATAACTCTTAAGAATTAAAAATATCTAGAAGGAGCTGTTTTTGTTTGACGCCTGCTTACTATCCAAAGCGGACGGACGTTAGCTTGCTCTGCAAAAAAAACAGGTTCATACTGACTAGACTGGTAAGAACAAGGTAGGACTTGCCAGAGAATAAGTTGCCAGCATGGTTAAATTTAAAAGTGCTGAAAAAAATAAGTGAGGGATCATACATGAAAAAAATATTTCTAAACCTTTTAAAAATCATCTTAATCATTCCATCATATACTTTAGCTCAAGACAGTCAGTACCTTCCGGCTAGTTTTAATAACGAACCAGATTCTCTACAAAATTTAATTGTATTCCCAGATATTAGTGAAAATATTGATGCTACTGTTAGGTGCAGCTCTGAACTTTCAAGGTTTGGGGTATTTCAAAGTCTCGTTTGCTTGCCAAGTCAGCACCCCGAGCTTCTTCAAGCAATAGCTGATGTTGTTTTGGACTCTAAGATTAGTCCAGCTACAAGGGATGGTAGTAGGCAAAGAGTTATGATTCCATTCACTGTGAGGTTCGTAAAAGAGGGGGCATCAGAAAATTTATTTGTTTACCCTAACTTTGGTGTGGGTACAGAAATATTAGGTCTAGAATATACGGCGCCTCAACGAATTATTCGCAGATTACGCTCCGGCGGGGATGAGTGTCTCTTCCAAATATCCAATTATTGGGCTGGAGTACTAGTTTCAGAAGAGGGGATCGCTATGGATGTTAGTATTTCAGCATCAAGTAATATGACAGAGCGATGCATCAATGAACATTCCAGGTTGATTGGAGAGTTTTTATATATCCCTGCGATGAAAGATGGCGTGGCTGTACAAGCGAGTTATTATGAGCAATCACCACTATCGGATGCAACGCGGGATAGCTTCGAAATATTAAATGGCGCAATGTAGACACTTTTAATTACTAGATATTTCGTTTCCAGTAATTACCCTTACCGGAAGTTCTCGATAATCTTTGTTTTATCCCTCCAGTAATGCTCTTTACTGGAGATAACGGCCTTAAGAGTTAAGATAATTATCATTTTGAATAACTATGGCTTGAAAACTATGGCCGAATTAATTCATCGGCATGCGCTTCAAACCAATCGCCAAAAGTCCCTAATATTGGCCCCATACTCGCAGCCGCTTTAGTCAAACTATATTCAACTTTAGGTGGTACCTCTGTATAGACCTTACGAGTAACCATCCCGTCACGCTCAAGTTCGCGTAATTGCAAAATAAGAATACGCTGCGTAATGCCAGAAATGGAACGTTCCAGTTCCCCGAAACGATGGGTGCCCTTGCTAAGCTGAAAAAGTATAACCGGCTTCCATTTACCACTAATAAGTTTCAGAGCATTCTCTACTGGGCAGGCACCAAACGCTGGAGAACCTGTTTTTTTTATCTTGTTTACTGCCGTAACCATACGTTTAATCTCCTGATTCTCGCCAAATCAACATGACATTCTGTGTTTTCCACATGCCTGGGGTCGCTCTAGCTACCATTCCTTCTAATACCTACATTTATGTCAGTATCATACAAAAATGTCGGTTCTTGTTATTTTGTAAGTAAAGAATAGAATACGGCACGCTTGGGGGCTACCCATTTTTTACTTTATTAACAGGAAAGAGGAAATACTCATGAAAATATTTGTCGTTGGCGGTTCTGGGATGATTGGTTCACGTATCGTAGCGGAAGCGTCCGCACGCGGACATCAAGTTATTGCTGGGGCTCGTCATCCTGAAAAAATCACAACAAACGATAATGTCAGCGCTGTAGAAGTTGATGCAACAAGTGCTGACTCTATTACTCAGGCTGCCGCCGATGCTGATGCAATCGTCATGACGGTAAGCCCACGTAACGGTGGTGATCCTGTGGTTGAGGCTAATGCCGTCGCTGACGCAGCCATGGCCGCAGCGAAAACCACAGGTAAGCGTCTGTTTTATGTTGGCGGTGCTGGCAGCCTGTTACTACCAGATGGCTCACCTGTTGCCGAAACATTGCCTGATGAATACCGTGGAGAAGCATTAGCGATGCGTGAAGTTCGCGATAGATTGCGCGACAGCGATCTGGACTGGACCGTTTTTTGTCCGCCGGGCATGATTCAACCTGGCGAGAAGAAGGGCAACTACCGCCTTGGCACTACGTCATTAATGTTTGATGCCAAAGGCGAAAGTGCTATCAGTGCAGAGGATTATTCTGATGCTTTGGTTAATGAACTGGAAACAGCCGCACATTCACGTGCCCAGTTTACAATTGCCTATTAAATGAAGATTCACCCCACAAATAGCCCTGTATTTTACGGGGCTATTTGTATCTCCTTCTTATAGATTATGCCGGCTTTTAGTTGCATTTTTTTTTGCACTATTGTCCTATCAGTAATGCTTGAATTTACGCCACTTAACCCTATACTCAAGCCCCTACGACTGAAGTCCTCTGCTTGTATCAGTCTTAACCGCCACATGACAAAGATATCGACGGAGGTATCACTTATGCGTAACGCTCTTATTATTTTATTATCCACACTGGCTTTAGTTGCCTGTGCTGGAGAGGAGGAAATGGCAAGTTCGGCTCCTATGCCAGCAGCCCCTCTAAGCTCTGATGAAGTGCTGGCTAATGTTCAGGCAGCCATGGGCACTGAAAACCTTTCATCGATTACCGTTTCAGGCCGCGCCTGGAGTATCAGGAATAGCTTTCGCCAGACTCGTTCAGCGAATCCGCCCTGGATATCCCGTGATGAAATAATGCATTACGTTAGAACCATAGACCTGGCAGCGCCCGCGTCTCTGGCTTCTGGGGACACCTATGTACAGAACTTGTTTTATGACCCTCAGTACCCTGCGGACTATACGCAAAATATAACGGCTCAAGATATGAACTGGAGCAACCAGTTAAATATTTGGCTGACGCCTTGGGGCTTTTTACAGGGTGCCGAAACTAACGGCGTAAGCGTATCAATGATGGATGGCGACACTGTACTAAGCTGGATATCACCGGAAAATCAGACATCTCCTTCAGGTATGCGTTATACCGTTAATGCTCATATTAATGATGACAATCTGATTAGCATGACTGAAACCTGGGTTGAAGATGACTTTATGGGGAATATGCGTGTATCTGCTGTGTATCGTGACTATGAAGAAATGGACGGTGTTATGGTACCTGCTACGTCAGAAATCTGGCAGGGCGGTGGTGCCATCTTTGGAGTGGCCTTACTTGCTGCTGATGCCAATCCAACCAATCTGACTGCGCTTATTACACCTCCACCTGGTGGCGGGCGTGGTGGTTTTGGTCCTCCTCCTGGCGGCGCAGCGCCATCACCGGCTGATTTAATTGAAGAAGTTGCTCCTGGTGTTTATCACATCACTACAAATTATAATTCTTTAGCCGTTGAGTTTGAAGATGGTTTTATTGTGTTTGAAAGTGGCGGTTTTCCACCCCGTGCAAATGCAGGCATCATTATGGAGGCAGTAGCCAGCGTTTCGGAAAAACCAATCACCGCTGTCATCAATTCACACCCACACTCTGACCATACCCCCAGCCTGATTCCAATGGTTAGTGCCGGCATTCCTTTAATTGTCAGTGAAAACAGTGTGGATTTTCTGCGAATGGCACTTAGTACACCCAGAACGCTTTTAGGTGAAGACACTTTGAATCCAGAATTTCAGGTCGTACCTGATAACGGCGTCATGGTGATTGAAGATTCGATGAACCGTTTGGAAATTCATCATGTCCCTAACATTCATACTGACTCGATGTTATTCGCTTATCTACCGGAACACCGCCTAGCAATACAGGCTGATTTCACAATTCGAGCTGATGATAACGACAACACCTTGCCATGGCAGGGACAGAATCGGATAGTGCAGGGCTTAGCTATTTACGTTGACGCAAATGGTCTGGAGTTTGACACTTTGCTAGGCGTACATGCACCTAGCTACCCGCAAGATTCGGATGATGTATTGATGGCTTTGCCAGATCCAGATTTTGTAGCCCCTTCGCCATTTTAATTAAGCAGTGAAGAGCAAGAGGAAGAGTAGTTAGCTTCCAACAGAAACAAAAAGGCCAGCATTTGCTGGCCTTTTTGTTATTTATTTCGATAATTATTTTTATAGATATCGTAAATCAGCAGCTATTAATATTCTTTAAGTTATAAATAACTCTAAACTTTTGGCTGTTTTTTATCAATAATTCTTCTAGAATTACATCTCCTTTTAAAGACGTAAACGCTCATGACCGCACTCAGTGTCAACCTAAACAAACTCGCATTGTTACGAAATTCTCGCGGCCATAACGCTCCCGACCTGTTGCATTATGCCAAACGCTTTATTGAATTAGGCGTTCAGGGAATTACTATTCACCCTCGACCGGACGAACGTCATATTACCCAGCAAGATGCTTATGAGCTGGCGCATTTGCTTAGGGGCTTTCCGCGAGTGGAGTTCAACATCGAAGGTTATCCCTCTGAAGCATTTTTACAATTAGTTGAACGCTGTAAACCAACACAATGTACATTAGTGCCAGATGCTGAAGATCAATTAACCTCAGATCATGGCTGGGATTTCACGCAGCACCTCGACACCTTAAAGCCCATCATCCAGCGCTTAAAAAAAGCCGGGGTCAGGGTCGCCGTTTTTCTTGATCCAGATATCGAACAAATAGAACTTACTGCTCAAAGTGGCACTGATCGAATTGAACTTTACACTGAAGAGTTTGCAAGTGAATTTTCGAGTAACAAAGCAAAAGATGTATTGAATAAATATCAGGTGGCTGCAATATTGGCTCAAAAACTTGGGCTTGGCGTCAACGCAGGGCATGATCTAAACCTGAAAAATCTACCGAGTTTTTTGAGTATTCCTGATATTCTTGAAGTCTCAATTGGGCATGCCCTTATAATTGAATGCATCGACCACGGCATCGAAAAAGTGGTTTCAGATTACTTGTCTATTTGCAAAGGTATCTGCAAAGTTTAAACCTTAATTATGCTAAATTTATTTGATAAAGAAACTTTAGTCAGCGCAGATAAAGCCTTGGTAGGGCGTGACGAAGCAATGCAAATTGCTGAGCCCCATGTAATATTAAAAAACCCTTTAACACTGTCTGCCGATGAGCTTGTAGAGCAAGGGCTATCACAAGCACTTTTTGGATTAGGCTGTTTCTGGGGTGCCGAAAAGCATTTCTGGTCCTTGCCTGGTGTGCATACCACTGCTGCCGGTTATGCTGGAGGCTTCACTACTAATCCTACTTATCAAGAAGTGTGCAGCGGACAGACCGGCCATACAGAAGTCGTCTGGTTAGCTTTTGATCCAATACAACTTAGTTATGAACGCTTGCTCAAAGAATTCTGGCAAGCTCATAACCCCACTCAAGGCATGCGTCAGGGCAACGATAAAGGCACTCAATACCGATCAGCCATTTACGCTTACTCTGATGCGCAAATTCAGGCCGCTGAGCAAAGTAAAACACATTACCAAACCATGCTGAAAGAGCAGGAGCACCCGGTCATAACAACCGAAATTAAAACAGCACCTCAATTTTATTATGCTGAAGATTATCACCAGCAATATCTGGCAAAAAATCCTGATGGATACTGTGGACTAGGTGGCACTGGTGTCTGTTATTAGTACAATAGTGTTATGAAACAAAAACCCGAAAAGTTAACTGTTGCTATCTCATCAAGAGCTCTGTTTAACCTCAATGAGAGTCATGAGGTTTATGAGCATCAGGGTGTTGAAGCTTATCGTCAATATCAAATTGAGCGGGAAGATGAGCCTTTAGAGCCAGGTGATGCCTTTAACCTGGTTAAAAAACTACTGAATATTAATTCATTGCTGGATCGAGAACAGGTTGAAGTAATCCTGCTTTCTCGAAACACGGCTGATACTGGGCTGCGAATTTTTAATTCTATAGAGCACCACCAGTTAGCCATTAGCAAAGCAGCATTTTGTGGCGGGTCCAGCCCTTATCGTTATATCTCTGCGTTTAATAGCCATCTATTTCTTTCTACCGATGGCGGTGATGTCCGCCAGGCTTTGGAAAATGGCATTGCTGCTGCGACCATTATGCCTTCCAGTATCGCCAACACTGACGATTACAAACTGCGCTTTGCCTTTGATGGTGATGCTGTCTTGTTTTCAGATGAAGCAGAACGCATTTACAAATCCCGTGGGTTGGAAGAATTTACCCGCAGTGAACGAGAAGCTGCCCATGAACCTTTATCAGGCGGCCCGTTCAAACCCTTTCTAGCAGCGCTACAACAACTGCAAAGTAAATTTGATGACGATAATTGCCCTATAAGAACTTGCCTGGTGACAGCCAGAGCAGCCCCAGCTCATGAGAGGGTTGTACGAACCCTACGCGCCTGGGATATTAAAATTGATGAATCTCTATTTCTTGGGGGCTCTGATAAAGGCGCATTTTTACAAGCTTACAATGCCGACGTGTTTTTTGATGACCAGGAAGATCATTGCGAATCTACCCGTGAACATGTCGCAACTGGCCATGTACCACATGGCGTCGCTAATACACCTAATGAAGCCGACTAAAGCTGAAATAAAGTCCCAGGCATAACAACGCAATAATAAGCACCGTCCTCAAGAGTTTTTCCGGCAATACGGATCCCAGCCTGGTGCCTAAGTAAATGCCTGGTAAAGATCCAATCACCAATGCCAGCAGAAGACTGTAATCTACCAAACCATTAGATACATAGCCTAGCCCTGCCACAAAGGTTAATGGCACAGCATGAGCAATATCGGTTCCCACAACATGTTTAGTTGGCCAACTGGGGAAAAGCATAAAAAGAATAGCCGCACCGAAGGCTCCGGCACCGACTGAAGACAGGGTCACACAGATGCCCAAAACGATGCCAAGTATGAGCACTAATACTGAGCGATGCTTTCTTAGAAAGCGGTAGTAATTCTTATCCTTAATACTTTCCTCATTGCTCAAACGCCGCTGAATAAGACGATTAAAAATCATCACTAGTGCCGTCAGAATAAGCATGACACCTAAGAAACTGCCGAGAAACGTAGAAAAGCTCGCGTTATCATTCAGGCTTTCATCAATAATGAAGACATTAATGATTATTGATACCGGAATACTGCCAGCAGCCAGTAAGCCCGTGGTCTTCCAGTCAACATGACCACGCCTGTGATGGAAAACCATGCCGCTCGCTTTGGTAATAGAGGCATAAAGCAGGTCAGTGCCTATCGCTATTGCTACGGGGTAATTGAATAAGAGCAAAATAGGGGTCATCAGAGAACCGCCCCCAACCCCGGTGAGACCAATAGCAAAACCGACTAAAGCGCCGGAACTTATAAGCATGAGTAATTCCATAGGCGCGCATAGTAGGCTAATTACATATATTTAAAAGCAATATTTATTTATATATTTATTCTTTTTAGTTATATTGAATGTCTATTTTAAATGATGGCCTTTGCTATGAAACTTCAGCAATTACGTTATATCTGGGAAGTGGCACAGAATCAGCTAAATATCAGCCACACTGCAGATAAACTATTCACATCACAGCCCGGCATCAGTAAGCAAATTCGCCTGTTGGAGGAGGAGCTTGGTGTGCAGATTTTTAGTCGTAACGGCAAACAATTACAGCAGGTGACTCCTGCCGGTGAGAAAATACTTATTGAAACCGCTGAAATTCTCAATAAAGTGAAAACCATTGGCAGAATTGCCGATGAATACAAGGATGAAGAGCAGGGCAGCTTAAGTATTGCAACGACGCATACACAATCACGTTATGTGCTGCCCAAAATAATTCAAGCTTTTACTCAACGCTATCCGCGCGTTTCCTTACATCTACATCAAGGTACACCGATGCAGATATCTCAAATGGCTGCGGATGGTACCGTTGATTTCGCTATTGCCACTGAAGCACTGGAGCTCTTCGAAGGCTTGATTATGATGCCTTGTTTTCACTGGAACCGGTCAATTCTAGTTCCCAAAGGACACCCTTTAATTGCAGAAAAGACACTGAGCTTACAAGCGATTAATCAATATCCGCTCATTACCTATCTTTTTGGCTTTACCGGTCGCTCAAAACTTGATGCCGCTTTTGAGCAACAGGGACTGACGCCGAATGTAGTCGTTACTGCGGCAGATGCAGATGTTATTAAAACCTATGTGAGAGCGGGTCTAGGGGTCGGTATTATCGCGGCGATGGCCTGGGAGCCTGAGCGAGATGCTGATTTGATTGCGCTTGATGCGAGCCATTTGTTTGCCTATAGCACAACCAGTATCGGCTTTCGTCGTGAAAGCTTTCTGCGCAAATACATGCTGGATTTTATTGAAATGTTCGCCCCACATTTAAACAGGGTGCACATTCAACAAGCTGTAGCCTGTAAAAGCAGTGGAAAAAAAGAAGCTTTATTTAAAGAAGAGGTGCCGATTTTTTCGGCAGCCAATAGCTAATAAGGTTAACCTTTGGCGATTATGTTGCCTTGATGCAGGCCACACTCTTTGGCGGTTTGTTCTTCCCACCACCAACGCCCTTCGCGTTCATGCTGCCCTGGATTAATAGCTTTGGTGCAAGGCTCACAACCAATACTGCTATAACCTCTGTCATGCAGACTGTTATACGGGACATCAAACATGCGGATATATTCCCATACTTGCGAGGAAGACCAATTAGCCAGAGGATTGAACTTCAATAAAGGTTTGTCTGGGGTAGAAAAACTCGAATCTTGCTCAATTACGGCAACATCGGTTCGGGTGTCAGGGCTTTGATCCTTGCGCTGTCCTGTAATCCATCCATCCAGATTCGCTAGTCTGCGTTTTAAAGGCTCAACCTTGCGAATACCGCAACATTCATGATGATCGGATTTATAAAAGTCATAAAGGCCCTTAGCTTTAACATAGGCCTCCAACTTAGCGGCATCTGGCGACATGACATCTATAGTTAAACCGTAATGCTCACGCACCTTATCTATAAAAGCATAGGTTTCAGGATGCAAACGACCTGTATCAAGCGTGAAGACCTGAATATCTTTTTTTAATTTAACCGCTAAATCAATGAGTACGACATCTTCAGCGCCACTGAAGGAAATTGTCAGGTTCTGGGTAGATTCCAGGGCCAAAGCAATAATCTCTTTGGGATGCTTTTCAGCATATTCATCAGCCAACTTGCTTATTTCTTCGATAGTTAACACTTAAGAATGCCTGTTATTCACTTATATACAGTTTTGGAGGGCGCAATTGTACCTCTGTTAACTTTTACTTGAAATCGCTAATTTTACAAAGACTTAGCGTTTTAACTTAAAAACTAGTTTACTTGATGTTTCACGTGAAAAAAGCTTTATATATTAGCTACTTACAGCTTGTTTTTAGTTTTACTTGGACGATGTTGTGTGGTGAGCTAGCAACACACACCATATCTAGTAGTAACTTAGTAAAAAACAAGCCTAAGCAATTTTGATAATTAGGAGAGAATCTTTTATTGGGTTTCTAAGGACAAAAGTACTACTTCTTCAATCATTCGTAAATTTCAAAATAATGCACCCAAATTAATAGGGGCATTGCATGTGCTGGTGCAAAGATAGAAAATGGGCGCTGTTTTGCCATCTTTACCTCAGTGAGAAAGGAGAATTATCTTGGAATTAGCGTGTCTTGATCTGGAAGGAGTCCTTATTCCTGAAATCTGGATTAAATTTGCAGAAAAAACGGGTATTGAAGAACTTAAAGCAACCACCCGCGATATCCCGGATTATGATGTATTGATGAAGCAGCGTTTGCATATTCTTGATGAACATAAACTCGGTTATCAGGAAATTCAGGAGGTTATTGCTACCTTAAGCCCCTTAGAAGGCGCAATAGAATTTGTAGATTGGTTACGTGAACGCTTCCAGGTAATCATACTGTCTGACACTTTTTACGAATTCTCTCAGCCCCTGATGCGGCAGCTTGGTTTTCCAACCTTATTTTGTCATCGTCTGGAAATCGATAAAAATGGCAGGGTAGTCGATTATAAGTTACGTCAAAAAGACCCAAAAAGAGAGTCTGTAAAGGCTTTTCACAGCCTTAACTACAGGGTTATAGCCGCAGGGGATTCCTATAATGACACCACTATGCTCAGTGAAGCCGATCAAGGTATTCTGTTCAAAGCCCCGCAAAATGTGATTAATGAGTTTCCACAGTTTCCAGCGGTATTTGAATACGCTGAACTTAAGCAGGAATTCATAAAAGCCAGCAACAGGGAAATCTTAATCTGATAGTTTAAGAGCTAGGGAGCGGAGCATACCGGCAGTCGCTCCCCATATATAATATTCTTTAAATTCAAAAAAATAGTATCGTCTTTTAATTTTATTTCTAGTAAAAGTGTCACTTTTATAGATTGACGTGTCCAATAATGTGCGTAACGGAATGGAAAATATTTCCGCTACCTCTTCTGGTGCGGCTTTAAACTTTTGTTTTTGACTCAGATGACCAATCACTGGCAATACTACAAAGCCACTAGGTATCGTATACCAATCTAATGTGCCTAAAATATCCACATAGGCTCTATTTAGGCCAATTTCTTCTTCAGATTCACGTAATGCAGTCTCTATTGGGCTCGCGTCATCAGGCTCTACGGTGCCACCAGGAAAGCTTATTTGCCCGGCGTGGCTAGGGAGGTGCTCACTACGGCGAGTAAATATTAATTCCGGCCCATCATCCCCAGGTGTTAGCAGGATTAATACGGCAGCCAGCCTTTGTTTAGCTCCCACGGTTGGATAAACGGTTGCGTTATGATCAAGTAAATAGGGTTTTAGTGTTTTAGCATCCATTTCTAAGACAGTGCATCCATGAACATAGAAATTTTATCCAGACTTTCCTGGTATTCCAGCTGCGCATCAGAATCTGCCACTATTCCGCCGCCGCCCCAACAATATATCTGATCATGGTCTCGCACTAATGTGCGTATCGCTATGTTGCTATCCATATCACCATTAGTGTTTATCCAGGCGATTGAGCCACAGTAAACAGAGCGTGGTGCCGTTTCTACTTCCGCTATTATTTCCATTGCACGTAGTTTGGGAGCCCCGGTTATGGAACCACCTGGAAAACAGGCGTTCAATAAATTAAAAACATCCTTTGACTGCGCTAATTCTCCACTCACAGAACTCACTAAATGATGCACATTAGCAAAACTTTGAGGCTCGTATAAGGCATCAACACGAACTGAGCCTGTACGACAAACTTTACCAAAATCATTTCTTACCAAATCAACAATCATCAGGTTTTCTGCTTTATCTTTTTTACTGTTAATCAGGTCATTGAGCGCTTTCTCATCTTTAGCTTTATCGTAATGACGTGCTCTAGTTCCCTTGATCGGCTGGGTGATTGCTACTTTATTTTTCACCTGTAAAAAACGCTCTGGGGAAAAGGATAAGACTGCTTGATTCTGATCTTCTATATAGGCGGCAAAGGGGGCATTTGCTTGTTGTTGCAATTTGATGAAGGCTTGCAGACTGTCACCCTCACAAGTAGCCTGAAAACATTGCGACATATTTACCTGGTAACAATCACCAGCCTGGATGTATTGCATGACTTTCTTAAATGCTTGAGTATATTCCTGATTGGAAACGTTCGAATTAAACGCTGAGGTTATTTTAAAGCTTTCACCTTGCAGATTTGTTCTGTTGCTTAGTAAATGTTTTATTTTTTCCAACTTTTCTCGCTTACAGTCCGTTTGGGCCGCCAGCGTACAAGACTGTTTGTGATGATCCACAATGATTGCCCAGTCATAAATCCCCGCTAAGATTGACGGCAGGCCTGGCCCCTCATTATGTTTTTTAGAAACCTTGTGTAAATCATGCAAGGCTTCATAAGAAAAGTAGCCCAGCAGGCCGCCACAAAAAGGGATGTCATCACGGGCATCTACATTGTTATTCTGCCAAGGAAAGTGCTCAGCTAAAGCCAAGATAGGCTCAACAGTTTTTATCTCTTCTATACTCTCACCTGAATTACCTTCACTTTCAATTTTCAAGATGCCATGTTGGTAACGAATAAGCTTGCTGGGATCAGCAACTACAATATCAAAACGCGACGTTTTTTTGTCGCCAGCCAAGCCGCTATGCAATAAAGCTGGTAACTTTAAATGCCTTAGGGATTGGAACAAATGAACACTCGATAAGGGGTAGGGCAGAGCGGTACGATTGATCATCGGCTAGGTATTTTAAACACAATTTATTGGCCGCGGCAGCCCGGCTATTTTACAAATCGATTTGAGAGGTGTACCAGGGAAAAGGCTCATTAAATAAATACTTTTGCCTTTTTCCTCACCGAGCTCTTTAGCAATTAATTTCACCAATACTCGTGTAGATGGAATCAACCCACTTTGTTGATGAAAATTCCGCAGTAAATTCATTAACGCCCAGTGATCTGAAGTCAAACTCAGGCCTTCTTTAAGAGCTAAAGCGTCAGCCACTGTTTGATTCCAATCACTCAGTTTTTGTAGGTAACCATGTTTATCCAGCTTTAATTCTTTGCCTTGAATATTGAGCGTATTAGACATCTTTATTTAAGACCAGCTTTGCACTTTATCGTAGTCCAGCGACAACTGAACAAAACCTGCATAATCTACCAGTGAGAAGCAGTCGGCTAATTCTAATTTCAACCCACGCACCTGCAAATTCTCTTTCAAAATATAACAAGGTAAACCAAGAGCTTTAATCTTTTCATGTAAGCTGTGATTTTCAGAACATTCCCTTACCGAATAGACGGCATCTTCAATTAGTAAAAGGGCACTTGTTGCTTTTTTAGCCTGTAATACGGCGATACACTCTTCGAGTGCAGAAGATTGAGTTAAGGATTTATTTATTAGATGCAAAGTCATAATAATTAGAAATTAAACACTTGGTCTGCTGCTTCAATTGCTTCGGCTATCTGACTTAGTGACAAACCTGCAGGCTGCAACACTAATTTTTCATTGTCCATATTTTTGTTTTGCAGTGCGCCTTTTTCAAAAAAAACCTGATCAACATCGTAAAGCTCAAGCGAAGGTAAGGCCTTGCTGACATTCTTCATTCCGCTACCGGCGGCATTCTGCCCCGCTAATAAATGCAGCACACCATCTCCCATAAATAATAAGGTAAGGCTTTGCTCGAAGGCTGCTGCTGTTAAAAGAACGTCTAACGCAGCAGCAGGTAAGCTCGAAGAGAAGGGCGCCTGGCGGATAATGATAAGTATATTTTTAGGTTTCATTAGCAATATACTCAAGGCAAAAAATTAACCAACCGATCTGAGTTTATAAGACCATCGATAAGCTGACCAAGCCCACTAATCTCAAAGCCCTCTCTTAGATTGCTTGCTGGCAGCTCATAACGCTCGGCTTCAGACTCATTGATAATCCCGCGCTTTAAAGCAGAGGCGACACAAACAACTGCATCAATACTATGCTCCTGAATAAATGCTTGCCAGCTTGCGGGCAAATTTTCCTCATCCTGGGAAGGCGTATTAAAACTACAGGCATTCAAAACACCGTCTTGATAAAAGAATAAACGATAAATTTCATGACCGCTGTGCAGAATTTCTCGCGCAAAATTTAACGCTGTACTGGATGACTGTGAATCGGGAGCGGCGTAGATAACTAAAGTAAAACTTTGCATTTTCTGCAAGAGCCTCTTAAATGAAAAAAGCCCTGCAGGCAATCTTACCAGCAGGGCTCGGATACTACGAAGTAAGTCTAATCCCTGCCTGACAGAACACTAATCAAATGCAGCAAATGGATAAAGATATTGTAAATATTTAAGTATAAAGACACCGTCGCTCGAATATAGTTAGTTTCTCCACCATGAATAATCCGGCTGGTATCAAACAATATCAGGCCAGACATAATCATGATAACCGCGGCAGAAATGACCAGACTCAATAATGGAATATTTAGAAATATATTCAGCACCATCGCTACAACAGCAACTATCAAACCTGTAAACAGGAAGCCGCGCATAAAAGAAAAATCTTTAYGCGTGGTCAGCGCATAACCCGACAAACTAAAGAAAATCAGGCCGGTTCCACCTAAAGCCTGTAACACTATGCCAGGGCCATTAGCCAGAGCGACATAATAACTGAGCATTGGCCCCAGAGAAGCACCTAAACAGCCCGTAAAAGCAAAAATCGCAATAATACCCTGACTGCTTTCAGCGGCCTTGTGGACCCAAAACAACAAGCCAAAACTCACTAGCATCAAAATTAACGCTAAGCCTTGACCAATACCAACCGCCATGGAAACAGCCGCGGTGAACGCACTGAAAACAAGTGTCATTGCAAGCAACATATAAGTATTTCTCAACACTTTATTTGTCGCCAACACAGACTCTTGACTGCGTTCTATACCGTAACCAAATTCACTCATTATGGACTCCACTCTATAATTAAAAAATTAGAAGCTCTGTTTACTAAATAAGGGCAAAACAGAAGATTTCAATGGCTTACATCATACTAAGCCGTGCATTAAAAGCAAGACTTTCAGAGCGGGTCAGAAAGCCCATCTTTACAAGGATTCCTGGTTGACTGGGAATCTAATTACTGTAAGATTCGAACCCGTCGCGGAGGGGTGGCAGAGCGGCTGAATGCACCGGTCTTGAAAACCGGCATAGGTTAATAGCCTATCGAGAGTTCGAATCTCTCCTCCTCCGCCATTTATTTCTTAGGTTTATACCAGTTCTTGGCATGCCTCTAATCTTCCGCTTCTTCTCAGCTCTCTTTTCCGCTTAAGAAAAACAACACTCTGCAGCAAAATTTCAATTTTCGAGAAGGGACATTTATCGTGGCTTACACAAACCATACGATAAAATGTCCCGTCCACGCGTCCAAACGAGTTTCAATTATAAATTGGCAAGGCTTTTTTAAAAAAGCAGTCGAATTTCCTTACCAATTTTCAAAGTCCGTGAAAAAACGATCACATTATTGCTGTTTATGGCTCTATCACCAGCCAAAACAGCACAGTTTTTTTCTGAATACAGACTCGACCGTAAACAGTTATTTCCTGCCATAATATTTCGTTTTTTTAATCTGCATCTCTCATCTCGGTGGCAAGTAAAACCCTGACAATATTCCATGCCAGGATCGACAGTAAATTGCTTTACCCTGATAGTTGGTTTTTTGTTTGCTCCAGACCTCAGCAGGTGTTTTGCCATTCAGGTGCTGGTGCGGTCTAACATGATTGTAATAGAAGCGGAATTCTCGTAAACGTAATGGCAAGATATTATTGCTTACAACAATTTTTCTTATTGCGGCTTTAAACGTGCCAAAGAAACGTTCAATCCGGCCATTTTGCCAGGGACAGGCTACTTCAGTTCTTTGATGCTTTATGCCTAAAAGCCAAAGTAATCCTCTGAACGTTTTGGAGGTGAAAACGGCTTCATTATCTGTTCTGATATTCTTGGGTTTTCCATAGCGTTCAATAATGTCCAAAAGGCAATGCAGGAGGGTGCAGGAACTTTTATTGTGCAGTTGTTTTAATAACAAACAAGCCCGACTGCCGTTATCAATAATGCCAAAAACAGTATTTTTTGCTAACGAATTATTCACAGCTGTTAAATCTATTGACCATACGACATTGTTAGGAAGAGGTTTGGGTTGTTTATGTTTGATGCGTTGCCGTAGTACTTGAATCTCATATTGATGCGCTTTGATGATGTTGTAGACATAGCTTTTGCTGAGCGTTTCAGAGCGCTTTTCTTTATGCAATCGATTAAACACATCAGCTACTTTGCGGCAACCGTAATCAGGTATCAGTGCTTTCAGGCGAATGATTTCTCGTTTGGCCCAGGCCGGTTTTTTCTTTCTAAAAATTGTTTTTTGATTTGCGGTAGCAAGCGCTGGTTCGGCAACTTGTGGGGGTTTTAATGTTGAAGTTGAGCTTGTACGTTTTTGTTGGAAAAAACCAGATGGTTTAATACGTTTGGATGATTGGTATTTTATGCGGCCAATGCAAATAATGATAAAAAATAGCAGAATAAGCATGTGCATGAGCTGACCTCCATGTCAATGTTGAAATGTTTAAAATACCTCTAGACACCAGAGGTCGGTGTCTTCGGCAGCATGCAATATTGATTCCCTGCTGTTGATCAATTTATCCAGCAGCACTTCCTTACGCTGGTTGCCGCATTTGAGCCAGATAATCAAAGGAGGGCCGCCCCAAAGCATACTGAATTCATGAAAGTCAGCGTCCAGGGTGACGACAGCATAACCATGCTTACGGGCATAATCCCAAATGACTTTATCGGCAGCTCCTTCCATGTCTAGAAAACGAACCTGGGTGCTGTCTGGGTAAGTTTCGCATAAAGCAGGCAGCATACGATGCGAAAGGTTCTGGTCAAGCAAAAGTTTCATGCTGCGCTAACAGTTAATGAGTGGTGCTCTCGTTCTGCGGCATAAGCCAAACAAGCCTGTATTTGTTCCGCGCCTAACTCGGGATAATCTGCCACGACCTCTTGCGAGGTCATCCCTTGAGACAACCAGGCCAGAACGTCGTAAACACTGATACGTGTTTGTTTTAAGCAAGGCTTGCCACCACGTTTGCCAGGAATAATTTCAATATAGTCTTGATAGTTGTTCATCGAATTCGTCTCTTTTATTTAAACTACCTTTGATAATAACGTATTTATTGCCATTCTTCCCTCCCAACTTCTCCAGTCAGATAAACTATCCCGCTTGATCGAACGTACTGATCCAACGGATGATTTGAGCGATGTGATCACCACCGCCTATGAATATGATGACACCTATGTGTCTGGTGTGGGTATTGGCCGCTTAACCTCAGAAACCATCACGGATGAAAATAGCATCGTCACCTTTGACCGTGCGTATTATTACGACAGCACAATAGGCGGCAGGATGACTGACATTGCCACCACCATTGGTGCAGAAACATTCACCACTAGCCGTGACTATGATGACCTTGGTCGTCTGGCGACGGTTACCTATCCAGTAACCCCAAGTTACAGCACCGCCTTTGCGGTGGACTATGTGTATAACCCTCGTGGTTATCTGGAAAGGGTAGAAGATGCGGCCACTGCTGAGGTGCTGTATCAAACCACGGATGTGAATGAGATGGGTCAGATTGAAGAGAACTACTTAGGTGATACCTCACTGACCAGTCGTACTTACATCCCAGGTACCGGCAGATTAGTCGGCACCAATGCCGCCCGTGATAACAGTGGTACTGAAGACATCCATAATATTTGGGGTCAGTAATATTTGGGGTCAGAGTAAAAACTCCTTTTCCACACCCGCGTCTTTGATGCGACTAACTTCCTGCACAGCGACAGTTATTACGATAGCCGTGGCAGAGTACTTAAATCCTCTGAGCCTTATTTTGCTACGCTGGAATAGCCCCAGCTACGATGTGTTGGCGCGTAATGTCGGTTTGGTAGCTGCTGATCCCACGTTAGACAGCAGTGTGGTCTTTAATAACCTGGGTGTGACAACGACTGATGCCGTAGGGCGTGAGCGTGAGATTGTCAATAATGCGTGGGGGCAAACCATCCGCTCGTATGAGATTGATGACAGCTGATATATTCTTTCCTTAATTCACATCTTCATTTCTTTTTTTGTTGCTCAAAAAAACGACACAAATAAGTGCCATTTTCTGCTATTGGTGTCGGAGCATTGCTGTCGAAGCAAGTCATGACGCCGACATCAGTTTTTAGTTTCGTTGCTCGGCCATACTAAATACACTGTCTGTTTGCAGCTCAATTAAATCAAGCAACACGTTAGCACTTTCACGCAGGTAGGGGTCTGTTTCTTCGGCGTCATCAATTGACTCTTCTTCATCTAAGCCTGGCATATTAACCGCAATAGTTTCCTCTTCATCTTCATTCGAAGATCTCATTGCCTCGATTGATTCGTAAGGTTCTTCATTCTTGGCAATACGCCGACTATTTTCTAATTGCAAACGCCATGCGTCATTTTCTTCACGCTCAGCAAGCAATGCATTCATATTCAAACTCAAAGTGTTGTCTTCCTGGTTTTCAATAGCGCGAGCAATTTGGGCTTCGATGTAATTAAAATCAGGATCGCTTTGCAAACGCTCTGCATGTCGGCTTGCCAGAGCAGGAAGCACTGGTTTTAAATTTGCAAAAGGACGATAAAAACTCGTGGTTTCAATTGTATCCCAGGGCAAGGCGTTATCGAGAGCTGCTTCACCGATCTCATCGGAAACATCATACAAATCAGGGAAATCAATGTCTGGCAAAACACCTCTGTGTTGCGTGCTTTCACCCGATATTCGATAGAACTTGGACCGAGTAATTTTTAACTGACCTGTGCCCAATGGGATCAACTCCTGAACGGTGCCTTTACCAAAAGTCTGACTTCCTAAGATTAATCCACGTTGATAATCCTGAATGGCACCAGCAAAAATTTCAGAGGCAGAAGCGCTGAGCTTATTAACCAATACTGCCATTGGGCCGTCGTAAACCAGTCCAGGATCTGAGTCACCGTAAACATTATTGTTATTATCGGCATCCATAACCTGAACAGTAGGGCCGCGATCAATGAATAAGCCAACTAGAGAGTTAGCTTCACTTAATGAGCCGCCACCATTATTCCTCAGATCAATTACTACAGCATCAACATTTTCGGCTTTTAATTCTTCAAGCAACTCTCTGACATCGCGAGTTGTACTGCGATAATTCGGATCGCGATTTTGTAAGGCTTGAAAATCGACATAGAACGTAGGGAGGTCAACTACTCCAATCTTAAATGTTTCTCCATCACGCTCAATCTCAACAATCTCGCTTTTAGCCGACTCATCTTCCAGTTGTACTGTGTCTCGAGTAATACTGATGACATTTCGGTCAAAGTCATTATCAGCATTATTTGGAATCAGGCTTAAACGTACCACAGTGCCTTTTTCACCTCGAATAAGCTGAACCACATCGTCAACACGCCAACCAACCACGTCAACGAACTCCTCATCACCTTGGGCAATAGCGGTAATTCGGTCGCTGGGTTGCAGTTCTCCTGCCATATCAGCAGGCCCGCCAGCAACAATTGATACCACTTGTGTAAATTCATCTTCAGTTGTAAGAACAGCGCCAATACCCTGCAACTGCAAACTCATATTCATGGTGAAGTTCTCAGCAGCTTGCGGCAAGTAGTACTGGGTGTGAGGATCAACACTCAAGGTCATAGCATCCATGTAATATTGAAATGCCTCACGTTGATCATTTTTTAATATCTGGCTCAATTGTGAGCGATAACGACCACTTAAATTTTCTTTTGCTTCCTCATAAGTATCATCAGAAAGCAGGGCGTTTAAGACGTTACTCTTGACCCTTTTATGCCAAAGACCTTCCAGCTCCTCATGGGAAGTAGCCCAGGATTCTTCTGAACGATCTACAATAAGGTATTCATCAAGCGTGAAATCAAATGCTGATCCATCTTCTTCCAGGCGTTTTAAAGAAAAGACCAATCTTTCAATAACACGCTGTTGGTAGCGGTTATACATCAAAAAGCCGGCATCGACATTGCCAGCTCGCAAAAGATCATCAAGCTCGGTGCGGTATTGTTCAAATTCAGTGATATCGGTTTCAGTAAAATAAAGACGCGAAGGGTCAAGACCATCAATTACTCTGTCTAGTAAGGTGCTGGAAAAATCATCATTTACACGCACTTCAGAATAATGATTGCGCACCAGCTGACTGAGCACAGAACGCGCTATGGTGGTGTATTCATCAATGGGGGTTATTTCCTGATAAATAGCTTCAACATCTAGTGGAATATCTTCAGCAGTAAGAACCGTTTGTTGTGCTAATGAAGGTAGGGAATATAGGCTTCCCAGCCCCAAGCCTAACAATGCCGTATTAAAGATATTTTTAACTGAACACTTTGAAAATTTTATCATTACTGATTTTCCATTTAAGCTGACATACAGAGCAATCAAAGACAAACTTAACCTATTTATATGGAACTTTCATCGTTTTTCTAGGCTGAACATTGCAATTATTAAGGATGTTTATGAGCCATTCAGATATCTACTCTTATGCTTATTCCGGCTTTATTGCTTTTTTCTTCGCTGAAGCATGGCGAGCAGTTAATTCAACGTCAATATAGCGGTCGGTAGTTGCGCTCGAACCATGACCCGCATCATCTCGAACGTGCTCTCGTGGACGGTGCTTAACATCTTCAGAAATACCAGTATGGCGCAACCAATGTACAGTAGCCGCAGATAATTGAGCAGCTTCTTCGGTAAAACCTTCTTCCTGCATCTTGTGCTGGCCTGCATCAAAACATAGCTGGACGATTCCGCGAATCTGTCGGGTGCTGGTAATACCTCCCTGGCCACGGGTTTTGTGTATCAAAGGCATAGATTCACCGGGTACGGGCAGGGGGCTTAAGTTGCGTGACTCTCGAAAACGCTTTAAGGCACTCAACATAGCATCACTGACTGAAATCTGGCGCTCTTTATTACCCTTACCAACCGTTCTAAACCACCAATTGCCGTCTAAATCGCGTTCAAAATCACCCATTGTCGGGCTCCAACGCACAGTTTCCACTAATTCAGATATCCTCAAGTACATCGCAAACAGCGCCTGCATGATGAACAGCGTTCTTTCATGCCGCATTGGATCCGTTTCAGCAAGTGTTTCAGCTGCTTCCAACACATAAGACCACTGCAGTTCAGATAAACGTCGGATAGGCTTCTGTGTTTGTGTTTTACGTAAAAACTTACTTTTCTGTCGAATCTGCGCCACAGGATTCATGCCGACATATTCTTCTTGAATCAAATAGTTATAAAAGCTGCTAAGTACACCAAAAATCGCCTGTACGGCGCTTTGTGACAAAGAATAAGGCTGATCAGGCTTGCTGAGTACATAGGGCCGCCATTCCAAGTTCAACACGCGAGCGCCCTGTTTTTCTATAAATCTGGCAACATTTTTCTGTCCAATCCAGTTTTTGGGCGGTTTATGTGAAAATTCTACATACGCTTCAATATCTTCACGGCGGTTATCCTTAAGAGACTTGCCTGCAATTAACCAGCTCCAATGCATGAAATGCTCGATTTCACGTCTGTACGTTGAAAACGTATCTGGAGATCCGCGGTAGGAATACAAAAACTCGCTTGCATGCTGATAATCGTCAATAGCATTAGCAGGTTCATCTTCAAGCAAATGTTTAACTGACTTTACTGGGTGCCTATAAGGGTTTGGCATCTCAGAAAGGGTGTCGAAAAAGGGAACTGGAATCTTCTTAACTAACATTAAGAGTATTCTATAACTAATTGTATATTAACTAAATATAATTTTACCATCTGTTAAAGCCTTACTAATCTAAGCACCCTTCTATTTCCGGTAATAGACATTACCGGAAATTGCATATCTCATTGATGTTCATGGAAATTAATAGAATATTGTCTAGCATGCACCGTTTTTACCACTTCATGGTTAGACCACCCGCCGCTCTTTTCGACAACGCCATTTCTACACAATAAATCAATCATATCACTTGCTGGACGACACCTTACTTTAAATCGCCGTTGCAAAGCCGAGACAGAGATATTCCCCCGACTGACTGCAAATGACAAAACCTGATCGTAATCCATACTAATTCCGGTAATCTATTAACGCGGCGCTAATATAGATCGACAGGAATTAACTAAAGCTTAACGAGCATAAAAAAACCACCCGAAGGTGGCTAATGACGAATCAACACCAAAGGGAATTAACTTTTCTCTGGACGCACAGCGTCGTAAACACCAATCAATATTGTCGCTATCGGAGCAACAGACTGAACAGCTTCCGGCCCCGCCAAATAAGCAGCCACAGTAGCTAACAGCCCCATACCAGTGTACGTGCTACTTTCACCAAATCTTTTTCTTAACCACCCCATAACATCACCTATTTTTTAGATTTAACTATCCGACCACCTTTCAAATATTTGTAGCCTTTCTTCAATCGGCCTTTACCCTTGGTTCCGGCCTTCTTACTCACACCACGTTTAGCCATGCTTCACCCCTCTTTCAAGCTTTAACGTTCTTGTCCTTAATAGACTTACAGCCTTAACTAATCGAACCTGACCACGTTTCAAAAAATTAATTTCAGCACGAATACCACCATAAACAGCAGCACCCCCTACCAACATATTCATAATCTGATTAACATCCAGCTCCACAACAAAACTCCATTTATGCTTGTGACTGTTTAGCAGCTATTTCCGCTTCCAGCTCACCAGCAGATTTACCCAACGTCTCATCAATACCGACTGAATTTGCCTGCTTCACAAGTTCGCGATAACGCGCCAATCCTGACAAATTATATCCAGGCTTTTGCCTTTGCATTCTTATTGATACGTGCATATTAATACCCCTTAAAATCCATAAATCTCACCCCATATTTCGCGCTGATGCCCCGCTTCATAAACCGCATTACCCAAAATAAAAGAACCATCACCACCGATACCATCATCTAAAAGACTACCAACAGCATTGGTTGCACGATAAGCCCAATTACCTCGATCAAGAGGGTTCACACCAGATGCCAACGCATCAACCGCCGCACTCGCTTTACGAGATACCAGCACCAAACCGCCAACGATCACAGCACCATAAAGTAGATTAAAATTCGTCGCTTTCATCACACTAAGCCCTGAGATATGCCGAGATATTCACCACCAACACGCGACCACAACGCAGGCACGTATTCCGTTCGATCTTCACGAACATCAAGGTGCAACATATTGCCCGGACTCGTATCGGTATAAATCCCGATTCCTGTAAATCCAACTTCACGCGCAATTCTTAATGCCCGTTCACGATCAACAATAGAGGTCATATATTTATACCCGCCGTTACCATCAGGCACCTGCGGAAACACATCAATACCGCGAACCTCACCCCACCGATCAACATTGTGCTGGCTTGCACCGAACGGCCCGTCATTACGACCAACGCCCCCGACAGCACCTGAGACGATCACAGGAGAACCCCACAGATCACGAAACATATCTAACTTTGTCAGTAACACTGGCGACATCAAATCGAACCAGGGGCCGAATTCACCAGCAGCAAAATAGTCATATGCTTTTCTACTCATAATCACCACCAGCGCAGCTGCACTACTCCATAACCACTTCATAATCTAACTCCTGAAGCACTTCCAAAATCAAACCATCTTCCACCTTCTTAGTTCCCACCATTAACAGAGAGAAAGCCGTCTCGATATCCCGAACACTGACATGCTCTTGATCGTCAGGCAGACCAGAAAAAAACGAATCAATCGAAGACCGATTGGCAGAAATGAAGAGCTCAACCTGACCCTTGTATTTTGGATTTTTAACTTTCACTTTCACTTTTAGACCTTCTCAGAATGATATTGATATGAAGCACTCACAATTCCATTGACCAAAGTGCTCGAAAAATTCAACCCGACCCCGGGGGAAAGGACAAACGGCTTTTTTAATATATAGCTTGAATCTTCGTACTGCCCCCTATACTTAGCCAGCAATGCCGACCCTTCTATTCCTGACAAAATCGTCGCGGTATTCTCATATTGAAATTCAGCCCCGCTATACACGGCTGAATTCAAAAACTTATTACCCTCAACAGCCGCCGCCGCCCCAAAATTAGTGACAAGCTTTGTCGAAGATCGGTAGAGGTACAAAGGATGAACGGCCGGCAACGTATGGAACCCATTAACCTCATCCACAACAAGATTCACCCCCGACCCTGGGGGGTTCCACAATTGAGCAATGGAATACTCACCCGCCGACGAAGGACATTGAACCTCAACCACAAAGCCACGACTATCCTTAACAATTTCAAGTGAACCATCCAGAGTCTGTATGGCATTAGGCACATCAACCGAACCAGCAAGCACATTGTTTCCGCTTATACCTTCTGATGATTGAATTCTTCCAACCGTTCCATTCGTTAAAGCCGTGACCCTAATAAATGCGACCCTTGGGATTTCAGTCCAAATAGGTTGGCGCCAAAACCACGACGAACCAACATCCGTCGCCACCTCAATTTCAGCACCAAGGGCATTAAATAACTGAACGTCAACCCTGTAATTACTTTCCAATATTGTGAAGCCATAGCCGCCCACAAAATCTTTATATTCACCTGCATCAATCGAATAATCATTAATCATTTTTACCACCAAACAGCGCAGATAAAGAAAAAACAGCAGCAACACCACCGACGACATAAATAAGTTTTTCAGTATTATCTTGGTTAGCATCACTTTGAATTTCAGCGATTGCCGACGTTATAGACTCTTGAGTTTTCTTTATCGCATCACCGCCAAAAGTCAGCACAGACTCAGCCAGCTTTACAACCGATAACGCGTTACCTGTTAAGCCATTAATAGCCGCCATTGCGATATTCTCAGAAGCAGCAACAAGACCAGCATCAGTCGTCACACTGTTGTCGATAAACATAGAGGAATTATCAATAAACTCTTGAGAACGATCAGAGCTGTCAACAAAATATTGACTGTTGTCCTCGTAAGAAGTGTCCTGTCGATAACTGATATTCTGTGTTGAATAAGCAAGCACCGACGAACTGGAAAACACATCACCAACAATATCCTGAAAAGTTCCATCCGCAGAGTTAGCATTGTGCAATGTTTGAGACTTAGTATTGACCGCACCTAATTGACTTTGCCCCGCCGCGTCAGAGCCGTTATAAGCTTGACTTGAGTCTGATTTTGAATCGAAAATACCCATTATTTATTGACCACAAAATAAGCAACAGCAGCAACCACCACAAAAACAACCGCATTATTCACAGGATTTTTTGACAGGACAGAATCAAGAGCAGAGCCGCCATAAGAACCAAAATTAACGGCTCTACTACCAACATCAAACACGCCACCACGAGCATCCGACGAATTAGAATATCCACCGCCGCCGTTCATCAGGTTAGACAAATCCATTACCTAGCTAGCCTTTTTAGTTAATAGCGACACCCCGACAGCAGCAGCAATACCAAGACCTGCCCATGTAGCCCACGAAGGCAAACCATTCAACGCACCAGAAACGCGAATTGTTGCGTTTTGGGTTGTTGGATTTCCTCGCATGGCATTTTCGACAGTAGCCGCTTGAAGCCTTAAATTAGCTCTAAGCTCCTCCGCCGCATCACGAGCACTTTCTCGGTCAATATACGCAGGGATACCCTGCGCAAATATTTGCTCCGTTATAGAGCCAAGATAACCACCTAGACCAGACATAGGATTCTGCATAACACCCCCTTAAATTCTTTCTACGGTGGTATACAACTCCGTAATCATATTGACCGTATCGGCATCATCAAGAACCGCTCGAAATTCTAAAGGTGCAGGCATCTTCACACCGCCTTTAGTCATCGTCGTACTGATTGACATAGACTGGTCATTAGAGATAAGCGGGTCAAAACATAAATGCCCCGCCTGAATAACACGGTTAAGTTCAGCCTGTTCAAATTGCAGCAATGCAACTTCACCCTCTTCAATAAGGTTATACCCATCACGCTTAACATCTAACTTAGATATTTCAGCATGGAAGAAGTGAGCGCGAGTTATCAGGTTTCCAATTATCGAACCAACTGGAACCGCCAACGTAGGACGGCCAGCAGCGGGGATTGACTGAAAACCACTAACATAAGCGCGGAACACTTCACGATCTGGCACGTCTGGATTAGCATCAGCTTTATCCATCCAACACTCCAGAGTCGGAGCAGTTGCACCAGTAATTTTTACCTGGATAGAAAAAGAACCGTATGGAATTGACGTATCAATAGCGCCCCAGTTTTCACCGTCAATCGTTCGAGAGTTCGGGTCAGCAAAATGGATAGGCAAATATGCGGCGTTGTAAGTTCGCCCCATGTACGCATTAATAAGTTTTAACTGAGTACCACTCAAATCAACAATTGTTTTTGAACCAAGTTTGACTTTGATATTTTCAATGTGAGAATAATCAAAAGTCGTACCGCCCAATTTAAGGACTAATGCACGACAAACATCACCCTGCTGGAGGTTTGATATTTGAGCCGTACCAGAATTTGCAACGCCGTTAAAGTCCGGCTGTTTATGTTTCGCCACGATTAACCTCCAGTGGCTACAGTTGCAGCCCGATTAATCGCAGGAACATTAGAACGTTTCGCGAAATATGTTATAGCCCCGAAAAGAGCCACCCCAACCGCCGTTGATACGACAGCCGTTGTATTAATATTCTTCGTTAATTTTTTAAACACTTTTAAACCCCACCTTTAGACACCCAGAGAAATAAACAACTTCCCAAGAATCCTAAAAAGTTCGGTCAAATGTAAACCCCTTAGACCTATAGGTTAAAATTAACCAAATAAACTGATTTTTTTTACTTTTGCCCCCCTCTTCCAGTGAAAAAATTCACCAATTACCAACGCTTTAATATCATCAACAGGAATATCAGTCTCAGCATTGACAGATTTTCTGGCCCTAGAACCCATACCACCAACATAAATATTTGCCGCATTTTCCAACGCATCTTTACTTATATTTTGGGGGCGATGCGACGCGGCACGAATGACCCCACCATACTTTCGGCTTTGTAACCACAGTGCAGCGTGTGCAGGGAACGCTTTAGGATTAATCAGACCAGAGGTAGGTGATTGAGCTGAATACTCATCACAGAGAATATAAGTTGTTTTAGAACCATCCAGAACAAGCAGTACGCACTTACACCACCACTCAAAAGTGTCGACCCCAGACCCAACAAACGACAAACGAAAACCACGCCCTGAACGATTAGCAACAGCCAGAGCGCGCGCATATTTAGAACGGTCAGTAAATTGCACCCCGCCATGATCTTTATTCGGGTCAAATACTAATACCCTTGCACCTTTTTTCGGAATGCCGGCGCACCGCTTCATGCACGTACTTTTTCCGCTTCCTGACTCACCCAAGTACAACGCATGCCGATTGGCCAGGCGGGTATTCTCATTAATCAACTAAAGCACCATAGGCTTTAGATTTTCAGCAGTGGCAGACTCAACTTCATCACTCGCAGGGGCATCAGATGAAGCATCGACATTGACAGCATACAAAGCCTTAATCTCTTTGAAGGTTTTAACCATTAGCCGCCCCATGTGCATTAGCAGTGTGATTTCATCAGAAGATTTAAGCACCTTTGACTCTGCTAAATCATACTTATCCAGCACAGGGGCAAACAACTTAGCACCCTTTTCAATTTCATCATCAGACCAAGAAACTCTCGGTTCGATTAAACCTATAGACGCGTCAATCAAATTCATAACAGATCGACCACAGTCAACAGACGTTAAAGACACCTCGCTTTTATCAGTATCGACGGGCTCTTTTTCTACTGGCTCAGAATCTTCTTTCTCAGCAGTCACAGCCAGTTTTTCTAATTCATCACCAGCCTCATCATTTACGCCATCTTCCATGCACCTACCCCCACCACCAACGAAAGCAACACGAACCCAACTAACCGACCTACTGAACCTTTAGGTTTAGTTTCGGTCAAAGTTTCGGTTAAAAAATCACTTTCAGTTAAATCATCAGAAGCCGCGCTATTACTGGCCTCATCGGTTAACGGTTCGGTCAAAGTTTCGGTCAAAACACGATCAACAACATTCGACGGTTTTATAGGCACACCATCGGGCAAATCATCCCGCCACTTAGTCTCATACCAAAGCCGAGTTTGTCGAGTTGCGCCAGTAGTCTGATCACTTTTGCATTCAGGACACCGAGTGTATAAATGATGCCCACGCCGATTGGCCTGACAAACATCCATCATGTTTTTGCACGTTAAGCACTCAATAGAACCAAGCGTTTCATTCGCCATTTTTTTTACTCCCATGCTGCCAAAACCAAATGTCACTTTTATCAGCAGGCCTTGCCGCGTAAAATGCCGAGGCCGTACCACAAACTAAACCCCAAAATTCGCTGTCAGTAATCTCGCGCCAGAGAAAAAACATAACAACCCAAAGCATCAGCATTGCCAAGCGATAAACATAAACCTTAATCATTTTGTGAAGCCTCAACACTCGGAGGTTTAATATTCAAATCAAAATCAATCGACACACCACGACCAACTACAACGAAAGCTAATACCACGACGGCAACTACCAAAACCACACGTCTAATAGATTTCTCAAGAGCCTGACGTTTTAAAAGCTCAGAAGCAGAGGACATCAATCGCGCAAAAGCAGATGGTCGGCTAAGCTCCATCAAGACTCCGACTAATTGTTCACCTGTTGACTGATCTTCTTTTTCTTGTTTTTTATCTTTCCTCATTTTTACCCCTATGACACCGTACAGTTATTGACAGGACTCCAAGGCGGCGCTTGCGCACCGTAAACAGAAAAAAAGCCGGACTCGACCAAATCATCCAGCGTCATAGAGTGCAAAGACTCTGATACTGTTAAGACGCTTTGACGAATCCGACTAGACCTTTCTACCACCCATGAATAAAAACGTGTGCAGATCACCTCACCGCACGACGTTAACAAACCTATTATTTTTCCTTCGGTATCGTCGCCATACCTACCGACAGGGGCATCTATAAATTCCCCAGTTTCGGTATCAACTTCATGCCAGCGAGCCATTTTTAATTCTTGATTGCGACCACAGAACGGACCACCCATCAACTCAACATAAGCAGCCCAATCAGACGCGTCAGCAGCAGCCCTGAACCCTTCTATGCTTTCAGGGCAATCCTCAGACGCTAACCGCCGCAATTCGCGCCACACCCCGACACAAGGGCCACCTATTTGCTGGAACTGCCTAACTCCATGACATGAGGCCCACGCTTGCACTCGCTCAGAGGAACCAACAACTTCAACCCCGAACAAATCGTTTTCTCCCTCCATCCCCACGCCGTTAATGTTTTTTGATATGTACTTTGCGATGTATCCAGCGGCTGTGCCTTTGGACTTGTCGATTCGCTCTGCTTTAAAACGGTGTTTAAGTGCACCCACTTCGCCCCCATCCTCAAGCAAAGCGTATTTGCGGAACACAGAGCGACAAGGGCCAGAATCACCGCGAGCCATGAATAGCAATAAGTGCCAATGCGGACAGCCGTCGTGATGTGCCTCGGAAACCCTGAACCCAAAGACTCCAATACCCCTGCGAGCAAGATCAGCACGAATGCGAGCGAATAAATTAGACAGGTATTTCTGAGCATCACGTACCGTGGCACCTTTATAGTTTGGATTCTCATAGCAGCCTTTAAACCTCTTTTTTTTGTTTCCGTTTTCGGTATATGTTTGATAACTGGTAAGCATGGGATGATATTTAGACGGACACGTTAAGGTGTAAAATTCGCCAACCATGTCACGCGCATCAGCGACTTTTTCAAAGCCAGCAATTCTCACCATCAATTCAGACCGACGTATTTCAGGGTTCGACACCGACAAATCTGACAGCTCTTGAAGCGTGTATTCTTGACCTTCCTGATTAGTAGCAATGTACTCACTCATCAATGCCCTATTCCGCGCATTCTGTTTACGACGGTTAAGCACATTGTTCGTGCTGGTATAAATTTGTTTTTTGGCATGAACAATACGCATTGACCTAGCTATTTCATCCAACTCACGTGCTTGTATTTTTCGCACCTGCCTACGCCACCAGCACTCGTCTTGAAACCGCTCAAAGTCAGACCAAACCAAATCAATATCAGCCTTATATTCAATGCCGTAAACAACCAACTTCGCCCTGATTAACTTCTCGGCATTTTCTGGCCTATGCCTAATAATTATGTCTTTACAGCCACGCGCTTTAGCCCTGCAAAAATCCTTCACGTCAGAGTCGTCCATTGACAAATTCAGATCACCACGCATCAGACGCGAATCAATGCTTAATAACTGCCTATTAGCATGGACGTAATTTTCCTTAAGGAGTTTCCCCAGATAGCCCGCACGAAGCATCGGTTCAATGCTGTAGTGACGATCAAAAACAGGCTTTGCAAGTACGCCGTTAATTCCATAATCAACGGGCTTTGACTCTGAAAGATTAGGAACCCAACGCGGATATGATTGAGAAACGGAGGCAGATAAGCTCACAAGCCCACGCTCACAAATGCAGGGGCAAGCCTAGGGTTATTAAATCGATTTTTTATGCCCACGCTTAGATGCCAGGCTCAACAGAAAAAACAAAGACACGCCGCCAAAATTCCAAAAGAGACAACATCACAGGATGTGGAAAAGACAATTCAAACCTGTCTAATTCCGACACCCGCAACAACTCGGCCAGCAATTCAGCATGAAAGCTTGACGGGAACAATTTGCGGTGATTCCACTTCGATACCGTCATTGGATGAACGCCCAGGTAATACGCAAGACCATCCTGATTAATTCTATATCTCATTTTAAGCAGGTCAATAACACGCGAATAATTTACAGCTTGACTCATGATGAAACCTTCACGCTGAATATTGAACGGACAAGCTGGCAATTCGACACCTTGTAGAGAATTTCATCTTGCAAACCACAACCAAGATCAAGCCAACTGCACTCATGAATATCCACAGGCATTCCAGCAACAACGAGCAACGCTATTCGATCAGAACTAGAGGCAACTTCCCAAAAGGGGCCTATACGATTGCGGAAAGCAGCCTGGACAACGGGAAGGTTTTTTGCGAGTTGATGAATTGACCCCATGATTAAAACCCCCTACGACGAGCAAGAATTCTTTTTTTCTTCTGAGAGCGAGGATGGATAGCCCCACGACCATGCCCACGGCTACGGGGCAAAGGCTCAGGCTCAGGCAGAGACGAAGACAGATAAGTGGAAGAATCTGACGATGCAAAAATGAACGACATCAAATATGGCAGAAACTTCATCGACATTTCCCTATTTTGTGCAGCCGCTTACGCGGCTCTCTAAACAAATTTCGCTTAGCATAAACAAAAATTGTATAGTAATGCAAACAAAAATTGCTTAGAGGGCAATAATAATGAATAACTTCGATATTTATTTAGACGAACTTAAAGAATTTCAAGGGTTTACAACAGAACAAGAAATTGCCGCTTTCTTAGGCATACAACCCCAAAGCGTTAGCCGAGCAAGAAAAAGAGGCTATTTGAATGACGACCAAACAATGATGCTCGCCGATGCAATAGGAAGAGACCCAGTTGAAGTCTTTGTCGCGAGGGAATGTATCAAAGAGAAAAACGAAAAATATCGTGATGTCTGGCTATCAGCTTTTAACCGAGTAGAAGCCAGTTCCTTTTTAACCGCATTTCAAGATGACAGGGCTAAGCAAAAGCTGCTTACATCCGGCTCTAGAGATTACCGGAAATAGAGGGGTGATGCAAATATCCCCTTTTAAACGTAATAACAGTTAAAAAGCGAATTAAGCGGTTTTATCTAATTAAAGAATATTTGAGAAGTAAGAAACAAAACCCTATTCAATTCAACAAAATACGGTTACCAACTGATCTTTGTCCCAAAATGAGCCTGTTTTAGGCGCGCTTAGTTCTCAAGGTAACAAATTCTTCTGCAGCAGTAGGGTGTATACCGATGGTGTTATCCAGCTGTTCTTTAGTTAAACCACATCTCATTGCTGCGGCAAAACCCTGAATAATTTCTCCTGCATCAGCGCCCATCATATGCATGCCAAGAACCTGATCAGATTCCTGCTCCACAATAACTTTCATATAGGTTCGCTCTTCCCTACCTGAAACCGTATGTTTTAAGTGCCTAAAATCACTCTCATAGACCTCAATTTGCTTGCCTTCTGAAAGCGCAGTTTCTTCTGTTAAGCCTACAGTTGCGAGGTTTGGGTGAGAAAATACAGCAGTGGCAATATTGCTGTAATCAAGCGTAGAAGGCTTATTTGCAAAAAGCGTTCTAGCCAGGTTCATTCCTTCAGCAAGCGCAACTGGCGTCAAAGCCACCCGCCCTATGACATCCCCAAGCGCATAAATAGAAGCTTCAGCAGTCTGAAAATCTTCATTTATTTGGATAAAACCACCCGAATCAAGTGCCACTTGAGTATTCTCAAGACCTAAATTCCCGGTCCGGGGTTTGCGTCCTGTTGCATATAGCACGCAATCGTATAAGTCTTCAGTACCATCAGCGTATTTTACTGTGCGAACCCCTCCTTCATTTTCACTTATTTCGACTATCTCCGAACCCAGTCGAACTTCAACATGCCGCTCCAGCTCAGTAGTAAACTTTTCTCTTAAATCTCTATCAAAGTGCCTAAGTAGCAAATCTCGTCGGTAAGATAACGTTGTCTTTGCCCCCAAACCGGCAAACACACCCGCAAACTCAACAGCGATATAGCCTCCCCCTACAATTAGTATAGATTTTGGGAAACTCTCTAAATCAAAGACTTCATTAGAGGTAATTGCATATTCGCTGCCCGGGAAGTCGGGCACAAAAGGCCAGCCTCCTGTCGCCAATAAAATCTTATCAGCCTGATAAGCCGTGCCATCAATTTCTACTGAATTAGCATCTAACAAACGTGCATGACCTGTTAACACCTCAACACCTGCATTTTCTAGCATTGACCGATAAATAGTGTTTAAGCGACTAATTTCAGTCTTTTTATTATCTCTGAGTGTGTTCCAGTTAAATATTGGCTGTTGAACAGACCATCCATACCCCCTACTGTCCTCGAAGTCATAACGGAAGTGACTGGCATAGGTATAAAGCTTTTTAGGCACACAACCCACATTGACGCAGGTTCCTCCAAGATAATGATCCTCAACAATAGCTACTTTGGCGCCAAAACCGGCAGCCATCCGAGCCGAACGAACCCCTCCGGAACCAGCGCCGATAACAAAAAAATCATACTTAGCCATGAACTGCTCTACTCCTACTAATTAAACAAAATATTGAGAAAACTTATTTCAGCCTTAATTTAACAAAAAAGCATACCCTCTTTCGATTGAAAACGTTATTATCGAATCGCCTTTGACAAAAAAATGTCATTTGATCAGAATAAGATGAGGAATACACTACGTGAGTGACTCTATTAAAAATACCCCTGCTCTGGTTGAGAAATTTGTTATTCGATTACCCAACGGCCTACGAGAACAAATAAAAGCACTATCTGAACAGAATCGTAGAAGCATGAATTCTGAAATCATCATGGTTTTGGAGAAGCACATTCAGCAATATAGTCAGGAAGACATACAGGCTTTTAGTGCTGAGAACCTTCTTCAAGAAGTACGGGCTGATGAACATAAAAACGTACCCGCAACAGATCAAGTATTACAAAAACGACTTGACGCCTTACCAGCTGAAAAAAAAGAAGCTTTACTTGAATTGTTAGGTTAGGTTTAGGAAGGCTAAGTAGTCAGCTCAACTTGGAACTGTTCGTATCATCTTCTTATCATCAAAGGGTCGCTTGATGCGCCCCTTTCCCCTATATAATTCAAGCTTATGAAAAAGGCTTTATTACACAAACTGGCTTTTCTTCTTATTCTGCTTTTCCCAGCGTCTTTGGTGCTGGCTGAATTTCAGCGTGCCGAAAATGGCATGGTCAGCTCGCGTTCTGACATTGCTTCAGAGGTTGGGAAAAATATATTAGAACAAGGCGGAAATGCCATAGATGCAGCTGTAGCTGTTGGTTTTGCTCTCGCTGTTGTCTACCCTTCTGCTGGCAATATTGGCGGCGGCGGATTTATGGTTATAAGAACTGCCGATGGGCAGGTATACACTCAGGATGCCCGTGAGAAAGCACCGCTTACGGCAAGTAGAGACATGTTTCTGGACAGTGATGGTGAGCTTGATCGTCAGCTTTCCAGAAGCAGCTTGCAAGCAACTGGTGTACCTGGTTCAGTCGCTGGCTTACTAGATGCGCTAGAGCGTTTTGGTACGATGAGTAGAGAACAGGTGCTCGCTCCTGCTATTCAGTTAGCAGAAACAGGCATTGTGCTCAATGAAGATATAGCCGGACAATTTCAGCGTAATTTAAGAACGTTCCAACAGTATCCTGCGAGCCTTGAAGTATTTAGTAATAATGGCGAAGCTTATCAAGCTGGCGACCTCTGGCAACAACCAGATTTAGCCGCTACATTAACGCTTATTTCAGCTTTTGGCAGAGATGGTTTTTATAAAGGTCCAGTTGCTGACATGCTAGTTACCAGTATGCAGGCTAATAATGGCTTGATCTCTCATAGCGACCTTGAAAGCTATGAGCCTGTGTGGCGAGAACCTGTGCATGGGGTCTACAGAGGCTATGACATCTGGTCTATGCCAGCACCTTCATCGGGTGGCGTCCTGCTAGTCCAAATGTTGAATATGCTGGAAGCTTACAATCTCACCGAGATTGGTTGGGGTTCAGCTGAAACTGTTCATCTTATGGTCGAAGCTCAACGTAGAGCATATGCTGATCGCGCTGAATACCTTGGTGACCCTGATTTTTATAATGTACCGAGTGCTATGCTGACATCCAAGCTCTATGCTCGGCAACGTTTCGCTGATTTCGACCCAGAAGCTGCGAGTCTCAGCGATGATATTGGCGCCGGCAGTTGGCCACAGGAAAGCACGCAGACAACACACTATTCAATTATAGATACTGAAGGCAATGCCGTCGCTGTAACCACTACTTTAAATTCCACCTATGGCAATAAATTTGTCGTGCCTGGCGCAGGCTTTTTATTAAATAATGAAATGGATGATTTTTCCAGCAAGCCGAATACAGCAAACGGTTCTGGCTTGTTGGGCGGCGTTGCCAATGAAATTCAACCGTCAAAGCGAATGCTGAGTTCTATGACACCTACAATTGTCACTCAAAACGACAATGTATTTTTGGTAACCGGCTCGCCTGGGGGCTCAACTATTATTAATACGGTGCTTCAAGTTGTTATAAATACCATCGACCATCATATGAATGTAGAAGATGCCGTTAACAGCCCACGTTTTCATCATCAATGGCAACCTGACATTATTCGCTATGAAGCTGATGCTATAACAGACCAAACAGTTGCAGAGCTAAGAGCTATGGGCCACCAGGGTATATCCCGGTCACGCTTTCCATTAGGCGATGCGAATTCAATAATGCTGATTGATAATGTATTAGAAGGTGTTTCTGACCCAAGAAATGTGGGTGGCGTCGCTGGCTTCTAAGCTGTTCTATTTTAAATAGCAGTCTATTAGAGAGTGTGAGTTGGTTTGTTTGAATTCAACATCCCGGCCAAATAATTTTCAATTTTATTTTTCGCTTCACTATTTTTTTCTAAAAATTGCACCCCAACACCAGAGGGTCTATTGGCTTGAGCTTGCACTGGCGTTATCCAGGCTACTTTGCCATTCACAGGAATTTGTTCTTCCTCGTCAATTAAATTTAACAATAAAAAAATTTCATCACCAATTTCATATTGCTTAATGGTTGGAATGAATATCCCTCCATTGCTTAAGAATGGCATGTAAGAAGAATGTAAAACTGAAAGCTCCTTAATGCTAATCGATAAAACACGGTGCCCAGATTTCTTCTCTAGTTCAGAATCACTCACACTACTGGTGCTCCAGTGCTTTGTTTGTTGCCTACAAGTTTTATCCATTGATAGCATAAAGACTCCAACAATAACTGAGCATTTGGATTTGCTGTGCTTTGGAGAGCTCTTCGCGCATGAATAAGTTTACTGTGAAATTTATGCAATGGTTTTATGTCGTCAACAGTTAATATACTAGTAATATCCTGCAATTCTTTTGTACTTAAGTCCGCTTCTAACTCTTCATTTTGCAAATGAAGATTGCGCGATATTTGTTGTAAGCTATGCATGAAGTTCTCCAGAACATCTTCTATTGGATATGCACTCAAAACCTTAGCTGCATCACYTATTACTATTTGCGACCTTAATAATTCTAGCAGTCTTTTCTGTATCTCTCTTCTTTCTTGTTGCCTATCTTCATTGGCATAATTTAATGCTAGCAAAGGAGCGCCATATGCTAATTGTAAATTCAACCTTGCTTGCTCCTTGCTCACGTGTTGCTGAAGCCACTGTAAGGCGAGGTCTTCATTTGGCCGAGACATTTTAATTTTCTGACACCGGCTTCGAATGGTCGGCAATAACAAACTAGGCTGGTGGCTCAACAAAAATAAAAGTGTATCTGATGCTGGTTCTTCAAGGTTTTTTAATAAAGCATTTGCCGCATTAACATTCATTTTTTCAGCAGAATGAATAAGCAAAATTTTATATTTCCCCATAAGCGACGTATTAGCTAGAAAGTTCCTACTGTCACGTACCTGCTCTATTTTTATTTGGCTGGCACCTTCCTCTAGCCCTATGTATTTAAAGTCAGGGTGCGTTCCCACTGAAAATAAATGGCAAGTCTGACACTCACCGCATGCTGTTTGCTTTTGTGGCTTCTGGCAAAGTAAATAGGCAGAAAAATCTCTAACTAAGCTTTCTTTGCCTACGCCTTTTTGTCCCTGCACAAGATAAGCATGACCGAGCTGTTGCACATGCTCTAGTTCAGCTAATTTATCAAACTCACTTTGATTCCATGGCAACTGATTAAAAACGCTCATAAATTCAGACCCAAACGTTGTTGCACTGCTGCTTTTATTGTCGCTTGTACCGTCTCTATAGATTGGTTGGCATCAATTACAGTATGGGTTTCTGGTGATGCCTGAGCGATGTGAAGAAAACCTTCACGTACTTTTTGTTGATATGCCAAGCCTTTTTGCTCAAAACGGTCTTCACTGCCGCCACGTTGTTCCGCTCGCTTTAAAGATAAAACCGGGTCTATATCCAAGACTAAAGTCAGTAGCGGTTTAAACTGCCCTACAACTATCTCATGCACTTGCTCAACTAAATCCAGGCCAAGCCCCCCAGCAAAGCCTTGAAACGCTCTAGATGAATCAGCAAAACGATCTGAGATCACCCATGTCCCTTGTTCCAGGTTTGGCAAAATAGTTTCCTGTAAATGAGAACGGCGAGCAGCATAAATTAATAATAATTCGCTTATATCATCCCAGCGCTCGGTATCACCCTCTACGATCAACTTTCTAATAGCTTCGGCAGAAACAGAACCGCCTGGCTCTCTGGTTAAAATTACTGGATACTCTGCCGCCAACATCGCCTCATGCAAGGCTCGGCTTTGTACTCCTTTGCCAGCGCCATCAACACCTTCAAAAACAATTAAACCTGGTGTTTGTGTATTATCTTTTATCATTAGCTCTCTCTAATTCTCTCGGCCTAATTGAAACCTTGCCACGGCCGCATTATGTTCCTCTAAACTAGAGGAAAAATAATGACTCCCATCACCTTTAGCAACAAAATATAAATAGTCATTTAAATCCGGATTTAAAGCCGCCCTGATAGCCTCTCTGCCTGCCAGAGCAATAGGTGTAGGCGGCAAGCCATCGATTCTATAGGTATTATAAGGTGTCATTTCTTGTAAATGAGCCCGCGTTAAATCCCCATCAAAACGACTACCTAGCCCGTATATGACCGTCGGGTCGGTTTGTAAACGCATATTACTTTGTAAACGGTTAATAAAAACGCCAGCAATCAAATCACGCTCATCAGCCTGGCCTGTTTCTTTTTCTATGATTGACGCTAATATCAATGCCTCATATGAGTTTTCAAATGGCAGGCCCACGGCCCTTCGTTGCCACTCTTCACTTAAAATCTGCTGCATCAGGCTTGCTGCCCTTTCAATGATGTCCCGATCTGTTGCCCCACTACTGAAATTATAGGTGTCTGGAAACAGCATTCCTTCTGGATAATAGCTTGTGCTAAAAACATTCTGTAATTCATCGATATTAGTTAGATCAAGGCTTGTCTCAATATTGGGGTGAGACTGAATTTCTTGTAGAGCTTGCATTAAGGTCCAGCCTTCTAGAATTCTTATGCGCTGGTAAAAAATATCACCAGCAACCAATTTATCAAGTAAGACCAGCGCATTCATTCCCTCTTCTAATTCATATTCACCAGCCTTTATCTGGCTCGCCTTGCCACTTAAGCGAGCAAATAAACGAATATCAAAAGTTGAATCTAAAATGCCTAGACTTAACAGGTAATTTGAAAATTGAGAAAAAGTTTGACCACTTTCTACGGTTAATAAAAAAGAGTGTTGGTCACTGTCAGGAATATTCAGAGGCGCTTGCAAATTCTGATAAAAAAAGGCGCCTCGAAGCAACAAACAAACAATAAGAATGTAGCCCCATAAGAGCAGGTGCCTTGTCCAGACTGCTTTCTTAGCTTCAGTTAAAGGTTCCAAGTGCGTCTCTAAAAAAGTGGTTTTCTAAAAAAGTGTTTCTCTAAATAGCTCTTTTGCTATTTCACTAAATTTACCAGGTGTAAAGTATTGGCTTTTATCTGTAACTAGACCTGTAATTACGAGCTCTTTTACCGGCCAAACGCCAATCACACTATTACACAGGAAAAGCTCGTCTGCCTGCAACAGGCGTTCAACAGTTATTTTATCCTCAATAATTGTTTCTTTTGGCATTTTCTCCAATAGTAATTGCCGTAACACCCCATTTACTCCAGCATAAGTTAACGCTGGCGTGCGTAAGCTACCGTTTTCTGAGAAAAATAGATTTGTTCGAGTGCCCTCAATAACATCGCCATCAACATCACACATTAAGCCTTCAAAAAAGCGCTCATTAGGCCACTCTTTCGCAGCTAACACTTGCTCTAAGCGGTTTAAATGTTTAATGCCGGCAAGTGCTTTCTGCTGACTTAAGCGCTGCCGACACATAAAAACAGCAATACCATTATTAGCGTCGAAGTCACCCAGTACAGGCAGGGAATGCAGCGTTAAAATACGGGTGGCCTCAAGCTCAGTATCTGGACGGTAGCCACGCCCTCCTTCGCCTCGGCTTAGCACTATCTTTAGCACACCAAACTTATCGAACTCCTCACTAATAAACTGTATATCAGTATTTAATTTTTTGAAGTCACAGTTTATGTCGAGAGCATCACAGGCCAAGCTCAAACGCTGCAAATGCTCTGCCAAGAGAACCGGCTGGCCTTCGAATAGGCGTATGGTTTCAAAGACCCCGTCACCATAGGCCAGGGCACGCTCATTAAGACTAATAGTTTGTTGTGGAGTGCCGTTAACCAGCATAGATATCTGGCCTGTTAGCGTAGAAGTGCAATTATATTTTAGCGAAAATCAACGTGCCGTTGGTACCACCAAAGCCAAATGAATTACTCATTACGGTATCAATTTTCATATCTCTGGCGGTATGAGGCACATAATCCAGGTCACACCCTGCGCCTGGATTATCTAAATTTATAGTAGGTGGAGCCACCTGATCTCTCAGACACAAAACACTAATCACGGCTTCTACAGCACCAGCAGCACCGAGCAAATGCCCAACCATAGATTTAGTCGAGCTTATTGCTAAATTATTGGCTTTAGCGCCGAATACAGAATGTATGGCTCGGGTTTCTGCCAAATCGCCTGTTGGCGTTGATGTACCATGAGCATTAATGTAATCCACAGACTCAGAACTGATTCCAGCATCTTTAAGCGCATTCAACATACAATTGGCAGCACCCGCACCATCTTCTGTCGGCGAAGTAATATGATAGGCGTCACCACCCATCCCAAAGCCAATCAGTTCCGCATAAATTTTAGCACCACGTTTTTTAGCGGCCTCATATTCTTCCAGCACCAACACCCCACTGCCATCACCTAGCGCAAAACCATCTCTGCTTTCATCCCAGGGGCGGCTCGCCGTTTGTGGACTATCGTTTCGAGTTGAAAGCGCACGTGCAGCACCAAAACCACCAATGCCAATTGGAGAAGACGCTTTTTCTGCGCCGCCTGCAACCATCGCGTCGGCGTCGCCATAAGCAATCATTCTTGCTGCCAACCCAATAGAGTGCGTCCCCGTACTGCAGGCCGTTGAAATAGCGAGGTTAGGACCTTGAAAATTAAAATGAATGGAAAGGTTGCCGGAAATCATATTGATAATTGAGCCCGGTACAAAAAAGGGAGAAATTCTTCTTGGCCCGGAATTATCAATTGTGTGTACTACATCTTCAATATTGGTAATACCACCAATACCGGAGCCGACAATGACGCCTATCCTTGTAGGGTCATAAGATGCACTCTCTAAACCGGAATCTACGACAGCTTGTATACCTGCCACCATTCCGTACTGCAAGAAGGCATCCATACGTCTTGCTTCTTTTGCCGGAATATAAGAGGAGACATCAAGATCTTTAATACAGCCGGCAAAATGAGTGCTATAAGCGCTCACATCAAAGTGTTCAATTGAACCAATACCGCTCTTCCCAGCTTTGAGATTAGCCCAGGTATCTTCAACAGTATTTCCGACTGAGGTTAATGCACCTAAACCGGTTATGACGACTCTTCTTTTGCTCAACTTTTTTTTGCTCAACTCCAGCCCCTCATTATCAGGCTATAAGTACTAGAAAATCATTCAAGGCAAATAAAAAAGCTACTCCTGGCAATACCAAGGGTAGCTTTTATCTTTTTAACGCCTGCTCTTAAAGATTAGAATTAATATAATCGATGGCAAGTTGCACAGTAGTGATTTTTTCAGCTTCCTCATCCGGAATCTCAGTTTCAAACTCTTCTTCAAGAGCCATAACCAATTCAACAGTATCGAGTGAATCAGCGCCCAGATCTTCTACAAAAGAAGCTGCATTTTTAACTTCTTCTTCTTTAGCTCCGAGCTGTTCAGAAACTATTTTCTTTACTCGTTCTTCAACACTACTCATATTTTTTGTGCTCCGATAGTTTAAGTATGTAAATAAACTCAGCTTAACAGTTTCAAACCAGGCTTATTCAGTTGTTTTTTGGTTTTTATTCTTCTTAATTTTCCTTAATTCTTGTTCTCATTACTCTAATTCAAGCCGAATATTTTGCTTGCCAGTTTACCTTTTTTATATCAAATTGTAATCTAATTATCTGCAATTGTATGTTTCATGACATGTACATGCCACCATTCACATGCAGTGTCTCTCCAGTGATATAAGCAGCCTCTTCTGAAGCCAGAAAACTAACTGCTGCGGCTACTTCTTCTGGCTTGCCATAACGTGCCAGTGGAATCTTACCAAGTAACAATTGGCTGTGCTCCTCACTAATTCCTTTCGTCATATCTGTATCGATAAACCCTGGAGCAACGCAATTAACGGTTATACTTCTCGACCCCAGCTCAAGGGCTAATGCACGAGAAAAGCCTTCGATGCCAGCTTTTGAAGCCGCGTAGTTAGCCTGCCCCAAATTACCACTGGATCCAACCACAGAACTGATGCTAATTATTCTTCCCCAGCGTACTTTGGTCATTCCTCTTACCAGAGCTTTTGACAGCCTGAAAATTGAACTTAAATTGGTATTGATAACATCGTCCCATTCTTCTGCCTTCATTCGCATCAGAATATTGTCCTTGGTCACGCCTGCATTGTTCACTAATATTTCCGGCGCACCAAAGTCTTCTTTAACTGATCGGCAAAAGTTTTCAATAGACTTTTCATCAGTTACATTAAGACAGTATCCCTTACCTTTGAGGCCCGCTTCGGCCAAGTAAGCAGAGATTTTTTCTGCACCCTGCTCTGTTGTTGCTGTACCCATTATTATACATTTACGTTGCTCTCCTAGCTCCAAAGCAATAGCTTTTCCTATACCTCTACTAGCGCCGGTGACAACTGCAATTTTGTCCATAATACTCATACTTTATATCTCGTTTTCTTACCTAATTTTTCAGGGCTGCGGCCAAATTAGCACTATCATTTACTGTTAATATTTTCATTTCAGGCGCAATACGCTTATTCAAACCACTTAACACTCTACCTGGCCCTATTTCGATCACCCGTTCAACCCCTTGCTGAGCAAACCTGTTGATTGTCTCGACCCAAGGGACAGGGCTGTATATTTGTTTAATAAGGCTTTCTTTGATGGCATTAGTATCATCCGCGGTTAATGCCAGGCTGTAGTTTTGCAATACCGGAATTCTGGGGGCACTTAAGCTTATATCATTCAGCACTTCGGCAAAACGATCTGCAGCCGGTTGCATCAGCGCAGAATGAAAAGGCGCACTGACAGGTAATGGTAGTGCTCGTTTAGCACCTTTAGCCTTGCAAGATTCGATGGCCCGGTTTACAGCGTCAACATGACCGGCTATTACAACCTGCCCTGGTGAATTAAAATTCACAGCACCCACAACTTCACCCTGAGCAGCTTCCTCACAGGCGGCAATGACATCGGCGTCAGCTAGTCCAACAATAGCAGCCATAGTGCCTATTCCGACAGGAACCGCTGACTGCATAAACTCACCGCGCTTTTGTACCAGCATGACGGCATCCTCAAATGCCAGAATACCACCACAAACAAGAGCAGAATATTCACCAAGGCTGTGCCCCGCCATCAAACCTGGTTTATAACCACCTTGCTCCAACCATAAGCGCCAAAGAGCTACAGAAGCAGTAAGAATTGCGGGTTGAGTAATATGAGTAAGGGAAAGCTTATTTTCAGGGTCACTTTGACATAAGGACCATAAGTCATAACCTAGAATCTCAGAGGCTTCATTGAAGGTTGCTTGAATTGAGGTATGCTCTGTTGCTAATTCTGCCAGCATGCCTTCTTTTTGGGAACCTTGACCAGGGAAAATAAAGGCTAAGTCTTGCTGCATCGCTTGTTCTCGCTAATAAATAATTGAGAATATTCCCTTAGACCTATAACAACGGCCCATAACTAAAAGCAGCTGTTTAAGCTGCTTTTTAATGGAAAATTTAAAACTTTTAGGTAACCGAACTTAATCGCCGTTAGTTTCAACTATCTGGCGACCCTTATAGAAACCATCTGGAGTCATCTGGTGCCGTCTATGGCGCTCTCCGGTAGTTTCATCCGTCGAAATAGTTGCTTTCGATAATGAATCATGTGAACGACGCATACCACGTCTTGACCTTGTTACTTTACTCTTTTGGACCGCCATGCGGGCTACTCCTCTACTGTTTTATATAACCAGACTATAATTCTGGATGTATTCTACTAAATAATCACCAAGGCTTCGATACTTTTGAAACTTTCGATCGAAACGCTGCTCTTTTCTATTTCATCTTGCTTTTGCTTGATTTAAGTTGGTTTTTTAGCACCGCCAACTCAGCAAAAGCCTTAGATCCTATCTCTCGTCTACTACTCGCCTGCAAGTCTATAAGCGCCTGATTACAATCTGCCTCATCATGATAAATGACAAGCGGTAAACTCAGGATTAGCTCATCTTCAACTAAAGCTAATAAATCAAGCTTACCCTCAAGACTTAATACAACTTCAAGCTCATCTTCAGCGAGCTCTCTGTCACCACTGATTTTTAGTTCATTGATAACATGAACCTTAAAATCTGAAGACAGCGAATATTCAACAGCCTGCAAACACCGTTGGCATGAAAGAAGCACTCTCCCTTTCATTTTACCAACTAGAATAAATCTGCTTTCCTCATCCTGGCTAAAGTCCAGATCAACGTCTATTGCAGAACTGTTACCCCCTTCGGCTTTATTTAAATATTGCTCGAGCCGTTTTAACAATTGCAGAGGTAACGGAGCTCTTAAACGTGCCTGCCGCGAGAAAAATTTTTTGACATCAATTATCTCAGGGAATGACTGTAGCAACATAGGCGCGCATAATAGGGATTGAGCGGCTTCCTGTCAAAGAAAAAAGAGAGTTTTTATACTAGAAGCAATTGATTATTCAATAGTTTTTTAACGCCATAGCTCAATTCAAATTGAACTGAGCATATTCAGTGCGAACTCAAATCTTTCATCATAGGGTGCCGACACCTTGACGAGCTGCCCTGACTCCGGGTGAGTAAATTCCAGACTGTGAGCATGCAAGCATAATCGCTTGATACCCAACTTAGAAAGCTGCTTGCGTTGTTCAATGCTACTGTATTTTTCATCTGCGCAAAGTGAATGACCAGCAAACTGGGCATGTACTCGTATTTGGTGAGTCCTACCGGTCTTAGGCTGTGCTAAAACCAAGCTATGTCGCGTAAAGCGTTTTATGAGACTAAAACGGGTAAGCGCTTTTTGCCCTTGCTCAGCCACGTACACTTTACGCTCCCCTCCGGCTTCAGGTGATCGTTGTAAGCTAAGGTTAATTTCCTCAAGTTGCTGAGGCCATAGTCCATGTACTAAAGCGTGGTAGTCTTTTTTTACAGTCCGGGCCTTAAACTCAGCTTGTAGTTGTTTTAGCGCTTTAGCATTCCGCGCTATTAACAAGCATCCAGAAGTACCTTTATCGATACGATGTACCAATTCTACATATTCGTCCTTATAAATATCTCGCAGAACGTCAATTAAACTGATTTTGACCCCTGTTCCCGCATGCACAGAAAGACCAGAAGGCTTATTTACAATAAGCAAAACCTCATCTTGATAAAGAATAGATTCCTGGACTAATTGTTTTAATTCTGGGGTGGGAATGCGTATTTCCAGGTTCGCAACACGAATAGGTGGAACCCGAACAATATCGGCAAGCAGTAATTTGTAATCAGGTTTTATACGCTTACTATTTACTCTTACTTCACCTTTGCGAATGATGCGGTAAATGCGTGTTTTAGGCACACCTTTTAGACGTGACAGCAGAAAATTATCAATCCTTTGTCCAACACTGTTTTCGTCAACTTCTAGCTTTCTAACCTTTGAAGGTTTTGTCCCATCCGTCATTCTGACGCTAACCTGCTTGTACAAAGAGCGCGGATTGTAGCAAAGCTCCCTCGAAATCTCAGATAATAATTCCGCTAACACATTCATCTAAACCTTAATAAAGCTTTATAAATTATTGAAGTAACAGGATATTACTGTTATATTCCACCGCGTTCAAGCCTACTGGTTTTGCTTTAGGCCACGAAACAAGATTTAGTTATGAATTAAGTCAGTCAATATAAACGTTGATCATAATTCATCGAAAATACGTCTGACTTCATTGTAAATACGCTCTGGCAGTATGCCCAGAAGCATGACACTTAACACAGAATTTATATTTTCAGGTAAGTTAACAAAGGATTTTGTAACAAATAAAAGAATTAAGCGTTAGTTCCAAAAATCACTAAAATAGTGACTCAATAGTAGCTTTAACAAAGCTATGCTCAACAAGAGAAACTCTGGATTAACGCGCAATAAACAGCCCTGCATAAGGCAGGCTTATTAACTCGGTCAGACCGGGTAACAGAATTAGTAAGACAGGTATGAGAAGCAGCTTCTATAGAAGCCGCAAAGCAAGTTTAAAATATAGCACTTTGACACTCTAGTAATAAGTTTTAGTAATCAAAAGTGCTCGAAAAACGACTTAAGTTAAATTAATGTAAATTTTATGACTTAAGTGAGCACAACCAAGGCTGCGTTGCGTTACACCAACCGCACCGAAGTATAAGCTTGTATTAATATAGTAAAAACAAATAGTTATTATATTAACCTCACCTGTTTTCTAATAAATATACCTACATCTAAGGTATATTGTTCTTAGTTACCCGCTTCTGCCCCAACAGAGAAATAGCGGAACATTATGAAAAGAATGCTTATTAATGCAACTCAAAAAGAAGAGTTGCGAGTCGCCCTCGTTGACGGTCAACGTCTTTACGATCTGGATATCGAAAATCGAACCCGAATTCAGAAAAAAGCTAACATCTACAAAGCCAAAATAACCCGAATCGAGCCTAGCTTAGAAGCGGCTTTCGTGAATTTTGGTGCAGATCGCCACGGCTTCTTACCTCTAAAAGAGATATCCAAAGAATATTTCAGCAAACAACCTTCTGAAATAAGTGGGCGAATCAATATTAAAGATGTCGTCAAAGAAGGTACTGACATCATTATCCAGGTAGATAAGGAAGAGCGTGGCAACAAAGGCGCTGCTTTAACCAGCATGATTAGCCTTGCCGGTCGTTATCTCGTATTAATGCCCAATAACCCTAGAGCCGGAGGTATATCCAGACGTATCGAAGGGGAAGAACGAAATGAATTAAGAGAGAGTCTTAGTGGCTTAAACTTACCTGACGGTATGGGCGTTATCGTTCGTACTGCTGGTGTTGGCCGTGCAGCTGAAGAGCTGCAATGGGATCTTGATTACCTGTTAAAGCTATGGGACTCCATCACCAAAGCCAGTGCTGAGAAAGCAGCCCCTTTCCTAATCTATCAGGAAAGCAATGTCATCATTCGCGCTATCAGAGATTACTTACGACAGGATATTGGCGAAGTAATTCTTGATACGCAAAGCAGCTATGACGAGGCAAAAAGCTTCGTGCAACAGGTTATGCCACAATATGAAGAGCGCATTAAACTGCATGATGGGACAGCCCCTTTATTCACTAATTTCCAAATCGAGAGCCAGATTGAAAGTGCTTTTCAACGTGAAGTACAGCTACCGTCTGGTGGCTCCGTGGTTATTGATCCTACTGAAGCTTTAATTTCAATTGATATCAACTCTTCTCGCGCAACACGCGGGGCTGATATCGAAGAAACCGCCTTTCTCACCAATTTAGAAGCCGCTGACGAAATCGCTCGCCAACTGAGGCTGCGCGACATGGGTGGCCTGGTGGTCATAGATTTTATTGATATGCTATCTCAGAAAAATCAGCGTGAAGTTGAAAACCGTATGCGTGCGGCTCTGGAGATGGATCGTGCCAGGGTGCAAGTGGGCAGAATTTCACGTTTTGGCCTACTCGAAATGTCACGTCAACGTCTACGCCCTTCTCTCGGAGAGACTCAAGCTATTGTCTGCCCGCGTTGTAATGGCCAGGGTAGCATCAGGGATATTGAATCATTAGCCTTATCCATACTGCGTATCCTGCAAGAAGAAGCCAACAAACATAATTCAACTGAAGTTCGGGCCATTGTTCCTGTCAGTGTTGCTTCATATTTGCTAAACGAAAAGCGTGACGTTATTTCTAATATGGAAAGCCAAAGCACCACCAAACTGGTCATTGTGCCAAGTACAGCCTTGGACACTCCTCATTACGAGATTCAAAGCGTAAACGAAGATGAAGTGCCACGAAGTTACACCATAGAGTCAGAAAGCACTCCAGAGGTGGATGAATTCTTACCCCGGCAAGCTGTCGAAGCTGACAAGGCCGCTGTGCAGGCTCCACATATACGTCCTGGCCCTGTATCTGCATCTGCCGCTCAGGTAAAAGAAAGTAAAGGCATAACTGCTACGATTTCTTCAGCACTAAAAAGTCTTTTTACAGGCGCTGAAGAAGAGGACGTAAGCACTAAAACAAAACAGCAGAAACCTCAGCAATCATCAAGCTCAGCTCGTAAAAGCAATCAAAAACAGAATAGAAGATCTGCAAAACCTGCGACTAATAATAAACCGCAAAGTGATTCTGGACATAATAAAAACCGCAACAAAGATAACGAGCGGCCACCACGCAAACGTAATCGAAATAATAAACCCTCTCAGGCCAGAACTCAGGATGCGCAGGAAAATAGCGCTAAACCTGAAGCTACTACAACAGAGGGTAATAACAAAACTAAGCGTCGCCCTGCTGATAAACCGAAACGTACTATGCAAGAAAGAAAGCGTGGTGAAAGACCGGCTACTCAAGACGCATCTTCAGAAGCGGCTACAGCTAATACAAGCACTAATGAAGCGCTTACTCCTGTTCCTTCAGCTCAGGCAACAACGTCTGTCGCCTCTACACCTCTTGAGCAAGAGCAAGCAGTGGCTAAAACTGAAACAGCAAAACCAGAGACAACTGATAGCAACCCAAAAGAAGCCCAGACGGAATCAAAGACTAGCAATGAGAAGCAAGAAGCTCCGGTAAAGAATGAGCCGACTACTCCATCTAAACCTAAGCAAGCCGAGCCTGCTAGTAATTCTGTAAATAGTTCTTTAGATAGCCCTGCAAGTAATACTGCGACGTCTACTCAAGCCAGTGCAGAAAAGAAACCAGCCCCTTCTGACAAAGCGACAGAAACTGGAAAAGCAACAAAAACAACTGCAGCAAAAAAACCTGCGGCGACTAAAAAGGCAGTGGCTGCAGGAGACGTAAAAGAAGCAAAAGAAGCAAAAGAAGCATCAAAACCGACGCCAAAAGTCGCCTCTACTCCTGTTGAGGCGACTAAAAAGACACAAAACACAGAAAAAGTGGAGCCATCTCCTGCCCCTATTAAACGGGCACCCAATGACCCCAGGAATAGAGCGGCAACGGCGAATGTTGATGCAACAACGAATACTACGAAGGCGTCTGCCGACGATTCAAACAAGCCTGTTAGCCCGGAAAAAGACTCCAGCTAAAACCCTGCCTGTTTGCTTTGTAGCACAGAACATTAACGCCCAAACGACATGTCGGATTTCTATTTAAAAATAGATATTATCCGGCATGTTGGGCTTGATGCTTTGCTTTGATCCATCGACATAATTCAGTCGGACTGGCCTAGCGTAGATTGGTAAAAACTAAGCATCGACTTTCTAGAAATATAAAACTGACAACGAACGCAAATAGTTAAATATGTAATACACTACCCTCCATGCCGGATGCATTAACTGACATAGAATCATTAGATGCCGCTTTAAAGGGTGGCTGGACCATTCTGACTCCTAACCATCGCACATCCGTTCAAGTTCATGAGCGCTATGGTGCTCATTTAAAGTCTCAGTCTCAATTTAAGGTCAGATCCAGCCCCAGTATCTTTCCAATTGATATCTGGATAAAAAATATTTTTCAGACACTCATTTTCAATGAAGAGAGCCTGCAATTAAATACCGTACTAGAAAGCTACCAGGAACTCACTCTATGGAAAAAAATAATTCGTGAAAGTGACTTCTCAAACCCCTTACTTAACCTCGAAAACTCCGCTGCAAAAGTACTAGAGGCCTATCGCTTACTTATACAATGGCAAATTAGTTTTAAAAGTCTTGAGGTTTACCAAAGTAAAGTTGGGAACTCAATATACATTGATGACTGCACAGCTTTTTTACAGTGGGCTAAGCAATACCAACGCTACTGTCGTAAGGAAAAACTCATTAGTTTTTCAGAACTACTAAAAAACATTTTGCCCTATATAGAAACAAACACTTTCATTTTGCCTGAGAAAATAATTCTACTAGGCTTCAATGAACCGCCTCCACTTTATCAAAGTTTATTTAGCATCCTTGAGAAAAAAATAGAGATAAAGCAACAGCAGTGGCAAACGATGTCACCGACAGTGCAAAAACAAAGTTTTATTGATAGTACGGCTGAAGTCAAAGCTGCAGCCAAGTGGAGTAAAGAAATTTTAGAATCTAACTCTGAGGCAAAAATTGGAATTATTAGTAATGAGCTAAGTTCTCAACACGCATTATTTCAACGTGTTTTTAACGCCACTTTTACTCAGAAAAAAGAAGCTAGTACTACTTTCCTTATTGGTTCAGCCATCAATTTAACAAAAAACCACCCCATCTTCATGGAGATTCCAGCGTTATTAAAACTCAACCAAGAGGAGCTTCCGAGCCTCGAACTATGTCATATCTTGCGTTCACCACTGTTGCTTAACCAAGAAGAAGAAAATGCTCGAGCCGCCCTTGAACAATATTTGCGTAAAAATCGGCAAGCCTCTATTCGAAGTGCTCATTTACGTGATTTACTTAACCACGATGAAAGAGCTTGGCATTCTCCCCTTTTAGCGCAMGCACTGCAGAAATGCGAAAACCTTCGACGCCAACAAAAATTTCAACAAAACATTCAAGCCTGGGCAGACTTTTTTTCAAGCCAACTTGATATCTTGGCCTGGCCCGATGATGAAGCACAGCAGCAGCAACAATTCTTAATTTCTTGTTGGCATCAAGTATTAGAAAATTTCAAAAAACTTGATTTTTTATATGAAGCGATTACCTTTAAGCAAGCACATAGTGTTTTAACACAGCTAATAAATAGTTTCAGCCACAGTAATAAYCAACAAGAAACTCCGATCCAATTATTTAGCCCTCACGATGCACGAGGCTTACGCTTTACTCATCTCTGGTTTATGGGTTTATCCGATCTACAATGGCCAGCTAGCCGATATCCCAATCCATTTATTCCTGTTCCCTTACAACGCAAGGTGCAACTGCCAGAAAGCTCGCCTGAATTAGTGCWTGACACTGCAAAAAAACTATTATTTGAAATCCATTCAAATACGAGTGATCAGTTAGTGCTCAGCTTTCCCCGCACTAATACAAATGGTGAACTCTTACCAACACCTTTGATATCTTCGTTAAACAATAAAACAAGTTTTGTTAACAACTCCAATGACGAAATTTCGCTACATTTACACCCTTCCAGCCTGGAAAGTTACTTAGATGCTGTACAAGCTGAAACTACAGAATCTTTAGAGGAAACTGCTTACTTGAACATAGTGGATACTGAGATATTAAAAGGTGGTATTGGCTTAATTTCCAATCAGGCCGAATGCCCTTTTAGAGCTTTTGCAATACACCGATTAAAAGCCATGGAACTCCAGGAGTTCAGCTATGGCATTCCTGCAATTGATCTCGGTAGCGCTATACATCTAATACTAGAACAGCTCTGGGGGGAATTGAAAACCCAGGACTCAATAAGCAACCTTCCCTCAGAAAAACTAGACCTTATTATTCACGCGGCATGTGAAACGGGCCTCGAATATTTACGAAAAAAACACAACCACATCTTACAGCCAGCTTATGCTGAATTAGAAAAAAAACGCTTAATTAAACTTATGAGAAAGTGGCTCGAACAGGAAAGTCTGCGCTCTGCTTTTGAAGTCATGGAACAAGAATTTAATGTACAGTGGAAATATGCAGACTTAACACTCGACTTCAAAATAGATCGTATCGATAAAATTAAAAATGGTTTTGCGCTTGTAGATTACAAAAGTGGCTCTAGTAAACTCAAAATTTCGACTGACACTCGCCCTTCAGAACCCCAATTATTACTTTATGCTGATGCCTTAGCTCAAAAAAATATTTTCAAACCTATCAACGCTCTACTTTATGCACAGGTTAATATTGCGTCTCTGTCCTACCAAGGCATAAGCCTCAGCAATGAAACGTATCCAAAAACGGGCTTAAGTGAACAAAAACAATTCGCTGAATATTCTAGCTGGGAAGAATTAAGGCAACACTGGAAAAACGCCTTAAATAATATTGCTCAGGAATTTCTTGATGGGTTTATCGCAATAACACCAAAAGGGTCTTCCAGTTGCCAGTATTGCCATCTCAGTGCCTTTTGCCGTATTCAAGAAAAAAATCTAATGCAACAAAATGTCTCTCGTGACCAGCATGAGTAAATCCACACTCATAGATGCCGCCGAGCGGCAGCAGGCCTTGGACATCAGCAGATCTTTTTGCGTGCAGGCACCGGCAGGATCAGGTAAAACTGAATTGCTTATACAGCGTTATTTAAAACTGCTTATCCATTGTGAAAAACCAGAAGATATCCTTGCCTTTACCTTTACCCGTAAAGCGGCCTTTGAGATGCGTCAACGACTACTCTTAAGCCTGCGCCAAGAGGGACCCAAAAATCTGACAGACTTAACTAAACAACTTGTAAAACAAGTGCTCGAACAAAATCAAAAACATCAGTGGCATTTGCTAGAAAACCCCCAACGACTGCAAATCAAAACCATTGATGCCTTTAACGCATCAATAAGTGCACAATTACCCGTAGTCAGCGGACTGGGTGGTCAAGTAGATATTGTCGAAGATTTGGAACCGATTTATCAGCAAGCTATTGACGCAACACTTACAAAACTTAATGACGATTCTAAACTCAGTGAAAACCTGGCGTTATTCCTCTCCCATTTGGACAACAACCTTGGTCGTGCAAAAAATTTACTTATAAGCTTGTTACAAAAACGTGATCAATGGTTGAAACATATTTTGCGTATTCAACATGATGATTTACGCCAGGAGTTAACACACAATCTGCACGTTATTATTACAGAAGCATTTGAATCTACAAAAAATATCCTACTGCCTTTTAGCAACGAGATAACATCCCTGACCCAATTTGCTGCTGAGAATCTTGCTAAGCGCGATGATAATTCCCTGGCTAAACTTGCCGCCAACAAACAACTACCGGGGCTTGGCATGCAAGATATTGAAACATGGAAGGCTCTCTCCATTTTTTTTATTACTCAAGGCGGACAATTCCGCAAACAAGTTACGATTAAAAATGGCTTCCCTGCAAAAGATAGCGGCGAAAGCACGGAAGAAAAAGCGCTTTTTAAAAATAAAAAAGAAGACTTTCTAACGCTAGTAGGCAAACTACAGGAACGTCCTGAATGTCTAAACTATTTACAAAGCTTACAGATACTACCCGCATCGAACTACAAACAAATAGAATGGGAATTTCTAGAAGCCTTGACCCAGGTACTTCTTGACCTTGTTTCTGAACTGAATTTAACACTCAACCAAACTAATCAAGCAGACTATATTCATATGAGTGCCAGTGCCCTGCAAGCTTTAGCCTTTGAAGACAGTCTGAGCGATCTTGCCCTACGTCTGGATTATCGTATCAAGCATATATTAGTTGATGAATTTCAGGACACCTCTCATCAACAAATCGAGCTATTAAACAGACTAACGGCTGGCTGGCAAGATGGCGATGGGCGCACACTATTTATTGTCGGTGATGGCATGCAATCCTGTTACAGCTTTCGTAGTGCTGATGTTGGGCTATTTCTAAAAGCCCGAGACGAGGGCATTGGCGCCGTGGGTTTACACAGCCTTCAGTTAAAAATGAACTTCAGAAGCAGCTCAGCCATCGTCGACTGGGTAAACCAAATATTCAGCAAAGCATTTCCCCAGCAAGATAATATTACTCATGGCGCTGTTGCATATAGCGCTAGTAAAGCCATCAAGACGGAACAGACACCCGGAGTAACGACAACACTTTTAGTTGATAAGGCCGAGCAAAAGACAACATTAACCCAAGCCCGAGAAGAAGAAGCTCGCTTATTAGTAGATCAACTCAAAAAAATAATTGAAACGCCTGATATTTCTATCGCTATTCTGATAAAAAATCGCAGCCATATTCAAGCCATTATTCCTTTATTGCGCCAGTCTGGCATCACCTGGAATGCTTCTGATATTGACCCTTTAAGTGCTTTTCCCGTTGTTAATGACTTATTGAGTCTGCTAAAAGCTCTAACCAACCTGGCAGATAAAACTGCCTTACTTGCACTATTACGCACACCGTTTATCGGCATAACCTTAGCCGACATTCATTTGCTGACGCTGTTTGCGCATGAACATCAACTCACGCTTTGGCAAAGTCTCAATGAGTTTCATCAGCAGATTAATTTAAGCGCAGATGCACAACAACGTTTGCAAAGAGTTATGCCTGTTCTTCTTCAAGCTCGTGCGCAGAGACAAAATCAAACAATGCGTGACTGGCTTGAACAATGCTGGCTAGAGCTAGGTGGGCCCGCCAGTTTACAAACTGAACATGAATTACAATATATCGAACGCTTCTTTCTGTTACTGGAAACTGAATCACTTAAGGCTGAGATTAACAATATTCATGCCTTTGAAAGAAAATGCAGCACCACCTATTTAGGGGCTAAGCATGATGCCTCTACATCCCTGCATATTATGACTATCCATAAAGCAAAAGGCTTAGAATTTGACTATGTGTTTATTCCTGGCCTTGATCGAGAGCCACGTCGGAGTGATAAAGAACTCTTCCTCTGGCACGAACATACTAGCGCCGCATCTGTGAGCAGGCTCTTAATCGCCCCATTGAATGCTAAAGGAGAAAAAGATAACCCCACCTACCTATACTTGAAGAACCAGGCCGCTATTCGCAATAGGCTTGAAAATACACGTTTGCTTTACATAGCAATTACACGTGCTAAGCAACAAGCTTTTTTATTTGGGAAAATAAAAATCAGTAAAGCAAATGCATACCAGCCACCAGCAGAAAGTTCCTTACTTGCTACGATCTGGCAAGCTCTGGAACAAAATGACACAGTATTTACTGCTGTTGATATGAGTTTAAAACCTAGCCCCCCTGATAAACCGAAACCAGAAGTTATTACGATTCAACGTTTGAAATCGAGTTGGTCGCCACCAACAAAACTTAATTTAACATCAGCTGAGCATCCCACCAGAAGCACAGACGATCAACATCAACATCTTATTGAAAAGAAAGTTGGTGAAATCATTCATGAGTGTCTGCGTTTAAAAGTTGAGAAAACAATCGATATTCTTGACCTAAAATTTCAAGGAAAATATGAAGAGTATTGGCGTACTTTATTAAAACCAGTTTGCTCTGATGCCCATAGTCTGAATAATGCAATTACACGCATCAAACAGAACCTGACATCCTGCTTACAACATGACAAGGCCTCCTGGTTATTTGAACATTCACATGAAGATAGCGCCTGCGAACTTGCTATCAGTGATTACCGCCAACAATGGCGTAAGGAGCATATCGTTGACCGAACTTTTATCGATAATGGAATACGTTGGATAATTGATTACAAATCAACTAGCCTTGCCGCTAAACAAAGCCAGGCTGATTTTTTAAGTAAACAAGAAGAACGTTATTGTCCGCAACTACAACGTTATGCTGAACTCTTCCAAGCCATGGAAGATATCCCGGTCAAAACTGCACTTTTCTTTACTTCATTGCCTTATTGGCATGAAATCGAGCTATAAAGCCTCTATAATGCGCGCCTCCAAAGCAGGCGAGCATTATGACCAATAATATTACTGAAAACATAAACATATCTTCTTTCGAGAAACTCGTATCCCCGGAAGAGATAAAAGCACGTTTACCCTTACAAGAAGATACTTTACAAAAAGTTGGTAATTATCGCCAAATTATCCGTGATATTCTTGATCGTGCAGACCATCGTCTTATCGTCGTTATTGGCCCCTGCTCAATTCATGACATTGATGCTGCGCTTGACTACGCAGAACGCTTAAAAAAACTCTCTGATGAGGTAAGCGACACCTTGGTGCTTGTTATGCGCGTTTATTTCGAAAAGCCACGCACGACAGTCGGCTGGAAAGGTTTAATAAATGATCCAGATTTAGATGACAGTTGCAAAATAGAAGAGGGTTTACATAAAGCCCGACGACTTTTATTGAAACTAAGTGCAATGGGGCTACCTACCTCTACCGAAGCACTGGATCCAATTTCGCCACAATATTTACACGACATTATTACCTGGTCTGCCATTGGCGCTCGTACCACAGAATCACAGACGCATCGTGAAATGTCGAGTGGTCTAAGCTCTCCTGTCGGTTTTAAAAACGGAACTGATGGCGGCCTACAGGTTGCTATAAATGCATTACAAACCGTTGCCAAACCTCACAGCTTTCTAGGTGTCGATCCACAAGGCAATGTTTCTATCGTGCACACTGCCGGCAACCCATACGCTCACATTGTGTTAAGGGGAGGCAACAGTGTAAGAAACTATGACTCCGTCAGCGTAGCCCAGTGTGAACAGGCCTGTTCTGCTGCTGAAGTAAAGAACAATATTATGATCGACTGCAGTCACGCAAATTCAAATAAAGATCACAGCTTACAAACAGTCGTGCTTGACGACGTATGCAAACAAATCATTGATGGCAATAAATCTATTATCGGTTTAATGATGGAAAGTAATATTAATTCTGGTCGGCAGGATATTCCTGAAAATTTAAGTCAGCTGAAATATGGTGTTTCTGTTACTGATGCATGTATCGATTGGGAAACCACAGAAGCATGTATTCGTGAAGCGCGAAACAAATTAAAAGACGTACTACCTAAACGCCAGGCCTAAACGTTAGCGTTTTCTAATTTTTTAATCACTAAAGAGCCATCCAAGGTCGTCGTTGGGAAGGCAATGTCAGCACCATGCTCATGCACGATATCAATAATAAGCAGTAAGATATCTTGTTTGACTTCATGATAATGCACCCAATCAGTTGTCTTGGTAAACGTATAAATAAAGAAATCCAGCGATGATGCCGCCATCGCATTAAAATTCACAATGAGCGTTGTATTCGTATCAATTTCTTCATGATTGATTAACATTTTTTTAACAGCTTCAATAATTTCACGCACTTTAGCCGCATCACTGTAGCGTAATCCGATTGTTTCATAGATACGACGGTTTAACATTCTAGATGGATTTTCAACCGATATTTTGGTGAAAATWGAATTAGGAATATATAAAGGCCGTTTATCGAAAGTGCGGATAATTGTCAGCCGCCATCCTATATCCTCTACTGTTCCTTCAATTTCTCTATCCGRGGATCGTATCCAGTCTCCCACTGTAAAAGGCCTATCCAAATAAATAATAAGGCCGCCAAAAAAGTTCGCTAATAAATCCTGTGCCGCAAAGCCAATCGCAAYTCCACCAATACCACCAAAGGCAACAACACCTGTGACACTTATTCCCAGCGTTTGTAAGATCACTAAGCCTGTTGTTATCAGCACGGACAAGCGCAGCAATCGTGCCAACACACGAACGGTTATTTCATCAGCTTCAATTTCTGATTTTTTAGTTTTGTGGAGGATGTTTTTTTCAATATTTTTGATTAATTTAGTCAAAAACATCATTAACAACAGGATGATTGCAATACGGCGAACTAAAGGCGTGTATTCAAACAGCTCATTCGCGGTAACACCCTGAACAATTTCAGCGGCGATACTTAAGCCAATGACCCAAACAAGTAACGCTAAAGGTTTTCGAGCCGCAATAAGAACCGCATCATCCCAAACGTTTTCTGTAAGTGTTAATTTTTCATGCGTTTTTTTTAACACCACTCTCATGATTAAATTTAAAATTACGGTTGCTAATACCACGATGAACACTTGAACAATCCAAGTATTATTACCAATATCCAGCCAGGAAAACATTAGTTAAGCATCTCCTATTACTATGCTTTTTCTACAAGCGTGTCAGCATTAACCCATCGACCATCACGATAAAAAGCTTTCCACTTTGTCGGCTTGCCATCTTTTTCGCTCAACACATATTGCTCTTTAGCTTTTCGACTAAAACGCACGACAGCCTTATTTCCATCAGGGTCCTTTGTTGGAGCTTTCAAAAGAAAATCATATTTTGGATCAATCTGACCTTTAAAAGGTAATAATTCTTCGACCAAAGGTGCCCGAGTTTCCCGGTTTTTGGGGAACTTACTGGCAGCAAGAAAAATGCCTGCAGCACCATCACGTAACACGTAATAATCGTCGACTTTTCTGCAGATTAAATCAGGCATATGCACAGGATCCATTTTAGGTGGTGCTGCTTCGCCGTTACGTAAAAGCTTTCTGGTGTTTTTACATTCATCATTGCTGCAACCGAAATATTTGCCAAAACGGCCATTTTTCAATTGCATATCAGATGAACACTTGTCGCACTCAAGTAGAGGGCCATCGTAGCCTTTTATTTTAAATTTACCATTTTCAACTTCATACCCAGCGCATTCTGGATTGTTACCACAGACATGCAGCTTGCGTTGCTCATCAATCAAATAAGAATCCATTGCTGTATCACAAACCTGACAACGATGTTTATTAATCAACAAACGTGATTCAGCTTCATCATCGGCATCAACACTAATTGCCTCATCACCCGGAGTTAAATTTATTGTCGTCTTACAACGTTCTTTGGGTGGCAAGGCATACCCTGAACAACCAAGAAAGACCCCGGTACTAGCCGTACGAATTTGCATATTCCGACCACACTTAGGACAAGCAATATCCGTCTCAGTTGGATTGTTAGGCCGCAAGCCACCCTCTTCTGATTTTGCCAGGGTTAATTGATCTGTAAAGCCCGCATAAAATTCATCTAAGACAGCAATCCAATTTTTTTTGCCATTGGCAACATCATCGAGTTGAGCTTCCATTTTAGCTGTAAAGCTATAGTCGAGTAGGTCAGTAAAATTTTCCTGTAAGCGTTCCGTGACAATATCGCCTATTTTTTGTGCATAAAAGCGTCGGTTCTCCAGGGTGGCATAGCCCCGATCCTGAATAGTTGAAATAATCGAGGCGTAAGTTGAAGGCCTTCCAATACCACGCTTTTCTAATTCCTTTACCAGGCTGGCTTCAGTATAACGAGGAGCTGGTTTTGTAAAATGCTGTTTAGGTTGCAGCTCTTCAAGCTGCATAGCCTCGCCAACTTTAATATCAGGCAACTCAACATCACCATCTTTAGTATTGGCTGGGAATACTTTGGTATAACCATCAAATTCCATAATACGGCCTTTGATACGCAACTCATATTCACCGGCTTGAACAGATATCGTGCTGCTTTTATAACGTGCAGGCATCATTTGGCATGCTACAAACTGCTGCCAGATTAAGTTATATAAGCGTTGCGCATCGCGTTCCATTTTCGTGAGTACAGAAGAGTTTTCCGTCACCGTAACTGAGGAAGGTCTGATAGCCTCATGCGCTTCTTGAGCACCTTTTTTACTGCTATATGAAATTAGATTTTCCGGTAAATATTTATTACCGAAATTTTTAGAAATGTAATCGCGACTCATAGTGACAGCATCAGCACTCAAATGAGTTGAGTCAGTACGCATATACGTTATGTGTCCAGCTTCATATAAACGTTGCGCCATCATCATGGTTTTCTTCACACTAAAACCTAAGCGAGTTGAAGCAGCCTGCTGTAAAGTAGACGTAATAAATGGCGCTTTTGGTTTTGATGACGTTGGTTTATCTTCACGCTGGCTAACGAGGTAAGCTTCTTTGTTTAACTGACTAACCGCATTCTGTACAGCTTCTTCACTATTAGGTTTAAATTCCTTAGCTTGAAACTTTAAGACCTGGAAATTTATCTTTTCGGTTTTTTGATTGCTCTGTGTTAAGTCAGCAAATAACTCCCAATATTCTTCAGGGATAAATGCCCTTATTTCATGTTCACGCTCAACAATTAAACGCACCGCAACAGATTGCACTCGTCCTGCTGACAAACCACGAGCAACTTTCGCCCATAATAATGGCGATAACATGAACCCCACGACACGATCAAGAAAGCGCCGGGCCTGTTGCGCTTCAACATGTTTAATATCAAGTTCACCGGGTTTGGCAAAGGCGGCTTCTATAGCTTTCTTGGTGATTTCGTTGAAAACCACTCGCTGATAGCGTTCTGGCTCTCCGCCAATTGCTTGTTGTAAATGCCAGGCAATAGCCTCCCCTTCTCTATCCAAATCCGTAGCCAGATAAATTTTATCAACTTGCTTGGCTATTTTTTTTAATTCTCTTACAACAGATTCTTTGCCCGGCAATATCTGATAATTAGCCTCCCAGTTTTTTTCTGGATTAATACCCATACGAGCAATTAATTGTTCTTTGGCCTTACGCGCTTTGTGAATTATTTTTTTCTCAGGACTTAATTTTCGAGTCTCAGCTGCGGCTTTAGCACGGGCTTTTGGATCGACTGCTGAGCCGGAACCACTGGTTGGCAAATCACGTATATGACCAACACTGGATTTAACGATAAAGTTATCGCCTAAATATTTATTGATAGTTTTTGCTTTTGCCGGTGACTCGACGATGACTAGAGATTTTTCCATTACGACTCGATTTTCTTCCTGCTTACTTCAAGCAAGCTCTGATTAATACTTAATAGTGATTGGGGCGACATAAATAAAGGTTCTCTATCTCTTCTGTCAAGCCTTAGTTATCTTGAACAGTCTTGTTAAGGGCAGATTAAAGCTTATATCTATTTGATATATAAGAACAATTCATAACTAAAAAAAATATTATTATTTTTAGTTATGATGGCTGCCAAGAAAAGGCCAGCATAAAAACATTGCGCTGACCTAGAAGAAAACAACGAGTTAACGCTATACAAGCAAATCTTACAATTTAACGTTCTGTACTTTCTACTTCCTGCGTCCAATTAAAACGGTCTTCACGCTCACCACGCTGTAGTTGACATAGCAAATCGTAAAGTTCCTGCATAACAGGCCCAACTTGCTCACCCTCGTCATAAAACTTATGCCAAGCACCATCCAGCCAGATTTTACCCACTGGTGAGAGCACAGCCGCTGTACCGCAAGCGCCAACTTCCAAAAAGCTATCGATTTCAGCCCGCAGGTCAATTGCACGTTCTTCAACATGCATACCCAGTTCCTGCTCTGCGATTGTCATAATGGAGCGGCGCGTTATGCTCGGAAGAATAGCATCAGACTTTGGTGTTATAAGTTTATTGTCGGCTTGCGCAATAATAATATTTGCCGAACCAGCCTCTTCCAGGTATCGATGCTCAGCAGCATCCAGATACAACGCTTCATTGGCGCCCAGTTCCTTAGCCTTTCTTGTCGCATAGAGGCCGACCGGATAATTTGCTCCCGCTTTTACATCACCGGTGCCATGTGGCGCGGCCCTGTCAATATCCGAAACCGCCAATGAAATTAATGCAAGACCGCCACTTTTATAATACGGCCCTACAGGCGAAACCATAACCCGAAACTCATAACGCTTAGCCGGTTTCAAGCCCATATTTTCACCCACTCCAATTAACAGTGGTCGGATATATAAAGAGGCTCCACTGCCGTATGGCGGAATCCAGGAATAATTTGCTCTAACAGCCTCCATCACACCATCTAAAAACAATTCATCTGGCACCACAGGCATAGACAAGCGCTCAGCAGTAATCGCCATGCGCTGAGCGTTTAATTCAGGACGAAATAAGAGCACTCTGCCATCTTCAGCGGTCTGTGCTTTCAGCCCTTCAAAGCACTGTTGTGCATAATGTAACGCTGGTGCGCCTTCATGGATCTGAATAATCTCAGAACTAACAAGCTCACCTTCAGACCACACACCATCTGCATAAATCGCAGAAAAACGATAATCTGTCTTGGTGTATTCAAAACCAAGGCTTTGCCAGTCGAGGTCTTGCTTAGCTGGAGCTAACACTGTTTTAACCTTCTTCAATTTGAAAAAAGACGCATTATAGCGGCATGACTTATGTTTCACACAAATTTTTTGATAGGTGACACTGAAACCTAAAAACTTTTCTGTGTTTGAGCACTATTTCAAGGTTTACCCGTCCATTTTCAATGGTTTTACATCTCATAATATGCAGATCATATATTTTTATGTGGAAATCTAACGGCCCTCACCATAATATTGCGCCCTTCCGAATTTAAAGATGGCATGAATCAAGCCGTGCAATTACAAACAGCAACAATGATTGATATCGGCGCTAATCTCAGCCATGAGAGCTTTCGCGACGATTTTGATGAGGTTATTAAACGTGCCAAGCAAGCACGAATAGAAAAGCTGATACTCACTGGCACTGATGTAGTAAGTAACCAACGTGCCATAGCGTTATGCCAGCGTTACCCAGACTATTTATTTAGCACTGTCGGCCTGCACCCGCATGAGGCTAGCAGCTATACCAATGAACTTAATTCAGTCTTACGCGAACAAGCCATGCATAGCTGTGTGAAAGCTTTAGGCGAGACGGGTTTAGACTTTAACCGGAACTATTCCACACCCAAAGAACAGGAAGTTGCCTTCATCGAACAACTGGGCTTAGCTGTAGAATTGAAAATGCCTCTTTTCCTGCATCAGCGTGATGCGCATGAGCGCTTTTTACCAATCCTCAAAGACTTTAGAGATCAACTTAGCAAGATTGTTGTACACTGCTTCACGGGAACAAAAGAAGAACTGTTTGATTACCTCGATATGGATTTACATATAGGTATTACTGGCTGGGTTTGTGATGAGCGTCGAGGTTATTCGCTGCACCCCTTGTTAAAAGAAATACCTAATAATCGTCTAATGCTAGAAACCGATGCCCCCTATCTTATGCCACGTAATATAGAGCCTAAACCTGACACTAGACGTAATGAACCTGCAAACTTGTCTTATGTGCTAGAAAAAACCTCAGAATGCCTGGGGAAAAGCCCTGAAAGTGTGGCTAAACAGACATCTAGTAACGCCAGGGATTTTTTTGCTTTATGATCTTTGCTATATTCCACTTCTTATGAAAAAAAGGCGATTTTTACAAGCTCTTGTTGCTGGCGGTGCCGTTTCGCTGGTCTCGACCCGTTCCCTAAACACAAGGCTCGGTGAAAATAGAGTTTTAGTGACACAAGACCCCAGTTCAACGGTCGTTCCAGTTGTTGAACCAGCCTTTATTGAGAGCCCTTCAGGACTTATCATCGATCGAAGCCCGCCGGAACCTGAAGTTATTATTCTAGAAGAAACCGTGCTCGAAGAAGGCTTTAAACACACCGAGAGAGACATAGACCTGAATGATCTGGAAGACTCGGAAGTCGATGAATACCTGGCAAAAATTCGCAATTTCGATGCCGATTTCAATAATGATCTTTATTTGCCTCCAGAAAAAAGAGACTTACTCAGTAAAACAATAAGCCACCTTGAGCGTGTTCAAAACTATGTAGGGCATGGTAATTTCAATTTAATTGGCTTTGATGAAATGCTTTTCTTTGCTCGTAACTATGAAGTTATCGGTGCTTTTGAAAAAGCTGAGCTGGACTTCCTGGAAGAAGTTTTTTCCACTGACGCTCATCAATATGGTTTTTTTGGCGAAAAAGTGACACCTGAACTGACTACCCGAATTCCAATCCCGGATGTCGTCAAAATCCAGGGCAGTGGTCATTATTTACTTAGAGGCTCTTCTTACAATTTCTATCAACAAATCAAACAAGATGTTGGTCAACAGCTATTATTAACGTCTGGCATTAGAAATGTCGTCAAACAAATGCATTTATTTTTAGCCAAAGCTTTGCAAGCTAATCTGAATTTATCTAAAGCGTCTCGCTCCCTGGCCCCTCCTGGACATTCTTTTCACTGCATTGGCGATTTTGATGTGGGTAAAATTGGCCTCGGAGAATTAAACTTTACTGAAGATTTTTCACGCACTGAAGAATTCAGACGCATGCTTAATTTGGGTTATATTGATATCCGCTACACCGACACCAATCTTTACGGGGTTAGATATGAGCCCTGGCATATAAAAATCGCCTAAATTTGTTACCTAGTTTTAAATGCCGTCTAATTCTCTGTAATCTCAAGAAGGCTCGAAGCAAGAAAAGTACTTAATTCCTCATCTGTAAATGGCCAAGCCAGTTCTGCTGTTCCATCTTGAAATTTAAGCACCGGGATGCGAACGCCATAATTTCCCAGCAAGATTTCAGATTCACTTATTTCCACCAACGCTAAGTTCAAATTTAAAACTCGTTGTTTACTTACCATAGCGGCAGCTTCATCACATAAATGACAACCAAGCGTTGTATACAAGTTCAACACGGGCATCAGCTCTGCTCACCATTTGCTGTCAAGGCTTCACTGATTAATTTGGGCCCTTGATAAATAAACCCGGTATAAATTTGCAGCAGGCTTGCGCCAGCTTTATATTTTGCCTGAGCACTTGCATGGTCGCTGATTCCACCCACACCAATAATTGGAATAGTACCTTGTAAATTTTGCTGTAAAATACTAACAATAGTCGTAGAGTCACGCGCTAATGGCACACCACTCAGCCCGCCAGCCTCATTGGCGAAGACTGAATCATTCACACCCGTTCGGCTGATTGTTGTATTCGTTGCGATTACGCCATCCATCTTATGATAAAGCAGTGCTAGTGCAATATCTTCGCATTCTCTGGCATTGAGATCCGGTGCTATTTTTAGCAATAAGGGAACATATTTATCATGCTTTTCAGATAACTTATTTTGCTCAGCTTTAAGTGCACTTAATAAGTTATTGAGACCTTCTCCAAACTGTAACGCTCGCAAACCTGGAGTATTTGGCGAAGAAAGGTTAACCACAATATAATCCGCAAAAGCATAAAGTTCACGTAAGCAGAATAAATAATCTTCATGCGCCTGCGCCAAAGGGGTGGAATAATTTTTCCCAATATTAACGCCTACAACACCTCTAAAGCGCCTGTTTTTAAGGCGCTTTATCATGTGAGCTACGCCTTTGTTATTAAAACCCATGCGGTTAATCAAGGCCTGTTGCCTGGTCAGTCTGAATAAGCGTGGCTTAGGATTTCCTGATTGGGGCAATGGCGTCACCGTACCCACCTCTATAAAACCAAAACCTAAAGCGCCTAAAGCATCAATATAATCCCCATTTTTATCCAGTCCAGCGGCGAGACCCACCGGGTTTTTAAAGCTCAAACCGAAGACTTCTAGCGGCTTATTTTTTCCACGATATGCAACTAAAGACGCTAAACCAAGCCAATAAAGAAGCTGTAGACCTCTTAGTCCAAGATTGTGGGAAAACTCAGCGGGAAAAAGAAAAAGAACGCGGCGGATCAGTGTGTACAAAATAGTCCTACTCCATATTTGATCCACAATATAGTGCTTGAATTGAAAAGTCACAAGCATGAATTACACACTCAATAATTCTCAATGGAATCAGCCCTTTTGAGGATCTTTAGGGTATCATGTGCGGCTTTATTTAAAGCCTAAAAGCAATATTAAAACATCAACCCGCAGTAAGAGATCAAATTATGCCGCAGAAAGAAATGATAGGAGCTTTAAAGGATTGGCTCTCGCAGCAAATTATTGGCCAAGAAAAACTACTGGACCGGCTGTTAATAGCGCTACTTGCAGATGGCCACCTCTTAGTTGAAGGTGCACCAGGTCTCGCTAAAACCAAAGCAATTAAGAATCTTTCTGAAGCTATAGAAGGTGATTTCCACCGCATTCAGTTCACCCCTGATCTCTTACCAAGTGATATTACTGGGACAGAAATATACCGCCCTGAAGACGGCAGTTTCACTTTCCAGCAAGGGCCCATTTTTCACAACCTTGTATTAGCCGATGAAATAAACCGTGCACCAGCCAAAGTACAGTCTGCACTTCTTGAAGCAATGGGTGAGCGTCAGGTCAGTGTCGGCAGGGAAACTTTTCATCTGCCTGAGTTGTTTTTAGTTATGGCAACCCAAAACCCGATCGAACAAGAAGGTACCTATCCACTTCCAGAAGCTCAACTTGACCGTTTTCTAATGCATGTCACCGTTGACTACCCTGATATTGAGTCTGAACGCAAAATACTGCATTTGGTTCGTAATGAAGCAATGCATCACACTCCAACTCCACCCACAGTCCTGCCACAAAAAGAGTTATTTATTGCGCGGCAAGAAGTACTCAACATACATATGGCCGAAGCTGTTGAGGAATATATTCTGCAATTGGTGATGGCGACCCGCAACCCAGCTCCTTACAGTGAAGAACTGGCAAAATGGATTGATTATGGCGCCAGCCCCCGCGGCACTATTTCTCTGGATATCTGTTCCAGAGCTCATGCCTGGTTAAAAGGTAAAGATTTTGTCAGTCCTGAAGACGTACATGAAATTTTCCATGACGTGCTACGTCACCGCGTACTCATCAGTTTTGAAGCAGAAGCCGCTGGTATTGATGCAGACAGGGTTCTGGATGAAGTACTAACCCTGGTGCCTTCAGCTTAGGACATAAGCTCATATGTCACGCAAACGCGAGTTAAATGTTCAACACAATCGGTTCCGTTGCCGCGGAGCGATGCTGAATTTACAACAGCTACTCGACCAACGTCATGTTGCCAGAGCACTTGAACTCTATTTTCAATCGCGCTCTCGTCTTGGCATGTCCGGCTCCCACATCTCTAAAGTAAAAGGCCGTGGTGTTGATTTTGAAGAGCATCGAGCTTATCAAGCTGGCGACGATATCCGCAGCATTGATTGGCGTGTCACTGCTCGAACTGGCAGACCTTTTACTAAAATTTTTCGTGAAGAGCGTGAACGGCCCGTCATTATCGGTGTTGACCAAAGTCATCACATGTTTTTCGGCAGCCAAATAAGCTTTAAATCGGTCATAGCAGCCGAAGTTGCAGCAATTCTATGTTGGATGACCGTTGATAACGGAGACAGAGTTGGTGGTGTCGTTTATTCTGACTCTACTAGTGAACTGGTCAAACCAAGACGCGGCAAACGTTCCGCTTTACGCTTTCTAAGCCTACTCGCAGGCTATAATCAGAATTTGCTTGCCCAACATAAACCGGCAAGGGTTACAGGTGCTAAATCAAGTCTGCAGGATGCCTTAGAGCATATCTACCGCATCACCCGGCCTGGCTCGACTATATATCTGATAAGTGACTTTAGTGACATGGATAAAGTCTGTCTGCAATATATACAGCAACTCTCTCTACATAATAATCTTACCTGTATATTTGTTTACGATATTCTAGAAACTCAACTGCCTCAGCCTGGGATATACAATATTACCAATGGCGATGAAATGGATACTATTGATACTTATAGCTCAGAAGTTAGAGAATCGTATCACCTGGCCTTTGAAGACAAATTGCAAAACCTGCGCGCTGAATTAAATTTGTTAAAAGTGCCTCTATTAAGTTTAAGAACTGATCAAGTTGTCCTGGAACAATTAGAAACATGGAATCAGAAGACCCCTTAAGTCAATTAGCAGATATTCATCTGCCTGACCCTGTTAGCTTTTGGCCTCTAGCGCCAGGCTGGTGGCTTGTTATTGTTCTGATTTTAGCCGGCTTATGCTGGTTAGGCTTTCAATTATTAAAAAAAATCATGTTGAATCGACGTCTGCAAACAGCACAACGAGAGCTTATAAAAGCTATTCAAGCTTACCGTGACACTATCAACAATAAAGACAGTGACCCGAATAAAGCCGGGTTGGACTATCTTTACGCGGTAAATACTGTGTTGAACAGAGTTGCTCTTTATACCGATCCTAAGCACTCTCGGGATATTGCCAAGCTTTCTGGGAATCCCTGGCTTGAATACCTCGACCATGCATATGGCGGAACTGAATTTAAAGAGGGTTCTGGCAAGGTACTTGCCGAAGGCCAATATCGGCCGGTTTTCAGGGGTGAAATTGAAGCCCTTTATACTCTGGCACAAAGCTGGATTAATACCTGTTATAAAGAAAAAAACAAAACCCAATCAGGCGCAAACAGTAACATTAAGGTGGCTGCATGATTGAGTTTCAATGGCCCTGGATCTTTATTCTGTTACCACTTCCCTATTTCATCAACCGCCTCATGCCGCGCGCTGAAATTATTGAAGCCCCTCTTTTTGTGCCCTTTTTTACGTCCCTAAAGTCAGCCGTAAACTTTAGTCCCAGATTAGGTAGCCGTAGTTTACTACTCTCGTTGTTAGCCTTGCTTTGCTGGCTCTTACTCGTTGCTGCTGCCAGTCGGCCGCAGTGGGTGGGTGAGCCTGTGCAACTGCCAACGACAGGACGTGATCTCATGTTATCTGTAGATATCTCTGGCAGCATGGAAGCCCAGGATATTCAGCTAGAGGGACGCAATGCAACACGCCTGGAAGTCGTTAAATCCGTCGTCGGAGATTTTGTAGAAAGACGTAGCGGTGATCGTTTGGGACTGATTTTGTTTGCCGCCAGAGCTTACACACAAGCCCCTCTTACCTTCGACAGAGAAACGGTAGGCATACTCCTCGAAGAAGCTCAGATCGGCATTATTGAAGAAAATGCAACCGCTATAGGTGATGCCATAGGTCTCGGTGTTCGGCATTTACGTGAGCGACCCGAAGCCAGTCGCATATTGATTCTGTTGACTGATGGAGTCAATAATGCGGGTCAAGTATCGCCTCTTCAAGCCGGAGAGCTGGCTTCCCGCGAGGGAATTCGAATCTATACTATTGGCATTGGGGCGGAAAGTTCAGCACGCTCTTCTATTTTCAGTTCAAGGGCTGTTAACCCTTCTGCTGACCTCGATGAAACAACACTAACTGAGATTGCAGAAAACACAGGTGGTCAATATTTTAGAGCACGCAATATAGAAGAACTCGAACAAATTTATGCCATATTGGATGAACTCGAACCTGTAGAGCAAGAAGATGAAACCTTTCGCCCGACTATTGCTCTATTTTATTGGCCCTTAGGTCTGTGTTTATTTTTAAGCTTTCTCATCGCTTTAACCAGGCTGCCAATTTTAAGCCCCTGGAAAAAGGTGTTAGCAGAACCAATAGCGATGACGGAAAGTAAAAATTAGATGGACGCTATGCCAACATTTATCGATAATTTTCACTTCCTGCGTCCTGTTTTTTTATTCGGGCTGATTCCTGCGATCATCCTTGTCGCCACATTAGGCTTCCTACACAGTCGTAATTCCAGTTGGCACAAAGCCATAGATGCGTCTTTATTACCTTTCTTACTGGAACAAAATACCCGTTCTAAGCAGTACCTACCCCTATATGGCTTATTCAGCATCTGGGTGCTTTCAATAATTGCTTTGGCTGGGCCTGCCTGGCAGCAGATTCCTTCACCTGTGCAAGAACGCGAAGATGCCATGGTTATCGTGCAGGACCTCTCCTTATCAATGTATTCCACCGATTTAAACCCCAGCAGACTAGTTCGTGCGCAGCGTAAACTTATTGATATTTTAAACAGCCGCAAAGAGGAAGGTCAGACTGCATTAGTGGTTTATGCAGGCAGTGCGCATACCGTCACCCCTCTCACTGATGATATCGCTACCATCAGTAATATGGTCTCAGCATTAGATCCAAATATAATGCCGCTACTTGGAAGTAGACCAGCAGAAGGTATTAGACGTGCTGTCGAATTATTGGAGAATGCCCAGCTCAATGAAGCAAAAATCATGTTGATAACTGATGGCATTAATCGTGCTGACCTGAGAGGCATCAGAGAAGTTTTAAACGAAACATTGCATAGTTTGGTGATTTTAGGCATGGGCACTGACGAAGGTGCGCCTATCCCAACCAACAATGGCTTTTTGCGTGACCAAAATAATGCCATCGTAATACCTCGTCTTAATAGTGGTTTACTACAGGAATTAGCCGACTCTGTGAGTGGACGTTATGCCGACGCCGTCTTATCAGATAACGATATCGACTATTTACTTGAACAAACATTACTCGATGAAACACGTAATCTGAGAGATGTAGAACAAGAATTTGACACCTGGGCTGAAGCTGGCCCCTGGCTCTTGTTGTTCGTTTTACCACTTGCCGCCTTTGCCTTTCGTCGTGGCTGGCTACTCAGCATATGCCTGATGATGTTAATTTCTCCACAGCAAAAAGTGTATGCCTTGGGCTGGCAAGATTTATGGGCCAATAAAAACCAGCAAGCCAGTCAGTCTTTTAATACAGCAGAGTTCGATAACGCAGCAGAGTTATTTGAAGATGGAAGTTGGCGTGCAGCTTCATATTATCGTAACGGCAATTATCAAGCGGCTTTAAATGAACTCAATGCACAAGAAGGCATTAACGCTGAATACAACAAGGCGAATACATTAGCCAGATTAGAGCGCTATGCAGAAGCGATTACTGCCTATGATGAAGTTTTAGCAGAACAGCCTGAGCATATTGACGCCTTATTTAATAAAGCCATTGTGCAAAACTTACTGGAAGAACAAGAGCGCATGCAAGACCAACAGGAACAAGAAGAAGAGCAAAGCCAAGAGCAAGATAGTAAGTCTGAACAGAGCCAGTCGGAACAACAACAAAACCAAGAGCAAGCCCAACAGAATGAACAAAACCAAGAGAATTCGGAACAAACTCCTGAGCAGCAAGAAGAATCAGAGATAACAGATTCTGATGCAGGACAAGAACAGGAAGATGAAGAGGAGCAGGAAGGCCCTGATCCTGAAACAGCTCAAACCCAAGAATCCGCTGAGGAAGAACAAGCAATGCAACAATGGTTGGGACGCATTGAAGATGATCCAGGGGAATTACTTAGAAATAAATTTCGTTATCAAACTCAACAATTGCTTTATGAGCAATTACAAAACCCAGGAAATTTAGGCACAGAGGCGAGCGGTCAAATATGGTAAAACATCTTGCCTTCTTTTTATTCTTACTGCTTCCATTACAGTCTTTCGCTCAGGATGGATTGCTTAGTGCTTATGTTGATCGAACGGAAGTGTCGATTAATGATGTATTCACTCTGACATTGCGAGTAAACGCTGAGCTACGCGGCACCCGCCCCAATATTGATAGATTACAACAAGATTTTGAGCTTATCGGCAGCAGTGAAAGGAATAGTTTTACTTTTATCAATGGCGTCTCTGAACAATGGTCAGAATTTCGCATATCACTACGCCCCCGCTCTACCGGCACCTTAACAATACCTGCTTTTCGTGTCGGTAATGAAGTCACCACGCCCATTACTGTTACTGTCGCGGAAGCTATCCAAAACTCCGTTAATGCAGATGATTTTTTTCTCATTTCAACCGTCAGTAAAGAAAGTATCTATGTGCAGGAGCAACTACTATACACAGTGAAAATTTACTTTTCTGTGCCTTTCGACCCAGGCGCACAACTTGGCGCTCCGCAAACTGAAAATGCCGTCATACAGCAATTAGGCAACGATATAAGCTCGCAGGAAGTTATAGACGGCTTACGCTATAACGTCATCGAGAGACGTTTTGTGTTATTTCCTCAACGTAGCGGAAGCATGGAAATTTCGCCTATTACTTTTACCGCAACTGTTGGTCGCCGCCGAACGGGGAGCATATTCTCCGGTCAAATGACGGGTGGCCGAGCTATCAACCTCAGCAGTGCTGCTCATTTTATAAATGTACAAAGTAAGCCCACCAGCTATCCCGCTGATGCGACCTGGTTACCTTCCAGCAACCTTATATTGGAAGAAAACTGGAGCCGCAGTTTGCAAGGCCTGGAAACTGGAGAAGCTATTACTCGCAATCTCAGGGTGCGAGCGGAGGGCTTAAACAGCTCTCTATTACCGGGCATTCAATATACTGCAACAGAGACATTAAAATTTTATCCTGATCAGCCCAGCCGTGAAGATCTGGCAAACCAAAATGGTGTCACTGGAATACGTTCACAAGGGACTGCAGTAGTAGCAACGGAAGGTGGAGACTTTATTCTGCCTGCTCTAGAAATAGCCTGGTGGAATACGCTGACTGATAGCCTTGAATATGCAAGCTTACCTGAACGTATCTTAAGCGTATTACCAGCCGCTCCAATAACTGAACAAGCGCCACCTACCCTCCCCGCAGATGGCATTGAACAAGCGCTAGAGAGCTCAAGCGGAATAGGACAACAAAGTGACTCTGCCTATTACTGGATTCTCGCAACCAGCATATTTGCACTTGCCTGGCTCTACAGCACTCTCATGTGGTATCGAAGCAAGCTGACACTTAAACAGTTTGCAGCTGGAATATTAGCCCCAACAGCTTCACTGAAAGAAAAGTCATCATTAAATAGCAACAGAAAAAAGCTTAATGTGGATGCCGCCTTTCAAGAGTTTCAAGAAGCCTGTAAAGAACTTAAATTACCTGAGATCAGGCTGTCACTATTAACCTGGGCGCGCTTACACTTTGCCGATAATAAAATCATCACCTTGGAGAACCTGGAAAGGCACACCGAAAACACCGACCTACAAGCTATTTTTGCCGGACTGGAATACTCACTTTATAGCGGCAATACAAATAGCGAAAATTTCCAGACTGGGCTTTTATTCCAAGAAATTAAGCGCTTACATAAACAAGGTTATACGCTAAAAAACAACACGGCAGAGCATTACGCACTGCCGCCTCTTTACAAGAATTGATACTGAAATTAACTAAACTAGTAAAGTTAAGGTCATGCAGATTTCAAGAAATCTGTCTTAGGCTGCTCATTAATAGCAATACGCCTTGGTTTCATCGCCTCAGGAATTTCCCTGACTAAATCCACATGCAACAAGCCATTTTTTAATGTTGCTGAAACAACCTGTACATGATCTTCCAGTTTAAACTGCCGCTTGAAATTACGTTCAGCAATACCTTGATGTAGATAATTAACCTCGCTTTCTTTGGCTTTTTTTCTGGCAGAAATTGTCAGTGCATTATCCTCAGTTTCAACACTGATTTCACTTTCTTCAAAGCCTGCAACAGCCATGCTGATACGATATTTATCTGTTTCAAGGAGCTCAATATTATAGGGCGGATATGCGGGCTGCGATCGTTCAGACGCAGTAACATTATCCAGTAAATTTGCAAGATGATCGAAACCGATCGTTGAACGGTATAAAGGAGAAAAATCAAAAGTAGTCATAGTTATATCCTCATTAAGCGATAATAAAGTTTGCCCATTCATTTGAACCAGGCGCCATAAACGTGAAGCTCATTGAGCCTTCACTTGCTTATATAACTGCGGTTTTATTTTAATTTTTCAAGGGTGCTTCATGTTTCTTATAAAATTAATGGTATAAATATTATCAACCCTCACTCAGGAATCTGAAACGAGGCATACATTTTCCATCATATTTAACTTCCTCAACAAACATAGTAAGCGGTCTAACCCAATACCCTCCATCGCCGTAAAGTGGTACATATAGCACCATAAGCTCCTTGGTCTCTGAATCTTTGGCAAAACCAAGAACACTATAATCATTACCTTTATAGTGACGATAAAGACCTAAAGGTATTAATCCTGTTGTGTAATCTTCCATATTTTATGATTTATCTTCTACTAAATTGAACTCAGTTAAATTAGGTTGAATAACGCCATATGACTGAAGCTTTTAATACAGCAACATATGAAACTGGTGGATCTTATTTTTAAACTCTTTCACATCATCAGGGTGATTTAACTGACCAGGTCTCTTGTATACCAGCTCAATGTACTTGTCTGTAATATCACACATTTGTTTAGACCAAGCTGGTTTAAGATTCCTGAGTCTATCAAAATAGGCAAAAGGTGTTTCGCCTCTTGCACGAACAAAGCCCTGCTTTGCAAGCCCATCGCAATATCCCAAATACAAATCAGTTGCAGGATGTAATTCTTTTCTACTGGGCTTTCTTAATACAAAAAACACCATTATCGCGATTGAAAAAAAGATAAATCCTAAAGCAGTCACGATTATTTTTTCTCGGGTAACCTCTTTAAATAAACTACTGAAAAAAGCAAACTGCATACCTTGGTCATAATTTAAAACAAAGCGGTTCCAGCTATAATCGATCATTTCAAGGCGATAGCGCAAGTCGTTCAAAAACAAACTATTCCTGAATCGTAACAACGACAAACCTGCATCTTGCAAGAAGACATCTTCTAGTTGAAAGACAAATTGGCTGCCCCGCTCAATTCTATCTGGGGCTACAGCAGCCGTAGGATCAACTCGAACCCAGCCTTGATCTTGCAACCACACTTCAGACCAGGCATGTGCATCATATTGCCGTACCGCAAGTGTATCGTCATAAGGGTTGTATTCCCCGCCCTGATACCCTGTTACCACTCTTGCGGGGATTCCAACAGCACGCATTAAAAAAGTAAAAGAACTTGCATAGTGCTCACAAAAACCTTCTCGGGTATTGAACAAGAATTCATCAACAGGGTTTGCTCCAAGCAATGCAGGCTGCAAGGTATAAAAGAAATTTTCAGATCTAAAATATGCCAAAACATTCTGAATATAGGCTTGATCCGAGCCGGACTCTTCACGCAAATTAACGGCAAACTCAAAGCTTTGTTCATTGCTTCCACTTGGAATACGGCGCCACTGCCTAAGTTCGCGTTGATTCAAGGAGGCATCCAGCCGATTATTCATATACGAGCGCATATCATAGGAAAAGCGTTGAGAAATATTTCGAATGCTATCCACTTGAAAATCACGGCGCATGATCATTCTTTCATCAAGCACTTGAGGGATTTTCAGACTGTACACCCAATTATTATCAGTAGGTTCCATAATAATATTGTAATCAAGAATATCACCTTGAAACTCAATATCTTGAAACCAAGCTCTGTCATCTCTGGCACCTGCTCCCAGGAATTGCGGCTCAATATTGAAACCTCTACTCCATTCCCGACCATTAAAGCTATCCAACGTAATTGCTCGCCAATAAAGCTCTGCAGGCCGAGGGTTTTCTCCATTAAATTTCACCCTAAACGCCAACTCATCAGAGCCTATAAGATTCCCAATATCACCTGGTGACATACTGTCACTAAGCCCTGTTCGAGCTGTAGAACTTTGCAAAGGCACTGACCACAATGGAGCAATGCGTGGGAATAAAATAAATAGCGCAAGCATAAGAGGTATACTTTGCAACAATATCAATGCAGATAACTTCAGCGTTCGAAATGGATTTTGGTATTCCTCGGTCTGCGACAATGACATTAATGCCGCGCTTATCAATAAGATACAAAACAATATATAAACGGCAATCGGAATAGACTGCGACCAAATAAATTCTGCAATAACCGTGAAGTAACACAAGTAAATCACCATTATCACATCACTTTTTTTATGCATTTCCAGTAATTTTAGTGAAATTGCTACGATTAAAATTGCGACAGTCGACTCTGTTGCAAAAACATCACGCCCATATTGAGCAACCATTAGCCACAAGATCAAAACAACAAGTATCGTTTTTACAATAGGCCCTGGATAAGACATTCTTCCCTGGAAAATCAAAACTCGACCAATAATACATAATGCGCATACCAGCACCAACCAGATAGGCATACGGACAACATGAGGCAAAATCACAGCGACTAAAGAACATAATATCCATGCCAACGATGTTCTGGGCACCAGATAAGAAGAGCGAGTAAACTCTTTCGGCTTACCTTTAGTTAAATTGAAAATGTTCATATTAAAATAATGCCAACGCTCTAAGCACGCTATGATAATGTGCTATACCTTTATTCGGTTCGATGACACATTCAGGGATGTCTAGACCATAATCGACACCCGATGCATCTAATTTTAAAACGCAGTAACAAAGTCTCGACAATCGGTCTTCTTTACTCAACTCAGAGAACAGAGACCAGCTCAACCATATCTTGTCATCGATATTGCTGGAATATTGTTTTGTGTACATACCCTGCCCTTTGGCAAAATTTTTCCAGGCGACATGCTTTAAAGGGTCACCAGGCTGGTATTCACGCAAATTGTAAAAGTCATCGTTACCACGCGTAATGTTAACTTTCCCACCATCACGATCACTTGTGTTCAAAATATTCAAATCACATTCTATAGGGATAGGATAAACCAGGCAGTTCAAATCTAAGTCAACAAGTGACCAGGCTCTATGCAAACCAAAGGGATAAAATGTTTCCACTCGAAGCCGTCCAGGATTAAGCTGTCCACGTTTCAACGTTGGCACAAACAAACTCAAGCGTTGCTCTTTATTTTCAATTAAATTAGCAACAACTTTTCGCGACTTTTCAAAACCAAGTTCAATAGCCTCATACGTTCTTTTGCCGTGCCGGTTTACTATAATTGTTATTTCAGCATTTTCACCAACAAATACTGAACCGTCGGTAAGACCCGATAGATGCAAACCAGATAAATTTCGGTAGGTATAAAATATTGCCAGGATAAATACACCAATTAATAAAAAAACCAAAGCAAAAGCCAAACTGGTTTCATAATTAATTGCCCCAATAAACATTAAGGCTAAAACGAAGCAAAAGCCTAAGCCCTGCATAGTTGGGATAATAAAGATATTGTTTAAATGTAGCTCGATGTTCTTTGAAGGGGGAATACGACGCACCACCCATTGCCCAAAACGGCGACGCCAAATAAGATAAGGATTTAACGTTTTTGGGTATGCTTCAGTCTGACTTGTCGCTATCATAGATTATAAGCTTCTTGCTTTTAAAGAAAACAAATATTCTCTTATACTTTTTATAACTGCACAAAAATATTACTCAGCTCTTAGTAAGTGGGCATTTAATCACTGACGATATCAACTTCACTGAGTAAACGTTGGGAATGCTCTTCACCATGCCTACCAGAGCTATCGCTAACTGCTCGTAAGCGATGATCCGTAACAGCCGGCAATACCATTTGTACATCTTCTGGTAAGACATGACTACGATCATCCATCATAGCCCAGGTCTTAGCACTCCGAATTAGTGAAATTGCACCACGCGGAGAAAGACCAAAACTAAATTTATCGCCCTGTCTTGTATACGCAATCAGCCTTTGAACATAATCCAGCAAACTATCAGTAGCATGCACATTGCCAATTTTCTCATGTAGAACCTTCATATCATCGGATGTTAAGCACTGCTTTAATTCATCCAGTGACACTCTGTGCTCCGTACTTTGTAATAATTCTCGCTCTGCTTCAGGGTCAGGGTAACCAATTTTCAAACGCATTAAAAATCGATCAAGTTGCGATTCAGGTAATGGGTAAGTGCCGGCAAAACTGGTTGGGTTCTGTGTCGCAATAACAAAAAATGGCTGAGGCAGTTTTCTTGTTTCACCATCTACTGACACCTGGCCTTCTTCCATAGCTTCCAGTAATGCACTCTGCGTTTTTGGCGTGGTTCGATTAATTTCATCTGCTAAGATTAAATTACTGAATACCGGCCCAGGGTGAAATGAAAACTTTGCCTGGTTTTGATCATAAATGGTAACACCCAGAATATCTGCAGGTAGTAAGTCACTGGTAAATTGAATACGACTAAACTCAAGCCCCATCACTCTTGCCAAGGCCTGCGACAAAGTGGTTTTTCCCATGCCAGGCTTATCTTCCAGTAACAAATGCCCACCAGCAAATAAACAACATAGCGCCAAACGAATCTGTTTTTCTTTACCAAAAACCATCTTGCCGACTTCTTTTACGGCATTTTCAATTTTATTTTGCATGCTGCTTAATTATTCCGATTCTTAGAAAGTATCTTGCCTTAATCAGAGTCAAGAAAATCCTATTCATTATTATGCAGACCAAGAGTTTCTTCTCCTTGGTTTGTTGGTTCAATCATTTTTCTGTTACTTGTTTTTCTACGTTTTGTTTGATCATTGCGACTATTTTCTAACTCTTCCAAGTATTCTTTAGAAACATCATCAGTTACATATTCACCATTAAATACAGAGCACTCAAAATCCATTGGTAAAATACTACCTTCAGCGCAAGAGGCAATAAGATCTTCTAAATCCTGAAACACCAGCCAATCAGCGCCAATTGTTTTTCGCACTTCTTCAACAGTTTTACCGTGTGCAATCAATTCACTTACAGCAGGCATATCAATACCATAAACATTCGGATGTCGTACTGGTGGCGCTGCAGAACAGAAATAAACCTTTTTAGCCCCCGCATCTCGAGCCATTTCAATAATTTGCCTACAGGTTGTGCCTCGCACAATTGAATCATCTACCAATAAAACATTTTTATCTTGAAACTCCAGTGGCGTTGCATTGAGTTTTTGTTTCACTGATTTTTTTCGTTGGCTTTGACCCGGCATAATGAAAGTACGGCCGATATAACGATTTTTAACAAAACCTTCGCGGTACTTAATCCCTAAGGCATTGGCCAGCTCTACAGCTGAGGTGCGACTGGTATCTGGAATTGGAATCACAACATCTATATCGTGATCAGGACGCTCTCGCTTGATTTTTTCTGCCAACTTTTCTCCCATACGCAAGCGAGATTTATAGACAGATATGCCATCCATCAAAGAATCTGGGCGCGCAAAATAAACGTGCTCAAAAATACAGGGGTTCAGGCTGACATCATCTGCACATATTTTGGTTTCAAGTTTGCCTTCATGGTCAATGTAAACAGCTTCTCCGGGAGCCACATCTCTGATTAATTTAAAACCTTGCGAATCAAGCGCCACACTTTCAGAGGCAAGCATATACTCAATACCTTTACGTGTGCGCTTTTCTCCAAAGACTAAGGGCCGAATACCGTGCTTATCCCTGAAGCCCACTATGCCGTAGCCGACCAACATTGCAACAGCTGCATATGCACCACGACAACGTTTATGAACGCCTCGGATCGCAGCAAAGACATCTTCAGCCGCAGGCTTAATTTTCTTAAGTTTCTGCAACTCATGAGCAAACACATTTAGCAACACTTCAGAATCAGAGTCTGTATTTAGATGTCTAAGGTCATCCTTATAAATCTCATCACTTAATTCTTTGGCATTGGTTAAATTCCCGTTATGCGCGAGACTAATGCCGTAAGGGGAATTCACATATAGAGGTTGGGCTTGAGCGGGGCCAGAGCTTCCAGCAGTTGGATATCGAACATGTCCAATTCCCATATTACCGTTTAAATTTCTCATATGACTGCTACGAAAAACATCACGCACAAGACCGTTATCTTTGCGCAAATTTAATTTTCCGTGCTCACTAGTTACTATCCCAGCAGCATCCTGACCACGATGCTGTAATACTGTTAGACCGTCATACAAAGTCAAATTAACATTCGACTTACCAACAATGCCGACTAATCCGCACATGTCTCACTCCTATTTGTAAGCACAGTCTGTACCATTACCAGCCCGTTTATTCAGCTCTTTCAAGTAGCCCCCCTATTCTAGATGCATCTGTGGCAGCATCAATCATTGTTGCATCAACCGTAGGGGGCGTTAATTCATAATCCGCCAATATCGCAACATTTTCTAATACCGTCATCATATAAGGTACGAAGATTGAATCCTGATACCATGTTTGACTGAATTCAAATGGCGTCGTTAAAAATAAAACCAGCAATACAATTATCAACCCGCGCAACACTCCGAATAATGAACCTAAAGCTTTATCAACCCCTTTTAGACCAATTGCGGTGCTCAATTTTGACATGAAGTTGCCAAGTAGTACGCCAATAAACATTACCAGGACGAATAAAATAGCTGAAGCCAGGACCCTGCGTACTGTGGCGTTATCTAGCATATTAATCATTAAATCTGCTAATGATGCACTGAAGAAACCGGCAATAAAAACTGCCGTTATCCACGCAGCCAAAGAAAAAGCTTCTTTTACCAAGCCACGCCAAAGTCCAAGTAACATGGAAATGATGATGACAATAAGGATACTGATATCAGCGACTGTCACACTTTCTCCTTACACTCTTCCCCATTTGCCAAGCCCCATTTACTAATTTTCTCCATCAATGCGGAAGTCGACTATCAGTGCTTCAACATTAAAACTGTTTGAGAGTTCAGTTTTCAGTGACTCAGCATCTGATTGTGTCAGGACAGGCCCTACTAACACAGCAATGAGTTCTCCTTGGGAGGTAAATGCTACATCGCTATATGCTCTATAACCCTGGTTCAAAAGCTCTGCAATCAGAGTTTCAGCGTTAGCGCTATCACCAAACAAGCCTAGTCGAATACTCCAGGCTTGAGGTAAACCTTCCGCGTCCAGTATTGGCAGTTCTCGATTATCCACCTGATTGATATCGCTATTAACCGCAATCGCATCAACGACTTCCACAGCCTCTTCTATCACTGATTCTGGTTCAATAAGTATGTCATCAGTATCACTGAGTACTGTAGGCCTTTGCGGCTCAACTACCAGGGGCTCAGGGAATGCAGGGGCGGCTGGAATAACGATGTTCATTTCAGCTGGCGAGACACCTTCTCCATCCAATAAGATTGGAAGAAATATGATGGCAAGGCAACCAAGCACTATCGCGCCTACAAGTCTTTGTTTCATCGCTTGGCTCAAATCAACTCCAAAACATCTGCTACAGTATAGAACGACCCAGTAACCAGTAACACATCATTAGCTTGCATCTTTTGTTCAGCCTTATGAAATGCTTCCTGCACAGAATCAAACAGTGAGACCCTGTTCTGTGCAAAAATTTGCAGCTCATTATATAGTATTTTTGCCTCAGAACCTCTGCTGTTTTCAAGACTGGCGACATACCAGGAGCTGGCTATTCCTTGCAAACTAGACAAGGTTTTTTGAGAATCTTTATTCGATAGCATGCCAAGCAATATATGAACATTTTGCTTGGGGAAATAGCGTTGAATATTTCTAGATAAATAACTCGCGGCATGCGGATTATGAGCGACATCAAGCACGAGGGTGTAGCCTCTTTCTATTATCTGAAAGCGCCCGGTTAATGTCGCTTGCTTATATGCCTGTTCGAGCATTCCTTCTGTAACGTCAATATTTAAAAGCAACATGGCTTGCAGAGCCATGGCCGCATTTGAAGGAAAAAAATCTAGCAGAGAAGCCTCTGCGATTTTTGTTACATGCATGCAGTGCGCTTGTTTAAAACCTTGCCCCTGCCAATTCCAATTGCCATCAGACACATAACACTCGAAATCTTTACCGCTTTGATAAAGCCTTGCATGCTTGCTACTTATTACTTTTTCAAGTGACTCTGGAATGTCATCTTCGCCAAATATTACAGCTCCGCCTTGTCTAATAATACCGGCCTTTTCAAAAGCAATTTTTTCACGCGTATCCCCAAGCCACTCAGTGTGATCTAAAGCAATATTCGTAATAAGCGCCAAATCAGCATCAATTATATTCACTGCATCTAAACGACCACCCAAACCGACTTCCAGAATAATGTAATCCAGCTCACTTTCAGCAAAAATTAGCAATGCTGCCAAGGTGCCAAATTCAAAATACGTCAAGCTAATGTCTTTACGCACCCGCTCTATACGTGAAAATGCATGACACAATACTGAATCTTTAACATCAGCTCCATTGATGCTGATCCTTTCGTTATATTTTAGTAAATGTGGCGAGGAATAAAGGCCTGTGGATTTGCCAGCAGCTTGTAAAAGGCTCACCAAAAAGCATGAGGTTGAACCTTTACCGTTGGTTCCGGCAATGCTAATGACAGTTTTAGAGCTGAAATCCAGACCAAGCTTAGACGCCACCAATCTGACTCTATCAAGCCCTAATTCGATTTCTTCTGGGTGTAATGTTTCAAGGTAGGTAAGCCAGGCAGATAGGTTCATCTTCTGCTGCTCATTGGGCAGAGTAACGCATTAAGCTTTGCACTATATTCGCACTATATTCGCACTATATTTTGCACTATAACTCTTTATAGCTATGCATAAATTTGGCAATTAAAGCGCTTAATTTATCTCGCATATCCTTGCGGTGGACAATCATATCAATTGCGCCATGCTCTAATAAAAACTCTGAACGTTGAAAGCCTTCAGGTAAATTTTCACGCACGGTTTGCCTGATCACATCCTGACCGGCAAAACCTATAAGTGCATTGGGTTCCGCAACGTTTATATCGCCAAGTATTGCGAGGCTCGCTGAAACACCACCATAGACGGGATCAATCAAAACTGAAATATAGAGCAGTCCATTTTGCTTCATCCGCTCCAGTGCTGCGGCTGTCTTTGGCATCTGCATTAATGAAACAAGCGCTTCCTGCATACGCGCACCGCCACTGGTCGCAAAACAAATTAGGGGAAGGTTCTCTTCCAGGCACTTATTAACCGCTATAACGAATTTCTCACCAACAACGGAGCCCATTGAGCCCCCAATAAAGCCAAATTCAAACGCCACCACAACGACCGCATGCCCTTTTAATTTACCTTGCATAACAATCAAGGCATCTTTTTCACCAGTTGATTTCTTAGCAKCAACCAGCCGGTCTTTGTATTTCTTTAAATCCTTAAATTTAAGAATATCATTCGGCTCAATATCTTTCGCAAGTTCCACCCGCTCTTCTGGGTCTAGAAAAATATCTAGTCGGCGGCGAGCTGATATTCGTAAATGGTGATCACATTTTGGGCAAATATCCTTGTTTTCATCCAAATTTGAGCTATAAAGAACCGCATCACAACGCGGGCACTTTTTCCACAAACCTTCAGGAATATTACGATTCCTGACGTCTGTATCCGTTTTTATTTTTGAAGGCAGGATTTTGTTAATCCAACTCATATCAACATCCTTAAATAAATTTAACTACGATCCAATGCCGCACGCATACCAGCCATTAACGCTATATGCTTGCTTAGCTCATCGCGACTGTATTCATGCCCATCTTTTAATTCTGCTATAAGACTAACTAAAGCGCTACCTACAATAATGGCATCAGCAAGTTCGCCCAATTTAGCCGCTGTCTCAGCATCTTTAATCCCAAAGCCGATAGCAATGGGAAGCTCACAATAAGATTTAAGCTGATTAACATTTGTTCGTACTGAGTCAATATCCAAATGTGAGGCGCCTGTGACACCTTTTAAAGATACATAGTACACATAGCCAGAACTTAACTCGCAAATTTTCCGGGCTCTTGCTTCATGCGTTGTCGGCGCCACCAAAAAGATACAATCCAACTCAGAACGATGAATAATTTGCAGTAAGTCATGAGCTTCCTCCGGTGGCATATCAACCACCAGAACGCCATCAACGCCAGCCGCTTCAGCATCTTCAGCAAATTTTTGGTAACCCATACATTCTATTGGGTTTAAATAACCCATTAAGACTAGCGGTGTATCCTGGTTCTCTTCTCTAAAGCGTTTAACCAGAGCGAGAACACCCTTCAAACTAGTATGTTTTGCCAGTGATCGCTCAACAGCCCTTTGAATAACCGGGCCATCTGAAGAAGGGTCGCTAAATGGATAACCCAGCTCAATAATGTCTGCTCCAGCTTGAACCAGGGCGTGCATGAGATTCAAACTGGTCTCAATATTCGGATCACCTGCCGTAAGATAGGGAATAAAGGCCTTTTTATTCTGCCTCTTAAGCTGTTTAAAACATTTTTCTATTCGACTCATTTAAACCGCCCCCTTACCTTCAGCGCTTTTGGTAACCGCATCATGCATCTATACCATCAATCTGAGCGACAGTATGTATATCTTTATCGCCTCTGCCAGACAAGTTAATTAGCATTAAATGGTCTTCAGGTAAGTCTGGTGCTGCCTTTATGGCATAAGCGATAGCGTGGCTTGATTCCAGCGCAGGAATTATGCCTTCCTGACGCGTCAAAAAGCGAAAAGCAGACAACGCTTCTTCATCTGTAACCGTTGTATATTCAGCGCGCTTGATATCTTTTAACCAAGCGTGTTCCGGGCCGACACCCGGATAATCCAAACCAGCAGATATTGAATGTGTCTCAAGTATCTGGCCATCTTCGTCATTCATCAAATACGTTCGGTTGCCATGTAATACGCCAGGCGCACCAGTATTAAGAGGAGCCGCATGTTTACCTGTATTTAAACCCAGCCCACCGGCTTCAACACCAATCATTCTCACTGCTTCATCCTTTAAAAAGGGATAAAACAAGCCTATTGCATTTGAACCTCCACCGACACAGGCAACCAGTGAATCAGGTAGGCGTCCACACTGCTCCAGTGACTGCTGTCGCGCTTCTTGCCCAATAACACATTGAAAATCTCTGACCAGCATCGGATAGGGATGCGGCCCTGCAACAGTACCAATAATGTAATAGGTGGTGTCAACATTGGTTGCCCAATCACGTAGGGCTTCATTCATCGCATCTTTAAGCGTCTTAGAACCCGAATTCACTTCAACAACAGTAGCGCCTAGTAATTTCATGCGGTAGACATTGGCGGCCTGGCGTTTGGTATCTTCTGAACCCATAAATACATGACACTCCAGACCTAGCCTTGCTGCCACTGTTGCCGTTGCTACGCCATGCTGCCCAGCACCAGTTTCAGCAATAATTCTGCTTTTACCCATCGCCTTTGCCAATAAAGCCTGACCTATCGTGTTATTAACTTTATGCGCACCGGTGTGATTCAAATCTTCACGTTTTAAATAAATTTGAGCACCACCAAGCGCCTTTGTCATACCCTTTGCATGATAAAGTGGTGATGGTCTGCCGACATAATGAGCCAAGTCATTGTGAAATTCTTTCCAGAACATAGGGTCTTGTTTTAACTTTGTATATACCCTGTTTAGCTCCTCAAGAGCAGGCATTAAAGTTTCGCCAACAAAAATGCCCCCATAAATTCCAAAATGGCCATGCTCATCTGGCCCGTCATAGAGTTGCTCACCGCTTAACTCAGACATTACTCACCTCGGTTAACTTCATTGACAAAATTCTGAATTTTTTCTGCGGACTTAATTCCCGGGCTATCTTCAACGCCTGAGCTCACATCAACCGCATAAGGCTTCAGCAAACGTACCGCTGAATTAACATTCTTTTGGTCTAAGCCTCCAGCCAAAATAATCGCGGGAATATCTCGTTTAGGTAAATTGTTTAACAAAGCCCAATCAAAAGTCTCCCCTGTGCCTCCTGCAATATCTGGGTGCCAAGCATCTATTAGAATAGCGGCAGCAGTTTTATAGTTACTGATAATTTTCAGTAGATCTGTTTCAGGCTTTATACGTATTGCTTTGATATAGGGTTTAGAAAATGCCGTACAAAAAGACTCTTCTTCATCTCCATGGAACTGTAGATAATCCAAAGAAACCTTATTTATAATATTTGTAACGTCGGCAACGCTAGCATCAACAAAGAGTCCCACTTTACTAACCAACGCAGGTAGAGATCGCACGATATCCTGCGCCTGTTCAATTGGTACATGTCTAGGACTAGCCTGAACAAAAACCAGACCGAGTGCATCTACACCACAGCTTACAGCGGCAAGAGCATCCTTAGTCCGTGTGATGCCACAAATTTTAATTCGAGTTCTAGTTTTCGTCATGGCTAGTTGTTGATGAAAATTATTAGTAAAATTTACTGCTCAAAACAAGCGCCGTATTCTAGCAAATAATGCTACTAAGAGCTTTTAATATTGGCGCTAATGGCTTTTAAAAAATGGCAGCACCCAGGGCGCTATTGGCAGCTCATATCTATCAGGGTATCCAACCTCTACCAAGTACAAGCCTTCAGGAGAGGCTGTTATGCCAGCCTGACGACGATCTTTTAGTTCAAGCACTTGCTTCATCCATTCGGGCTTACGCCGCCCTTCTCCCACCTCAAGCAATGCACCCACGATATTCCTTACCATATGCAATAAAAAAGCATTGGCTTTAATATCCACCATCACAAAATCACCGTCGCGACTGACCTTAAGGTCGATGACATTACGCATTGCCGTATTTGCTTGACAACCTGCCCCTCGAAAACTGCTGAAATCTCTTTCACCTAAAAGGTATTGCCCTGCTTCATGCATAGACTTTTCATTTAGCTCAAAAAAATGAGGACTAACCAGGCTTTGTAATAGGGCCGTAGGAGTCTTGTTATTGTAAATAAGGTAACAATAACGTCTGTTAAAAGCAGAAAACCGAGCATGAAAATTTTCGTCAACTTGTTTTGCCCAGCGCACTACAACAGTCTTCGGCAAAAGAGCATTGCAACCCCTTACCCAAGCTTTTAAAGGTCTTTCGCTAGTTGTATCAAAATGTACGATTTGTGCACTGGCGTGAACACCTTTGTCAGTGCGCCCAGCACAATATACTTTGATTGATTGATCGGCTACTTTGGAGATGGCTAACTCTAGCGCTTCTTGAACTGTAGAGACCGCAGCAGATCTCTGAGCTTGCCAGCCATTAAAACCTGTGCCCTGATATTCTATACAGAGTGCAATTCGACTGGAGGCAGAGGTGCCAGCTTCAGAACCTATGAACCACCCCATTCAGAAAGCAACTTTTTAGCTTCAGCGATTTGCGCATCATTGCCTTCAGCTATCACTTCAGTAAGAATTTCTTTAGCGCCGGCAAGATCATCCATCGCTTGATAAGCCACCGCCAGATCAAGCTTGGTCGAGACTTCATCCTGGTCTGTGATGACTTCCAGTTCTTCTTCATCACCTTCGTCAAAGGCAATTGCATCAGCAAGGCCTAGATTACCCAATGAGGACGAGCCCTTCCCTTCTTCAGCTTCTTCCTCATCTTCACTATCCAGAAACTCTATTTCATCAATAGCATCGCTGTCGTCTAAGTCCAAGATAACGTCATCTACTGATGCAGACTCATTGCTTTCAGCTTCAGTACTGTCAGCAGAAGAAATTTCACCGAAATCAAAGGTTTCAACTTCCTCATCTTTGCTGCCTTCTTCATCACCTTTTAAGTTATTTTCTATATCATCCGACGTTTCAGGGGCTTCATTAGATACTGAAAACTGCAAACTTTCGATCTCTTCAGGTTCAGCAGGCTCACCTTTTACTTCCTCAGCATCTTCTTCCGATTCATCATTCAAATTAAATTCAAACACTTCATCAGCATCTGAAGCACTTTCATCATCGCCTTTATCATCTTCGTCAACGGAGTCGACCGGAGCAGGCTCACCAACAAACTCAATGCTTTCAGAAGAGCCTTCAGCGTTTAAGGAGCCTTCAGCGTCTAAAGAGCCTTCAGCGTCTAAAGAGCCTTCAGCGTTTAAGGAGTCTTCAGTGCTTTCTACGCCATCTAGCTCAATACTAAAGTCATCATCTTCTTCTGTGTCCATTATTCCTTGGTCTGCCTGCTCGTCGCTATGCTCAGATTCCGAGGTTATTGAGCTCTCGTCCATAGCTCCATCTTCAGATATATCTTCTTTCTCTTCTTCAATATCTATATCGTCCAGGAACCCTTCAAGCTCGCTATTCGAAACACTCTCGTCATCTTCTTCAACACCGTCTTCATATTGAGAGGAATCAGAAGCCGAGTCATCCTCAGAGAGATCAGCATGTAGCCCTTCTTCAACAGCATCTTCTTCATCTGAGCTTGAATCTTTTTTACGAGAAAACTTAGCCAGTAAACCTGCTAAAAAGCCAGTTTTTTCAGGTTCCTCATCATCTTCTTCAAGGTCTTGAGTGTCATCTGATACCACATCCTTATTGGCTTCATTATCATCTTCTGAGAAGTTTTCCTCTTCAAAACCTGCCGGCTCTAATTCTTCACTAATATCTTCTGCAAGGTCTTCATGCTCTAATTCTTCACTAATGTCTTCTGCAAGGTTTTCTGCAAGGTCTTCATCGACACTAACTGCTTCTTCAACACTCTCTTCTGAGCTGACTTCTTCGCTTTCTTCATCAGCCAGCATGGCATCGAAATCATCTTCTGCTGCTGATGCACTGCGGTTACGAGCAATCAAAAAACCAACTATAAGGGCCAATAACACGACTAGAGCCACGATCATTCCTAGCGTGCTGCTTAATAAATTACTAATCATTCCTGTTGATTGTTCAGGATTAGTTGCTGGCTGTAGTGTGGATTCAGGTATTGGAGCAGTAGTCGTTGTAGCTTGAGGAGCGGCTATAGCCAGCACTTCAGCTGCAGCGGTTTCAGCTTGGTCAGCCAATTCAGCCTGTAATTCAGCCATTCGCAGGCCTTCTATAGCGATAATATTTTCCAAAATAGCTATTTCTTCTTCAAAGTCACTAAGACGGCTTCTTAATTCTTCATTCTCAAGCAAAGCTCGATCTAGATTTTCTTCACTGAACGCCAACTCATTTTCCAAGGTTCCTATTGTTGCGTTCAAGTCTGCAACTTCTGCAGCATCATTAGCACTACTAACAATGCTCAGCTCGTCACGTGCGCTATTTCCACTGCTTTGGCTATTATTAACTGCTAAAGGCTGAGCATTATTCGAAAATTGCTGATTTTGTACTGCCACCTGAGTAACCGCCTGCTCCAGACTGATCGCGTTTATCTCTTGACGATTTGGGATACGTAATACCCTGCCGGCTCTAATACCATTGATATTATTCCCTATGAAAGCATCGCTATTAGCATTTGAACGTTGAATGGCAAGCATCATCTGCTGTACGGACACGTCATTACCAGGGCGAGTTGCCAGAGCTATATTCCATAAAGAATCACCTGATTGGATGACTACCGTTTCGGAACTTGGTTCAGGCGCCGGATTTTCAGGAACAGGCGCCGGTTCAGGCTCAGGCGCTTCAGCTATTTGCTGTTGTGACTGCAGCTCTGGCTCTGGTTCAATCCTTGGAGCTGCGGGTGCAGAAGGTGTCGGTCTAGTGCGGGCCGGTGTAGGGGCTGGCGCTGGCACAGGGTTTGCGCTGAAGGTTGGCAAATCTAATAAGACCGTGTATTCCCTAATGACCCGCCCCGAAGGCCAACGCACATTCAACACAAAGTTTAAATAGGGTTCAACGATGGCATCAGCACTTGAAATCCTGATAAAGCCTTCAGAGCTGGAAAGCACCTCAACGCCAAACTCTAATTCATTCAGAAGGGGTAAGGGCTCAACGCCTACTCGATCAAAATCGGCATCAGACCCCAAAGCCACTAGAATCTGGGCTTCATCCAGACCATCCAACTCAAGCAGTTCAATAGTCGCGGCTAAAGGCTCATTTAAAGCAGAATTTAGCCTGATATCACCTAAGGTAAAGGCTAGAGAGAAATTTGAGATCAACCCAACAAGGATACAGGTAAAAATACTTAAAACTTTCCTGTAATTCTTCAGCTTGTTTGCCAGCATTACGCCATCCTTACTGGTAGTGAGAGACTTTTTTAAATTAGGCCGTAAGTATTCATTATAAGTAGTTTTTTATCAACTCTTCTGCTATCTGAATTGAGTTCAAAGCAGCACCTTTTCTCAAATTATCAGACACAATCCACAAATTTATGCCTAAGGGATGAGAAATATCTTTACGTACCCTTCCAACCCAGACCTCATCATGGTCAGTTCCCTCTCCAATCGCAGTAGGATAGCCACCATCTTCATGTTTATCTTTGAGTTTTACACCGGGTGCTTTTTCCAACAAAGCCTGCACCTCTTCAACGGAAATAAGCGCTTTAGTTTCAAGATGAACAGCTTCCGAATGTGCATAAAATACCGGCACACGAACACAGGTCGGATTAACAACTATCTCACTGTCAGCAAAGATTTTCTGGGTTTCCCAAACCATCTTCATCTCCTCTTTGGTGTAGCCATTGTCCATAAAGACATCAATATGCGGTAACACGTTGAAAGCAATTTGTTTTGGATAAACCTTTATCTCCGGTTCAAGGCCGTTTAACAGCTTTACGGTCTGTCCTGCCAACTCATCAATTGCGTCTTTTCCAGTGCCTGACACTGATTGATAGGTTGCAACATTGATACGACTTATACCTACAGCATCATAAATTGGCTTCAAAGCGACCAGCATCTGGATTGTTGAGCAGTTAGGGTTGGCAATGATGTTTTTATTTTTATAATCAGCAATAGCAGCGGCATTCACTTCGGGCACAACTAATGGAATATCTTCTTCGCAGCGAAAATGTGAAGTGTTATCTATCACCACACAGCCTGCTTTAGCAGCAATAGGTGCAAATTCAGCTGAAACTGAGGCGCCGGCAGAAAACAGACCAATTTGAGCTTTTGAAAAGTCAAATTCATTAATATTTTCAACTAGATACTGCTTTTTATTAAAGCTTAATGTAGAACCTGCGCTGCGCTCACTTGCTAGCAAATAAAGATTATTTACTGGAAATTTACGCTGTTCAAGAATGCTTATTAAAGCCCGGCCAACGGCTCCAGTTGCACCAACTATAGCCACATCATATTTTTTGTTCATTACTTTAAATTGTCTCCACTCAATGAAAAATGCCGGAATTTAATCCCGGCATTTTTCCTTATAACACTATGTTTATTAAGAAAAAAGCCAGGGGGATTCTTGCTGCCACCGGGTTTCGAAAGCATTAATATCATCGGCATGTTGTAACGTCATACTGATGTCATCCAGCCCATTTAATAATACGTTTTTACGTGCTTCTTCAATATTGAAAGCAATCACCGAGCCATCTGGCTTCGTAATACTCTGAGCAAGCAGGTCAACTTCAAGCTCATAACCTTCATTTTCAAAGACTTCTTGAAACAAGACTTCAACTATTTCTTCTTTTAAAACAACAGGTAATATTCCATTCTTAAAGCAATTATTAAAGAATATATCAGCGTAACTCGGTGCGATAATGCAGTGAATGCCATAATCATCAAGCGCCCAGGGAGCATGTTCTCGACTGGAACCACAGCCAAAATTTTCCCGGGACAGCAGTATATTGCCACCCTGATAACGTTGTTGATTTAGTACAAAATCGGTATTCAGAGGACGGTTACTGCAATCCTCATCTGGCAGGCCTTTATCAAGATATCGCGCTTCATCAAACAGATTCTTGCCAAAGCCTGTACGCTTGATCGACTTCAGGAACTGCTTGGGAATAATGTAGTCCGTATCTACATTAGCCCGATCCAAAGGGATTACTATGCCTTGCTCGTTGCTAAATTTTCTCATAATAGTTTTCCCTTTAACTCACACTCAAGGTTCGAACATCAATAAAATGTCCAGTTACAGCCGCAGCTGCCGCCATCGCAGGGCTAACCAGATGAGTACGCCCACCAAAACCCTGCCTACCTTCAAAATTACGGTTGGATGTTGAAGCACAATGCTCACCTTCCCCCAATTGGTCAGCATTCATAGCTAGACACATGGAACAACCAGGCTCACGCCATTGCAAACCGGCTTCAGTAAAGATTTTATCCAAACCTTCCTGCTCCGCTTGAGCTTTAACCAGGCCGGAACCCGGCACCACTAAGGCTTCCTTGATGTTATCTGCCACTTTGCGACCTTTTACCACTGCCGCAGCAGCTCTTAAGTCTTCTATACGAGAGTTAGTACAAGAACCTATAAACACTCGATCCAGTTTAATCTCCTGAATCGGAGTATTAGGTGCTATGTCCATATATTTAAGGGCTTCTTGATAATTTGCACGTTTTGATTCATTTTCAACCAGCGCAGGGTCAGGAACTACAGCGTTCACGCTAACTACCATCTCTGGAGAAGTCCCCCAACTTACCTGAGGCTCTATATCTGCAGCCTCCAACTCAACTACTTTATCGAAGACAGCGTCATCATCACTATGTAACTGGTGCCATCTTGCTACAGCCTGATCCCAAAGCTCACCTGATGGAGCAAAGGGCCGCCCTTTTACATAATCAATAGTCTTATCATCAACCGCGACAAGGCCCGCTCTTGCGCCAGCCTCAATAGCCATATTACAAACAGTCATACGGCCTTCCACCGACAGAGCTTTTATGGCATCGCCACCGAATTCAATGGTGTAGCCAGTACCGCCAGCCGTGCCAATTTCACCAATAATAGCCAACACCATATCTTTGGCTGTGACACCAGAGCTGAGTTCGCCATTGACCTTAATTAGCATATTTTTGGCTTTCTTTTGCTGTAAGCATTGAGTCGCCAGTACATGCTCAACTTCAGAAGTACCAATACCTTGCGCTAACGCGCCCAGGGCACCATGTGTAGAAGTATGAGAATCACCACAGACTATGGTCATGCCAGGTAGAGTTCTGCCCTGTTCTGGGCCTATAACATGCACAATCCCATGGCGAGGATCATCAATAGTAAATTCATTTATGCCGAATTCATCGCAATTCGCATCCAATGACTTAACCTGAATTCTGGCAACCGGGTCAACGATTCCTTCCACGCCCTGCTCTCGCTCTGACAACGTAGTCGGAACATTATGATCTGGTGTAGCCATATTGGCCTCAGAACGCCAAGGCTTCCTCTTTGACAGACGTAAACCTTCAAAAGCTTGGGGAGACGTCACTTCATGAATATATTGCAAATCAATATAAATTAACTCAGTACCGCCACCCAGGTCTTTTACCAGATGAGTTTCCCATATTTTATCGTAGAGAGTTTTACCAGCCATAGAGGTCTTTCCTAAATTACAAACAGTTAAATTAAATACTTGCAGGCAAGACCGGAGTCTTGCAATCCACATCCATATTCTGCGCCCGATGACGCAGCAAATGGTCCATCAAGGTTATTGCCAACATAGCCTCAGCTATGGGGGTCGCCCGAATCCCTACACAGGGGTCATGCCTGCCCGTCGTAATAACCTCTGTAGCGTCACCGTTTACATCAATGGTTTCACCCGCAATACGTAAGCTCGACGTAGGCTTTAACGCGATATGCGCTACTATATCCTGCCCGGTAGAAATCCCACCTACAATACCGCCTGCATTATTCGAAACAAAACCTTCAGGACGCATCAAATCTCGATGCTCAGTGCCTTTCTGTTCAATTGATGAAAAACCGGCACCTATTTCCACGCCTTTAACAGCATTAATGCTCATTAAACTATGCGCAAGCTCAGCATCTAAACGGTCAAATACCGGCTCGCCCAGACCAACCGGTACGGAGCTAGCAACAACCGTTATTTTAGCACCAATAGAGTTCCCTTCTTTTGACAGCTTATTCATATATTCTTCCATTTCAGCCACTTTAGTGACGTCTGGACAGAAAAAAGGATTATTACCTACTTCATCCCAATCAACTGTTTCAGCCTTAATCGGCCCCAGTTGCGACAAATAGCCGCGAATTAAAACGCCATACTGCTCAGACAGGTATTTTTTGGCTATTGAACCCGCAGCCACGCGCATTGCAGTTTCTCTGGCAGATGCACGTCCACCGCCTCGATAATCACGAATGCCATATTTCTGGGCATATGTGTAATCAGCATGTGCTGGCCTAAATACATCTTTAATTTTGCTGTAATCTTTACTCTTCTGATCAGTATTTTCAATCAACAGTCCGATTGGCGCCCCAGTAGTCTTACCTTCAAAGACCCCTGACAATATCTTAATTTGATCATCTTCTTTGCGCTGAGTAGTAAAACGTGAAGTTCCAGGCTTGCGACGGTCTAAATCAATTTGGATGTCCGACTCATTCAATTCAAGGCCCGGGGGACAACCGTCAACTATGCAGCCCAAAGCAGGCCCATGGCTTTCACCAAAGCTTGTTACTGCAAAAAGTTTGCCGATGGTATTCCCAGACATGCCGTTTCATTCCCGAATTTAAAGGCCTACAGGCCAAATGAAGGCGCGATATTATAGCGTATTAGCGCAGAAAAGTCTCTTCTTATCAGCTTTGAAAGCGATCCAGTTTATAATTTCAGCCTTGTTGTCGCAGTACATCATAGTTCGCTCGATAGTTCGCTCGCTAAAATTACGCCTCATCGATAACTTTACGCCAGCGACCCTCGCGAGTTTCATACTAAAACCCATACTCGCGTAATTGCTTATAGCTTAAAGATAGTATCCCTTCACCTCCATTCTCAAACTCAAGCCAAAGAAATGGAGCCTTGGGGTATAAATCTGCCAGAGCCTGCCAGCTGTTGCCCACTTCAAGAATCAATATACCGTCTTCAGTAAGATAGTCAGCAGCTTGACGTAAAATGCCGACAGGTATCTCGAGTCCATTACGCTCTGAAACCAAAGCCATAGTAGGCTCATGCTTATATTCGTACGGCAAGGTCATATATTCCGCCTCACCAACATAAGGTGGATTGCTGACTATTAAGTCAAATGGGCCTTTCAGGTCTGTAAATAGGTCGCTCTGCTGCAAGGTACAACGGCTATTTAAACCATGCTTCTCTTTATTTATAGCGGCAACCGTTAAAGCTTCTGTTGATAAATCAGCAAGCACAATTTTTGCCCCAGGAAATTCGAAAGCACTAGCCAGACCTATACAGCCGCTACCACAACACAAATCCAATATCCTTTTTGGTTCATCTGCAATTAAGGGTTTAAAACGGTTTTTTATTAATTCAGCAATTGGCGAACGCGGGATAATAACCTGGTCATCCACATAAAAAGGCAAACCTGCAAACCAGGCCTCATTCAATAAGTAAGCCAGAGGAATCTTTTCTTTTGTCCGTCTAATTAGCAGTTTCTGAAGTTCATTTAATACCACTTCTTCCAGTGCCATCTCGGCATTAATCTGATCAATCCCACTACGTTGCACCAAGGTCTCAACCAACCAGCAGGCTTCATCCCATGAATTATCAGTACCATGTCCAAAAAATAAATCCGCCCGCTCAAGCTCTTTGCTTGCGAGAGTCACAATCTGCTTTAATGTTTGTTGTGTATTAAAAAGCATCGATGGCTTTACCTAAGAAATGCATTCAAGTAGGGTGCGCAGTTTACTGAGAAACAAGCTTAAAACCTATGAAAACACCATTAGAAAACGCCTACCGGACTATCATTGAAGAACTGGGGGAAGATTTAAGTCGGCCCGGTCTTGTCGATACGCCTGCCAGGGCTGCAAAAGCCATGGAGTTTCTCACCAAGGGCTATCATCAGGATATTGATGAGGTCATTAATAATGCCCTTTTCCCTACCAACTCTAACGAGATGGTTATCGTAAAAAATATCGAACTATATTCCCTTTGCGAGCACCACTTACTGCCTTTTATTGGCAAATGCCATGTCGCATACTTGCCAAATGGTAAGGTTATAGGACTCTCGAAGATCGCACGTATCGTTGATGTCTTTGCCAGACGACTCCAAATACAAGAACATCTGACCCGGCAAATTGCCGAAACGCTTCAAGACAAAACAGACGCTTTAGGGGTGGCTGTAATTATTGAATCTCAGCATATGTGCATGATGATGCGCGGAGTAGAAAAACAAAATTCGGTGATGACGACTTCTTGTATGCTCGGTGCTTTTAGAGACAAACAAAGCACACGTACAGAATTTCTCTCATTGATAAAATAACAGTTAAGGCTTATCAGCAAGAATATTCAGCACGTCCCTGCCCAAGCCCCAGCCCAAGACTTCAAAGTTAATACCATACAATWCGCCTGGCGCAATTACCCTCACCCCGTATTCACTTTGGGCTGTAGTGAATTTGGCATACAGCTCTGATAAGAGAGGGTTATGACCAATCAGCAAAATATTATGATTCTCAATGGTTTCAAGCAGGCGCAGCACTCCAGAGGGGTTGTTTTCCGGCCTCAAAACATCCTCACTTTCTAATGCACAGGATGCGCCAATGCCTTTCAAAAATAAATCTGCGGTTTGCTGGGTTCTTACGAAAGGGCTTACAAAACATCGGTCGAAGGTGTAATGAGTCATTGCAAAGCTTGCTGCGACAGAGCCTATGTCTTTAACGCCTTGTGGTGTCAGACAGCGTAATGAATCCCTAGCTGCGCTTTGTTCAGCTTGGCCATGCCGCAAAAGATAAACATTCATGCGTAAACTCTGAAATGCTTATCTTTACTAGACACTTAGCCCCTGAGGCAATGAATTAATCAGGCTTTTTAGGCTGGTTATCTTCATCGCTATCATTACCCGTAGAATCTTCAGTTTGTTCTGTGAAACTGATATCAGCAAAAACATCATCGTCTGCAGCACTCGTTTGTTTAGCGCTTACAGTGGCATCTTCATCGTCAACCTCAGAACCTTCTTCTGCTACAAGCTCTGCTTCTTCTATCACCTCTTCTGCCTCTTCAGATTGAGCAGAATTCTCTTCCGTTGCCTGAGTGGAATTTTCTGCCTTAGGATTTTTCTGACCAAAGAAGGCATCAAAATCGATAGGTTTATCATCACTCATATACAAAACATAGTGCAGAACTTTTAATAAGAAGTTCCCCAAACCTTCGCTGAAGGTGAGCAGAGTGTTGTTATTCTCCGCTGCCACCACCCGATGTAATGATTGCAGAATAATCACTACGAGCAACAGAATTGCAATAAATCGCCATAGCAACCCGAATACAATGATGTACAACACAACAAAAGCCAATCTTATCCATTGATCCAAAAAGTTCTTTTTTATTTGTTCGCTTTGTTCATTCATCTTAAACTCCCGGTTATCTATGCAGTAGCAAAACAGCCTAAGGCAGACCTTCTTCTAATGATCCAGCTGTTTGGCTTGACCAGCTTCAAACTCAACATCCAAGCCGCGTTCTTCTAACAGTAATGAACTTATTATATGTTCTATATTCTGATTGTTATAGATAATTTCATAAAGCCCCTGTGCTAGCGGCATTTCAATACTCAAACTCTTGGCTTTCTCAACGACTTGCTTCAGTGTGTTAACACCTTCTGCGACCTGACCTAGCTCAGCTAAAATTGCTTCAATGCTTTTACCTTCCCCTAAAGCCTTGCCTACTCGGAAATTCCGGCTAAGTGGCGTAGAACAGGTTACGATTAAATCTCCCACCCCTGATAAGCCTAAAAATGTCATTGGGTCTGCACCTAAAGCAAGCCCAAATCGAGCCATTTCAGTTAAGCTACGAGTTATCAGCATAGAGTTAGTGTTATGCCCCATTCCTTTGGATTCAGCCATCCCTGCTAAAATGGCATAGATATTTTTTAAAGAGCCGCCCAGCTCTACCCCAAACATATCGTCATTGGCATAAACTCGAAATGTTAAAGAGCGCAGTACTTTTTGTACTACTTTTCTTACTTCAGCATCAGTGCTCGCAACAACTGCACCTGTAGGGCTGGAATTTGCAATTTCTTTTGCCAGATTAGGGCCACTAACAACTGCGACCTTGGCAAAGGGGACTTCTTCGCTAAGAATCTGGCTCATTAGTTTAAACGTCTCAGCTTCGATGCCCTTGGTAAGACTCACCAAAATAACCTCATTTTTTACAAAGGGCTGCATTTGTCTGACAACATCTCTAAACCCTGAGCTAGGAACAGCAACAAATACTATATCGGCTTCAGCTACAGCTTTTTCAAGGTTCTGAATAGCCTTTAACCCGTCATACAAAATAATTCCAGGAAGATAAGTCGGATTTTCATGGTCGCGGTTTACAATTTTCACCTGCTCGGCATCACGCATCCAAAGTAAGGTGTTATGACCATTCTGAGCTATAATATTGGCAATTACAGTGCCAAAACTGCCCCCACCTAATACTGCAATATTTTTGGCTTTCATAGTTCCTCAATAACTATTATGACTGCATCTGCTTAAGTAAGCCGCCTGATTTTGGGCGGAAGATAGCAGCTCCACCATGACAAAACCAGCATAGCTTAATTGCGGGCTTCAGCGTCATACTATAGAATCGCAAACCCGCATAAAGGTCGAATTAGCAGGTATTCATATGCCAGAAAAAATCTGGTCTACAATCAAAGCTGAAATAAGCGAACAGATCATGCATGAGCCTGTACTCGCTAGCTTTTTCAGTAAGCGCGTACATCAACACGATAGCTTGGAATCCGCTATTAGCGATCTACTTGCTAGCAAGCTTGCCTCAAACGATGTTCCTGTAAGCACCTTGAAACAGCTTTTCCATGAAGCCTTCATAACAGACAGCACATTAATTCAGTCAGTGTTAAAGGATATTATTGCAATTAAACAACGTGATCCTGCGGTCAGAGCCCATGCCGATATTATGCTTTATTTCAAAGGCTTTCAGGCAGTACAGGCATACCGAGTAGCAAATTGGCTCTGGCGGCAAGAGCGTGAAAATCTTGCTCTTTATTTACAAAGCCTAATCTCAGAGGTGTTCACCGTCGATATACACCCAGCTGCCAAAATTGGTTCCGGCATCATGGTTGATCACGCCACCGGCATAGTCATCGGTGAAACCTGCGTACTTGAAGATAATATTTCTATTATGCAGGGCGTAACCCTTGGCGGCACAGGCAATGAGACTGGGGACAGGCACCCTAAAATCAGTTCTGGTGTGCTAATTGGCTCAAGCGCCCAAATTTTGGGCAATGTTTTCATTGGTGAAGGTGCAAAAGTCGGCGCAGGCAGTGTTGTTCTTGATGATGTCGCCCCTCATACCACCGTAGCAGGCATCCCCGCAGTAGTTGTTGGTAAACCTAGAGCCGATCAGCCTGCCCTGGATATGAATCATGACTTAAATTCTACCGACTGATTTCCAACCTGAACTATAAGGCTCGCCTGCCCAATTTAAACTTAAGTATATTTACAGGTTGTAATTGCAACTTATTGATTTAAATAAATTATTTAAACTTTAAAGTTGCAGGATTAACGTCTAAATACAATGCTTGATTTAACCCCTTCGAACCGAGGTTAACACTAGCGACACTTTTCCAGATAATTAGCAGAGCCAATTTAAAAACTCGATAGCTAAGTGTAAGAATTGTGAAAAGCCCTCACTTTTAGTTGACATTTCATTAGCGCCATGTGAATTTCCTGCATTCACACTATAAAGCCCAAAATAAAAATAACTCTCAGGAGAAAGAAATGACATTCAAATTATTAACTGCTGCTGGACTGCTTACTTTAAGCGCAATGTCTGCTACTGCCCAACCGCCACAAGATGATGTTGACACTAGCATGAGCTTTTTTATCACTAGTGCGGGTATTGGTGATGGCGCTAACTTAGGCGGCCTCATGGGTGCTGACGCACATTGTGTATCGCTTGCTGCGGCAGTTGGTTCTGCTGGCAAGACTTGGCGCGCGTATCTTAGCACCAACGGCATGAATGGAATCGATGCTAGAGACCGTATTGGTCAAGGCCCCTGGTATAACTCGGACGAACAGCTAGTTGCTCGTAGTCTGGCAGATTTACATTACAGCAATGTTAACTTCACCAAGCAAACGGCTTTAAACGAGCAGGGCAATATCGTTAATGGCCGTGGTGATCAGCCGAACCAGCATGACATCCTGACTGGCTCCAACCCAGACGGGTCAGCTTCTGAAATGACATGTAATAACTGGACGAGCAATGCCGAAGACGGCAGTGCTATGGTGGGTCACTTTGACCGTAGCGGTGGCGGCGTCATTCCCGAGTCCTGGAATGCGGCACATCCTTCACGTGGTTGCGGTCAAGACAATTTGATTGCTACGGGTGGTAATGGTTATTTCTTTTGCTTTGCGCAATAAATAACTGTTTATTCAATCTAAAAAGGCGCCCAAGGGCGCCTTTTTTTGTGCTACAAATTAAGTTTCAGCGACTTGCTGAAACTCAACCTCAGTAAAACTAGATTGTGTATCCGGCCTTACTCAGTGGCAACGTTCTGATTCTTTCACCTCTTACCGCAAAAATCGCATTAGTGACGGCTGGCATTAAAGGAGGCAATACCGGCTCGCCCAATCCGGTTGGATCATATTCGCTTTGGATAAAGTGCGCCTCTATATTCAAGGGTGCGTTACGCATTCTTAGTAAGTTGTACTGATGGAAATTTTCTTGTTGGATTTTTCCGTCTTGCATACTTATTTCTAAATTTAGCATGGAGTTTAGGCCATCTGTCGCACCACCTTCCACTTGCTTAAGCGCACCACTCATATTGATGATAGGCCCAATATCCACTGCAACCGTAATTTTATGAATAGAAATCTTTTTATTGTCATCAATACTTAGTTCAACAACTTCCGCTACGTGCCCCGCATGACTAAAATGAAACGCAAACCCCATACCGCGCCCTGCTGGCAGTGTTTTTCCCCAACCACTTTTTTCTGCTGCAAGCTTAATAACATCAACAGCTCGACCAGTATTTAACGAATTAACATTACCCGGCTCAAACCATTGGGGAGCTCCCATCATTTCAATTAAAAACTCAACATAATCTCTGTCTGCTGCATGCGCCATTTCCGCCATAAAACTTTGCACCGCCCAACCTGTAGCATTTGAACCGGGAGCACGCCAGGAACCTGTCGGTGTATTTGTATCAATCAACGATACTGCTGCTCTAAAATTATCGATATTAAGCGCGGGAAATTCACTCGCTGCCAATCTTGTACCTGCAGTAGCACGCCCTCTAACGGCAGGGCCAATTAGGTGAGTTTGCATTGCAACAGCTCGCCCTTCACGGCTAACAGCGCCTTTAAAGGCATAAACCCCACCAGGCCGATACTGATCATGAATCATGTCATCTTCGCGTGTCCAAAGTAACTTAATCGGCACATCGAAACGCCTCGCTATGGCGGTTACTTCACAGGAATAATCCTGTAATCGCCTGCGACCAAATGACCCGCCCATGCGCATTTGGTGAAGCGTTATACTTTCCTGCGGGATATCAAACACGTTTTCAACTGAGTTCAAGGTTATTCCAGGTTGCCTTGTAGGCGCCCAGATATCGAGGCTGTTATTATCACTATGATAATGGGCAGTACAGTTCATCGGCTCCATACAGGCATGCGCTAAATATGGGAAGCGATAGTTACTTTCTAGAACTTCGGTATTACTGTTTTCATATTGCTGCTCTACATCTCCAGAAGCCGCTATTTGCAGCTCTTGTGGCCAAGCGGCAGCAGCAACCTCTAATGCTCGAGCAAAGATCTCTTCATTATTATCTGTGGAAGCACTCGTGATATCCCACTCAACTTCTAATTCTTGTTTGGCCTTAAAAGCCTGCCAGGTAGAACGCGCCACGATGGCAACACCATCCAATAGCTCTCCAACGTTGTCATTCCCCTCAACCAGAAAGGCATCAACAATACCCGTCATTGATTTTATATGATCCAAATTCGCACTGACCACCTTGCCATACGTTGCAGCGCATTTTTCATAGACCGCATAAAGCATGTCCGGTAGTTGAATATCAGAGCCATATAGTCCACCCCCACCGGTGACCATAATATGGTTATCAACATCTCCAACCTTGGTGCCGATCAGTTTGTAGTCACTACGATCTTTGAAAACYAGAGAGTCAATATCAGGAATGGGCTCAAGAGCGGCTGCTACAGCCAGTTCAGCAAAGCCTAAACCTTGGCCAGACTCACGATTTATGACCTGGCTGTTTTCTGTATAAAGCAAACTGGGACTCACCGACATCTGTTTTGCTGCAGCAGAGATAAACATAACTCGAGCAGCCGCGCCTGCACGGCGCATAGGATTCCACTCTCTAGGTGTTGAAGTAGAGCCTCCCGCTCTTTGCGCACCATAGCGCGCTTCATTCATCGGCGCCCTAACAACTGTTACGTCATTCCAGTCAGCGCCTAATTCTTCTGCAATAATCATCGGTAGTGAGGTTTTAATGCCTTGCCCTTTTTCAGGTGTATGGGCATATAGTCGAATAGAGCCATTCGCATTAACTTCAACAAATGCATTCAATTCCAGGTGCCCTAACTCTTCAAGCTCAGCCGCCTGAATTTTATTTGCTGACATAAATGAAGCTAAAGAAAACCCTGCGCCAGTTGCACCCGCTACTTGTAAAAAACCACGCCGATTAATACCTCGCGACGAAGGCTTGGTGGAATTTAAAACTGCTGCATTTTTTTCGATAAAAGAAAAATCTTTGCTAAGAATTGTCTTCATGGCACTGTTCACTTTAGCTGTATTTTCACTCTACTTTAACGAATTAAGCGCTGCTTAGTAAGCAAAAAAAGTAATGTTTTAGATTCGAATCGCATGAATTCTATGCAAAAACAGATCTCTTACTGACCCATCGACAGCTTTCGTGTAAAATTCGCCCTCTTTTAGAAACTGTCAAACATTCATGAACCTCAAGCAAACCCTTGATCAGAAGATTTCTCTAGTACTTTCAGACATTTCAGGCACATCAGATTGCCAGGCTCTGGTCAACCACTCCAAATCTACCCAGTTTGGTGACTATCAGGCTAATGGTGTTATGGCGCTCGCCAAGCGTTTAAAACAAAACCCTAGAGAACTCGCGGAAAAAGTAAGTGCCAAACTGGATTTAAATGAATTTGCAGAAAAAGTGGAGATTGCAGGCCCCGGCTTTATTAATATCTTCATCAGCAATGAGTTTATCTCTCAACAAGTAAACGCTCTGGATAAAACCCAGCTTGTTGTTAAAACTCAGAATGCTCAAACTATTGTCATTGATTATTCATCACCTAATCTTGCTAAAGAAATGCACGTTGGTCATTTACGCGGCACCATTATTGGCGATGCCATCGCCCGCACCTTTGAGTGGATGGGACATAAATTAATTCGACAAAACCATTTTGGCGATTGGGGCACTCAATTCGGCATGTTAATCACCCACATGCTAGAACAGGATGATGCCACTACTGAATTAAGTAATTTAGAAGCATTTTATCGTGCCTCTAAGCAACGCTTTGATAATGATCCTGACTTCGCAACTAGAGCCCGTGGAAACGTAGTGAAATTACAGTCTGGTGATGAACAATGTCTACAACTCTGGAAATCTTTCATTGATGTTTCCATCCAGCACTGCCAAGAGATCTATCAAAAACTTAATATCACCCTCACTGAAACCGATGTCGTTCCTGAAAGTTTTTATAACAATAAACTAGCCGGAATTCTTGAAAGCCTTGATAAGCAAGGCTTACTCACGCAATCAGATGGAGCACGCTGTGTCTTTCTTGATGCGTTCAAAAATAAAGAAGGCGAACCCCTTCCTACCATCGTACAAAAGTCCGATGGCGGCTATCTTTATGCGACAACTGACCTTGCTGGCATTGAATATCGTTGCCAGACACTACATGCTAATCGGGTCTTGTATGTCGTTGATGCTCGTCAGGGACTACATTTTCAACAAGTCTTTACAGTTGCCAAACTAGCCGGTTTTGCCGACAAAGAATGTTCACTTGAACATTTAAGCTATGGCACCATGATGGGCAAAGATGGCAAACCTTTCAAAACCAGAAGTGGCGACACCATCAAACTAAGAGACCTTCTTGGAGAAGGTATTGAGCGTGCTTATAGCCAGGTAGAAGAAAAAAACCCTGATTTAAGCGAGAAGGAAAAACAAAAAATTGCCAATGTTGTAGGAATTTCAGCAATAAAATATGCTGATTTGGCTAAAAACCGTAATAGTGATTACATTTTTGACTGGGACAGCATGCTCTCATTTGAAGGTAATACCGCCCCCTACATGCTTTATGCCTATGCGCGCATACACAGTATCTTTCGACGGGCAGAACTTGATATTGACGCCGATTATAGAATTATTGTGGAAAGCCCTGAAGAAAAAGAATTAGCTTTAAAACTGCTTCAATTTACTGAAGTCGTCGATGCTTTACTTGAAGAGTGTTACCCCAATCAGCTTTGCCTTTACTTGTATGAACTTGCTGGAATTTTCATGAGCTTTTACGAAGCATGCCCAGTGTTGAAGTCAGAAGGACAAGTAAAGCAATCTCGCCTTGGGCTTTGCCAACTCACTGCCTTAACCTTGAAGCAGGGCTTAACTTTGCTTGGCATAGAGACCCTCAAAAAAATGTAACGACTTTATAAATCAGTAAGGAATTACCCTGATGAAACCATTTTTATACTATTAGGCAGGCCCTCTTATTGCTATAATCATGGCCTCGAAATATAAAGTCCGCTTATCTCAAAACTATCATTAATTAACCCCAAAAAGAAAAACAAGGAACAGCATGTCTGACAAAGCGATTATTATTTATACCCAAACTGACGAAGCGCCAGCGTTGGCGACTTATTCTTTTTTACCAATCGTTAATGCTTACTCTAAAGCCGCCGACATTCAAATTGAAACACGGGACATATCCTTAGCAGGCCGAATGCTTGCCTTATTTCCTGACTATTGTTCAGAGGATCAAAAACAATCTGATTACTTAGCAGAGCTAGGTGAACTCGTAAAATCAGCAGAAGCAAACATTATAAAATTACCTAACATCAGCGCCTCTTTGCCACAATTGCTGGCATGTATTAAAGAGCTTCAAGCGAAAGGTTATGCCCTTCCTGAATACCCTGAAACCCCTCAAAACGATGCTGACAAAGATATAAAAACACGCTATGACCAAGTCAAAGGCAGCGCAGTAAATCCCGTATTACGAGAAGGTAATTCAGATCGAAGAGCCCCTAGCGCAGTTAAAGAATATGCGCGCAATAACCCTCATTCAATGAGCGAATGGAGAAATGATTCCAGGACTCATGTCGCCAGCATGGAAAGCCATGATTTTTTCGGCAGCGAAGTTTCCATAACATTAGATAAAAATGACAGTTTCAGCATAGAATTTGAAAGCAGCACGGGTGAGCGTACGACACTAAAAGACAGCTCGCCGTTATTAGCTGGTGAAGTTATTGATGCCAGCGTTCTTAGCTGCAAAGAACTCAGAAGTTTTTTAGAAGCAGAAATGCAAGACGCTAAAGAAAGTGGCGTTCTCTTTTCTGTGCATCTAAAGGCCACCATGATGAAGGTGTCCGACCCAATTTTGTTTGGTCATGTTGTCTCGGTTTATTTTAAAGACTTATTTCAAAAGCACGCAGATACATTTAACAGTTTAGGCGTCAATCCTAATAATGGTTTTGGCAGCTTATTACAGCAAATTAAAGAACTTCCTGCTGATTTACGCAATGAAATTAATGCCGACATCCAGGCGTGCTATGTAAGTCGGCCCGACCTCGCGATGGTCGATTCAGATAAGGGTATAACAAATTTACATGTGCCCAGTGATGTCATCATCGACGCCTCAATGCCTGCAGCTATACGTACTGGTGGTCAAATGTGGAATCTAGATGGTCAACTTCAAGATATGAAAGCCGTCATTCCTGATCGCTGTTACGCTGGTGTTTACCAGGAAACCATAACTTTTTGTAAAGAGCATGGTGCATTTGATCCAAAGACTATGGGCACTATCCCAAACGTTGGCCTGATGGCACAAAAAGCTGAAGAATATGGCTCTCACGACAAAACATTTGAAATAACAGAAGCCGGTATAGTCCGCGTTCTAAATCAAAATGGCTCTACTTTACTAGAACATAAAGTAGAGCCCGGTGACGTCTGGCGCATGTGTCAGGCAAAAGATGCACCTATCCAGGACTGGGTAAAACTTGCCGTAAATCGTGCCCGTGCTACCGGTTGGCCGACCATTTTCTGGTTAGATTCTGACCGAGCTCATGACAGTCAGTTGATAGAAAAAGTGAATCATTATTTGTTGGATCATGACACCGAAGGTTTAGACATCCATATTATGCCTCCGGTTGAAGCAACTCGTTTTTCACTGGAGAGAATGAAACGAGGCGAGAACACTATATCAGTTACCGGAAACGTCTTACGCGACTATTTAACAGACCTCTTTCCTATTCTTGAATTGGGAACTAGCGCCAAAATGCTCTCAATAGTCCCTCTAATGAATGGTGGTGGTCTATTTGAAACAGGTGCCGGTGGTTCGGCGCCTAAGCATGTGCAGCAACTCGTTAAAGAGAATCATTTACGTTGGGATTCATTAGGTGAATTTCTTGCGCTAGCGGCCTCTTATGAGCATTTAGCACAAACCAGAGATAACAGCGCTGCTCAAATTCTTGCTGATACCTTAGATAGCGCTACGGGTAAATTACTAATGAAGAACAAATCGCCATCTCGTAAAGTTGGTGAATTAGACAACCGTGGCAGTCATTTCTATCTTGCTCTCTACTGGGCGGAAGCACTTGCCAAGCAGAATGAAGATGAAAACCTAAGGGCACTATTTTCATCTCTGGCATCGGCATTAGCTGAAAATGAAGAACTCATCATAAGCGAGCTGAGTTCAGTACAGGGCCCGGCTGTTAAACTCGAGGGGTACTTCAAACCAGACAGCGCTTTATGCCTTCAGACTATGCGCCCAAGTGAAACCTTCAACGCCTTGATTGATAATTTTTAATTTATTTTTTTTAAAAATTAACACTTACTATATTGAGCTTAGTTAAAAGCTTTTTTAGTTCTTAAGGCTAAGAGCAGAAATAATTTAGTAGAAGCAGTCTAGGCACGAAGGCCAAAGCCCTGGCCTCCAGAGATGGAGGCTCTGCGTAATCCGCACCCTAAATTATTCCTGCAAATATCGATAAGTTTATTTACTTAGATCAAGTAATAACTTATTCAAACGTCGGATAAAGGTACCCGGATCATCTAGCTGACCGCCTTCTGCCAAATTAGCCTGGTCGAAGAGTATAGCCGCCAATTCATTAAAGCGGTCTTCATCACTTTCTTCATCCAGCTTTGTGACTAGAGGATGTTCGAGGTTTAGCTCAAAAATTGGTTTTGAATCAGGCACTGCCTGTCCCGCTGCTTCCATGATCTTACGCATCTGTAAATTCATATCGAACTCGCCTACTGCTATACAGGCTGGTGACTCCGTCAACCGATTTGTCGTACGAACTTCAGCGACTTTTTCACCCAGCGATTTTTTAACACGCTCCAATAAAGGCTTAGCGGCCTCGTCTACTTTTTCCTGCTGTTTTTTATCTTCTTCACTATCAAGCTCACCTAGATCCAGTTTGCCTTTGGTAACATCCTGAAACTGCTTACCATCAAACTCCATTAAATGATTCATTAACCACTCATCTACTCGGTCAGATAACAACAGCACTTCTACACCCTTCTTATTAAACACTTCAAGATGCGGGCTATTTTTTGCGGTGTTGTGGGTTTCACTGGTAATGTAGTAAATCTTATTTTGATTATCCTGCATACGAGCCACATAATCGGCTAAAGACTGCTCTTGTTTTTCTTCACCCGTATGGGTCGTTGCAAATAATAGTAACTTGGCAATTTTTTCACGATTGCTCGTATCTTCTGCCGGCCCTTCTTTAAGGACTTGTCCAAATTCTTGCCAAAATAATTGATACTTTTCTATATCTTTCTTTTTAATTTTCGCCAACATACCAAGAACACGCTTTGTCAAAGCACTCTTCATTGAATCGACCACAGGATCTTTTTGTAAAATCTCCCTGGAAACATTCAAGGAGATATCATTTGAGTCGACAACGCCTTTAATAAAGCGCAAATACAAAGGTAAAAACTGCTCAGCTTCATCCATGATGAAGACACGTTGAACATAAAGCTTTAAGCCCTTCGCTGAATCCCTGTTCCAAAGATCAAAAGGCGCCTTGGCTGGTAGATATAATAAAGAGGTATATTCCAGTTTACCTTCGACCTTGTTATGGCTCCACTCCAAAGGATCTTCAAAATCATGACTAACATGTTTATAAAACTCTTTATATTCCTCATCTTTTACCTCGGTTCGAGAACGCGCCCACAAGGCTTTAGCTGAGTTAACAACTTCAAACTCTTTTTCTTTCTTCTTTTTCTTTTTTTCTTCCTCGCCAAATTCTTCTTTAAGCATCTTCACCGGCAATGAAATATGATCGGCATATTTTTTAACAATACTTCTTAAGCGAAATGCTTCTGTAAACTCCTTTTGATCTTTTTTCAAGTGCAGAATTATTGTTGTTCCTCTATCCACCTTCTCTATACTTTCAATACTGTATTCAGCTTCACCCTTAGATTCCCAGTGCACACCCTGCTCAGCAGTCTCGCCTGCTTTCCGAGTAAGCACCTCTACTTTGTCTGCAACAATAAAAGCAGAATAAAACCCAACGCCAAACTGACCAATCAGTTGAGAGTCTTTTTTCTCATCACCGGTTAAACTTTCAAGGAATTGTGCAGTGCCAGACTTCGCAATAGTACCCAGATTTTCAACAACTTCTTCTCTGCTCATGCCTATACCATTATCTTTAATAGTAATGGTTTTTTTCTTGCTGTCGCATTCAATAACAATACTTAAATCAGGGTCATTTTCATAAAGTGAATCATTTTTTAGAGCGGCAAATCTGAGCTTGTCAGCCGCATCAGAAGCATTCGATATTAATTCACGTAAAAATATCTCCTTGTTACTGTACAAAGAGTGAATCATTAGGTGCAAAAGCTGTTTAGCTTCAGTTTGAAAACCCAGGGTTTCTTTTTGAGCAGCAGTCATTCAGTTTATCTCCTATTGAATTGGCTTTTCAGATTTGCTTAATAGTTGCTTTTAATAAGGGCATTTTCTTAGTTTTCAAGAGCAAAAAAAAACGCACCCGAAGGTGCGTTTTTAATAAGAACTTAAAATTTAGCGGAAAAAACCATCATATAACTCACGTTGTGCTTGTTTAGCTTCATAGAGTGTTTTCTCATTATTTAAATATTGCACCCATGTCGCAGAAGCCTCTTCACTTCGCTCATCGTTTGCCGCCAACCGTGCAGCTACAAGGCCTTCATCGTGGCGATTTAATGCCAACAGAGCCCTTGCTTGACGTAAGTACGCTTGATCCTCTCGAGCCAAGTCTCCTTTTACAAAAGCATTCTCTAATGCGCCTACAGCATCTTCGAAGCGGCTGAGATTAATATAAATAGATGCAAGGCGAGAGTACATTTCACCATCTTCAGCCAGTTCTGCTCCAGCTATGGATGGTTCAACTGCCATTTCATCTTCTCGCGCCAATTGATAACTTTGCGCAAGACGCGACCAGGAGTCTTCATCATTATCTAACAACCCTGTTTCTAATCCTTGTACTAGAATCTTTGCAGCTCCCCAATAGTATTCAGTATTAAATAGTTGGCCAGATAGATTTATAATTTGCCCTCGGCTATCAACAAAACCAAAAGTATTCATGGCATAAATATATTGAGCCTGCTCTTCGAAGCGCTCCAAAGCACCCAAGACATTGACCATAAACTCCCAGTCTCCAGGCTCATTAAATAACACAATCATTTCTCGATTGAGTTGCAGTGCAGTATCTAGATCTTCTAACAAAGTATTTAGAGACCGTGCTAAATCATAAGTGCCTTTATCAACTGATTCTCCTTGAGCGCGTGTTTGATCCATGAACTCAAAAATATAATTCAAAGAATTCTCATAATCTTCCAAGGAGTAATAAGCAAAACCTATTCTTTGATAAACAGAAATATCCTGTTCAAAAGCCATATCCAGATACTCCAGGTAAGCATCAATAGAACCATTATAATCTTCAACGGCAAACTTCAATTGGCCTAAAAGAAGTAGAGCTGATTCACGACTTTCAGGCGTTAAGGCTCTTTCATCCATACCTAAAATTAATTCCTGATAAACGATTGCCTCTTCATAATCTTCTTCTAAAGCCGCGAAATTAGCATAAAACCGCCACATGCTAAGTTCTTCTGCATCATTTAAACGCCCACGGTCATACATATCACGTAGTTCAAGCAAAACTTCATCTGCGCCTGCAATATCGCCTTCATCTCTCAGTTCCATAATTTCTTCAAGACGTTGATACACAGGGCGAGAAAGCGTTTGCGCGGAACGAGCAGCTGGTGGCGGCCTTCTTTCCTCTTCTTCTTGTGCACTTAAGGCATTTGAAAAAGAGAATATTACAGGCAATGTGACCAACATAACGCACAATCGTGCAATTCTGTTGAGGTATGAAATATACATTCTAGAGATAATTAAATTCATGTGATTGCCTTATTCGTCCACGTTATATCTAAACAAATATTGAACGCCAGTAACCGGAACGCCTTCACCGTCTTCAATTCTCGGATTATATTTAAAACGACTAACTGCTCGAACAGATGCGTTATTGAACACGTCGGGTGGATCAGCATCAACAACCACAGCGTCAATCACCGTGCCGGTTTCGGTCACTGTAAACATCACTAAACACCAGCCTTCAATACCTCGAGATAATGCTCGGTTAGGATATTGAGGCGGCACAGTTACAATAGGCAACATTTCAGAATCATTAATCCCTACAACAGCTGTAGCGTCAATACCCCCTATATCAATGGTGACACGGGCTGCATTTATAGTTTCGCCACTGTTCATATTCATTCTGTCAATTTCTATATCAGGCAGGTCTGGTACGACTTCAGACACTTCGGGCTCGTCAGGTTTAGGTTCAACTCGAGCAACCTCAATTTCAATTTCCGGAATAGAAATATCGGCAATACGAATTGACACACCCAGTTCACGCTCACCCGATCCTGTCGCTATAAGTGCTTGCATCAAATAAAACAGCGAAAAAGTAATCGCTGCGCCAAATAATACCGCCACAAGGCCGTTAACTGTTCTAATCATGCTTATTCCTCCGCAGCTAATTGTACGCTGGTAATGCCCGCTTCGCGGGCCGCACCCATTACTATAATGACATATTCGTTAGTTGCTAACTGATCCGCCTGAATAATGACAGGAGCATTAGGCGCATCAGCTAAGCGTTGCTCTAACCGAAACCGCAGATTTCGAGGCTCTATGACATCACCACCCATGTATATCTCACCTGTTGGTGAAAGCGCCACGAGTATTGGATCTGAATTTGTAAACACAGCCATAGAAGCTTGTGGTTTAACCACTTCATATCCCGCTTCTTTGACAAAAACAGCCGTTACAATAAAAAATATGAGCAGGATGAATATGACATCCAACATAGGCGTAAGATCAATTTCACCTGCTTGGCCTTCTTCCTTATCTTTAGCTAAACTTCTCATAATTATTTTCTTTAAATTTAGTTAGTTATATCTATTTTTTTAAAGTAAATAGAGTTATGCATGTTGAACTGTTAAATGATCCTCTAAAAGTTCAATTTCTCTATTCGACTTATGCTTAATCCAATTGCTGGCAAAGATTCCTGATAGAGCGCCGACCATCCCCGCCATAGTTGGAATGGTTGCTTTTGCTACCCCCCCAGACATTTGTTTGGCATCACCGCCACCAGTAACCGCCATAACATAGAAAACCTCAATCATGCCAGTCACTGTGCCTAATAACCCAAGTAATGGGCATACCACTACCAGCGCTTCGATCATAGGTATTGGGGATTTCAAATCAAGGGAAACTCTCGATATCAGTTCTTGGCGTATTGCATGCGCATGCCAAGATTTTTTATCTGAACGTCTTTCCCATTCAGATAATGCCGCCGCTGTATTTGCTTTATGCACAGTATTGAGAAACCAGAGCCTCTCAAACATGAGGCTCCATTTCACAAACAACAGTAAGGCTATTAACCAGAGCACAGGGCCACCTCTATCCATAAAGTCAGAGATGGATTCTATGCTAGCCTGAAATAAGTCAAACATAAGCTATCCTCCTAAAAAGTGTAACTTAAGCGTTTGAGCCAGTATTTTCAGCTTTTCTAGCAATAATACCCGTCGCTTGCTCTTCCATTATAAAGAGGATGCGATCGCTGCGACTCTTAATCAAGGTATGTATCAATACAGTTGGTATAGCAACTGAAATACCTAACACCGTAGTCACCAAAGCACTCGAAATACCACCGGCCATGATTTGTGGATCACCGGTGCCGAATAAAGTAATTTGCTGGAACACTTCTATCATACCTGTAACCGTACCCAACAGCCCCATCAATGGCGCAACAGTAGAAATAATCTTCACTAAAGTAAGGAATCTTTCTAATGCTGGGGTTTCCTGCAAGATAGCTTCGCCTAACTTCAACTCCAAAGTCTCAATATCCATGGCCTTATCATTTTCATAGATCATTAATACTCGGCCAAGAGGATTATTTTTATTTGGTTTAGCCGCATTTCTCAACTGAGAATTCACTTTTGCGCCAACGATTGTCAAATAAACCATTTTATAGATCGCAAAAAGCATTGCTATGGCTCCAACGACAATAATTATGCTACCAATTTCACCACCCTCTTCACCATAACGAGTACGAAAATCAGGACTGCTAATTAAAGCCGCCAGATAGGATCCTCCGGTAGGCCCTGTTGGATCTATCCCCAAGCGAGTAAAACCTGATGTGGAATTTTGAAAATCTGCGGCTTGATTTTGATAAACACCTGAATTCAATATACCGCCAGAAGGCTGAGCAGGCAAAACACTCAAACGACCCGTTGTTGAGTCATATTCTAAATACTCACCATTAGAAACAATATTATAGGAGCCTATTCGAACTACTTCACGAGTAGTTTGGCTGCCATCTGCTCCAGCAACAAGCGCATCGAACTTAGCGATACGGGCAGATTCAGTCATTTCCTGCTGTAAATAGAACCAAAGGCGCTCTAATTCAACGATGCTAGGAAGCTGAGAATCACTCGCCATAATTCCTGCAAGCTCTGTCAGAAACTCTTCACGACCATCAAATTGGGCGCTAATAAGTGATTGCTCAAAGTTACTGCGAGTATCACCCACCACACCTGCAATCGTTCCAAAGAGCTCATCTAAATCGCCAATGCGCTCTTGCAGCGTTTCATTGCGTTGAGCTTTAAGTATCTCATTTTCATCATACGTATTTTCAAGCTGGCCACTGATCGCTTCTTCTTCTTCGCGAGTCCCAACCATATCATTCAGTATTTGCTGGCGTTGATTAACATTACCCTCAAACCGCGCCACACGATCACGCTGTTCTTGCGTTTCAGTTAACGTTGCACTCTCTACTAACTGTAGTAACTCATCCAAACTTCGTGGATCAGAGTCTTGCGCCCCTGCCTGAAATGAAGTGAAGCAAATAGCTGCCGAAGCTAGTGTCAAACCAAAAGTTTTTATTAATTTCATGTTCTTACTCCGGTGCCGCAATCGGTAAATCTAATAATTGGGTTGTTTCAAGTTGTTGCGCCATACGGATGCCTAACGCTATTGGGCGTCTATATTCATCATCCAATGCTACCCATTGATTAGCGGCCTTATCCCAAGCTCCTGTCGAATTTTGGTCGCTCGTTTGATACAACAAGGCAACACGACCAACTCGAAGCATATCTACGTCACGTTCCACGCCTCCAATTTCGAGAGTGTCGGTATAATGTGTAATACCTCTACCATAATCATTTTCAATTTGATAAGCCTGCAACACTAAACGAAACTTTTCTGCCACGTTTACGCTAGAGTCATCAAAAGTACCTCGAATTGTGTCGAGACGCGCTTGTCTTTCCTCAATTTGAAACGGAATATCAAGGGCTACAAACTGCTCCAAAGCGAGCATCATTCTTTCCATCAACGGTGAAATTTGACGTTGAAGTTCAGCCGCTTGAGCAATCGACTCATCGTACTGAATAATTGTTCTTTCTTGTTCAGCAATTGTTCGTCTCATACCTGCATTATATATCTCAAGTCCATCAACAAGCTTAGCCTGAGCCCTAAATTCAAAGGTCAATTCCGAAGCCTCATCCGATAGTTGGTTGATCTGCACTTGAACTTCCGTACCCATCGCAAAAATTTCCGCAGATTGCGCAGAAATTTCATCTAAAATGCTGGTATCTATCACGGTATCTTGAGCCGAAACCGACCCAATAGTAAGAAGTACTGGAGCTACCAGTAATGAAGCATACATTTGCTTCTTAAAACGTTGGTATTTCATGAGTCATCCCATTTATTTATAAATATAAGAAATTTTTTATTCCGAATAGCGACAATGGTTACTTTGAATACTTATTTTTATAACACCATGCCGGTCAAGCTAAATTCTCTTCCACCTTTAACCATACTACTTATAACAGGAGGAGGTGCGGAGCATAACAAATAGTGAAAGCATATTGAACCGGTAAATAGTTAAAATTTAGCAGTTTATTGAGATATCTTAAGTCTCTATTACCAACCTGCCGCTTTCCTCAGACCATTTCCAATTTCAGCCAAACTTCTGACAGTCGTAACCCCTGCATCATTTAAAGCTGAAAACTTTTCATCGGCAGTACCTTTGCCTCCAGAAATAATGGCACCTGCATGCCCCATACGTTTGCCAGCTGGCGCTGTAACTCCCGCTATATAAGAGACAACAGGCTTGCTAACATGCTCTTTAATAAAGGCCGCCGCTTCTTCTTCAGCAGTACCTCCTATCTCTCCAATCATTACTATGGCTTCAGTTTGCTCATCTTTTTCAAGCAGCCTCAAGATATCAATAAAGCTCGAACCTGGAATTGGATCACCACCAATACCTACACAAGTCGACTGTCCAAACCCTGCATCTGTGGTTTGTTTAACCGCCTCATATGTCAGCGTTCCTGATCTTGAAACAATACCCACTTTGCCCGGCAAATGTATATGTCCAGGCATAATCCCAATTTTAGATTCACCAGGCGTTATGATGCCGGGACAATTAGGTCCAATCAATCGCACCTCTTCTCGATCGCAAGCTACTTTTACTTCAAGCATGTCGAGAGTCGGAATCCCTTCCGTGATACAAACAATTAATTTAATACCCGCAGCTACAGCCTCTAGAATAGAATCTTTACAAAATGGAGCTGGCACATAAATGACCGATGCCTCAGCATCAGTTTCAGCAACAGCATCAGCGACTGTATTAAATACAGGCAATTTCAAATGAACCTGACCACCTTTCCCTGGCGTAACGCCCCCTACCATTCGAGTACCATATTCAATCGCCTGCTCTGAATGATACGTACCTTGAGAACCGGTAAAACCCTGACAAATAACTTTGGTATCTTTATTTAATAAAATACTCATTACGCACCCTCCGCTGCACTAACTACTTGCTCAGCCGCATCAACAAGACTAGTAGCCGCAATAATATTCAAACCGCTTTCTGCTAATACCTTTCTCCCAAGCTCTGCATTGTTGCCTTCTAGTCTGACTACCACAGGCACTTTTACGCCTACTTCTTCGACTGCTCCAACAACACCCTCTGCAATCAAGTCGCAGCGCACTATTCCACCAAAAATATTCACTAATACCGCCTTAACATTGTCATCAGACAATATAATTTTGAATGCTTCAGAGACTCTTTCTTTAGTCGCGCCACCACCAACATCCAGAAAGTTTGCAGGTTGCCCGCCATGTAGTTTTACGATGTCCATAGTGCCCATGGCCAAACCTGCGCCGTTCACCATGCAACCGATATTGCCTTCTAGTGCTACATAATTTAAGTCCCAAACTGCTGCTTGAACTTCTCTTTCATCTTCCTGAGAAGGGTCATGCATTTCTTTGATCTTCGGCTGTCTATATAAAGCATTACCATCAATGGTCAATTTAGCATCCAGACAATGCAAGTCACCTTCAGTGGTGATAACTAAAGGGTTAATTTCTAATAGGGCCAAATCACAATCTTCAAAAATTTTCGCCAAACCCAGGAATATTTTTGTGAACTGTTTAACCTGCTTCGCATTCAGCCCAAGTTTAAAGGCCAGCTCTCTAGCCTGGTAAGGTTGAGCGCCGACTAAAGGATCAATCGTAGCTTTTAATATAAGCTCAGGCGTTTCCTCAGCGACTTTTTCTATCTCCACCCCGCCTTCTGTAGAGGCCATAAATACAATGCGTCGAGAAGAGCGGTCTATAACAGCACCTAAATAAAGCTCCTGCTCAATATCGGTACAAGCTTCAACCAAAATCTTATTAACAGGCTGGCCATTTTTATCAGTTTGGTAGGTGACTAAATTTTTCCCAAGCCAATTCTCCGCAAAAGCTTTGATCTCATCTTTGTTAGAAACCAGCTTTACACCGCCAGCTTTACCTCGCCCCCCAGCATGAACCTGAACTTTTACCACCCATTCATTTCCACCGATTTTATCTGCAGCGGCCATAGCCTCCGCAGGAGTTTCGCAGGCAAAGCCTGTAGACACAGGTAAACCATATTCGGCAAAAAGTTGTTTTGCCTGATATTCATGTAAATTCATTCAAAAACCACCCTTAATTAAGTTGGATAGAGCTTATACAAACGGAAACTATTTTTATCTTGTTTATCTTTTCTTACGATTCGGCATATGAATAGCGTGCCCATTGACAGCCAAAGCCGCCTCATGCACGGCTTCACTTAATGCCGGGTGTGCGAAAACTGTCATACCAATATCTTCTGCACTGGTGCTGAATTCCATAGCAAGCGTAACAGTCTGTACCAGGTCGGCGGCAGAAGGGCCGACAATGTGACAGCCTAAAACACGATCTGTTTTGGCATCTGCTAACATTTTCACCATACCGTCTGCATCATTAGCGGCAACTGCCCGACCAACTGCCAGAAACGGAAACGTGCCTACTTTATATTCGACACCTTCAGCTTTTAATTGTTCTTCTGTTTTGCCTATAGAAGCAATTTCGGGATGGGTATAAATAACAGAAGGAATAAGGTCGTAATTCATTGCGGCTTTTTGACCCGCAATAATTTCCGCAACCATGACACCCTCTTCAGAACCTTTATGTGCAAGCATCGGGCCACGCACTACATCCCCGATAGCGTAAACACCTGCAACATTTGTTAAACAGTGATCATCCACTTTAATGAAACCACGCTCATCTTTTTCGACGCCACAATCATCAGACAACAGCCCTTCTGTATAAGGTTTTCGACCAACACATACAATTAATTTATCAAATATAATTTCCTGGTCACCCTCTTTATCTTTATATTGCACAGCGACTGAAGGAGACTTGCCTTTTTTAAGTTTGCTTCCGGTTACCATTGCGCCAAGTTTAATATCCAACTTTTGTTTAATGAGTATTTTTTTGGCTTCTTTAGCAATTTGCTGATCAACCATAGGTAGGAAATTTTCAGTAGCCTCCAGAACAACCACTTCAGAACCTAAACGTGACCACACGGAACCTAATTCAAGCCCGATGACTCCTGCTCCTATTACACCAAGACGCTTGGGCACCTCCTGAAATTCCAAAGCGCCAGTTGAATCGACAATAACATCACCATCAGTGGGTGCCGGGGGGATTTCGATAGGCACAGAACCCGCAGCAATGATGACATGATCAGCTGTTAATACCTGCGACTTACCATCATGACTGGTCACTTCAACTTTTTTATCTTTAAGTAATTTCCCGACACCAGATATTGGCGTCACTTTATTGGCCTGGAACAAGCCACCAATGCCACCAGACATTTGCTTAACAACTTTTTCTTTACGTTGAATCATGGTGGGCACATCAATTTTTACTGCGCCTGTTTCAATACCATGTAATCCAAACTCATGTTTCGCTTCAATGTATTTATGTGATGAATCCAGCAAAGCTTTTGACGGAATACAGCCCACATTCAGACAAGTACCACCTAAAACCAGTTTATTATCGTTATCTAACCATTTTTCAATACAGGCAGTATTAAAACCTAACTGAGCTGCACGAATAGCTGCAACATAACCTGCCGGACCGGCCCCTATTACAATTACGTCATAATCTGCTGACATCAATTTTTCCCGTTCTTTATGTAAGTAGCTTCAATTAAACTTCAAGAAGAATTCTGGCTGGATCTTCTAGCAATTCTTTCATTGTTACTAAAAATTGCACGGCCTCTTTGCCGTCAATCATCCGATGATCATATGATAAAGCCAAATACATCATTGGTAATATCTTAACTTCCCCATCCACCGCCATTGGGCGTTCCTGAATTTTGTGCATACCTAAAATGGCAGTTTGTGGTGGGTTTAATATAGGCGTTGAAAGCAAAGAACCAAACACGCCACCATTGGAGATCGTAAAGGTACCGCCTGTCATTTCATCTATAGTCAGCTTACCGTCTCGTGCTTTAACACCGTAAGCTCTAATATTTTTTTCAATATCAGCAAACCCCATCCCATCAGCATCTCTAAGCACCGGAACCACTAGCCCCCGCGGCGATGATACGGCAACACCAATATCCTGRTAACCRTGATARACMAYYTCRYTRYCRTCAATSGASGCATTWACCRSRGGAWAKYGYTTWAGCGCYTCKAYNACWGGCCCGCACGAAAAAAGACATGAAGCCTAAACGGGTTCCATCATGCTTTTTCTCAAACATATCTTTATAACGATTTCTAATATCCATAATCGGCTGCATGTTTACTTCATTGAAAGTTGTAAGCATGGCTGTTGTGCTAGTCGCTTCAAGCAAACGCTCTGCAACTTTTGCCCGCAGACGAGTCATTGGAACTCTTTCTTCTGCTCTAGCGCCTTTTGTTGGTAATGGCGTTATGGAAGCAGATGAAGTATTCGAAACGGGTGTTGTCGTTTCACCTGCTTTTGTTCCTCCTGCCTCTATATGCTTCAAAACATCTTCTTTCGTGATGCGCCCATCTTTGCCGGTGCTGTTGATACTGTTTGGATTAAGAGAATTTTCTTCTATAAGTTTTTTTGCAGCAGGACTCATTAGCACTTCAACATGACTATTGTCTTCTATTACTTCAGCAGCAGTCTCTGCAGAACCTGGTTCTTTTTCTGCTTTAGCAACCGCCGCAGTAGCACCGGCTTCAAATAACGCTAACAATTCATTACTAACGATAGTATCGCCTTCAGCCTTATTAATACTTTGCAAAACTCCATTAGCTGGAGCAACTACCTCTAGCAACACTTTATCAGTTTCTATATCAACCAATAGCTCATCACGAGCAACAGCGTCACCTTCCTGTTTATACCAAGTTGCAATAGTGCCATCGGGTACTGATTCCGGAAGTGTAGGAGCTTTAATTTCTATAGCCATGATCTTACCTATTCTTATGCCTAACCTTAGGCTTATTAATTACAGTTAATCTTTTTTGAGCCCCAGAGCATCAAGTACTAGTTTTTCTTGTTGTTCAATATGCAGGGCAGCATACCCTGCAGCCGGTGACGCTGATAATCCTCTACCAGCATAAGCCAGCACCAGCTCAGGGTTAAGCCTGCGCAATACATTTTTCATATGATGCTGACTCGGATACCAGGCGCCCATATTTTGCGGCTCTTCCTGGCACCAGATTACTTCTGATAGATTTTCATAGGGCGCTAACATTTTTTCTAGCGTTTCTTCGGGGAACGGATACAGCTGCTCCAAACGCAGAATAACAACATCCTCAAGCCCAACTTCTCTTCGCTTACTTCGCAATTCATAATAAACTTTGCCACTACACATAACTGCCCGCTTAACTTTTTTAGAGTCAATATCATCAGTCTCGCGTAATACTCTATGGAAACGACCATTGGCTAAATCCTCATAACTGGAAATAGCTTCTTTATGCCTCAATAAACTTTTCGGCGTCATTACCACTAAGGGTTTTCGCAATGGACGCATCATTTGCCGACGCAACATATGGAAAATTTGCGCGGGATTCGTCGGCACACAGACTTGGATATTTCCTTCTGCACATAATTGTAAAAACCTTTCCAGCCGGGCTGAAGAATGCTCAGGCCCTTGCCCTTCATAACCGTGAGGCAAAAACATAGTAAGGCCACATAACCTTTCCCATTTTATTTCACCACTACTCACAAACTGATCAATAACCACTTGAGCACCATTAGCAAAATCACCAAATTGCGCCTCCCAAATAACCAGGGCATCTGGCCGAGTGGTGGCATAGCCATATTCAAATGCAAGCACAGCCTCTTCAGAAAGCAGCGAGTCGTATATAACGAATTTACGTTGAGATTCTGATATACAACTTAAAGGCACATAAGTTTCACCCGTCTCCTGCTCATGCAAAACAGCATGACGATGTGAAAAGGTGCCACGTCCCACATCTTGACCAGTAAGCCGAACTTTATAGTTGTTATCTACCAGACTGGCATAAGCAAGCAGCTCTGCTCCACCCCAGTCAAATGACCGCTCCCCTTTTGCCATAGCGGTTCGTGACTCTAATACTTTTACTACTTGCCTATTGACCTTAAAACCTTCAGGGATTTCCACCAATTTATGCGCGAGAATTTTTAACTTATCTAAATTGATCGTGGTATCACATTTCATATCCGCGTCATGCCCAAGATAAGGACGCCAGTCAACATGAAGCGCTGTATTAGGGGCATGCACTAAACTCTTAACAACATGCGTCCCCTCATCTAACGCTTTTCGAAAACTGTTACTCATTTCATCAGCATCGGTTTGAGACAACAAGCCTTCAGCAATTAATGTTTGTACGTATAACGTTCGTGTTGTTAGCTGTTTTTTAACAGCGATATACATAAGCGGCTGAGTAGCCGCAGGTTCATCGGTTTCATTATGTCCACGACGCCTGTAACAAAACAAATCGACTACAACATCTTTTTTGAATTTATTACGGAAATCCAAAGCCAGCTGGGTAACAAATAGCACGGCTTCTGGGTCATCACCATTGACATGAAATATTGGCGCCTGCACCATTTTAGCCACATCGGTACAATACTCTGTCGATCGCGCATCGTCCTGACGGCTTGTTGTGAAGCCGACTTGATTGTTAATAATGATATGAACCGTCCCCCCGGTGCTGTAACCCCGGGTTTGAGACATCTGCAAGGTCTCCATAACCACACCTTGGCCGGCAAATGCCGCATCACCATGAATAACCAATGGCAATACGGTTTCACCAACAGCATCTTGTCGACGATCCTGACGCGCCCTTACTGAGCCAATAATCACAGGGGAGCCAATTTCTAAATGCGATGGATTAAACCCCAAACTGCAATGCACTTCCCCACCAGGAGTCATCACATTGGAAGAGAAGCCTTGGTGGTATTTCACATCACCCGAACCGCTATAAAAAACCTTGCCTTCAAATTCATTAAACAAATCAGCAGGATTTTTACCTAAAGTATTTACCAGGACATTCAAACGTCCACGGTGAGCCATGGATATAACAATTTCTTTCGTGCCGTGCTCTCCGGCTCGTTGAATAATATCGTCAAGTGCATGGATCAGGCTTTCAGCACCTTCCAATCCAAAACGTTTTGTACCCGGATATTTTGAATCCAGATGTTTTTCCAGGCCTTCAGCGGCACTTAAACGTTCTAAAATATGCAGCCTGGCCTCATTAGAAAACCCAGGGTTACCGGCATTACTTTCAATGCGACGTTGAATCCACTGTTTTTGTTCCAGGTCTACAATGCCCATATATTCATAACCAATAGAGCTACAATAAATACGTTCCAGCATGGCAATAATATCTGCAAGCGAGGCTTCGCTTTGAGGAACATATAGGGGCTGGGTTTTAAAGGTGGTATTGAGATCTGCTGTAGATAACTGGTGAAAATCCAGCTTCAAATCTGGCACTTCTTCTCTGTGCATAATACCCAGAGGATCAAGCTTGGCTTGCTGATGGCCTCTTACTCTATAGGAACTGATCAGCTGAACCACACTTACCTGTTTGGCCTCATGCGGAGTGAAAACCTGCTGAGCGTTGGCAGCAGACTGCACAATAATCGGCGCATCACTCCGACGCGGCAAACCTTCAAATTGTTTTTCAATAATTGAGAGGGCTATCTCTGATTGTTTAGCACCATTTACAGCAGGCAGATCATTGAAGTATCGCTGCCACTGCTCAGAGACTGAAGTAGGATCAGTCAGGTAAGCTTCATACAGCTCTTCAATATACTCCAGATTGCCCCCAGAAATATGACTGGAAGCAAGCATTAACTCTCGGAAATTTTCACTAGTAGACATCGTCTTTCCTTTGTCGACTTAAGTAGCGCGCTCCATCAGCATAGATCTGATATGACCAATTGCGCGAGTGGGGTTTAAGCCCTTCGGACAGACCGCCACACAGTTCATAATGCCTCGACATCTGAAAACACTGAAAGGATCTTCCAAATCAGCTAAGCGCTCATCGGCATATGTATCTCTACTATCGGCCAAAAACCGATAAGCCTGAAGTAAACCAGCAGGACCAACAAACTTGTCCGGATTCCACCAAAAGGATGGGCAGCTAGTCGAGCAACAGGCACACAAAATACATTCATACAATCCGTCTAACTTAGCCCTGTCTTCTGGTGACTGAAGGCGCTCAATAGCAGGCACGGGCTCATCATTTTGCAGATAAGGCTTTATTTTTTCATATTGCTTATAGAAAGCGCCCATATCGACAACCAGATCTCGAATCACCGGCAAACCGGGCAATGGACGTAAAACTAATTTGTTATTTTTGATAACAGTCGATACCGGCGTAACACACGCTAGACCATTCTTACCATTCATATTGATGCCATCAGAACCACAGACACCTTCTCGGCAAGAACGCCGATAAGCAACACTATCATCCTTATCTTTAGCCAGTTGCAGCACATCCAAAACCATTAAATCCTTACCTTCAGGCAGATCAATTTCTACATCCTGCATAGAAGGCTTTAGATCAGTTTCCGGGTTGTAACGATAAATACTAACTAACACAATGTGTCACCTATAAATTAAAGAAGTCTTAATAAGTACGAACTTGTGGTTTAAACGTTGGCACCGTAAGCGGGGTCAAATTCACAGCACGCTTTGAAAGAGTTTTGCTGCCAGGTGTATAAATTGAATGGCAAAGCCAATTTTCATCATCACGCTCAGTGAAGTCTTCACGCGCATGAGCGCCTCGACTTTCTTCTCTTCTTTCAGCCGCTATAGCTGTTGCCTCGGCCACCTCAAATAAATTTTCAAGCTCCAACGCTTCAATACGCGCTGTATTAAAAGCCTGACTCTTGTCTTCTATATGCACATTTGCAATACGTTCACGCAGCGTAGAAAGCTTCTCTATACCCTCGCGCATGAAATCTCCACGGCGAAACACGCCAAAGTGGTTTTGCATAATGCCCTGTAATTCTTTACGCAACTCCGGTACTTTTTCACCCGTAGAGCTTGCATTTAGACGGTTAAGCCGTTGCATACCTTCTTCAATATCAGTTTCTGACGCATCACGCATCTCAATGCCCTGGCTCAACATTTTCTCAATATGAATGCCCGCAGCACGACCAAAAACGACCAGATCTAGGAGCGAATTTCCACCCAAACGATTAGCACCATGTACTGATACACAGGCAGCTTCACCAACAGCAAATAAGCCTTCAATAATTTTGTCATTACCCTGTCCATCCGGCATTAGGGCCTGACCATCCACATTAGTAGGGATTCCACCCATCATGTAATGACAAGTCGGAATAACTGGGATGGGTTCTTTAACTGGATCAACATGCGCAAAGGTTCGAGACAATTCCAGAATTCCTGGCAATTTCTCATTTAAGACTTTTTCACCTAAATGATCGAGTTTCAATAGAACATGGTCCGCATTGGGGCCAACACCGCGACCTTCCAAAATTTCTAACACCATGGAGCGAGCAACTACATCTCGTCCCGCCAGATCTTTAACATTTGGCGCATACCTTTCCATGAAGCGTTCGCCATCTTTATTTATCAGGTAACCACCTTCGCCACGACAACCTTCTGTGACTAGTACACCTGCGCCGTGAATGCCGGTCGGGTGGAATTGCCACATTTCTATATCTTGTACAGGATAGCCAGCACGCAAAGCCATTCCAATACCATCTCCAGTATTAATCAGAGCATTGGTAGTTGAGGCAAAAATACGGCCGGCACCACCAGTGGCAAATACAGTGGCTTTTGATTTGATGTAAACGGTCTCGCCTGTTTCCATACAAATGGCTATGACACCGACGACAACGCCATCTTGATTTTTTACAATATCAGTCGCAAACCATTCATTAAAAAATACGGTATTGTTTTTCAGATTACCCTGATAAAGAGTATGCAGTAATGCATGACCTGTCCTGTCAGCAGCGGCACAAGTTCTGGCAGCCTGACCACCTTTGCCATAATCTTTTGATTGCCCACCAAAAGGACGCTGATATATCCGGCCACTTTCAGTACGTGAAAAAGGCATACCCATATGTTCCAATTCATATACAGCCTGCGGCCCTTCGCTACACATATATTCAATAGCATCCTGATCACCAATGTAGTCAGAACCTTTAACCGTGTCATACATGTGCCAGCGCCAATCATCATTAGGGTCATCGCTGCCAATCGCGCAGGTAATGCCACCCTGGGCAGACACCGTATGTGAACGCGTTGGGAAAACTTTTGAAATAACTGCTGTGTTATAGCCGGATTGGGCTAACTGCAGAGCGGTTCGCATTCCAGCTCCGCCACCACCAACAATTACGGCATCAAATGAAAGTGTTCTGATTTTAGACACGGTTTAAATACTCCATAAAATCTGTACACCCCAGACAAAGTAAATAAACAGGGTGAGAAGACACAGCGACTCAAAAGCGAATCGCAGCTTATTGGCGCTAGCACCTAACATTTTTGAGGTAAGGTAATCAGTCGCAATAGTCCACATCCCTATCCAGGCATGCGCACAAAGCGATAAAAGGGCAAGCAAGCTGAAAATACGCACTGCATTATTGGCGAATAAAGTCTGCCACTCTTGATATTGCATATCCGGCCTGGAGATGAAGACGTAAGCAAGGAACAGAATATAAAGTAACAGGAAAACAGCCGAGACTCTTTGCACTACCCAGTCATGGAGCCCGCTTCGACCAAAACTTGTGATGTTAGTTACCATATCCACACCCCCAAAGCGATAATGAGGACAAGGCTCACGACAATTGTAATTGTCGCACCAAGTGGCGCAGCTTCCTTGGTTTCACCGATGCCCGAATCCATAAGCAGATGCTTGACACCCGCAACCATGTGATAGGCCAACGCGGAAAGTATGCCCCAAAGCACCAGCTTGAAGATAAAAGCATCGCCTAATTCTTTTAATTGGTTAAAACCATCCTCACTCGCTAATGACATATCGAACATCCATAGCAAAATAGCAATGCCAACAAAGACAATAATGCCTGAAATACGATGAAGGATAGAAGTATAGGCTGCCAAGGGCAGACTGATGGTGGATATATCTAGATTTACTGGTCGCTTGTCTTTCACTTGTGAACAACCTCTACAACAGTGATATATTTTTTGGCTATCAGATCGTCTAAACTGATAGTCTTTTATTATCATAACCCTAAGGCTAACAAAACGTGTGCATGTTAATCCCTTAAGATCCTTTACGCAACAGACTAAGACAGCTTTTTACATAATTTGAATAATAGAACTTTTGAGTTAGATCAAACAGAAATTCACATATAATGACAATGTTAATTTGACAAAATAATTATCAGAAGATAGTGTGCGTCTTCCGTAATGGTGCACTCTATAAAGCGCACCTTTCAAATATAAAATTCTCTTAACAGGAGTTGTTATGGCTGAGAAAAAAGCTCAGTTGTCAGTTGATGGCATCAGTGAAACCTTCGATTTACCCGTTTATGAGGGCACTACCGGCGCAGATGTGATTGATGTAAGCAGTCTGGCGGCAAAAGGCATTTTCACTTTCGATCCAGGCTTTATGTCTACGGCTTCTTGTGAATCAAAAATCACCTATATTGACGGTGATAAAGGCGTACTGCTTTATCGCGGCTACCCTATTGAACAACTTGCTGAAAAATCCGACTTCCTTGAATGCTGCTACCTTCTGCTAAATGGCGAGCTACCTAACCCGCAGCAAAAAGAAGAATTCAATACCTCTATTAAATATCACACTATGGTGCATGAACAAATGCACAATTTTTTCAATGGTTTCCCACGCCACGCGCATCCAATGGCTATCATGGTCGGTGTGGTCGGCGCACTTTCTGCTTTTTATCATGACGACTTACAGATCAGCAATGAAGAACACCGTATGGATGCTGCATTACGTCTTATTGCTAAAATGCCAACTATTGCAGCCATGTGTTACAAATACTCTGTCGGTCAACCCTTTGTCTATCCCGACAACAGCTTGGGCTTCTCAGAAAACTTTCTGCATATGATGTTCAGCACACCCTGTGAAAAAACCAAGATCAGCCCAGTCCTGGCTGATGCTATGGATAAGATATTTCTACTGCATGCTGACCACGAACAAAACGCCTCGACGTCAACCGTCAGATTAGCCGGCTCTACTGGCGCTAACCCTTATGCCTGTATTTCTTCAGGTATTGCAGCTCTTTGGGGCCCTGCCCATGGCGGCGCTAATGAAGCTGTATTAAAAATGCTGACCGAAATTGGCGATGAGTCTCAAATTGACAAATTTATTGCTCGAGCTAAGGATAAAGATGACCCTTTCCGCTTAATGGGTTTTGGTCATCGCGTTTACAAAAACTTTGATCCACGCGCCAAGGTGTTACGTGAAGCATGCGGCAATGTTCTAGCTGAGCTTGGCATGGAAGATGACCCTTTGCTAAAAATCGCAATGAAACTGGAAAAAATCGCTTTAGAAGATGAATACTTTATTGAAAGAAACTTATATCCAAATGTGGACTTCTATTCTGGCATCATTTTAAAAGCCATCGGCATTCCAATTGGACTATTCACTGTTATTTTTGCAACGGGTAGAACACCGGGCTGGGTTGCCCATTGGCATGAAATGATCAGTAACCCATTTAAAATTGGTCGACCAAGACAGTTATACACCGGAGCAACTTTCAGGGACTATCCCAATAAATAAGCCCGGAAAATAAAAAAGACAGACATAAAAAAGCCCGCTAATGCGGGCTTTTTTATTTGATATGGCGTCCCCTAGGGGTTTCGAACCCCTGTTGCCTGGATGAAAACCAGGTGTCCTAGGCCTCTAGACGAAGGGGACATATTGGTTTTACAAAGCCGATTGAAGCTGTGGGTGGTGGAGCCAAGGAGGATCGAACTCCTGACCTCAACGCTGCCAGCGTTGCGCTCTCCCAGCTGAGCTATGGCCCCGCTTTTTTACCCGACAAACAAACTAACTGTTGCAAGTATTTGCAGACCAGAAGTCAGCAAAGACGCGCATTCTAGACAGCACCCTGCACCCTGTCAAGAAATAAAGACATTATTAAGATTGTTCAGCCTGAAGCGCTAAAGCCGCATATTCTTTTTCTAGATTTTTTAATTGTTTTTTAGACGTTCCACCTAAAATTGTGATGGCATGCCTTAACCTTGCTCTTGTCATATCCAGCCCTAATACCGCTATTGAATCAATCACCGACGTTGAAACGGCACTACCCGCAATAGCAATAAAAACCGGAAATAGAAAATCACGTATCTTAAAGTTCATACATTCAGCAAGTTGCGTGAAAGCTTTCTCAATTTGATCTCGATGCCAGGCGTCCAACTCTTCAATACGCCAGGCGATGAACTGCAAAATCTTTTTTTCATCTTCCTGTGCCAAGAATTTATGTTCAAAACTGCCTGCATCAATAGCCGGCATGCCCGAAAAAAAGAAAGCGGCTAATGGCGCAATATCAGTAAAACGTTCTACTCTTTGCTTAATTAACGGCACAATAGCTTGTAGTTTTTTAGGCTCAAATGCCCACTGGGAAAAGCGCTGAATAAACTCATCATTCGACAAACTTTCACGCAAATAGCGCCCGTTCAACCAATCCAACTTTTCAGCATCAAATACAGGCCCCCCCAAGGAAACTCGATTTATATCGAAATGGTTAATCATGTCTTCTAAGGAAAACATCTCTTGCTCATCCGGCATCGACCAGCCCATCATACCGAGGTAGTTAGTTACAGCCTCAGGTAAATAACCCATGCGCTGATAATAGCCAACACTCGTAGGATTCTTGCGTTTACTCAACTTGCTTTTATCCGCATTGCGTAACAAGGGCATATGACAAAGCTGCGGGGCTTCCCAGCCAAAATACTGATATAACAATAAATGCTTTGGTGCAGAACTAATCCACTCTTCACCACGAATAACATGCGTAATCTGCATTAAATGGTCATCAACCACGTTGGCTAAATGATAAGTAGGCAAGCCATCTGACTTCATCAGTACTTGCATATCGACTTGCTGCCAGTCAATAGCGACATTATCGCGCAACATATCCTTAACGATGCAGGTTCCGGTTTGGGGGATTTTCATGCGCACAACATGAGGGGTGTTTTTCACCAGTTGTTGTGTAATTTCCGTCTCACTAAGATGAAGACAATGACCGTCATAACCCAACGGTTTTTTCTCAGCCATTTGTTGTTTACGCAGTTCACTGAGCCTTTCTGTACTACAAAAACAATGAAATGCATGCCCATCATCTAAAAGTTGATCGACATGCTTTTTATAGATATCTGAACGCTCACTCTGACGATAAGGGCCAAATTCCCCACCTTTATCAGGCCCCTCATCCCAGTTCAGGCCTAACCAGCTTAGTGCCGCTAAGATATCGTCTTCTGATTTTTTTGTGCTGCGTGCCTGGTCAGTATCTTCTATCCGCAAGATAAATTTACCGCCATGCTGACGCGCAAAACAAAGATTAAACAGCGCTATATAAGCAGTACCAACATGGGGATCACCCGTCGGTGAAGGTGCAATTCGGGTTCTTACTTCGGACATTTCATTCCAGTTTAACAATCAAGAGGTAATCTAAAGGCCTAGCATTATACTTGAAGATAACGCTTAGTAGTTTTTTGATTAGGGCTAATGAGAATGAGTGTTAGATCTTAATTTGATAAGGCAAAATTAAGCAGTTTTTTGCCACTTAAGCGATACACTGTCCATTCATCTTGGGCTTTAGCGCCTAATGCTTCATAGAATTCAATTGCCGGCGTATTCCAATCAAGCACTGACCACTCAACGCGTCCACATTTTTCTTCTACCGCTATAGTCGCAATCTTTTTCAATAAGGACTTACCTACCCCCTGCTTTCTGTATTCCGGCGTCACATACAGGTCTTCTAGGTAGATGCCATTTTTGCCAAGCCAAGTAGAGTAGTTATAAAAATAGACCGCATAAGCGACAACCTTATTATCTATTTCTGCGATCAATGCTGATGTCTTCGAATTCTCCCCAAACAATGAATCACTAATTTCAGCTGCTGTCGTTACCACTTCATACTCTGCTTTTTCATAGATTGCTAACTCCTTGATTAAGGCAAAAATAATATCGGCATCTTTACTGCTCGCCATTCGGATCTTCATAAACTTATTACTCCAATACACTTAAAAATTTTATTAAAAACAACTACTTTCAACTTGAAAACTAATCAATATATTACTTTAATATATTACAATAAGAGCATGTATTTAATCATAATATTTATATTAAATGTTGAATTTTCAGCCTTTCTCTAAATTCAGTTTACAAAAACAACAATTTCATGGAGTTTTTATGATAGATCAAAAAGTGGAGCATATTTTTACCGACTAGCCGGGCAAGGCGGTATCATTTCATGGGTAGACCACTTGTGATATCAACATGCTAATCTAGCATTGAAATCACAGCATCAGACTAAAGACTTTTCCTGTGCTAGCAAGTATCTTTAAATCATATCAAGCCTGATACTTATGGAATATTCCTCTAGTTCTACTGAGAGATAAATCAATGAATATCGAAAACCAGTATGGCGAATCCGTAATACCCAAAGCTGAATGGGATTCGCCCATGTTTAATCTCGCCCAGCAACAATTTTTAGGTGCTGCAAAATTATTAGGAATTGATGACAACATTCGCAAACGTCTGTTATTTCCCCAACGCACACAAATTGCCAGTTTCCCTTGCCGTAAAGATAAATACTCCGAGGTTGAAACCGTGTTTGGCTATAGAGTCCAACATACTCTCACTATGGGTCCTACTAAAGGGGGCATCCGCTACCATGAAGATGTCAATTTGGGAGAAGTCTCTGCTCTGGCCATGTGGATGACCTGGAAGTGCGCACTTATGCATTTACCTTTCGGTGGCGCTAAAGGCGGCGTACGAATCGATCCAAAACAGATGAGCAGATCTGAACTACAACGCCTAACGCGCCGATACACGATAGAGTTCGTTAATATGATCGGTCCTGATAAAGATATTCCCGCACCAGATATGGGTACTAACGCTCAGGTTATGGCCTGGATCATGGACACATACAGCCAACAAGTTGGACATTCAGTGCCTCAAGTTGTAACGGGTAAGCCAGTTGTACTGGGAGGCTCTCAAGGTAGAGAGCAAGCTACAGGCCGTGGACTGGTCTATTTAATTAAGGATGCAGCCTTTCATATCGGGATTGATTTGAAAAATGCCACGGCAGTTATTCAAGGCTACGGCAATGTCGGAAAAAATACTGCGCTGTTTCTTGAACAGGCTGGCGTTAAAGTCATTGCTATCAGCGATGTCAGTTGCGGCCTTTATAATGAGAGTGGCTTGGCCTTAAGCGCCATAGATGATCACCTTCAAGAAAATAGTACATTACAAGGCTATGCTGGAGCAGATCAGATTAGCAATAATGAGCTGCTTGAGCTTGAATGCGATATATTAGCGCCCTGCGCACTACAAAATCAGATCACCTCACAAAATGCTCCCTATTTGAAATGCAAGATGCTAGCAGAGGGCGCTAATGGTCCAACCTCTCTTGCAGCTGATAAAATTTTATGGGAACGCAAAATTTTTGTTCTCCCAGACATTTTAGGCAATGCTGGAGGTGTTACAGCTTCATATTTTGAATGGGTTCAGAATACACAAGAATATGCTTGGTCCCTGGAGGAGGTTAACAGTCGCCTGCATAAAATCATGGTTGAGGCATTTCAGCGCACTTTAATTCGCAGCCAACGGGATAATGTCGATATGCGTACCGCCGCCTTAATGGAAGGTATTAGTCGTGTGGCTGAAGCTAAATTATTGAGAGGTGTATTCCCTTGATATGGCACTGACAATATTAAGCATATTATTTGTATATACTTTTATTATCTTAATGTGTTAGCATGGCAAGATGATTTCGTAACTGGAGACTTTCATGTCAATCAACAACTGGGAAGCCAGCCTAATAACTAAAGCCATAAGCAAAAACTTATGCGCAGAGTCGAAGCACCCGGCTAGACGTAAAAGCATAAAGCAAAAACACAGCTCAAACGTTTCTGTAACAATCAAAAAGCCATAAACTTTCGGGTCTAGCTCGGACTTAAGGGCTCTAGCTAGCTTATAATCTAAACTTAAAACATAAATTATGTTTTAAGTTTATCCCTTAGCATGCTGATTACCTTTCCATTGGTCACGACCTCATAATAAGGCTCAGCATTTTCCTCGCCTCGAATAATGGTTTCATCTTTCCATACACCTACGCGACCTTCTCTAATCACGATATCGTGTCGCCCACCTTCAGCATCTTTATAAATGCCATAATAAAGATGCTCCTGGTGTTTATCAAAACTTGCACTGATTTTTCTTAGTTTCACTTCCTTTTCTAATTTAGAAAAAGCAGCATTCTCCAACAAGATACCGTTCACATTGTAACGAATCATTTGCTGACCCTTTTCGCCTTTATCACGCTCGTCATCAGCATAAGCCAATACTTCAACGCTAAATATTTTACTCTGCATCTTTGCTCTTAACTTCCAGGAACAAGAAGATAAGCGGTCAGCCAAACCTATGGCTGAAGAAATCATAATGGGTTGCTCACCATCAAATAAAAAGCGTGGAGCGTCTGCAGAAAAACAAATGCCAATGCCTAATTCCAGGCTGGGTAATTCAGACTGTTTGGCAAATTTGTTATTGGCATGAATAATTCGCAACATGGATCTCGCTAAGCCACATGCTCTGGCGACGGAAAACCATTGCTGAGGAGTGTGCTGGTATTCGAGAAGGCTTAATATAACCGCATCGCCTTCAATAAATACTTTACCTCCACCATAACGCGGAATGATTTCATTAATCGGGTTAAAGAAATGTAAACTGAAATAAGAAGCAGGATTAAGGTTTTTCTTTTCAAGCATTTCCGTGACGACTGTTGAACCACGCACATCAGCTTTCATAATAGTATGATGGACAATCTTAGCCTCATCTTCTTCTATCTCATTTGCACAGTGCAACTGAAATAGTGTCCTTGCCTGTTTCGATAATTCAATATCATTTTCTTCGGTTAAAATAGACATACGATTAAAAATTCGATGTGCAAAGCGAGTGTATTTTAAATGCAAGCGAAAGCGAGAAATATCTACCAGAACATTTATTAAACTGTCATTTAAATTTTTATTAATAGCTTGAGAAATTTGTTTTAACGAATTCTTCAAAACAACTTCTTCTTCATCAGATATCTGCCTGCCACCCAAAGCAGGGTCTTGCAAACGCTTAACAGAACACTCTCCTCCTAAATATTGACACAGGAGCTTAGGATCAAGTTCTTCATTGAATACGCTTGCCCAGATCTTTCTGGCTTCATAGGATGCAATAAAATGCTTAAGGTATTTAAGTTTCCCCAATAAAGCCCCAAACCTTTTTAAGAACTTCTCAAGAGTTTTAATTTGCTTCTTATAATCTCTCGCGGCTTTAGAACCATACTCTTCCTTTATACCTGGAATATTTTCACGCAAAGTATCGATATCAAAAAGAGTCTTGAGGCTTGCTGGAGAGTCAAACCAACAAAACGCTTCTTCAACTTTCTCGCGCATATTAATAGCCGGCCCTAAATAATATTGAATAGCACGTAAACCTCTTAAATCATCATAAACCTCCAAAGGTTCTTTCACGCTATCAGCGTCGACTCTTAAAGTTTGAGTGTCCAGCTCCGGCAGTTCTTTTTGCATTAACTCTTCAAGGGCTAAATTCACCTTAGGGAATTCACTTTCTTCTAAATCCCCGCCCCAACTAATGTAATGCTCAATCAAAAATTGAGAAGAATTTAAATCTCGGTTCAGCATTAATACATTTGATAAAAACTCCTGGAAATCAATAACACTAGAGCCCAAATATTGTTCACGAATTGACGTTAATTGGCGATGTTCTGTACGGTACAAATGTTCAAAAATTTCCTTTTTCACATGATAAACAATTGAATTGTAGTGCTTACTCATCCAGGTAAGTTGATGCTGAACTTTTAACACTTGCATAGAACCCTGATTACGCAAATCCGTAGCCTGTTTCTTGGTTTCCGTAATGGACATATTCAACGCTGTGGTCACAGAATCTAAAATAAACTTGGGTATTGAGAATTGTAAAAAGCACACCTGTTCGACTGACAGATCCGTTTTTACACGATGTATGAGAACTGTCATCATATCTAAATAGCTTTTACATAAAGGGGAGAAAGCTTTTTCTGCATCTCCTTTAAACTGTTTTTGATCAGTTTCTCGCCTTATCAATTCAGCGATTAGAATTTTTACATCTGAACAAAACTGTTTACTGAGCCTGACATCGACATGGTAATTATCAATCCCCTTAATTAAACCAGACAGCTCTAGCCGCCAAGTTTGTGGAATTTTTATATCTTTAAAAATATTTTCTGACATAAGCTAATTTGTTACGAAAGCTATTAATTTGATACTACAAAGGCAGCGTAAAGATAATGCAAGGACACTTCATATAATGCCTGCTAGTTCTCATTTCCACACCTTAATTCAGACGTAGATAATGCACTACTGCCAGGCTAATTTCTCATGCAGCGCAACAACCTCTCCAACAATAATCAAAGTTGGAGCCTGCACATCATTTGCTTGGATAATGTCAGGCAATGACTCTAAAGTACCTACATAAATTTTTTGTTTGGGCGTGGTTCCCTGCTGTATCAATGCAATAGGAGTTACGCTTGCTCTACCATGCTTAATTAATTGTTCACAAATAAAAGGCAGACTAATCAGCCCCATATAAATAACAACTGTTTGACTCACTTGCACAAGGTTATCCCAATCCAAATCACATTGGTTATTTTTCATATGCCCAGTCACAAAAGTCACTGATTGTGCATAATCACGATGGGTCAATGGGATACCAGCGTAGCTTGAGCAGCCTGAAGCCGCTGTGATACCTGGAACGACTTGAAATGGAATTTTTGCCACTGCCAATTGTTCAATCTCTTCACCACCACGGCCAAAAATGAAGGGGTCACCACCTTTTAGCCTTAGCACTCGTTTCCCCGACTTTGCCAGTGTAACCAGAAGTGAGCTAATCTCTCCCTGCTCCATTGTGTGTTTTTCTCGTTGTTTACCTACATGGATTTTCTCGGCATCCTGCCTCGTCATATTTAATATTTCTGGTGACACTAGGCGATCATAAAGTACGACATCAGCCTGCTGCATAAGGCGCAGTGCTCTAAACGTTAATAAGTCGGGATCGCCAGGGCCAGCTCCTACCAGATACACTTCTCCTTGCAAAAACGCTTCTTTATCAAAGCCCTTCAACATCGTCTCAACTAAAGATTCTGCCTGCTCAGCTTTTCCAGCAAGCAGCAATTCCGCTGCTGGGCCGTTAATCACATTTTCCCAAAAACGCATTCGAGCTGAAAATGAATTAATTTTATTTTTCACTTTATCTCTAAAACCACCTAAGAAGACAGCTAATGCACCGTAACCAGAAGGGATAAAGGTTTCCAGGCGTGAACGTAACAAGCGTGCAAGCACAGGAGAGTTACCCCCACTTGATACAGCAACAAGCAGTGGTGAACGGTCAACCACGGCAGGAAAAATAAAAGAACATAATTTTGGTTGATCAACGACATTGACCGGGATGTTAAGCTTATCCGCATCTTCAGCAATCAACTGATTTAATTCTAGGTCGTTAGTTGCCGCAATAATTAAAGAGACTTTATTTATGTCGCTGCTTTGATAAGGCCGCAGAAAAACTTCATGCGCTTCGTCTTTTAGTAAGACCTCTAGCTCAGAGCACATTTCAACAGCAACTAGTTTTAGTTTTGCATGAGCACGTAAAAGAAACTTTGCTTTGCGCAAGGCTACTTGCCCGCCACCAACCAACAGAACCCGCCGACCGTCTACCTTATAAAAAAGAGGTAAATAGTCCATTAGCTGTTAAGAATTGATTCAGCCTGCCCCATAAATGGCCGCAATACTTCCGGAACAGTTACGCTACCATCAGCATTTTGGTAATTCTCAAGTACTGCAAGCAAAGTACGCCCAACCGCCAAAGCCGAACCATTTAAGGTATGTACTAATTCAGGCTTTCCACTATCTACATTTCGATAACGGGTTTGCATCCTTCGTGCCTGAAAATCACCGTAATTACTACAGGATGAAATTTCACGATAGGTGTTCTGCCCTGGTAACCAGACTTCTATATCATAAGTAAGCTTTGCGCCAAAGCCTATATCTCCAGTACAAAGCACAACGGTTCTATGAGGCAAATTTAACAGCTGCAATACTTTTTCAGCATCTGCCGTTAATTCTTCATGCGCACGTTCAGAGTCATTGGCTTTTACCACCTGCACTAACTCAACTTTTTCAAACTGATGTTGCCTGATCATGCCACGTGTATCTCTACCATAACTTCCTGCCTCGCTACGAAAACAAGGCGTATGGCACACATATTTCAGAGGTAAGTCAGACTCACCGAGAATTTCATCACGAGTAATGTTTGTGACAGGTACTTCGGCAGTGGGGATTAAATAGTATTCTTGCTCACCCTCTAACTTAAAAAGATCTTCTTCAAATTTTGGTAATTGACCCGTACCGAAAAGTGACTCCTTATTCACCATAAAAGGCACATAGACCTCTGTATAGTCATGCTGTTCAGAATGCAGGTTCAACATAAACTGTATCAACGCCCTATGCAGGCGCGCGATTTCACCGCGCATAAGAACAAAACGAGAACCTGTTATTTTCACAGCCCGCGCAAAATCTAAGGCCTCACCTTTTTCACCCAGATCCAGGTGATCTTTAACCTCAAAATCATACTGCCGGGGTTCTCCCCAACGCCTGATTTCGACATTGGCACTTTCATCCTCGCCGCTAGGCACTTTCTCATCTGGCAGATTAGGGATGGTATGAAGAATGCTATCAAAGGCTTCCTGAACCTCAGCAAGCGCTTGTTTCTTTTCTTCCAACTGGGCTTTAAAGCCCTCTACTTCTTCCAATAATGGCGCTATATCTTCGCCACTGGCTTTGGCTTTACCAATATTCTTAGAACGAATATTTCGTTCATTTTGAAGTTTTTCAGTGTCTATTTGCAGTGATTTACGCTGCTCTTCTAACACTTTAATTTGGGCAACATCTAAGGTGAAACCTCGCCGACTCAACTTTTCAGCAACAGCTTCAGGTTCACTGCGTATTAACTTTGGATCCAGCATTACTATCTCTCTCTTCTTCTTAATTCAAACCAATAATCTTGTCAGTGATAATCCTAGCCAGGCTGCCAGCAGACAAATCACGACACTACTTACAATATAAATTACAGCTAATGACATTTGACCTTGCTCCAGCAGCCCCAAAGCATCCAGCGAGAATGTCGAAAAAGTGGTAAAAGCGCCAAGGAAACCAACGCTAATTACATTACGCCACTCCAGGCCAATGTAATGGCGTTCTACTAATAAGACAAAAGCAACGCCTATTAACAGTGAGCCCACGACATTAACTACCAACGTGACATAGGGAAATTGATTCTCCTCCAGCTTTGCCCAGGTATTATACATCCAGTACCTGGAAAGCGCGCCTAATGCACCCCCAAAGGCAACAGCTAAATAAGCCATACTCTTCACCTCTTTAATTCTCTCTCATTGAACAAACACTGAGTGACTGACCTGAAATACAGGCCAATACATTCCAAATTAACGCATTTATTTATACCTGAGAAAGTCGCTGTCTTTATCCCGCTTACGTAAATAAGTCATCTTTTCTTTTATCTTCACCTCCAAACCTCGCTCAGTAGGGAAGTAAAAATGTTTATCTTTTAGCGCTTCAGGGAAGTAATTTTCGCCTGCTATATAGCCTTCAGGATCGTCATGAGCATAGCGATAGTCTGCACCATAGTCCATGTCCTTCATTAAGCGCGTCGGTGCATTACGCATATGCATTGGGACTTCATGGCTTTCGCCCTCTTGAACTGTTGCCATTGCTGCTTTAAAGGCTTTATAACTGGCATTACTCTTTGCCGCACAGGCCATATAAATAACTGCCTGCGCCAGCGTAAGTTCGCCTTCCGGACTACCGAGCCTTGCTTGCACATCCCAGGCTTTAAGTGCAATATCCAGGGCTCTTGGATCTGCGTTACCGACATCCTCACTAGCCATTCTGACGACACGGCGCGCAATATATAGTGGGTCACAGCCACCATCCAGCATTCGACATAACCAATATAAGGCCGCATCAGGAGAAGAGCCCCTTACCGCTTTATGCAAGGCGGATATTTGCTCATAAAACACATCTCCGCCTTTATCAAAACGCCGCGTATCGCCCTGGATAATCTGACTTAATTCTTCATCATTAAGGCTCGAACTATTCTCTGCATTAGCAAGCTCGCTGGCTAATTCCAGTAAATTCAGTAATCGTCTGGCATCACCGTCTGCGGATTGCACCAACGCAGTTTTTTGTGTGTCAGTCAGCGTAAAACCTTGTTCACCTAGGCCCCGTTTATTATCGCCTAGTGCCTGTTGTAAAATTCCAAGTAGTGCCTCAGGACTCAAACTCTTAAGAACATAAACTCTGGCACGAGACAGCAAAGCATTATTGAGTTCAAATGAAGGGTTCTCAGTCGTTGCGCCTATAAAAACAAACGTCCCATCCTCTATATAAGGCAAGAAAGCATCCTGCTGAGATTTATTAAAACGATGTACCTCATCGACAAAGAGTATGCATTTTTTACCTTGTTGATCCCGTACGAACTGCGCCTTTTCTATAGCCGCTCGAATATCCTTAACACCACTCAGCACCGCTGATAAAGCTTGAAAATGCGATTGAGTTTTACTTGCCAGCAAGCGTGCCAAAGTGGTTTTCCCGGTACCAGGCGGCCCCCACAAGATCATTGAATGTGCCTGGCCGTTTTCCAATGCTTCATACAATGGCTTGCCAGGGCTTAGAATATGTTCCTGCCCGATAAACTCACTCAGTTGAACGGGGCGCAGGCGTGCGGCCAGCGGTTGGTAGGGTTGTTCAGTGTTAAACAGAGAATCGGTCACAGACATGCCTCTATTGTGCTACTGCTTGTCTGCTATCTACTTGTCTACTGTCTATAACCTCAATATCGGCAGGAAGAGCAAAGCTGAACATAGCAGGGTCAATAGCCGCATTATTAATGATATTGGTAAAAGAAAAACTGGTTAGTTGACCAACACTGGACTCAAACTGCATTTGCAACAGATCCGAACCAGAAAACGTCATGCTAAAACGCTTATAAGAACTCGAAGCAGTAAGCGGCAGTAAAACATACTGTCTAACATCCTCATCAACGTAGCCCATTGATACTTCATAGGCTTCTGCAAGAGCCTGTAAATCATCATTCAGCAGCAAAATTGGATTATTCTCAACATCTTGAGGGAAGTCCTGAATACTGACCTGCTCCAGATCAGGCTCATAGTACCAAAGTGATTCACCATCACTAATCATTAACTCTTCATAAGGCTCAGTAACGTGCCAGTAGAGCCTGTCAGGCTTCTGCATGATAAGTTCAGCCTGTAGGGCCTGAATTTGCCTGCCATCCTGAGAAAGAATCAACTGCTCTACGTCAGCCTGGATGGTAGAGGTTTCGGCAAGCGTCGATACTAAATCCTGTAAAGGAGTTTGCAATGCTGTTTCTTGGGCTGTCAGTAATAAGGAATGACAAAAAAATAAGCAAAAAACAGTGAATTTATTAATATAATTTACTTTATATAATGACTTCAACTTTTTGTATTTTAATAACATTATATTAATCAGAAGGTGGTGGTGGCGCCAACACTTCACGACTGCCATTAGCGTTCATCTCAGTGACCACGCCTGCCATTTCCATTGTCTCAATCATGCGAGCAGCCCTGTTATAGCCTATACGTAATTTCCGTTGCACTGCCGAAATAGACGCCTTGCGTGATTGAGTTACAAAGTACACAGCGTCATCATATAGCACATCGCTTTCTTCATCGCCGCCACCGTTTCCACCTGAACTTATACCTGGAATCTCAACAGATGATTCTAAAGTAATGCTCTCAATATAGTGCGGCTCTCCACGAGCTTTCCAGTCTGCAACCACTCTATGCACTTCATCATCATCAACAAAAGCGCCATGAACACGTTGCGCAACACCCCCGCCAGGCGGCAAAAACAACATATCACCATGCCCCAGTAATTGCTCTGCTCCGCCTTCCCCCAGGATAGTGCGTGAATCAACCTTGGATTGCACCATAAAGGAAATGCGCGTTGGAATATTAGCTTTTATCAAGCCGGTTAATACATCAACTGATGGGCGCTGAGTAGCCAAAACCAAATGAATGCCAGCAGCTCTGGCTTTTTGCGCTATTCGGGCAATTAATTCTTCTACCTTTTTACCCACCACCATCATCATGTCTGCAAGCTCGTCCACAATAACAACGATGACGGGCAACTCTTCAAGATCATCAGGGCTTTGATCATTTTCATCCAATAAAGGGTCTAGCTGCCATAATGGGTCACTAATTGGCTCACCAGCTTTAGCGGCATCACCGACCTTCTTATTAAAACTAGCCAGGTTTCGCACGCCCATAGCAGACATCAGCTTATAGCGCCGCTCCATTTCAGCAACACACCAACGCAGTCCATTAGCGGCATCTTTCATATCGGTAATAACCGGGGTAAGCAGATGCGGAATGCCATCATAAACCGACAACTCCAGCATTTTAGGATCAATCATAATCAAGCGGACTTCTTTCGGGCTGGATTTAAATAAAATGCTAAGGATCATGGCATTAATACCAACTGACTTACCCGAGCCTGTCGTGCCTGCTACCAGCAAGTGGGGCATTTTAGCCAGGTCAACCACCACCGGGTTGCCACCAATATCATGGCCTAGAGCCATGCTGATAGGTGATTTAGCATTATCAAACTCCGGCGAAGAGAGTACCTGACTCAACTGAATCAACTCTTTCTTCTCATTTGGGATTTCAATGCCAATAACGGTTTTACCCGGAATGACCTCGACCACGCGCACACTGCTAAGCGCCAGGGAACGCGCCAGGTCCTTCACTAGACCCGATATACGGCTAACTTTAACCCCAGCCGCTGGCTGCACTTCGAAACGAGTAATCACAGGACCAGGATTAATAGCTTCAACGGTAATATCAATGCCGAAATCCTTCAGCTTGATTTCGAGCAACTTGGACATTGCCTCCAGAGCAACAGTTGAATAGCCTGAATCCAGGTTTTCCACCCATTCATCTAATAACGAAATTGGAGGCAATTCTCCTACTTCACCTGCACTAAAGAAAAGCTTACCTTGTTTTTCTTTTTGCACACGCCGGCTCGGTTCTGGTGCTTTCTTTTTCACTGGTGCAATTTTAATAGGCTTGCGGCCCTTTTCTTTTTCTTTAAAGGTATCCAAAGCCTGCTTACGGCGGTTTATAACACTCTGCGTTTCTTGCTTTTCTTTACGTTCTTCTCGCCATTTCTGAATAAACAAGCTGCCCTGGTGCCATGTGCGCAAACACAGCTTACCCGTCATATCGACAACACCAATCCAGGAAAGCCCGGTGGACAATGTTAAGCCCACGAATAAGAAAGTGATTGAGAGCAATGTTGAACCACTAAGTTTAAGCACTGGTAAAGCCAGGCCAGTCAATGCACCACCTAATAAACCACCCGCTGATTCAGGCAACTGCGTGAGAAAGTGCATATTTGCCAATGCAGTTGCACCAATCAGCGTTAATAAAAAACCCGTACTGCGTAATGCAAGCATAGACCAGGAAAATGCATCACCCTGCTTACGCTCGCGAAACAATATAAATGCCCTGTAGGTCAGCATGATAGGTATCAGGAACGACAGGTAACCAAACAGAATTAACAGAACATCTGCTATCCATGCCCCACTGCTGCCTACGTTATTAACAATATTATTAGGATCACCGGTCCGCGACCAACCAGGATCTTCAGGCGAATAAGAAAATAGCGCCAGAAACAAGTAGATCGCTAACGCCAGCAATACCAGCAATAAGCCCTCTTTCAGCAACATGCTTTGCATGCTTCTATCTACTTCAGGAGTTGCGGCTTTTCTTAGTCGAGATTTAGCTGTATCCAAAAGGTCGCCTGCTTTAGTCAAAATGGCATATCTAGGGGGTGCATGATAATAAATTATCCATATAAGGGATACAGCTAGCTTATTTAATTATGAATTTCAGCGCATTTTTCTGCTAATATTCAGCCTTCTTTTTCAGCCAGTATCGAGACAAAATTTCCATGCGTGAAGTACAGCATCATCGTTTAATCATCTTAGGCTCAGGCCCTGCCGGCTATACAGCCGCTGTTTATGCCGCACGTGCAAACCTGCAACCGGTCATGATCACCGGCATGCAACAGGGCGGGCAGTTAACCACGACAACAGATGTCGATAATTGGCCGGGCGATGTAGAAGGATTACAAGGCCCTGACTTAATGGAAAGAATGAAGAAGCATTCGGAACGCTTTGATACTAATATAATTTTTGACAATATAGAATCTACAGATTTGAGTCAAAAGCCGTTTTTCTTAAAGGGCAGCATGGGCGAATATACTTGCGATGCCTTGATCATCGCAACAGGCGCTTCGGCACAATATCTAGGTTTAGACTCAGAAGAGCTTTATATGGGCAGCGGCGTAAGTGCTTGCGCTACCTGTGATGGCTTTTTTTATAAAGAACAAAAAGTTGCGGTTATTGGTGGTGGCAATACCGCCGTTGAAGAAGCGCTGTATTTATCCAATATTGCGAGTGAAGTCATATTAGTCCATCGTAGAGATAAGCTCAGGGCTGAAAAAATCCTGCAAGATAAGCTCTTCGATAAAGTTGAAAACGGCAATATCAGCATCGAATGGAATCAGACACTTGATGAGATACTTGGAGAAAACGGTGAAGTTACCGGCATGCGCATTAAGGATACGACCTCAGGCGAAGCTAGAGAGATAGCATTAAGCGCCGTATTCATTGCCGTTGGGCATAAACCCAATTCAGATATTTTCCAGGGCCAACTGGCAATGAACAATGGTTATGTCAAAATATTTTCCGGCACTGTAGGTAATGCGACTCAAACCAGCCTGGCTGGAGTTTTTGCTGCTGGAGATATTGCGGATCATGTCTATCGACAAGCCGTCACCTCTGCTGGTTTCGGCTGTATGGCGGCATTAGACGCAGAGAAATATCTGGATGACCTAGGAAGTTAATTCTTCTCCAAGAGCCTTTATGCATGAACCTATTTGGCTAAAGCAGGATGAATTAAGCTTTCCAGACCCAGAGCACGCTTTAAAAGAGCCTAATGGCCTGCTAGCGGTGGGAGGCGATCTTAGCCTCGAACGGCTTATAGCCGCGTATAAACTCGGCATTTTCCCCTGGTATGAAGCCGGTCAGCCTATTTTATGGTGGTCTCCCGACCCTCGTATGGTTCTTTTCCCAAGTGAATTACACATCTCCAAAAGCCTTAACAAAGTATTGAGCAAACAAGTCTATAAAGTCACCTTCGATCAGGGTTTTGCGGCAGTCATCTTGGCCTGCGCGCAACAACGCAGTAAAAATCGAGACGACACCTGGATAACAAACGAGATGCAGCAAGCTTACATCAACTTACATAATGCAGGCTGGGCACACTCAGTGGAAGTTTGGGAAGGCAACGAACTTGTCGGAGGGCTCTACGGTATCGCTATGGGTAGAATATTTTTTGGTGAGTCCATGTTTAACATGCGAGACAATGCTTCCAAAGTCGCTTTTGTGCATTTAGTTCAACGCTTAAATAGCAAAGGCTTTACACTCATTGATTGCCAGGTTAGCAGTGAACATTTAACCAGCTTAGGCGCCAGAGAAATTAAGCGGGAAAAGTTTATGGGCTACCTATCCAAAAACATAAACCTATCTGAAACTACAAACACGAGTCTAAAAGGCAGCTTTTCAGCATGAGCTGTCTGGCAGTACAATAAATCGACCATGACATCGTTAAAAGATTTAAAGCTTTATACCACTAGCGAGCATGAATGCAGTTATATTCCAGGCAAGCAGGCAAAAACGTTATTTGTTGATCCAGAGTTTAGTATTGATAAAGAATTTCATACACGACTCAATGAAATTGGCTTCCGTAGAAGTGGTGATCACCTATACAGGCCTCATTGCGAGAACTGTGAGCAATGCATCCCATGCCGTGTGTTGGTGAATGAGTTCAAATTTAATCAGCGCTTCCGCAGAGTAATGAATAAAAACAATGATTTAATTGTTAGCCCAGTTGATTCCATTGCTTCAGACGAACATTTCAAACTTTATGCTGAGTACATTAATGCCCGTCATAGTGACGGAGACATGTACCCAGCATCACAGGAACAATATCAATCCTTCTTGATAACCAAGCGTGAAGATACGCTTTACCTTGAAATCCGCCATAAAGACGTTTTGATTGGCGTAATGATATGCGATCGCCTACTTAATGCCCTATCTGCAGTTTTTACCTTCTATGATCCAGAGCTTGAGAAAAGGTCGCTGGGAACCTTCGCTATTCTCTGGCAAATTAAGGTAGCAAGCCGTCTACAACTTTCTTATTTATATCTAGGGTACTGGATCAAGGATTGCAAAAAAATGAACTACAAAAGCCAGTTCCATCCGATTGAACTGCTTTACCCTGAGGGCTGGATAAAAGCTAAATAAAAGACTGTCAACCAGCATAACGGTTTCGAACATAGTCTTGCCAACGTTAGGTGCTAACCCATTGCCGTAACAAATTATGATATACAGAAGTTAATGGAACAAGCTCTACATGATCAGGAGTCTCCAGCCTTATCTTCTGCAAGGACCTATCCAGATCAAAAAGAATGCGACGCTGCTCGTCACTTCTCACCATGCTCTCCAGCCAAAAGAAAGAGGCCAGACGCCTGCCACTGCTAACTGGCGTCACGTGATGAAGACTAGTTGATGGATAGAGCAACATGTCCCCTGCTGCCAGTTTTGCTTTATGGCTTCCATAAGTATCTTCAATCACCAATTCCCCACCCTCATACTCTTCAGGCCCAGAGAAGAACAAAGTCATCGAAAGGTCCGTACGTATTTTAACCGGCGTACCTTTTACATAGCGCACAGCGTTATCAACGTGAGCACCAAAAGCATGGCCATTTTGGTAGCAATTAAATAAGGGAGGGAAAATTTTACAAGGTAAGGCCGCAGACATAAACGTCAATTGCTTAGCTAAGGCCTCCAAAATCATATCACCGACTTGCCTTGCCGCTGTTGACTCTTCAGGTAATTGAATATTATTTTTTTCCTGGGAGGATTGATAACCTGCCGTCACATTGCCATCAACCCATTCAGCGGCTTCCAGTACTGCACGACCTTGAGCAATCTGTTCTTTACTTAATACCGCAGGGATTTTTAACAACATAAATCAGCACACCTTTAACAAAATCAACTCAAAAAAGTGGGGTAAACCTTTTCCTTCGGTTTACCCCACTTAGCTTATTACTCCTTAGTTAGGGGAAAACTAAAAAGAGTAATGTCCAGACAGACTGAAATAACGACCTGGTCCGGGTACAAAATGCCCGCCACCTACAAGATCAACATAACGCTCATCGCTCAAGTTATCACCATTAAATTGCAGACTTAACTTATCCGTTGCCTGCCATGAAACCATTGCATCAAAGACATTATAACTAGGTGCAGTCCTGATCCCTCTGGCAGCATTTGTCCCATTAGTACGTTCATCAACATACTCAGCACCCATACCAAATGACCAAGCATTCATGTTATAGCTCATCCAAAGGCTCAAAGAATTCTCTGGTGTACGTGGTAATTTAACGCCTTCTAAAGCCGCATCAGCACCATTAGCCTTCGTTATTTTACCTTTTTGATGAGTATAGCCTGCAGAAACAGAAAACCGATCAGTGATTTGACCAACAGCACTCAACTCAAGTCCATTCACTGTCTGTTCACCATCAAGTGTTTCGGCTCCAGTATCGCTACCCGGCGTCACTACAGTACCCCCATCAAATGGATCATCCGTGCGAGCATTGGTTTTTACAGTACGAAAAATTGCTGCACTGGCTAGTAAGCGGTTATCAAACAGCTCCCATTTTGTGCCTAATTCATAGCCCAGACTTTCTTCCGGATCTAATTCAGATTGGCTGCCACCACCAGTTAAATCTTCACCAGCAGGATTAAAGGACTTGCCTACACCAAAATAAATCGTGGCGCTATCTTGTAACTTATAAACAGCGGCAATGTTCCAGCTCAACATGTTGTCATCAGTGATGACATCAACAGGCCCACCTCGCCCACCAGAAGCATGCGTTTCATTCTCATAATTTTCCAGGCGCAAACCAGTATTAATTTCCCATTGCTCATTCAAGGTTAGCGTGTCGAATGCGTAAATAGCGCTGGTTTTGCCAACACCCGTATTTGGTACAGCACCGGTACGCGTATAAGCGCCAGTAAAAGTAAGTGTTGGCTGGGGGTTAAGAAAGTCATTAGCTGAACCATTAATCAAATTATCAGTCCCATTAGCGCTTTCAGTCCAACGCACTTCTTCTTCATCATAATATTCAGCACCAATACTTAATTCATGGCCAATACCCCCCATATCAAAGGCAGTGATATAAGCCACCTGTAATACGCTCATATTATTTTCCTGATCACGTGGTTTTTCATCATCCCAGCGAATAAGTATTGGATCAGGAAAAACGCCACTTGAGCTAACAAAACGTGGCGCTGTTGTTAAAGAGTGGCGATCGACGGTGGCATGACGCGCCTGAAAACGTAGCGTGCTAGTTTCAGATAAATCATATTCATAACTAGCCGTAAACGTGGTTGCTTCTATATCTTCAAAATCACGATTGACGTTACCATAAAAATTATCAAACAATGATTCTGGAGGGGGAGCAAGCGCATTAGATTCATAACCTGGCAACCCAACCGGCACCCAGGGTAAACCATAGTCAGGAAGTCTGTCCTGATTCTGAAACTCAGCCGTAAAACTAAAGCGTGAAGCGGTATCAATACCCGTAGCAAAATTAATAGCAACTGCATCCATGGCATTTTCAACATAATCACGCCCTGCAACTTCCCCATCAGTAGAAAGAAGGTTTAAACGCAGCGCACTCGTTTCACCCACACGAAAATTTGTATCCAGAGTAAGACGATGATCACTTTCACTACCGGTATTAATAGTGATATCCGTAAAATTGTCATTGAGTGCAGTCTTTTTCACCAGGTTCACACTACCACCAACAGAACCACGCCCCGAAACACTTGAACCGGGCCCTTTAGCCACTTCAATACCTTCAGTATTGTAAGTGTCTCGGGAATAACCCGCGATATCCCTGATCCCGTCAGCAAAGATGTCAGTACGCGCACTAAAACCGCGAATGGTCATACTGTCTCCTGTTGGCGTTCCACCTTCTCCTGCTGCCATGGATATACCGGGCACACTGCGCAAAGCATCGCGTAAATTATCAATACCCCGATCACGCATCACCGCGGCAGAAATGATGGTGAGTGTTTTAGGAGTCTCTACCATAGGTTGGCTATATTTGAATGATTGAGCACGATCAACCAGATAGCTTTCTTCATTATTTGCACCCACTGATGAAACTGGCAATTCTGTTTGAGCAACCGCAGTCATACTTGCTGCTGATAGAGCAAGCAAACTAATCGCTGTCGTCAAACGACTTTTAGTATTATTCCTTAAATTAGCTCCTGCGACACCGGAACGGTAAGTAAAGTCTTGCATACCTTCTCCTATAAAAATGTTAAACAAACCAAAAAGTGGCTACTGCGGATATCGATCTCGCAATAGTTATAAATGCTAATGCAAATCATTATCATTTGCAATATGTTTATTATTTATATATAATCTTCTTGTTTTTTAATGCTATACAAATTGTCTATTTCGCAACGACGCGACTCACAAAATTTGTATTAAAAAAAGGGGAAGTACTCAGTTATGAATCGCAGGAATAGTAATAAATTTTCTTCAGTAAAAAACTTGTTCAACTCTCCTTTTCTACAATCCAGACTCCGCTTTCTTTGTGCAGTCACCATGTTTATGTTCGTTCCTGTCTGGGGGGCTGGTTTACAAGCACAAACAGCTAGCATTCAAGAAATGCAGGAGCTAGTTCAGCGCTGGATTATCATCGAACAACAGGAAACAGCCCTGATAATAGACTGGCAACGGCAGCAACAAATTATGCGGCAAGGCTTACTTTTACTCGAAGAAGAAAAGGCCCAACTAAATGCATTGAAGTCTGCCAACACCAGTGACTCTGACGCCGTCACCCAAAGACGGCTGGTTTTACTGGAACTACAAAATACTGCGGAAAGTGATCAAGCCAGGATGGAGCGGGCCTTACAACTGGCCTTGGTTGCCATTAACAGCTTACATCCCCAATTACCCCCGCCCTTGGTAAAGGACTGGCAAAGTCGATTAGACGCCTTGGCAACACAAACCAATGACAGTACTAACAGTAACTTCARNCTWCAGGCTTTGCTGGAAATGCTTACTCAACTACAGGAYTTYCARCARCGYATTAAYWTWAATGAAGACAYMATMANTCWCCNCYGATGGWWCRGWAATWCTGGTSAAACAGCTTTACCTTGGGCTTTCCCATGCATGGTATGTATCAGCCGATGGCCAATTCTCAGGTTATGGACAAAGTCAGCCTCAGGGATGGGTCTGGCTAAACGACCCTCAGGTTGACGCGGATACAGTGCAGCAGGCCATTGCCATGTTGGAGCGTAATGTTGATGTTCAACTCATCAAATTACCCCTAATTTTACAAGCTCCTATCCTACTAGCGGACACTGGAGCGAATCTCTGATGTTAAGACCTTTATTAATTTTAAGGCCAATTTTTTTCTTCCTGGCTTTTTTCCTTACAACAGATATTACCCTGGCGGCCTCCAGCTTGTCAGACGCTGAATTGTCATTACTCAATGAATTAAGGGCCGCCGAACAACAATTGAACTCAACTGAACGTAGAATTAGTAATGAACGTACAGCCTTTGCCAACAGGCTAAGCGAAGCTGAAAGAGAAGTTCTTAACTTGCGCGAGGAAACCGCAGCGTCCAGAAGACTGGCTGATGAAGCAACACTGAGCATCCAGCAGTTAGAAGAAAGGCTTGAAAGCTGGGAGGAACAAAGTTTCTTTCAACAAAATTTACTCGGGCGCTTCAAGCAACAAATAAATAGTGAAAACTGGCCAATAGATACACCCCTCACTGAAAAAATAACCTGGCTCAATGACTTTATTGTTCAACAGCAGTCAATACTCTATCCCGGCTGGCAAGCACAGGAAATTGTAATGCCCAATGGTGAATTGCAATTAGCCGAACAGCTTACTCTTGGGCCTGTTAGCTGGTTTTGGCAAGAACAAAGCCAGACTGGCGGTTTTATCACGCAAGAAAATGGACGCAATGAAGTCTCCTTGCTCTTCCCCAATACTGAAAACGACGCTATAGGCAGGCTTTATAGCGACCAGCGTGGCAATATTATTTTCGATCCCACCTTGTCCCGAGCGCTGCGTTTAGCGCAAGAAGAAGAGTCCATTTTAGATCATTTCAAAAAAGGCGGTCTCTGGGCCTTCCCTATTCTCTTCTTCGGCATCTTTGCACTAACTATAGCCCTAGGAAAATCTTCACAGCTTTGGCGTTTGCCCCCAGTGATACCAAACTTATCTGCACGTTTGCAAAGAGCCAATCACGCATATTCGTTGGAAAAAGTAAAAGGCATGCAAAAGGAACTAATCTCTATCGTACAGGAAACAACACCCGGCCAAATTCGTGATGATCATTTATTTGCCAAATTGATGGAATGTAAACATCGGCTTGAATACTGGTTAGGTGCTATTGCTATCACTGCCGCTGTCTCGCCGTTGTTGGGTCTGTTAGGGACGGTTAGCGGAATGATCGAAGCCTTTCGCTTAATGACTATATTTGGTGCTGGCGACCCTGCTGCTGTTTCCAGCGGTATTTCCGAAGCGCTAGTGACCACTGAGTTAGGTCTTATCGTAGCTATTCCCTCTTTGGTGTTACATGCACTCTTGTCGCGCCGGGTTAAATCTTATTATGGACAATTAGAAAACAGTGCAATCACGCTTAGTCAACTTGGCAGTGACAGCACGACAGCCTCGCGCTCTACAGGTTCAACAGCAGAATCGCCAGTACAGGGACTTCCCGCATGAAACTGGAAGCTTTTGACAATTGGATACTGTGGGCAATCTTACTCTTGGGCCTGGCTTCCTATCAATTACTCTGGTACTGGATATTGTGTGCCCGCGCAGGAGAATCTCAGGAAGAAGCCGGCCCTTGGATAGAAACCTTACAGTTATTAATCGGTGCTCTACCTTTACTCGGGTTGTTAGGCACTATTACCGGGTTACTGGATACTTTTTACGCCATGTCCCTAGGGCAGAATTTAGATCAATCGCAATTACTCAGTAGTGGTATCGCAGACGCTTTGCTAACCACCCAGTTCGGTCTGGCGATGGCTGTTCCAGCTTGGTTATTACATGCTTATTTACGCCACCTTTATCGTGCTGGCGCAACTAAAATAACTGAAGAAATTGCATCTGGAGGCAAGCATGCGCCCTAGTATCCAACAACGCCTCGAGCAGGAAAATGACCATCGTATAGATTTGTCGCCACTACTAGATGTGGTCTTTATTCTCTTAATCTTTTTTATTGTGACCACTGTTTTTGTTAACGAAACGGGTGTTGAAGTAGATAAGCCGCAAGCGCTTTCAACCACTCAGCTGGAGCAAACCGTTATTATGATTGCAATAACTGAAGAAGGTCAGGTGGTCTACGACAGCAGTAATATCGGTGTCGCCGGAGTTCGTGCCACCGTGTTCCAATTATTACAAGCACAAAGTCGTCCGGTGGTTATCCAGGCAGACAAGAGTGTTCGTACTGAATTGCTGGTACAGGTTATTGATGAGGCCAAACTTGCTGGTGCTGAATCAGTCAACATTGCGACCGACTACTGATCAATTATGAATACTTCTACATTAGCAGCCTACAACACCGGTACCAACAGACGACATTTAGCAGCATTCGGCCTAAGTCTTGGCATCTTTATAGTTATGTTTGGCTTACTACTTATTAAAAGCAATCTCGTCAATCTGGCAAAAGATGAAATTATCATACGGGAAATTACATTGGCCTCACCGCCGCCTCCGCCTCCACCGCCACCTCAACAACAACAAGAAAGAATAGAGCCAGAAATTCAACTTAATGTAGATGGCAATGGCCCACCAATAGCTATCAGCGAAGTCCACATGGAAGACCCACTGGACGCATTACAACTGGTTTCTCCAGATATTAAAACACTCACCGCCGATTGGACCTTGGACTTGCAGGTTGACTGGTCGGCCTATGGCCTGGATGAGCTTGATAGTACACCTGTATTACTGACGTCTTTAAATGCTGACTGGCCCCGAGTCCTGACAAGTCAAGGCATCAATCGCGTATTAGTCAAACTTGATGTTTTTATTGACGAAACGGGACGTATTAACCTTGTCAGTATTCTAGAAAACCCCCAGCCAGAGCTAAATATTTCTATCGAACGTGTGGTGAGAACTGCACGGTTTTCTATTCCACAAAAAAGCGGACAAGCCGTTCGTGCCAGATTTATCTGGCCTGTAGAGTTCACTAAACCATGAATAAACGATTACTTTCCTCGCTAGGAATACTGCTGCTCTCTCTAGGCGTCGAGGCACAAGAATTTAGCAACACACCGGACTTACAAATAAATTTTGATGAGCCCAATTGGGTGTTTGATGTCTCTACCGAGGTAATGGAAGAGCGTGAACCCAGACTTGATCCCAATGAAAGTGTATTAGGCGATGCCCTTCGACCTCTTTTAAATAATGGTGACTACCAAGCATCTGCGCTTTTGATGGAAACCGCCATTGCCGATGGCGCCGTTTTAAGTCCTGCCCTGCAACATATCCTTGGTCAAGTCTATATGGCTCTGCAAGATAACAGTAACGCTAAGCAAGCTTTCCTCAACGCGATTGATGTTATGCCAAACTTCACACGGGCGCACCAACGTTTAGGCTTAATTTATCTACAAGAGCAAGCGTATGATAATGCCCGCACTCATCTCTCCAAAACAATTGAATTGGGTGCAGCTGATGCCGAAACTTACGGACAGCTCGCCTTCGCTAACTTGCAGGACTATAGTGCCTGGAGTGCCATTAATGGCTATCAGCAAGCCCTCTTGCTGGAGCCAGATAATCAGCAATGGCAACAGGGGCTATTATTTAGCCTCATAAGTGCAAAACACTTCCCTGCCGCTCAGGCACTTATTGATGAAATGCTCAGCAAAGATCAAGATAACCGTGAGCTTTGGTTACAATCCAGCAATATAGCCCTGAACAATGATGCCCCCCTCTCAGCACTCACGCGTCTGGAAATTGCACTAAAAATGGGAGCAAGTAGTGAGAATGATGCTGCCAATCAGATAATCGCTGCTCAACTCCATCTCCAGTATGGTAGCACTGCTCGTGCTGTCGATTTAATGCTGGCAAGTTTAGACGCCAGCACTGAATATTACTCTACTATTGAAGAAGCAATAGCTTGGCTTATCTATAACCAACAATGGCAAGAATCCGAGCGTTTAATTAGTGCCGGACTCGAAAGCTGGAACAACTTGTCCCCCTTACAAGAAAGTAAATTACTCTCCCACCGCGGCGCTCTTGCTCTTTCTCAAAACAACTCAGACGATGCCTCTACTTATTTGAATCAAGCAGTTGAACTTGACCCTGCCAATGGTGAAGCGCTGTTAAGCCTCGCCGACTTACAAGCAAGTCAGCAACGTTATATTCAAGCTGCTTTGCTGTATACCCGCGCAGAAAGCATTGAGGCTTTTCAGGAGAGAGCTTTACTTGGGCATGCCCAACTCGCTATCGATCAAGGTGATTATCGACAAGCGGTTGAGCTTTTAAACAGGGCCTTAATAGCAAATCCGGCGCGCCAGGATTTAGACCAAAACATCCAAACATTGAACCGTATTATTCTCAACGAAAATTAAAACTGAACACCATCGGAGAAACATGTGATGAAATCCTTAGCATCTAAAGGAAGCCTAACTCTACCTTCTTACTCAAAAATTATGGAGTGCTTCTCCCATGTTTAGGAAAGTAATTTTTTGGACGCATCTGGTGACGGGAGTCGTCTCTGCTCTAGTCGTACTCACCATGTCTTTTACCGGCGTAATGTTGACTTACGAAAGACAAATACTAGCCTGGCAGACTAAAAGCCACTATCTGCCCAGTGAAGAGCAAAGCACTGCTTTGCCCCTGGAAGAACTGTTTCTCATTGCTAAAACGGAGAACCCCGAACTTGCCCTAAGCTCCCTTGTGATGATTAATGATCCTGGAGCGCCTGTAGTCCTGCGTGCAGGCAGGTCTGGTTCGATAAGCCTCAATCCCTATACTGGAGAAGAGATGTCAGAAGGCTCCCCAGCTCTGGACAATTTTTTCCGTACAATGACCAGCTTTCACCGTTGGTTCAGTATCACCGGTGAAAATCGCAGTATTGCAAGAGCCATTACTGGCGCCTGCAACCTCATGTTTCTGTTTCTGATATTGAGCGGCATATATCTGTGGTTACCCAAGTTATGGAAATGGAGCATATTCAAAACTCGCCTGTTCTTTAATCACAGGGTGAACAACAGCAAAGCTCGAGATTTCAACTGGCACCATGTCTTTGGTATCTGGTCAGCTATTCCCCTTGCTATCATAGTCGCCACTGCAAGCGTTTTTTCCTACGGATGGGCAAATAACCTGGTTTACCAAGCCTTTGGTGAAGCCCCCCCTGTGAGGGGTCCCAGAGGTGCTCCTCCCTCCGCCAGCAATATGGACGTGATGGGAAGTAGCTTTGAGTCCCAAAAACAATATTTAAATATGGATCAGCTCTTTAGTCGTGCAAATGATTTTATCACTCAGCAAGGGGGCGACTGGCGACAGCTTTCACTCTCACTACCTTCCGAGACGAGTTCTGTCGCACAATTTTCTATAGATCAGGGCAATGGTGGACAACCCCACTTGCGTCATAATCTCAGCCTTAATCGTGAAACTGGAACAGTCGCTTCCTGGCAACCTTTTAACAGTCAAACACCCGGTAGACAAGCACGTTCTATTATCCGTTTTCTTCATACAGGTGAAGCCCTCGGTATTTGGGGGCAAACTATTGCCGGACTGGTATCATTGATAAGCTTACTTATGGTCTGGACCGGGTTAGCCCTTGCTTATCGGCGCCTAATTCGGCCTTTATTCAAGAAAAAAAGACGAAGCTCAATATCCCAAAGCCCAGTTCCGTCCGATTAGATTGCTTTATCCTGAGGGCTGGATTAAATCAAAATGATTGCTATCAGAACCTTACAAAAGGCCTTCTGGCTAAGTCCTGTTCTTTCGAAACTCTGATCATGAGCCGTCAAAAATACGCGCTTCCAGCCCTGTTTCGAAAAGATTTTCCTCACCGACCTAGAGCACAATGGCTGATTCAAGAAATAGATTAAAATTACTTTATTCAGTAGAAACTGTTTGTAAAAAATATTGAGGGAGAGTAACGGTTTTATAGAAAATGTTTCTGTAACTGGTGCCGTGTAGACTTAATAAACGCCATTAAACCCTGGCAGAAAATTATTCTAATAATACGAAAACTTTGCCAATCCTGTTCAAATCAGGCAGAATGCGGCGCTCCATATTAAGCATAAAGTACTAAGAAATAAGCACTAAGAGGAATGCATGGCAAAAGAAGACCAAATTGAAATGGAAGGAGAAGTCATCGATACTCTTCCTAACACTATGTTTCGAGTTGAACTTGAAAATGGTCACGTAGTAACAGCGCATATTTCAGGGAAAATGCGTAAAAACTATATCCGCATATTAACTGGCGACAAAGTCACTGTTGAACTGACGCCCTACGACCTTAGCAAAGGTCGCATCACTTACCGAGCTCGCTAAAACTTAAGTTAACGATAGGTTTGAACCTAAGCTGCTAGGCTTCCAGGTTTTCTTGCTGCTTAACTTTAGTGTTTTTATTCGACTTACTTGCTTCAATGTCCAAGCATATGCGGTCATCTTGTACTGAGATATGCACATCGCCACCATGCACCAATTTGCCAAAGAGAATATCCTCAGCCAGTGGTTTTTTGATTTCTGCTTGAATCAATCTAAGCATCGGTCTGGCACCCATTTTTTTATCGTAACCATGAGCTACAAACCAGTCTATTGCTTCATCATCTATATCTAAAGAAACATGTTTTTCATCCAGTTGAACTTGTAAGGCCACCAAGAATTTATCGACTACTGTCTTAATGACTTTGTCATCAAGTGGCTCAAACTGCACGATTGCATCCAGGCGGTTACGGAATTCAGGCGTAAACACTTTTTTCAGTAATTCCATACCATCGCGACTATGATCTTGCTGAGTAAAGCCAATAGAATTTCGACTCATTTCCTGTGCGCCGGCATTGGTTGTCATAATTAATACGACATTACGGAAGTCCGTTTGGCGCCCATTATTATCCGTCAATTTAGCGTGATCCATTACTTGTAATAGCAGGTTAAACACATCGGGATGAGCCTTTTCAATTTCATCAAGCAGCACAACACAATGCGGATGTTTATTGACCGCCTCTGTAAGCAGGCCGCCTTGGTCAAAACCGACATAACCAGGAGGCGCGCCAATCAATCGAGAAACTGTATGACTCTCCATATATTCCGACATGTCGTAACGGATTAATTCAACACCCATGATTCTGGCAAGTTGCTTACTAACCTCCGTTTTACCAACACCGGTTGGCCCGGCAAACAAATAAGAACCTATAGGTTTCTCGCCTTCTTTCAATCCCGCTCTGGATAACTTAATAGAAGATGCCAAAGCTTCTATTGCAGGATTCTGACCGAAAACCACCAGTTTTAAATTTTTCTCTAGATCTTTAAGTAAGGTCTTATCTGAAGCAGAGACATTTTTTGCCGGAATACGAGCGATTTGGGAAACCACCCTTTCAATATCACTTACCTGTATTAATTTTTTACGCTTACTAACCGGCTGTAAATTTTGATAAGCCCCTGCTTCATCAATAACATCAATCGCTTTATCTGGCATAAAACGGTCATTAATATAACGGCCAGCAAGTTCTGCAGCTGTTTTTAAGGCATTGTTGGTATAGCGCAATTGATGGTGTTCTTCGTAGCGTGTTTTTAAGCCTTTTAGAATCTGATAAGTCGTATCAACGTCAGGCTCTCCAACATCAATTTTTTGGAATCGGCGAGACAATGCGCGATCCTTTTCAAAAATTCCACGATACTCTTGATAGGTCGTTGAACCAATACAACGTAAATTTCCAGAGCTTAATAAAGGCTTAAGTAAATTCGAGGCATCCATAACTCCACCCGATGCAGCACCCGCACCAATAATGGTATGGATCTCATCTATGAAAAGAATGGCATGTTCATCTTTGGCTAATTCTGCCAATAGCGCTTTAAAACGCTTTTCGAAATCTCCTCGATATTTAGTTCCCGCCAATAAAGCCCCCATATCAAGAGAGTAAACAGTACTTTCATTTAATACTTCTGGCACTTCGCCATCTACAATTTGTTTTGCGAGGCCTTCAGCAATTGCGGTTTTACCTACACCTGATTCTCCTACAAGCAGCGGATTGTTTTTCCGGCGACGCGATAATATCTGCACCAAACGTTCAACTTCTTCTGCTCGACCTATCAAGGGATCAATTCGCCCAAGCTTGGCCTGTTCATTGAGATTTTGAGCATAACTCTCCAGAGGACCAGCATCTGCTTCAGGACTTTGCGTATCAGAATTTATTTCTGAGTTTTCATCGTGCCCTATGCTAGGTTTTTCAACTGAACCATGAGTGATAAAGTTAACAACTTGACCACGGGTAACCCCCTGTTTATTCATGAAATAAACGGCATGGCTTTCTTTCTCACTAAAAATAGCCACGAGCACATTTGCGCCGCTCACTTCTTGCCGACCCGAGGATTGCACGTGAAATACTGCTCTTTGCATTGCTCTTTGGAAACTTAACGTCTGCTGTATATCTTTATTATCCGTAGTTTCTGCGACCACCGTTGGCACATAGAGATCAAGATGCTGCTCAAGGTCTGCCCTTAATTCATCAAGATCAAGCTCACAGGCCAATAAAATTTCGCGAGCCACAGGATCTTCAAGAAGAGCCAACAACAAATGCTCCAAGGTTAAAAACTCATAGCGTTTTTGCCTGGCTTCTTTAAAAGCCCTATTTAGGGTGAATTCCAACTCTTTACTAAACATAAGATTAACTCTTCTTTATCTTTCTAGTTTTCTAAACGTCGCCTTACTTCTTGCTAAAGAATAAAGTTTAATTTTGTAGTACTTATTATTAATCGACTCATACTTATTAATTAAGATTTATCATCCACTTCGATATCGCAAAGCAATGGGTGTTCAGAATCACGCGCATATTCGTTAACTAAAACGGCTTTGGTTTCAGCAATTTCTTTTGGAAAAACACCACAAACACCTTTACCTTCTGTATGAACTTTCAACATTACAGCGGTAGCCGACTCAACACTCATTGTAAAAAACTTACATAAAATATCGACTACAAATTCCATTGGGGTGTAATCATCATTTAACAAAATAACGCGATAAAGTGGTGGCGGTTTAAGTTTCAGCTCCTCCGGAGCTAAAGCCTCACTTATTGCGCCTTCACGTTCAGCACCCTTACCAGCAGATAAAACCATCCTGCTAAGGGTAGTTTTATCATTGTTTACTTTTTTTTCAAGAATCATCGGCAACATAAAAACTTTAAAATGAATAAAATGAATAAAATAATATTTATGGAAAGTCTATTTAACAGAATTAAATCACGGCTAAAACTATAACATGCTTCATTATATAACGATGAGCTTTCCCAAAAAAATAACTTCCTTCCAGGTAGATGGAGGCAAGCTTTAGATTTTTCAAGATTTTTGCACAATTCAAATTGACTTGGCTTCTAAATGGGTTTATATCTTACCTGCTTGATTGTTATCAAGAATATAATTCGGGTGGGAGAGTTTGGATGAGTACTGGTCAAGTCAAATGGTTTAATAATGCAAAGGGTTTTGGCTTTATCTTACCTGACGATGAAAGTAGTGATTTATTCGCTCATTATTCATCCATCGGAATGGAAGGTTATAAAACGCTCAAAGCTGGTCAGATGGTTTCTTTTGATATCGTTGAAGGACCTAAAGGGCTTCATGCAGCGAACATCATGCCGCTTGATGACGCAGATACCCCGCAGCAGCCTGCTAAGTCTGAAGACGATGTTGAACAAGCTGAAAGTGCTAACATTGAAACAGTAGAATCTACTGAATCAAACGATGAAAATGTAATTGATGAAGTAGTAGCTGTAGAGGGAAATGTAGAGGAAAGCTCTGATCCTGAATCGGATTCTGAAGAAGCAGTTAAAACCCCCTGAAAAATATCTAATTTTTAATATACTCATCACTACTACAACCTGCTGTTACTCTCTGGCAACTCTTGCCATAATTGACAGAACATAAATAATTGCCAGGCAAATAAAGCCTAATACCTATTAAAATGTCTAATCTTGTTTTATTCAACAAGCCTTACAATGTGCTTTCTCAATTTACTGATACGCATTCATCGACCGAAGCATCGCAGACCCTTGCTGAGTTTATAGACTTACCCCATTTCTATCCTGCGGGTAGACTCGATAAAGACTCTGAAGGCCTATTACTGCTAACTGATAACGGACAGCTACAGCATCGTATTGCCAACCCCAAAATGAAAATGCCAAAAAGTTACTGGGTTCAGGTAGAAGGTGAAATTGACCAAGAAACGTTAGACAAATTACAAAAAGGCGTTGAATTAAAAGACGGAATAAGCAAGCCCGCAATCGCCAATAAAATTACTGAACCAAATATATGGACAAGAATTCCGCCTATTCGAGAGCGTAAAAATATCCCAACCTCCTGGCTAAACCTGACAATTCGCGAAGGTCGCAACCGTCAAGTCAGAAGAATGACAGCCGCATTAGGGTTTCCAACTTTACGCCTGATACGTCACCAAATAGGACAATGGAACTTGAAGGATTTGCTGCCTGGGGAATACCTAATACTCGAGGTGTAAACTGATCAAATGTCCAATCAAGAAAATAAAATCACACCCGCTAATTTAAACTGGGATGATACCGGCAATCCTTATTCAAAGGATTATCAGGATATTTTTTATTCCAGAGCTGATGCACTTGCAGAAAGCTCTTATATTTTCTTAGAAGCAAATAATTTAGCTGAGCGCTGGCAAAATCTAAATGGAAAAAGCTTCATTATTGGGGAATGCGGTTTTGGTGGAGGCCTGAATTTTTTAAACACATGCAAGCTATGGAGTGAAAATTTTGCACAGCATGAAAGCGCTCCAATAAACTCGACCCTCTATTATCTCGCTTGTGACCTACACCCTTTTAATAAAAAAGAGTTAACTCACTTACACCAAAAATACCCGGAACTGACAACATATTCTGATGCTTTACTGCAAGTATACCCTCCACTTCTTGCCGGCATACATAGTCGATATTTAATTTTAAAAGGCTGCAAAGTTGTTTTAATACTCATGTTTGGTGATACCAGAAAAATGTTAGAAAAAGTCTGGCAGGCCAATGGTTTCCGTGTTGATGCCTGGTATCTTGATGGCTTTTCCCCAGCCTTAAATGCTGACATGTGGGATGAGCCTTTATGCTCGGCTCTTGCTGATTTGAGTAAGGTTGGAACCACACTAAGCACTTACAGCGCTGCTGGACTTGTAAAAAAATCTCTTAGAAAAAACGACTTCACTATAGAAAGAAAAACTGGCTTTGCTAACAAACGACATATGCTTGTCGGCAAATACAACCCTACCAGCTCACAACAAAAAAACAGTAAAACCATGTGGTTTCAACTTCCCAGTCCAGAATACAATGACAAAAAAGCTATCGTTATCGGCGGTGGGCTAGCAGGTTGCTCTACCGCCTATGAATTAGCTCAAACAGGTTGGCAAGTTACTCTCATTGAACGTGAGCAGAAAATTGCCAGCAAAGCCTCCGGTAACCCTCGAGGCATAGTCTATTGCAAACTATCCAATAGCACTGGCGCAAGTGCCGATTATTATCTGCACTCATACCTTTTTGCCCTAGAACACTACCAGCAATTTTCCAAACACAATACTATAGACTGGACACCCTGTGGGCTGTTGCAAATTGCGTATAATCCACGTGAGCTTACACGGCAAAACCAAGCTCTCAAAAAACATTCTCCAGCCCATTTTATCAAGCCTCTAAATGCACTTGAAGCCACTGAAATAGCTGGAATAAACCTAGACAGTGGCGGCTTATTTTTCCCAGAAAGTGGTTTTTTAAACCCGCAGGCACTTTGCCATGCTTATACCCAACACACTAATATTACATGTATTACTAATACCAAAGCTTTGGAATTAAGCTATGAGAATAATATCTGGCACGTACAAGGCTCGCGAGGAAATAGTGTTCAAGCACCCATAATAATTATTGCCAATAGCCATGATGCGCATAGCTTTCAACAAACTCAACACTACCCTTTATTGCGTAATTTTGGTCAGATAGATGAGTATCCAACAACAAAACTTAGCCGCTCATTATCTTGTGTGCTTTGTGCTAAAGGTTATATTTTACCCGCTAATACGAAGGTGCAATTTATTGGAGGCATTACAAAATCAGATGAAATTCTAGTGACAGATAGGAATAGTCTTGCTGAGGAAAATCTCGACCTCACAAGCGCTATTAACTCGGATATTACTGAAGAATTTAAAAAAATCGGACTGATTAAAAGCCGCACAGGAGTTCGCTGTAGTAGCCCAGACTATTTGCCTTTAGTAGGCCCTGTAGAAAATAAAAATTATTGTCAGGAGGTTTATAAAGCGCTGCGTCGCAATGCGAAAAAGGACGTTGTACAAGAACCCGTGTATGAACCCGGTTTGTTTATTAATGTAGCCCATGGTTCACACGGACTAACCAGCACACCAATAGCGGCCAATTACCTCGCGAACATCATCAATAAATCGCCATTACCTCTAACTAATGCAAACCTTAACTGCTTGCACCCTATAAGGTATCTAATCAGTAATTTAAAGAAGCAGCGAGAAAGCGCTGATTAGTTACTAAAAAAAGCCGTCAAAACTTGCAATAGATATTCAGTATCTTTGCTACCTGCTAGCTCACGAATTGAATGCATGGCAAAAGTTGGAACACCAATATCAACAGTTTTAAGTCCAAGTTCCGCCGCTATTATCGGGCCAATCGTCGAACCGCAGGCCATATCACTGCGTACAACAAAACTTTGTAAAGGTACTTCCACATCATCACAAAGTGATATCAATAAAGCACTCGTTTCACTATTACTGGCATATCTCTGATTGGCATTAATTTTCAATACGGGCCCCTGATTCAAGATTGGGCCATGCTGCTGATCATGTTTTTCTGGGTAGTTTGGATGAATGCCATGGGCATTATCCACTGAAATCAACATTGAATGCTCTAGAAGCCGACGTTTAGCTTCCTGCAACTTCTCATTATTCTCAACGGCTAAACTTTCTGTAATTCTCTCTATTACAGCCTCTAAAAAAGAACCCGCAGCACCTGATGCGGAGACGCTACCCACTTCTTCATGATCTGAACACAGCAACAGTGCTGCCTGGTTATTATCGCTTTCGATGAGCGCCTGTAAGCCAACATAACAACTTAATAAATTATCCAGTCTGGCACTGGCAATAAACTCTTCTTTTATACCGATTAAACCCGGTTGCTGACTGTCATAAAAACTTAACTCATAACTCAATATTTTTTCTGCATCATTAAGCTTAAGATTCTCATGTAAAAAATTTAGCAACAAAGCATTAAAATCAAATTTTTCATTCTCACCCATTTGCAAAAGTATAGGTGCTAAATGCTTTTGCTTATTAATACTGCGATTACTGTTTGCTTCCCTATCAAGGTGAATTGCCAAACTGGGGATACTTGCAATGGCTTTTTTGAAATCGATCAAACAGGATGCTAACGTCCCATCGCCTTGCTTATAATGAACTCTCCCAGCAAGAGAAAGGTCGCGATCAAACCATGGGTTTAGTAAAACGCCTCCATAGACTTCCACACCCGATTGCGCATAGCCTTTCTTGACCAAAGCGGCTTGTGGTTTTACTTTTAAGCAGGGGCTGTCGGTATGAGCCCCCACGATCCTAAAGCCCAGGTCTTGCAACTTCCCTTTGCCCGTTCGAAACGCTATTAAAGAAGATGAATTACGGCAGACAAAATAGCCTTTCTCAGGCTCAAGTTGCCATATATCACTCTCATGTAAGTGCCTATAACCGGCTTCTTCTAATGCTTCACTTAGGTTTTCAACTGCGTGAAAAGGAGTTGGCGAGGCCTGTATAAAATCACACAAGCCTGCATTTAAATCTCTTGATTTTGACATGCTAAAAGTTTTTTGAACCTATTTTTAACTTAGTTGATGCCTAATAATTCAACATCAAAAATTAGAGCAGAATAAGGCGGAATAGAACCAGCACCCGTTCCACCATAAGCTAATTCAGCGGGAATAAAAAATCGGTATTTATCACCAACTTGCATTAATTGTAGACCTTCTGTCCAACCAGAAATGACACCGTCCAGTGGGAAAGAGATAGGTTCGCCTCTATCCACTGAGCTATCAAACACAGTCCCATCAATCATAGTCCCGTGGTAATGCACTCTTACTTCATCAGTCGCCAATGGCATAGGAGCACTTGTGTCAGCAGCTTCTTCCAAGACAAGGTACTGCAATCCTGATGGCGTCGTAACAACGCCTGATTCCAGTGCATTGTCATTTAGAAAATCCTCTCCAGCCTGAGCCATTCCTGCCAGTTGCTCCCGAGCACGCTGCTCCATTAACAAGCTGTATTGCTCCAAAGCTCCGCCAATTTCTTCCTCAGTAAGCTGAATGGAGTCATCAACTGCATCACGAATACCCTGCATCAAGGCAGCATTATCTACATCATCACCTAAAATACCCTGGTTTGCTAAATTAAGACCAATGTTCACACCAATACTATAGCCCGCTCTTACTTCAGTATTTTCAAGATCAAGTTCTTGAGCAAAAAGCGGTGTGCTACCTAAAAAACTTAATAGAAATATTGGAATTATCTTGGTAACTTTTTCAGTAATTCGCACTTTCACCAAACTTTTCATTATATTATCCCCTGCCGTTACTTGATCGTTGCTTTCAGCTTACAAAAAGATCAATATTACCGAGACTTAGTTTGAATTACTACTGTCCTAGAGGCTGAACTGATGCTTAAAAAGTTAATTTATTCACTGATATCAACATTATTACTAAACGCGTGCAGCTTTAATCCATATTCAATTTCAGTGAATGATAATGTCCTCTACTCCCCCTCAGGAAACATTGTTGAGGAGGTGGTTGAAGACCCTGGTTTACAGGGCTGCATTAATACGTATTTGAATAATAACCCTGATACAAATCTGCAAACAATTTCTCAACTCTCTTGCACCGACGCGGGTATCACCTCGTTAATTGGCCTCAACAATATTCCTAATCTCAGCTTATTAGATGTAAGTAATAATAGTATTATCGATCTTAGCCCAGTGATTTACCTTGAACGTTTGCGTGTCTTAAGAATCGCTAACAACTCAATACGCAGTATTAACACTTTATCCAATCTCAGCTTACTGAATTTCATTGATCTTAGTGGTAATAGCTTAATTTCTTGTCGTCAGCTAGACCAACTAGAATCAAAACTAGGATCTTCTTTAAGGAGACCACTAAGCTGTAATTAAGTAAAATCTGATTTGAATGGTTTTTCAACCTTGAGCAGTAGCTTCCGGATTACCACTGTGAAAACGAAACTCACTATCAAAATCGGTAATTAATGCGGCTTCCTGCTCTGCAAAAAAAGCCACCCTCTCACTGATATCTTCATCGGCATATAATTCAGCTAAGGCAAGGTAATCTTCAAAATGTCTGGCTTCTGAACGTAGCAATGACAAATAAAACTTTTTTAAATCCTCATCAAGTTCAGGTGCTAACTTGGCAAAACGCTCGCAGGATCGAGCTTCAACAAAAGCCCCTATAATTAGTGTATCAACTAACCTGGCCGGCTCATGAGTTCTTATATGCTCTCTGAGTGAAGACGCATATCGTGACGCTCCTAAGTGGCTATATTTAACCCCCTTAGTTTGCATGATCTTTACCACCTGCTCAAAGTGCAGAAGTTCTTCTCGTGCTAATTGAGACATTTTTTGTAATAGTTCAGTGCGGTCGACATAGCGATACATCAGGTTCATCGCTGTAGCTGCCGCTTTTTTTTCACAATTAGCATGGTCAATTAACAATATGCTTTCATGTTTTAAAGCGGCATCAATCCAGGCTTGCGGTGTCTCACATTTCAAAAACTGTAATAACTGTTCGGGTAATTCAATGGTTGTGGTGCTCAATGCACTTCCCCTTTATTACCTTTCCCTGAATTTTTATTGGAGCTAGTGTTTTTATTAATTTCACTACTTATTGTTGTAGGCTCTATTGTTTTTGAAACTTCATTTTCCTTACTTAATAAATTTTCGGGTAAAGATTTTTTTGTATTAGCGCCAAGCGCTTTTAAATTCTCAACTCTGCTAATCAAGTTCCCTCGCCCGGTATTAAGCTTATTCAGTGCCGCCTCATAACTATCCTGACTACGTTGGATATGCTTTCCTATCTCCTCCAGGTTTTCCACAAAATTTACGAACTTATCGTACAAGCGCCCTGCACTTGTTGCTATTTCAATAGCATTTTTATTTTGGTGTTCAAACCGCCAAATATTTTGAATTGTACGCAAAATGGCTAATAACGTTGATGGTCCGACTAGAATAATGTTTTTATTTAGCGCCTCTGTAAACAGATCATTATCCTGTTGAATAGCTAGAGCAAATGCGCCTTCAATTGGCAAAAAAAGCAGTACATAGTCCAGGCTTTTTACAGCACTAATATCCTCATAGCTTTTTGACGATAAGTTTTTTATATGCCCTTTAAGAGACTGCACATGCTGTTTAATAAAAGTTGAGCGTTCATCTTCATTATCAGCGTTGCTATATTTTTCATAGGCTGTAAGTGATACTTTCGAATCAATAATAACATCTTTATTTCCCGGTAGATGAACAACAACATCTGGCTGTTTTTTTTCACCACCGTCAGTAGAGTAGCTCGGTTGCACCTCATATTCTCGGCCTTTACTTAAGCCAGACTGCTCTAGCACCCGCTCTAATATCATTTCACCCCAAATACCCTGGGTTTTATTTTCGCCTTTTAAAGCATTCGTCAGGTTTATAGCATCCTGGCTTATTTGAACATTCAATGCTTGAAGGTTTTTTATTTGTTCAGTTAATGAAAACCTTTCTTTTGCCTCTTTGTCATAAGTTTCCTCTACCTTCTTCTCGAAACCCTGAATTTTTTCATTTAAAGGTTTCAATATGCTTTCAATATTCTGTTTATTACTCTCAGTGAAAGCCTTACTTTTTTGCTCAAGAATATCATTGGCCAAATTCTTAAACTCAGCAGTCATTTGAGCTCGGGAATCTTCCAGCGCTTTCAACTTCTCTAAATGGTGACCGCTTTCTTTTTGCAGCAAAGTTTCCTGGCGACTTAACTCAACTTTCAAATCGGTTGACAGACTTCTCTCTTGATCTAATTTTTCTTGTAAATTTTGATTTTTTTTGTAAAGTAATATGATTACTGATAAACATAGCAACAGTAAAAAGGAAAACAGAAGAATAATTATCTGTATAGCAGGCATTAAAGCTCCTGTTGATAAAAGCAGGCTTAATTCAGGTCAATACCTAGGCGTTGAGCAACTTCTTTGTAGGTCTCAATAACATTGCCTAAACCTTGGCGAAAACGATCTTTATCCATTTTATTTCGAGTGGTCTTATCCCATATCCTGCAACCATCAGGACTGAATTCATCACCCAAAATTAATTCACCATTGGACAAGCCAAATTCCAACTTGTAGTCAACCAAAAGCATACCTGATTCAAGAAAGAACTGTCTAAGAATAGAGTTAACTTTAATGGTTAGTGTTTTCATTTCCTCAATATGTTCAGGCTTGGCCCAACCAAAAGAAATAATATGCGAGTCATTAATCATGGGGTCATGTAGTTCATCATTCTTTAAAAAGAACTCAAATGTAGGTGGTTCTATACTAATGCCCTCTTCGATTCCATAACGTTTACAAAGGCTACCCGCTGCATAATTCCTCACTACACACTCTACCGGGATCATATCGAGCTTTCTCACTAATGAATCCGTATCAGACAAACGTTTCACAAAGTGTGTTGGCACGCCTTCGGAAGCGAGCAACGCCATAATATGTGCATTAAAAATATTATTTACTTTGCCCTTATCTGCTAATTGCTCAATTTTTTCCCCATCAAAAGCTGAGGTGTCATCCCGGAAACGTAGAATACAAAGTTCTGGATCATCGGTACGGTAAACTGATTTAGCTTTTCCAGAGAAAAGCTCTTCGCCCATTTGCATTAAAATTTTTCTCCACTACCCTGCTTTAATCACAAGATCAAGAAATATGAAAAGTTACTAAAAATTGCTAGATGAAATCTTGTATAGTTTGTATCAACTCATTAATAAGCTCGATACCTTGTTGTTCTTGTAACTCTGAGTTTGCTGAATCATTCACAACATCTACTACTCTGAGAGCAAGCACTTCGATACCAGTTTCAGATTCCACTAAAAATATGTCAAATGATGTTGTCTCGGCCTGTCTGCCAACTGACATTAAACGCCCAATAAAGCCTGTTTCATCCTCTTCATTTCTTCCACCATAAACGACAGAAAAGGAGCCAATATCAACATCTTCTTCAACAATCTCAATTTCAGCCCGCTCTAATGCTCTACCTACGGCGGCCCAACTGCGCTCATAATCGGCTCTGAGATGTAACATATTTATGCCATCTTCAGTGAGTATTGTTGCTCTCCCCTTAGTGGATATATTCCCTGCTAAGAAAGATACTGTTGACGCTCGATAATTCCTTATTTCATTAGCAAGGTAAACAGAAATCTCCCCCAATATCTCAGACGCATATTCAGCATCCATAGATTGTTCAGGCCAGCTTAGCTGATCACTTACCCGCTCACCCTGTGGTAAAGATATATGAGTCAAACTGACTTCTGCACTTTCGTCCTGAAACCCAGGCTCTACCAATACTCGAAATTTCTCTTGTGTTTCTTCATTATCATCTTTAACAAACCAGCTTGTATCAAGCAGCCCGTTAGCTGGATTCTCTAGAACTAATTCAATGTCATTCTCAAGCCAGTACTGCCTAACTCTTGGCCAAACCTGACTAACACTTGCATCAATGACTATCCAGCTGCGTTCGTCCAGGCGTTGAACAACCACTGCTTGATCTGGGTTGCCTTGCAATGGACGAGGCCTCGGAACTTGAAGAAAAGACTCTCCATCCATACTTGCCAAATCAGGGATGACCAACAAATCATCAATAATGTAAGAATCCATATCATCAGGAACATTAATGCGAGGAATTGATTCAGCCTCAAGGTAATCGCCTTGGCGATCACGGAAAAACCCCTCTTCGCCAAAGAGCTCTAAACCCAACATGCTACAGGCCGATAAACCCGTTAGCATCGCCAGAGTACATAGGGCTTTTACTGCTTTATTTATTGCTTCAATAGTTTGCATAAAGGGTTCGCATATAACTTGTTTTTTAATTTTCGTGGATTAACCTTTGGACCTGTTCATTTCTCTAATGTTATGCCGGCCTGCTCTAAAGTGGAACGAAAGTAATCGTGATACATTTCATCCAGCGTTGTTAGCGGTAAACGTATTCCTGGACCAATTTTCCCCATTGCATGTAAAGCCCATTTTACCGGTATAGGGTTAGACTCCAGAAACAGACATTTATTCAAAATAAGTAAACTCTCATTGAGAGGGTGAGCTTGATCTTTATCCGCAGACATAGCAAAACGACAAAGATCATGGCATATTTTAGGGACAATATTAGCGGTCACTGAAATATTTCCTTGTGCCCCCATAAGCATCAATGCCATAGCTGTCGGATCATCGCCACTGTATACCTGAAAGTTCTCTGACTGGCATAGCTCAATAACTTCTTTGCCGCGCGTTATATTTCCAGTCGCTTCTTTTACGCCAATAATATTCTCGATAGTAGAAAGCTCTTTAATCGTCTGAGGTAACATGTCACAAACAGTTCTCCCCGGCACATTATATAAAATCTGAGGAATATCAACGGCTTCCGCAATCTCTGTATGATGCGCTATTAAGCCTTTTTGGGATGGTTTATTGTAATAAGGCGTGACCAGTAGACAAGCATCTGCTCCAGACTCTTTAGCGGCCTGGGTTAATTCGATAGCTTCATTAGTCGAGTTGGATCCTGTTCCTGCAATAACAGGAATTCGGCCATTAACTGTTTTCACAACATGATCAACAACCGCTGAGTTTTCTTCCATAGACAAGGTGGGAGACTCACCTGTAGTACCGACCGCCACTATTCCATCCGTACCTTCTTGAATATGCCATTCAAGTAATTGGTCTAGTGTAGGCAGATCGATTTCACCATTTTCAGTCATTGGAGTCACCAATGCCACTATACTGCCTTTAATCATTCTGCCCCCTTAAGAGGAATTAAATAGAGGAATTAATTTTTTGGAATAAATTAAGCGATAGATTTTATCGCAAGTACTTACAAGATAATAGAAAGACTCTTACTTTGATTAACAATTCTCAAGCTTCATCGCCAGTATTTTCAGGCACTGGCCAAGCTCGAATAATCGCTTTAATAAAGGTGGCCAGCGGAATTGCAAAAAAGACGCCCCAAAACCCCCAAATACCACCAAAAAACAAAATTGCTGTAATAATTGCTAAGGGATGCAATTTAACCGTTTCAGAAAAAATGAGCGGCACTAATAAATTACCATCCAACATTTGCAACACAATATAGGCAAGCATGACTTGATTTAAGTCTGCCCCCAAACCCCATTGAAATAAGGCGGCCAAAAAAACAGGTATAACCACTACAGTGGCTCCTACATAAGGAATAATCACTGAAAATCCCGTCATGAAAGCCAGCAGTACAGAATAGTTCAAACCCAACACCGCAAAAACAACATATGAACAAACCGTCACGATAACAATTTCAAGTGCCTTACCACGAATATAATTTGCAAGCTGTCCATTCATCTCCTGCCATATCTGCGCCATGATAGGCCGTTTTTCAGGCAACCAGTTTTCCAACCAGTTCAACAATTTATCAGCATCTTTAAGCATGAAAAAAACCATGATAGGAACAAGAATGGTATAGACCAACAAAGTAACCAGCCGTGTGATACTGCTCACTGAATAAGACAGAACACTTTGCCCCATTTGCCCTAAAGCATTTTGTAAACTATTTATCCAACCTTGAATTTGGTTTTCCGTAAATAAGTCTGGGTAATTTTCAGGCAGCAAAAGCAAAGATGTTCGTAACTGACTCATCATATTGGGCAGCTCATCAATAAACAAACCCAGCCTGCCCCATGTAAATGGCAATAAGACTAAAATAATTAACAGCATCAAACTCAGAAAAAACAAATAGGTCAGGTATACAGAAAGGCGATAAGACACATTCATTCGGACTAAAGAATTTACCAAGCCTTGCAAAATGAAACTAAATACCAAACTCCACAGCAAAGGTGCAACCACACCTCCCAAGGTCATCATTACAATAATGCCAATGATAATAAGGAGTGTGAAAACTAACGCTTCCTCTTCAGAGAAGTAGCGCTTATACATGTCATTAAATATTCTCAGCATTGAGAACCCTTTTTAGGTGCTAAATAATAATTGCTTACTGCTAGCAGGTTGTAATTTTCATCTAATAACTAGCTTTTTTCTAATAGATAGTGAAATTTTCCATCTATTTCCTGCATTTCCAGTAATTTATTGCCGCTTTGTTCAGTAAAAACCTGAAAATCTCGCTCTGAACCAGGATCGGTTGCCAGCACTTTTATTTTCTGCCCTCTAGCCATGCGGTTGAGAGCCTGCTTAGTCTTCAAAAGAGGTAGCGGACAGACTAAACCACTTAGATCAAGCTCTACATCAACTGCGCTATTCATAGCCCCATTTTAGCAAGAGCCTGACAAAAAACCGAGTTATTACATTGAATTGATAGTATTATTTGCAAGCAAAGCTGTTAATTTATATAAATTAATCACTAAAATGAATGCGACACTCTTACAAATAGCCAAGCCGTGCTTACTTGCCACAAGTATTTGTATTGCTCTTTGCTCAAGCCCAATAGTCTCAGCCCAGATTGATAATCTACCTGTATTAGGTGACGCCGTATCGGGCACCATCACCACTGAGCAGGAATATGAATTTGGCCGAGAAATAATCCGCTCCATGCGTGCTCAATCCCCTTTGTTAAAGGATCCGCTGATTGAAGAATACATTGCCGGCTTAAGTTATCACCTGGCTGCTAACTCAGAGCTAACTGATCATCGATTAGAGTTTCTATTAATTGATAGCGACCAATTAAATGCTTTTGCAGCGCCTGGTGGAATTGTTGGCGTCAATGCTGGCTTGTTTCTATATGCAGATAATGAAGGTCAGTTTGCTTCCGTAATTTCGCATGAACTGGCTCATCTAAGTCAGCGCCATTATGCTCGTGGCGTTGCGCAATCACAATCCAGTCGAATCGCTTCCATTGCAACCACTTTGGCCAGCATATTGATATTGGCAGCCGCTGGCGGGGAAGCCGGCCAGGCAGCGCTTGCGGTATCTCAAGCCGCTATGACGGAAAACCGCTTACAATTCAGCCGTGCTAATGAAGAAGAAGCCGACCGTGTGGGTATGAGAACACTTTTTAGTGCCGGTTTTGACCCGCAAGACATGCCTGGTATGTTTGAAAACATGATGCAGATGCGCAGCTTTTCTAGGCGTATGCCTGAATTTCTTTCATCGCACCCTTTAGATGAGAACCGAGTTGCTGATAGTCGAAATCGTGCACTGGGGTTGCCAGCAGTTGAGCATATTCAAAATGTTGAATTTTTGCTTATGAAACAACGCGCATTGTTACATTACCAAACGGACTACCAAGGCCACATAGATGGCCTTGAACGTGATCTCCCCCAGTTAAACGGGGCTGAAGCCGATGCAGCTATCTATGGGATAGCGCTTGCACAATTACGCAATGGAGAGTTTGTAGCAGCCACAGAATCTCTTGTTCCATTACTATCAAAAGACCCAAATCGTATAAGCTATGTTGTACTGGAAGCAGAAATAGCCAAAGCTGCAGAGGACTACGAGCAAGCCTTAGACATACTTGAAGAGCACCTAGACATAAATCCTAATAACTATCCATTATCTTTAACCTATGCTGAGACACTTGATGCCAACAATCGTCATGCGGAAGCAATAGCGGTATATAAAGAATTAAGCCAACAACGACCTAATGACATTAATATCTGGTATGAGCTTGCTGAGCTACAGGGGCTTGTCGGTGATATCTCTGGCGTGCATCAGGCACGTGCAGAATATTTTTATGGCACCGGGGAGTTTGGCCGAGCCTTGGGCCATTTAAACTCTGCCCTACTTGAAAGAAACGATCAACTAACCGTAGCGAGAATTCGTCAACGCATTGATGATATTCAAACTACTATCGATCGCTACTACCAATAACTATTAACTAAGTAACTAAGTAACTAAGTAACTAGTAAAGCAATCACAACATAAAGCCAACAGCAGTTGGCTCAACTCTCAAAAAATAACACACCACACTTTATCTAGTTATTCCTTTTAAAATTCAGCATTCGTTGTAAAGGTACCATCGCTTGTTTACCCAATTCGGGATCAACCTTAATTTCATTACTCTCCTGTAAAAGAGAATCATACAAACGTTCCAAGGTGTTCATACCCATCCAGGGGCATTGTGCACAACTGCGACAAGTCGCTCCTTCTCCAGAAGTTGGAGCCATAATGAATTCCTTTTTCGGTGCAGCTTGTTGCAACTTGTAAAAAATTCCGCTATCGGTAGCTACAATAAATTGTTGTTCTGGGCGATTAACTGCTGCATTAATAATTTGAGTAGTAGAACCCACCATATCCGCAACCTCCAATATTACCAGAGGCGATTCAGGATGCGCTAAAACCGCAGCATCAGGGTAAAGATGTTGCATATCCCCCAGCGCTTTTAACTTAAATTCTTCATGCACTATGCAGGCGCCATCCCAAAGCAGAATCTCATCGCCTTCTGCACCCAGTTTATTTTGAATATAACGCCCAAGATGTTTATCTGGCGCCCAAATAATTTTATCGCCCTGAGCAAGTAAATGTTCAACAACATCGACGGCAATGGCGGAGGTCACCACCCAGTCTGCTCGTGCTTTGACGTCGGCAGAAGTGTTGGCATAAACAACAACTTTATAATCTGGATGCTGGTCACAAAAAGCGGAAAACGCGTCGATGGGGCAGCCAATATCCAATGAACAGGTCGCTTCCAGCGTTGGCATTAACACGGTTTTTTCAGGGCTTAAAATCTTAGCTGTTTCGCCCATAAATTTAACCCCGCAAACCATCAGAGTACTTGCTGAAGAATCACTGCCAAATCGAGCCATTTCTAGGGAATCAGCCACACACCCTTCAGTTTTATCCACTAATGCCTGCAATAAGGGATCGGTATAATAATGCGTTACTATGACTGTATTTTTTGCAGCCAGTAAAGCAATGATTTTACGCTCATAGTCGGCATTTTCCTGCACAGAAAGCTGCCGCTTTGCAGGAATTTTATCCAAAGACTCTCGGACAAATACTCTGTCTGCAATGAGTTCATTTTCTGAACTATTGCTTGCAAGGTTATTCATGAATACTGAGTACCAAATTGTTTATATGATCTTCTGGATGAATGATAACGACTAAAAAAGGAAAGGTAAAAAATAAGAGCAAAAAAAAAGGGGCTTAAGCTTAGCTCATAGCCCCTGAATTTGGTGGGTCGTGTGCGACTCGAACGCACGACCAATTGATTAAAAGTCAACTGCTCTACCGACTGAGCTAACAACCCAAATAGAAAGGCGCACATACTACTGTTTTCAGCGAAAAATACAAGTTTTGTATTAAGCTTGCTTAGTAATATGTTGGATCTTCTATGCCCGCATCCAAAAAACCTTTTATGCGCAGACGGCAGCTCTCACAACGTCCACAAGCCTTACCATTTTGGTCAGCCTGATAGCATGAAACTGTCTTGCTATAGTCCACACCTAATGCCATACCCTGCTGAATTATTTCTGCTTTACTTAAATCGATCAAAGGAGTTTCTACCCTAATCTTACGCCCCTCAACGCCTACTTTAGTGGCCAAATTAGCCAGCTTTTGGAAAGCATCAATAAATTCAGGACGGCAGTCTGGATAACCAGAATAATCAAGGGCATTCACCCCAATAAAAATAGCGTCAGCTCCTAGCACCTCTGCCCAGCCTAAAGCATAAGCTAAAAAAACCGTATTTCGTGCTGGAACATAGGTTATCGGTATACCTTCTGTTTGTACTTCAGGTACAGCAATATTTATATCAGTAAGCGCTGAGCCTCCGATACCTGACATATCAATGGGTATAATTTTATGCTCTTGCACCTGCATGATCTTAGCTAGATTCGCCGCAGCCTTTAGTTCACTACGGTGGCGTTGACCATAATCAAAACTCAAGGCATAGCACTCGAAACCTTGTTTGTTGGCAATAGCCAAACAAGTTGTAGAATCCAAGCCTCCAGATACCAACACCACTGCTTTGTTTGTTTTTGAGTTCACAGTATTCATATTAAAAGCCAGGCTTATTTCCCCACAGGTATTTATGCAGTTGAATCTGAAATCTGACTTTCAGGCGGTCAGCTAATATCCATTCAGCCAGATCCTTCGCAGACATTTGCTCGTTACTTGGAGAAAATAAGACATCTGCTACCTTCTCATGTAAGACATGTTCTTCGACTTTAGCTTTAGACCACTCATAATCATTTCTATCACAGATAATAAATTTCACCTGATCCTGCAAAGATAAATGCTCAATATTAGATTCCAAATTTTTATTTAACTCACCAGAACCGGGTGTTTTTAAATCCATCACTTTGATAACTCTAGAATCAACTGCTTCCACATCAATGGCTCCTGAAGTTTCTAAAGAAACAATATAGCCCATATCACAAAGCGTAGATAATAATGGCAAACAAGCTTTTTGCGCCAAAGGTTCACCACCAGTGACTGTGACATAAGATGCTGAATACGATTCGACTTCTTTTAACACCTGATCAAGATCATAAATGACACCGCCTGTAAAAGCGTAAGCAGTATCACAATATTGACATCGTAAAGGACAACCAGTCAGACGAATAAATACAGTCGGACAACCTACAGTATTGCTCTCGCCCTGTAAGGAATGAAATATTTCTGTGATACGTAATGCTGAGCTCATTACCTGATGGCAACCGCTTTAGTTGAATAATTTAGGGGTTTCTAACGATTATAGCCTTCGCGTAAATATACTTCAGCTAGGCGCAATGAAGCACTTCCACTACCAGAAAAGTCTGTCAGTAAGTCACGCCAAACCTGTTGAGCCCGGCTTTCATTTTCCATCAAACTATACACTATCCCCAACTTCAACATGGCATCAGGTGCTTTTTCATGCATAGGGAAATTATCGACAACCTGATTGAACACATTAATTGCCTGGGAATAACGCTCTATCAGAATTAAAGCTTCTCCTTGCCAATAATAGGCATTAGGGGCCAGTCGCCCTCGTGGATAATCCTCAATCATTTGTTGAAATACTAAAATAGATGACTCAAATTCACCGTCATTTAAAAGTAAATTTCTAGCTTCTTGATACAACTCTTCTTCTGTTTTAGGTTCCAAGTTCGAAAGGTCGTTTAAAGCAATAGTCGTTTGAGAGTTATTGTTAACTGATGCAACAGGTAAAGTTTGGTCAACTTCAGTACTGATGACAGCATTGCTTACATTGGGATTCAGTGCTGCCTGTGCTGTAGATTCCAAAGCACTAGGCTCATTAATATTTGTAGAACCAAATATTTGAGGAGATACACCTATTCCACTGCTTACTCCATTTACGCCTAAAGTCATGCGCTGATTTAATTCGCTGAGACGATTATCAACATCCAGGTAGCGATCACGCTGTGCACTTTCCATGCGTCGAATCTGATAAGTTTGTTCTTCAACCAAACCTCGTAAGCTTTGAACCTCCCGTTGCAGTGCCTCGACCATATCATAGAGAGTGATAATAATTTCATTGCCGCCCCCTGTATTTGCAGCAGTCTGAACAGCAGGTTGAGAAGAGGAAGAATTGTTGGCACCAGCCTCTACGACCTGTACTTGCGAAAATACAGAGCTAGAAGTAAATAACGCCATTAGAGTCATCGGTGCTATTAGTATTAGAACCTTCAGCCTTATTAAAAGCAGCAGTGACTGTTTAAGTTGAGAAGCATATTTAAGCATATCAGCATCCCAAAAAATTAAGCCGGGCGAACCCGGCTTAATAAACTTAGTGAACCTTATTGTATCTCAACCCGACGATTACGAGCGTGAGCTGCATCAGAAGAACCTGGATCAATCGGTTGCTCTTCACCGTAGCTGATAACTTCCAATTGGTTAGAAGATACACCCTGAACCTGCAAATACCGTTCGATAGCCTGTGCACGGCGTTCACCTAAGGCCAGGTTATATTCTCGTGTACCACGCTCATCCGCATGCCCTTCCAGACGATAACGTAATGAAGAGTTTTCCATCAAACGATTTGCATGATGAACTAAAGCTTCACGAGCTTCAGAACTTAAATCTGAACGATCAAAGTCAAAATAGAAAACAGTAGTAGCCAATGCTGACTCTCTTTCACGCATTTGAGCAGCAGAAAGTCCGCTCATATTATCGCCCGCTCCGCTCGCATTGCCACGACCAGTATTGTCGCCATCACCCATAGAACCACTATTGGTATCACCCATACCGGAATCAGAGCCGTCGCCCATATCATCAGTAGTTGTTCCACACGCAGCTAAAAAAAGCGTAAATGCAGCAACCATACTTAATTTATAAAATTTGTTATTTCGCATAACTTCGTCTACTCCTCTCAATTTCTTATTGCCAAGCCCAGATTTTAAATACGTCTTTGGTTAAGAAAACTTTATACAATCTAATACAATCCAGCCAACACGGGATGATACCTTACCAGAAGCCGCTAATCCAGAAATGGCGACCAGGCTGGTTCCCTGACGTTACCTTGCGCGGATGGTATCTGGAACTTGACTCTGCCGTCAATGGATACTGCATTTAAAATGCCTCTATCACCTGATTTTGAGGCATAAATCACCATACTGGCATTTGGTGCAATACTTGGAGATTCATCTAATGCTGTCTCTGTCAAAATACGAATCGTGCCACGCTCCAGATTTAATACTGAGATATGGAAATCATCATTACTGTCATAACGATGAACGATGATCATATTATTACCATCACTCAACATTCTGGCTCTGGCATTATAATTCCCTTCAAAGGTTAGGCGTTCTTCCCAACGTGTTTCCAAATCAACCTGATAAATTTGCGGTGTACTACTTCTTTCTGAAGTGAAAATCAGTGCAGAGCCATCAGGTGTCCAACTCGGTTCTGTATCTATAGCAAAGTGATTGGTGATTCGTTGTATGTCGCGGGTACGCAAGTCCAGTATATAAATATCCGGATTACCATCCTTAGATGAAACCATCGCCAACCTATTGCCATCGGGAGAAAATGCTGGCGAGCTATTAATCCCGGTAAAATTCGTTAGCTGCTCTCTCACACCGCTACTTATATTTTGAATAAAAATTTGTGAACGACCAGTTTCAAAAGAAACATATGCAATCTGGCTGCCATCAGGAGACCAGGCTGGCGACATAATTGGCTCTTCGCCCTCCCATAGAATTCGAGGCCTGCCACCATCCGCATCAGCCATTTCCAGGCGATAAGGAAATGCCTCGGCTTGATCTTCTTTCACATAAAGAATTTTTGTTGAAAAGGCCCCGCGCACACCCGTAATTTCTTCGAAAACCAAATCACTTATTTTATGCGCAATATCTCGTAGCTGCGACTCGTTACCGGTTATAACTTCGCCAAATAAACGCTCTTCACGCAGCACATCAAAAAATTCATATTGCACCTGCATCAATTGGCTATTTTCATTTCTGGAAATTTTCCCAACCAGCAGATAATCCGAATCCAAAAAACGCCAGTCACGAAAATAAACTTCATCCTGCTCATGTGGCTGACTTAACATGTTGACCGGGTCAATGGGGGCAAACTCACCTGTATTCCTGAGGTTATTGCTAATTACCATATCAATATTTTCACTCAACACACCAAAACCTTCCCATTCAAAAGGTACAACTGCTACAGGAACAGGATTATCAACGCCCTGGGTAATAACGATGTTTAATTGAGCATTTACAGCTGCCGGTATCAACAGGCAGCACAACAACAGGGTGCGATAAACTTTTATCATCAACGTAATAAATCCTCTGGTCTGAAGGTTATAGTCAGATTTCTGAAACTGCTCTCAAACAATGTTGTCGACATATCTTGTAATTCAGGGAAACGTTCTGCTCGTCTGATCGCTTGCTCTACTGATCGATCAAAGGCTGCATTACCACTACTTTGGATTACGTTCACAGAAATAACTTCACCCGTTGGTACAAGCCTGATTGCTAACACTGCAGTCATTCCATTCCTGGCACTTGGTGGTATATCCCAGTTCCCCGCAACAGTGTTGTGGATAATAGCAACATATATGTCAACGGCGCGAGCATCTGCAACAGCCTGTTGCGTGGCCAGAGCTTGCTGTCTTTCCAACTCAGCCTGCCTTGCAACTTCTTGCTCTCTAGCAATTTGAGCCTGCCTTTCTCTTTCTAAACCGTCTTGCTCAATACGCGCCTGCCGTTGAGCTTCTGCCTCAACTTCCTGTTGTTGACGCTGAGCCAGTTCTCTTTCACGACGTTGCTGTTCGAGCCTATCCGTTTCACGTTGTGCCTCTTGCTGCCGAGTCTCTTCTTCGCGCGCGCGCTGGGTTGCAACATCTCGCTCACGCTGCCTTTGGGCTTCGGCGTCACGTGCACGTTGCAGTTCAAGCTCTTGAATACGGCGAAGGCGTTGCGGGTTTTGTTCAGCCGTGGTGGCATTAATGTAGACAGGCTCATCCAGATTAACCAGCTCGTTGCTCATAACCGGATTATAAAAAATAATAAATAACAAAAGCCCATGCACAAGAGTCGCAGCTATCACCCCTGAAGGGTAACCTTCATGCTTGAGTAATAATGCCATAGGATGGAAAGGGAGCATTCTCTATATTTCCACTGTTATCTATAATTTCTAACTATGGTTTCTATAAGGTTTCTATAAGATTTCTTGCAACTTAGGTGCTACTTCTATTATTTATGGGCTTAGCATCGGCGGCTGAGTAATCAGACGTACACTCGGCGCCCCAGCATCTTCCAGCGTTGCCATCAAGCTCATAACCAGGCCGTAGTTTACAGCAGCGTCAGCTTCCAGGAAAACTGGAACACTTGGGTTTTGATTCATAATTCTGCTGACATTCTCACCAATAATTTCAAGCGGCACTGCATTCGGTTCTTCTGATACTTCGCCCAGACTTATGTAATAAAGACCCGCGGCATCTATAGACACTACCAGAGTTAATTCATCATTATCGTCTACTATTTCTGCATCTGCCTCAGGCAAATCCACTCTGACACCCTGCGTAATCAATGGCGCAGTAATCATAAATACAATCAGCAACACAAGCATCACATCAATCAGTGGCACGACATTAATTTCTGCCATCAAGCGTCTACGTTGTCTACGCGCTTCCATAACCATTCCTAACTTTAATCTTGCTGACGTTTACTATGAGCCTGCCGATGCAGAATACTGGAAAATTCATCCATAAATGTGTAATAACTATCAGAAATTGAATTTGCACTGGCTGAATAACGATTAAAGGCCAGCAGTGCTGGTATCGCTGCAAAAAGCCCCATTTCAGTCGCAAATAGTGCCTCAGCTATACCCGGAGCAACGACTGCCAGGCTAGCTTGGCTCTGATTAGCCAGATCAAAAAAGGCGTTCATGATGCCCCAGACCGTGCCAAACAAACCTATATAAACCGACACACTGGCTACAGTTGCTAATATCGGCAGATGTTTTTCCAGCACTCTCTCTTCACGCGACAAGGCCACTCGCATAGCCCGCTGAGAGCCTTCCATCACTRCGTCTGAGTCAATCCCGGGCTGTTGCCTTAAGCGGGTGAACTCTTTGAAACCAGATCGAAAAAGGTTTTCCATTCCGATAATAGAGACATCTTCTGCTTTTAACTTATTGCTACCTTCTCGAAATAACTGGCTCAAATCCATTCCCGACCAAAACAGTTTTTCGAAATTGAATACTTCCCTTTCGGCATCTTTAACAATTATCCACTTTTGTACGATAATCACCCACGACATGACAGACAGCACAAACAGGCTCAGCATGACCAGCTTACCTACCCAGGTAGCGTCTATAATCATGCTCCAGATATTCATTGATTCACCCATGCCTGCTATCTCTCCACTTTTATAAAGTGCTTATTAATAAGCACTTATTAAATGTACTTACTGATCTTGCGAAAATAATTTTTTGCTATCACGCCCTTTTAAACCAAAATGTCTGTAGGCATATTCAGTGACCATACGACCACGCGGAGTACGCGTGATAAAGCCTTGTTGAATTAAATAAGGCTCAAGCATATCTTCGACAGTGCCTCTTTCTTCACTGATAGCCGCAGCAATACTGTCTATACCTACTGGGCCTCCATCAAATTTCTCTATTAAGGTCATCAAGAAGCGCCGGTCCAAATGATCAAAGCCATTTTTATCAATACTCAACATATCCAACGCTTCTGTGGCAATTTTTAAATCGATACTGCCACCGTGTTTTACTTCGGCAAAATCCCTGACCCGGCGTAATAGACGATTAGCAATTCGGGGGGTTCCCCTTGCGCGCCTGGCTATTTCTTCCGCCCCTTCTGTATCGCACTCAAGCGCCAAAATACGAGCGGACCGACTCACAATACTTTTTAAATGTGAGACTGAATAAAACTCAAGCCTTTGCACAATACCAAAACGATCTCGCAAAGGAGACGTCAGCAACCCTGCTCGAGTTGTTGCCCCAACTAATGTAAAGGGGGGTAAATCGAGCTTCAAGGATCGTGCCGACGGCCCCTCCCCGATCATAATATCCAACTGGTAATCTTCCATGGCCGGATATAAAATTTCTTCTACTGCCGGATTCAAACGATGAATCTCATCAATAAACAGCACATCACCAGACTCTAAGTTGGTCAACATGGCGGCTAAGTCTCCAGCCTTTTCCAAAACAGGTCCAGATGTGCTTTTCAGAGTCACGCCCATTTCATGGGCAATGATGTGGGAAAGTGTTGTTTTACCTAATCCAGGCGGGCCAAAAATCAAGGTGTGATCCAGTGCTTCGTTGCGCTGGAGAGCGGCAGCAATAAATATTTCCATCTGTTCTTTTACGACTTCCTGGCCAATGTAATCAGCCAGTTTATTTGGGCGTATAGCAACGTCCTGTTGAACTTCAGTTTCAACGGCAACACCCGAAATTAAACGATCTTCTTCAATCATCTCTCTACCATCACTAGACTTTAAGCTGTCATACCTTTAAGCGCGACTCTTACTAAGATACTCGTATCAAGAGACTGCCCTTCTGTTTCCAATTTTAAAGCAACTTGATTGATTGCCTTACTTGCATCCTGCGGCTTATATCCAAGCGCAATCAAAGCATCTTCGGCTTCACGAATAGTCCTTGAGTTAGTTTGGCCCGAAACCTGCGCAGAAGTTCCCCCAGGGACGTCTTCATTACTTTCCTGGTACCAATCTTCAAGCTTATCTCTAAGCTCAATAATAAGGCGTTCAGCAGTTTTTTTACCAACGCCCGGCAAACGCACCAGTGCATTGAGATCGTTATGGCGCACACATTCTGCTAATTCACGAATATTCAGGCCCGATAATATTCCCATAGCCAGCTTTGGGCCGACACCATTTAATTTTATCAGCAGCCGAAACAATATGCGTTCATGCTTTTCATAAAAACCATAAAGCAGTTGAGCATCCTCTCTAACGACCAGGTGTGTATGTAAAATTGCTTCACTACCGGCTTCTGGCAACTGAAAAAGTGTGCTCATAGGCACCTCTACTTCATAAGCCAGACCATTCACATCAAGCAATATTTGATTAGCCTGCTTTTCTATTAAGATGCCTTTGATTCTGCCTATCATCGTATTTTATCTTCTGCTTTTATCTTCTACTATTAGCGTTTAATTTCTTCTTGCAAACGTCGACGTCGACTACCCTGCACCCCAGATATTCTATTCAAACTTAATTGGGTATGTACATGACAAACGGCCACACATAATGCATCTGCGGCATCACTTTGAGGCGCCGAGGGTAACTTAAGAATAGCGCTCACCATATGCTGCATTTGGCTTTTATCTGCCCGGCCTCTACCAACTAATGCTTTTTTGATTTGATTCGGCGGGTACTCATGCACGGGTAACTTTAGGTTAGTACAGGCAACAATGACAGCGCCGCGTGCATGCCCCAGTTTGAGCGCAGAAACCCCACTTTTGCCAACAAAAATTTCTTCTATAGCAACTTCATCAGGTTGATATTTTTCGATTATTTCAGACATACTTGAAAAAATAACTTGCAAGCGATCTGTAAAAGCCAGGTCAGCAACCTTGATGCAGCCTGAAGAGATATATTCCAGCTTATTACCTACAACGTTAATTAAGCCGTAACCACACACACGTGAACCAGGGTCTATCCCTAAAATTAAGGTCATTGAGGTATTAATCTCCCCTTTTGCTGCTATAAGCGTCCACTATTGAGCCTTTGCTAAGACTTAGCAGCATCTAGTAAATTTAACCACTAACTGTCTAGCTGAGCCAGAACCTCATCAGAAATACTGGCATTAGAATATACATTCTGAACATCATCCAGATCTTCAAGGCTGTCGACAACATTCATCAGTTTTTCTGCATTGTCTGCATCCAGATCAACGTCAGTTGATGCGAGCATCGTTACTTCGGCATTAAGCGATGATAAACCAGCAGCATCTAGGGCATCTTTGACTGATCCAAAACTTTCAAAACTGGTATGGATATCAATACTGCCATCCGAGTTATTAATAATATCTTCAGCACCCGCCTCTAGTGCAACATCCATTAAGGCTTCCTCATCAACACCCTGAGCATAAGAGATGACACCCGTTTTGGTAAATAAATAAGCAACTGAGCCATTGGTTCCCAGATTACCTCCCGCTTTAGTGAAGCAATGTCGTACTTCAGCAACGGTTCTATTCTTATTATCGGTTAAAGTTTCCACCAGAATCGCGACACCATTCGGACCGTAGCCTTCATAAACAAGCTCTTCCAGGTTTTCATTCTCAGTACTTCCCGCCCCGCGTGCAACCGCTCGATCTAGCGTGTCACGCGTCATATTCGCAGCTAACGCTTTATCAACAACCGCACGTAAACGCGGATTATCAGCAACGTCCCCACCACCCAGTTTCGCAGCTACAGTTAGCTCACGAATTATCTTGGTGAATACCTTCGCACGTTTTGCATCTTGACCGGCTTTGCGGTGCTTGATATTGGCCCATTTACTATGACCTGCCATACTCTATCAACCTCTGTTTTTTTTCTTAAGAGCTCTGTTTTCTTCTTAAGAACCCTGTTCAGTCTTGGGCAACTCGCGTAAACGAATATTCAACTCGCGCAATTGCTTGCTGCCGACTTCTCCTGGCGCATCAGTTAGCAAACAACTGGCTGATTGCGTTTTCGGAAACGCGATAACCTCACGAATAGACTGAGAACCTGTCATCATCATTATCAACCTGTCCAGACCAAACGCAATCCCGCCATGAGGAGGACAACCATATTTCAAGGCATCAAGCAGGAAGCCAAACTTTTCATCTGCTTCAGCTTCATCTATACCCAGAACCCTGAATACAGATTGCTGCATATCCGGTTTATTGATACGGATTGATCCACCACCTAACTCGGTACCGTTTAGTACCATGTCATACGCTCTAGATAGCGCTTTTAAAGGTTGCTTTTCCAGTTCCTCAGGGCCGCAGGACGGTGCAGTAAAAGGATGATGCACAGACGTGCAATTGCCATCTTTAGCACTTTCAAACATTGGAAAATCAACCACCCATAGCGGCGCCCAATCACCATTAAGTAAGTTCATATCCTTGCCAACAACGTCCCTAAGAGCTGACATTGCGTCATTGACCACTGATGTTTTGTCCGCACCAAAAAATAAAATATCACCCGTTGCAGCTTCAGTACGAGATAGAAGCCCCTGAATCACCTCTTCCGGCATAAATTTCAAAATAGGTGATTGCAAACCTTCTACACCAGCCTCTAAATCATTCACTTTAATCCAGGCTAAACCCTTGGCACCATAGTTAGCAATATAACTGGTGTAACCATCAATCTGCTTGCGACTAATTTCAGAGCCACCCGGCACCTTCATCACCACGACGCGTGACTCGGGATCATTAGCCGGCGCATTAAAGACTTTAAATTCCACCTGCTGCATTAAATCAGCAATATCTACCAGGCTCATTGGGTTACGCAAATCAGGGCGATCGGTTCCATATTTCAGCACAGCATCGGCATAGGTCATACGAGGAAATTCGCCTAGCTCAACCTCTAAATGCTCTTTAAAAACTAAACGTATCATCGTTTCAGCTTTTTCCATGATGGCATCTTCATCCATAAAAGACGTTTCAATATCAATTTGAGTAAATTCTGGTTGCCTATCGGCCCGAAGATCCTCATCACGAAAACATTTAGCAATTTGATAATAGCGATCCATACCAGCGACCATTAATAACTGCTTAAATAATTGAGGCGATTGCGGTAAAGCAAAAAACTTACCTGGATGAGTTCTACTTGGCACCAGATAATCTCTTGCACCTTCTGGTGTGGCACGAGTGAGAATGGGCGTCTCAATATCCAGGAAACCATTTTCATCAAGGTAGCTACGGATACTTGCCGTCACCTTGGATCGCAGGCGTAATTTATTTAGCATTTCTGGCCGGCGTAAATCAATAAATCGGTTGCGCAGGCGAACATCCTCCCCAACCTCCATATGCTCATCCAATTGAAAAGGCGGCGTCTCTGCAGCATTTAAGATAGTGAGCCCCCTACCTAGCACTTCAATTTTTCCGGTCACCATATCTCTATTCTGAGTGCCTTCAGGGCGAACTCGCACCAGGCCTTCAATCTGTATCACAAATTCATTACGCACCTGCTCAGCAAGTGCAAAACTCTCAACCGTGTCAGGGTCAAAGACCACTTGCGTGATGCCCTCTCTATCGCGCACATCAAGGAAGATCACGCCTCCATGATCCCGACGACGATGCACCCAACCACATAGAGTGACACTCTCATCAATATTACTTTCGTTCAATTCACCACAATAATGGCTCCGCATAACTCCTACCTTCTTCAACCTTTACTTTTAATACTGACTGTAAGCCTGTTAGATCAAGGCTACGATGATGTTGTTTTTCTCTATTTCTTCACACTATTTCTTCACACTATTTCTTCACACTATTTATTTTCACTATTATTTCCACTGCTTTTCACTGATTCTCCAGTCTTGCCAGAACTCGCGTTGGCTTTACTGTCTGATTTTTCAGCAGATGCCTTCTCACTTGATGGCTTGTCTTTAGCTTTATCAGACTGACTCGCATTATTCTCTGTACCATGCCTTTTATTGCCAGTCTTAAAGTCAGTTTCATACCAGCCTGTACCTTTAAGTCGAAAACTGGTTGCGGACATCATCTTTTTTAAACTGTCCTTATTACACTCAGGACATTTTTTCAATACAGGGTCGCTGAGCTTTTGTAGCTTTTCCAAGTGCGCTCCGCACGATTCACATTGGTATTCATAAATGGGCATCTCGCACCTCAATAATACATATAATTCATTAATAGTTTATGCAAAATCAAAAGCGGTGCATTGTACAGCATTTGTTTATCGGACAACATTTTTGATCTAAAACACTTTATAAGAAATTAAATTTAAAAAAAAATTAAAAACTCTCATAAAACCCTTGCCCGCTTAGAGTGAAAAAGATATAAAGAGTCCTCAATTGGGAACGCTCTTTTTAAGAGTCCTCAACGACTAAAAAGTAAGAGTCCTCAACTATTAAAAGAAAAAGTCCTCAGCATAATTTAAACTCAATCAATGCTCTAATCCTGATTGTTAGTTTTGATTAATTGTCGCAACGCAATGTCTGAGTTTTTTGTTAACAATTTAATTTAAAAGAGATGAAGGTATGGCTGTAAAAAAATCCGTAAAAGCTCCCGCAAAAAAAACCACCGCTATCCAGGATAAATATACCAAGACAGCAATCCTCAGCACTATTTCTGAAAATACTGGTTTGACCAAAAAAGAAGTATCTAATGTGCTGGATGAGCTGGGTGATTTAATCGAAAGGCACATTAAAAAGCGTGGTGCTGGTGAGTTTACCCTGCCTGGCCTGTTAAAGATAAAAACCGTTAAGCGCCCAGCGCGTCCGGCTCGAAAAAACGTCCCTAACCCCTTTAAACCCGGTGAGTTTATGGATATTCCGAAAAAACCTGCCACAACCAGAGTTAAAGTATTGGCGCTGAAAAAGCTCAAAGAATTTGCCCTTTAAGGCTTAGCTTTAAGCACTTCAAAAGCAGCCTACGGGCTGCTTTTTTATTGCACCAAACATTGTAAGAAACATTGAAACAAAACAGTTATCATTCCTTATGCGTACTTCTAAATATCTACTAGCAACTACCAAAGAAACCCCTTCTGATGCCGTCGTTATCAGTCATCAATTGATGCTGAAAGCCGGTTTGATCCGCAAGCTTGCTGCTGGACTCTACACCTGGATGCCCATGGGGCTTCGCGTGTTAAACAAAGTCAGTCGGATCATTCAACAAGAAATGGATGCTGCTGGAGCGCTTGAAGTTTCAATGCCAGTAGTACAGCCTGCCGAACTATGGCGAGAATCTGGGCGCTGGGAACAAATGGGGCCTGAATTACAACGCCTAAAAGACCGACATGAACGGGACTTCTGCCTTGGGCCAACACATGAAGAAGTCATTACAGATCTAGTTCGTAATGAAATTAGCAGCTATAAACAATTACCTCTTAACTTGTACCAGATACAAACTAAATTTCGCGATGAGCGCCGTCCAAGATTTGGAGTGATGCGTGCCCGTGAATTCACCATGAAGGATGCTTATTCATTTCATGTTGACCAGGGCTCCTTACAGCTCACCTATGAGTTGATGTATGCAACTTACTCAAAGATTTTCACTCGCCTTGGTTTTACTTTTCGTGCCGTAGAGGCAGACTCGGGCAATATTGGTGGTAATAGCTCCCATGAATTTCATGTGCTTGCAGACTCAGGGGAAGATGAAATCGTATTTAGCTCTGAAGGTGACTATGCCGCCAATATAGAGATGGCGAGCGCATTGCAATCGACAAAAGAACGAGCAGCACCCAGCCAAGATAAAACACTGGTAGAAACGCCAGATACTTCAAGCATTGAAGAAGTCTGCACCCTGCTTAAAGTGGAGGCTGCACAAACGGTGAAAACGCTGATGGTTCTTGGTGCAACTGATGATAAAGAGCAAGGCTCACTGGTCGCCCTGGTTTTACGCGGTGACCACCAGCTTAGTGAAGTAAAAGCTGCAAAAATTCCAGGCGTTCAATCGCCCCTAACTTTTGCCGATGAAAAACAAATCATAGCTCTATTGGGATGCAAACCTGGTTCCATAGGCCCCGTCGATATGCCAGAAGATATGGCAATTATTGTTGATAGAGATGCTGCCGTTTTAGCTGATTTTATTTGTGGGGCGAACCAGGATGAACACCATTTAATCGGCATCAACTGGGATAGAGACTGCAAGATTGGAGAAGTTGCTGATTTAAGAAGGGTTGTCGAAGGCGATCTCAGCCCAGATGGAGCAGGCACATTATCGATCAAGCGTGGTATCGAAGTCGGCCATATTTTTCAGCTCGGCAATAAATACAGTAAAGCAATGGGCGTATCTGTTTTAAATGAAAACGGTAAAAGCATCATCCCGGAAATGGGCTGTTATGGCATCGGCGTTACTCGCATCGTTGCCGCGGCAATTGAACAAAATCATGATGAAAAAGGTATCATCTGGCCCGATAATATAGCGCCTTTCCATGTCGCCTTGATCCCGCTTAATGCGCACAAATCAGAGCAGGTATCCCAACTTGCAGATAAACTATACCGTGATTTAACCGATGCTGGCGTTGAAGTACTCTATGATGATCGTGACAAGAAAACCAGCGCCGGGGTGAAATTTGCCGACATGGAATTAATTGGAATACCTCATCGTTTAGTTATATCAGAACGCAGTCTTGAGAAAAACAAACTGGAATATAAGCACCGAGCGGATAGTGACAGCCAGGATATCCCTCTGGAGGACGCCCTGGAATTTTTAGTTAATAAAGTACTGACCAAGAAAGTGCTAAAGAATGTATAGAAGCAAGCTGTTAATGACTAAAATAAAGCCTCATTTACTTAAATAAACATCTACAAATGGAACGCTAAGCTCTTTCTGAGGCATATCCTCCCCCAGCTCAATAAAACGCTTTTCCAAGTTTTCCATATTCGGTAAATGTTGCACGATAACATCGTGCTAGCAATGCAAAATTTTTCAAACCTTTTATAGGTAGAAAGCAATACATCTTGTTATAGCTCAATTTCCAGGAAAACTTCCATTAACTATTAAAAGTAGATAATGATAACATTGCTCGCGAAATAGCGTTGGTTCACGATGAATATAAGAAGAATAAAAAAACCGCTGTTTACTTAACTTGAATTAGCTTCAAATGAGTGTAATTAGAGTAATAATTCAACATTCCCCATTATGGAAAATCACAAAAACGGAAGGGTATAATGAAAAATTTCAAAACAATTAAAATCCAACTTTTTGCATCTTTTTTGTTATTGATAGGATCAATCCAACCCGGATTTTCATCTATAGTAGATATGGCTGAAAACCAGAATTGGCAGGGAGTACAAGCGTCAATATCTACTGAAGACGTTAATGAGCGTCAGCCAGATGGTATGAGTGCATTATTTTGGGCCGTCTATTATGACCAAACTGACATGGTAAGACTTCTGTTAAATGCGAATGCTAATGCTGATGCTAACAACCGTTTTGGAATGACACCACTTATACAAGCATCCATGAATGGCAACGGCGCAGTGATATCAATGTTACTCGATTCAAGTGCAAATCCTAATACTTATACCCTGCAAGGGGATACTGCCCTTATGAACGCTGCCAAAGCTGGGTCGACTACTGGTGTTCAGGCATTGATTGAAGCTGGCGCAGAAATTGATGCTCGTGACAGCCACTTATCCCAAACTTCATTAATGTGGGCCGCCGCTAATAATAATGCCGAAATTGTAAGAATCTTGGGAGAAAATGGTGCCGATATCAATGCCCGTTCTGCAGAATTAGAATTTGCAGGAATTACCCAAGGAGGTCCCAGTGGTTTTTTGCCTAGTGGTGGGTTGACTGCGTTACACCACGCCGCTCGTGAAAATGCTATCCAATCTGTAGAGGTCTTACTCTCTCTTGGTGCAAACCCAAACATTCTTGACCCACAAGGAATCTCACCATTACGTATTGCTGCAGCAAATGCCAATCTAGACCTGGCTAAAATCTTGATAGAGGGAGGCTCAAATATAAATGATGGAGCGCTGGTCGATATTATGGAACTAGAATACAAAGAGCTGGCCTTCGCTAGAGCTGCAACTAACTACACAAATCAAACCACGGTGCGTAACCTGCTCACACTTATGTTTGATATGGGTGTGGATCTTGACGCCTATCCTGAAACGGCTCTTCCCTATCCACACAATAGCTTTACCCTTGGAAAAGGAACTTCTGGACGGACTGCGCTGTATAACAGCACTGAAGGATTACATAATGATCTCATGACTCTTCTCCTTGAGGAGGGTGCCAACCCGAATTCACTTAGCAATGGTAATACTCCGCTGTCTGCTGCCCTTTTTATTATGAGCGGAACACGACCAAGCGGTGTTTTTACTGGCGTAGCTGAGAGAAAGCTCACTGACCTAATGCCCACAATACAGCTATTGCTTAACTACGGCGCTGATGTCAACACGTTAACAGGCACTGGTGGTAGTGCTGACGGAACTTTACTGCATCAGGCAGCCTTTTATGGCAACGATGAAGTCATTGAGTTTCTTCTAGACAAAGGTGTTGATTTATCGCAAAAAGACTCGAGCAATCGAACAGCTCTGGACATTGCCAGTGGTGTACCGGCCGTTGGTGACGAAATGCCGACCATGGGTGGCATGCCTGCCACTGAAACTCCTATCTATGAAAACACCATGGTTATACTGACTGAGGCAATGAATGCTCAGGGTATTGCTATTGAAGAATATGTAGCACCGCCTTTAGAAGAAGGTGATGAGGAATCTGGAGAGGCTTAAGGTCCAGTTAAGCCAATCAAACAATAAAAATTCTAACTAATGTAGATATATTCAAATGAAAAAAATAACTTTATTCGCACTTGTTATTACAGGCTTAAGCTTAAGTGCCTGCAATAATTCTGCAGAAGACGCTGGCACGATTGAAGCTCAAGCTGCTGCCCCTCAGCTTGCTGTACAAGAGCTCCCTCCACTGGAAGATCAATGGAATATGATTTATGACTATTGTGTCGATTGCCATAATGAAACTGATTACACCGGCGGGCTTTCAATAGAATATGCATCACCCGATTTCGTTCATGAAGAAGGAGAAGTCTGGGAAAAAGCTATTAAAAAACTAAGCACTGGCCAAATGCCTCCGCTTGGTGAAGCGCAACCTTCACAGGAACAGCGACAGACTTTTATTGCTTCTTTAGAAGCTATTCTTGATCAGGAAGCTCGAGATAATCCTAATCCAGGCGCTCCTGTTCTGCCACGCTTAAATCGCACAGAATATCAGAACTCTATCCGCGATTTATTAGCCTTAGAGATTGATGCTTCTACTATGTTGATATCTGATGATTCGGCAGAAGGCTTCGATAACATGTCATCAGCTCTACAGGTTTCAGCTACTTTGCTCGAAGGCTACGTAGCTGCGTCTGGTCGCGTAGCAGCCTTGGCAGTTGGCAACCCTAATATGCCACCGGATTTTATGGTTTATCGCACTTCAAATGATTTATCTCAGGATAAGCATGTTCCTGGCGCCCCAATCGGCACTGTGGGCGGTCTCGCTTTTGATCATTATTTCCCCTTAGACGGAACCTATGAATTCACCCCCGCGCTCTCCAGAACTGTGATGGGTGAAGCGCGTGGTATCGAATTCCCTAGCACCCTAGAAATCACAATTGATCGAGTATTGGTTCACTCTGCAGATTTTGGCGGAGACCTGGATACCAATCAGGGTGACCTTGGAAGCGTTGGTTTCGAATTAGCTAAAGAAATTGATGAACGTTTTAGATTCACTACTTTTATGACAGCTGGTGAACACCATATTACGATCAATTTTGTCAGAAAACCCGACACTCCAGATGCAGAAATCTGGAAACAGTACGAACGTACGGCAATTATTGGTGACCTGATGAAAGGCCCCGTTCATTTGGATAAAGTTGAAATCCGCGGACCCTTTGAATCTACAGGCACTGGCACTACAGCGGCTCGTGAAAAGATTTTCATTTGTGAGCCTGGAGCTCTAGAAGATGAACAGTTAGCGTGTGCCAATGAAATTCTATCTACTCTGGCACGACAAGCTTATCGTCGTCCTGTTACGGAGAACGAAGTATCTGACCTGCTCGGGTTCTATCAAATAGGTAATGAGATCGGCGGTTTTGGCAAAGGTATAGAAACAGGGATACGTAGAATTATTTCTGGCCCTGAATTCCTGTTTCGAGTTGAGACTGCTCCAGCTGACGTAGCAGAAGGACAACCTTTTCAAATCAGCGACCTTGAATTAGCATCCAGGTTAGCTTTCTTCTTATGGAGTTCGCTGCCTGATGAAGAGCTTATCAATATTGCTGCCGAAAGCAGATTGACTGCCCCAGGTGCGCTGGAAGAACAGGTTGTGCGTATGCTGGCCGATCCTAAAGCTGAAAATCTGACCACTAACTTTGCTTCCCAATGGTTTCTTCTTCGTAACCTGCAAGCAATTCTTCCTGATCCGCCTACTTACCCAGATTATGATGACAACTTAAGACAGTCTTCAATTTTGGAAACACAAATGCTTTTCCAGAGCATCATTGATGAAGACAGAAGTATTCTTGACGTCATCAATGCGGACTACACATTTATTAATGAAAGTCTGGCAAAAGTATATGACATCCCTGGGATCGTCGGCAGTCGTATGCGTCGTGTGCAGGTTGAGGATGAAAACAGACGAGGTGTTCTAGGGCACAGCAGTATTCTGACCTTGACTTCACTAGGTGTCAGAACCTCTCTGGTAACTCGTGGCAAATGGTTTCTGACCAACTTGGTAGGCACCCCTCCTCCTGAACCACCTGCCAATGTTAATACCGACCTGGGAAGGTTTAATGATGGTACGCCAAGATCTTTGCGTGACCTGATGGAATTACATCGGTCTGATCCGGTTTGCTCATCGTGCCATTACATGATGGATACTATTGGTATCGCCATGGAAAACTTCGACGGTGTTGGACGCTACCGCACTTTCGATGGAGAAGTACTAATTGACCCTGTTGAGACTTTATTTGACGGTACTGAGATCGGCAGCCCTGCTGCTCTTCGCCGCTGGCTGGTGGATCGCCCTAATATCTTTGTAGGCACTGCTACTGAGAAGCTGATGCAGTTTGCCTTAGCCAGACCTTTAGAATGGTATGACATGCCTCATGTACGAACCATCGTTCATGATGCTGCTCAAAATGACTATAAATTTTCATCAATTATTATGGGTATTGTACAAAGCGTACCTTTCCAGATGAGAGCTAATGAAGGTTCTTCTGAAGCAGTTGCTTCTGCGGACTAAATTATCAACTAAGGTGTCCATTATTCCTGAAGCAGTTCGACTTCTTCGAACTGCTTCAGAGCATATTTATTTACAGCTGACTTTTCGGGAATCTTAAGAAATATAGGACGGGCACTTTTTTATTCATATTGCTCACTTCAAGTTTTACTTCTTTTAACTCACGATACAGCCAGGATATTTCCCTGGAAAACACCCTGGTTTTTTTGCTTAATAAAGTACTGACCAAGAAAGTGCTAAAGAATGTATAGAAGCAAGCTGTAAATGACTAAAACAAAGCCTTATTTGCTCTGATAAACATCTGCAAATGGCGCGTCAAACTCTTTCTGAGACACATTTTCCAAGTTCGTAAAGCGCTTTTCCAGGTCTTCCATATTAGGCAAATGTTGCACGATAACATCTGGCAGCAATTCAAAATCTTTTGCTTTAGGTAAGGCGATATTCAACCATGTGAATATCTGCTGTATTGATAGACTTTGTAAATCCCGCACTAGAACGAATTCATCATCACCACAGTTGCGGATAATTTGATTTTTTTGCAACACCAACAAAGCATCAGTCATTGAAAGTTCATTAAACGGCCACTTCTCTTTTACCAGAATCCGTAAACTGACACTTTCACCCTTTTGTTGATACATCCAGAATTTATGCAGTAGGGCAATGAATAGAATATGCGGGTGAACTTTATGGCTTTTATATTCTGTACTGTAAGCAGGTAAGGCTTTAACAAAATTAGCGCCTAATAAAATTACAATCCAGCAAAGATAAATCCATAACAAAAATATTGGCACTGCCGCAAAAGTACCATAAACAAACTGGTAACTGGCCAAAGCAATAAACCAGGTGAAAACCTGTTTAACCACTAAAAATGTTATGGCTACGACTAACCCACCGATAAGCCCATGATGAAAACGCACCCCACAGTTCGGCACTGCCACATATAATAAGGTAAATGCGCCGGTCGTTAATATCAGCGGAAAAATTTCCAGCAGCAGACTGGTTGTACCCAAGGTCTCTGAAATATCTAGAAAACTGTCAAAAAGGTTTAATGACGTAATATATGAGCTAATAGCAAACCCCAGGCCTAAAAGAATTGGCCCAAGACTCATCACGCTCCAATAGAGTAAAAAAGAATTGAGACCTTTACGCGATTCACGCACTTCCCATATGCGATTAAAACTACGCTCAATATTTACCAACATCAAAAACGAAGTGACTAATAACATTGCAGCGCCTACCCAGGTGAGATTTCTGGCTTGCGTACTAAAAGCGGTGAAATAGTCTTCTAACTGACTACTGGAACTGGGCAGCAGACGGTCAAATATCATCGCCTGAATCTGATTACCAAACACCTGGAAAGCCGGGAAAGCGGCGAGAATTGTGATGAGAAGTGTTAACAGAGGAATCACTGCAAACAAACTCATATACGTTAGAGCCTTGGCGTTTTCAGTGCCTTTATGGCGTTTGAAGTTAAGGGAGACGAAATGCATAAAGTGCCATAAGTCTTTTACCCAACCATTAAATCTTGCCATTAATTTTATCACTGCTTGTTGTTCCTAAAGCGCATAAGCTATAGCGCTTCTCTTGTTTAATCAATTTTAAATGTCTACTATTGCAGCGCATTTATTATCCCGCATTTAAGACCGCCAATACTGCGGCAAATATTAGCTTTCATCAATGTCATTTAAGGAAAGGTTTACAGGTAGTTTATATGTCTAATTTTACTATTTATCATAATCCCCGCTGTTCCAAGTCGCGTCAAACTCTCGCTATTCTCGAAAAGCATAATATACAAGCAGAGATCGTTCTTTATTTAGAAAACCCGCCAAGCAAACAAGAATTACAGACACTGTTACAACAGCTCGGAAAAAATCCACGCGACATACTGCGAAAAGTCGAAGAGGCTTATAAGAGCAAAGGCTTAGCTGATACAGCTTTGTCTGACGACGATTTATTAAACGCTATGATAGCTGAACCCAAGCTTATAGAACGCCCCATCGTGGTCTCTGGCACTAGTGCTGTATTAGGCCGTCCCCCAGAAAATGTACTCGAGTTAATCAAATGAGCTCACCTTATATTCTTGTGCTTTATTACAGTCGTTATGGTGCTGTAGCCAAAATGTCCCAATTTATTAGCCGCGGGGTTGAAAGTGTCGAAGGCATAGAAGCTCGAATCCGTGCTGTCCCTGCTGTTTCCTCGGTTACAGAAGCAAGTGAGCCGGAAGTTCCAGCAGACGGTGCGGTTTATTGCAGCGAAGAAGATTTTTCTGAATGTTCAGGACTTGCGCTAGGCAGCCCAACCCGTTTTGGCAATATGGCTGGTGCCATGAAACATTTTTTGGACAGCACTGGCGCACAATGGATGAGTGGCAGCATGATCGACAAACCTGCTGGTGTATTTACATCGACAGCCAGCTTACACGGCGGTCAGGAATCCACCTTGCTCAGCATGCAAATTCCTCTTATGCATCATGGCATGCTGATAACGGGTATTCCTTATAGCGAAACAGAACTGAATACGACAACCAGCGGCGGCACACCTTATGGCCCCAGTCATTTGGCTGGCAGTGATGGCCGCAATCCAATAAGCGAGGAAGAGGCCGCACTTTGCCAAGCCTTTGGTAAACGCCTGGCAGAATTAGCACTGAAACTGAGGTAATAACTAAGATGCTAACCAGCAAAATTACTACTACTGCCCGTATTGCTGTCTTAATAAGCTTGGCTGGCCTGCTTTTCACCCTGACATTGGAGAATTGGCTTAATGAGCCGCTTAGCATTTCTCGCTGGCTGATCCAGATTATTCCTTTATCGTTATTCCTGCCCTCTTTGAGAGGTAATAACCTACGCGCCTATCAATGGCTGTGTTTTGTTATTCTGCTTTATTTCTTCACTGGCGTTTTAACAGCGTTTACGCCAGGAAAATTAATCGCAGGAATTGTGCTAACCTTCTTTTGTACCCTTTTATTCTGTGCTGCTGTTGTTTATATTCACCAACAACAAAAGGCCAAAAGTACAAAGGCCCAGACCCTTTAAGGTTATTTTCTTTGAATAAAATTAATTCAGGTGAAACCCATGCTTGCTAAACTTCTTAAAGGATTACTCACAGTTTATCGTTGGGTTCGTAGTTTCTGCCTCAACCTCATTTTCATCGCCGTTTTAGCTTTTTTTCTTGTTGCATTGCTCAGTTCAGATCAACTCGACATTCCTCAGGGAGCGGCTCTGCTGATCACCCCCGTTGGCAGCATTGTGGAAGAAAGAGCAACGCTAACCTCATTCGGAGATTTGCTTGGTGGCAACCCTGCTGATGACGAAGTTTTATTACAGGATTTAATTGATAGCATTGAAATAGCCGGTCGTGATGAAGCCATTAGCTCGATCGTCTTACAACTGGATTATTTGCAAGGCGCATCTCTGGCGCAATTACAAGATATGGGTAAAGCCCTCACGGCCTTCAAAGATGGCGGAAAAACTGTCTATGCTATTGCCGACAATCTGAGTCAAAGCCAATATTACCTGGCAACTTATGCCGATGAAATCATCCTTAACAACATGGGTGCAGTTAATCTCGAAGGCATGAGCAGCTATCAATATTACTACGCTGAAGCCATAGAAAAACTCGACATAAACGTACATATATTTAAAGTCGGTGAATTTAAATCAGCCGTAGAGCCTTTTGAATTAACGGGGATGTCTGATGCGGCTAGAGGAAATTATGAAGAATGGCTGAATGACAGTTGGCAACTTTTTGTTGCTGATATCAGTCGAGAGCGCAGTTTAGATGCTGACCAAATTAATAACTTTATTAATAACCCTGATCAACAACTCGCCCTTTATAGTGGAGATACAGCCTTAATGGCACAGGATTTTGGCTTAGTAGATCAGATTATCAGCCGACCCGAAATGCGACATTATTTGATTGAGAAAATTGGCTTGAATGCAGATGGCAGCAGTTTCTTACAAGTCCCTTTTAATGAATATTTAGCCGAACGTCGAATTCCACTACCCGCAGCATTAGGTGGCAATCAGATCGGTATCATTATCGCAAGCGGTACTATCTATGATGGTGAACAACCTCCAGGGAGTATAGGCGGTGATACTTTAGCGGGCCTTATACGCCAGGCCAAACATGACGAAAATATTAAAGCACTGGTGCTTAGAGTCGATAGTCCAGGTGGTAGCGCCTTTGCTTCTGAAGTCATTCGCAGTGAACTACTGGACTTTAAAAGCAGTGGTAAACCCCTCGTCATTTCCATGGGAAGTGTTGCTGCATCTGGCGGTTATTGGATAGCGACTGCTGCCGATGAGATTTGGGCCAGTCCAGCGACTATAACGGGTTCGATTGGCATCTTTGGTATATACCCAACCTTTAAGCAGACGCTAAACAATATCGGCATCTATGTCGATGGCGTAGGCACAACTACGCAAGCAGGTGCGTACGGACTAGGTATGGAGTTACCTGAAAGTACGCAACGAGCTATTCAATTGAATGTTGAAAAGGGCTATGACCGCTTCTTACAAATTGTCTCAGATGCAAGAGGCATGACGCTCGAAGAAGTTGATGCTGTAGGCCAGGGTCGAGTCTGGTCTGCCAATGCCGCATTTGAGCAAGGCTTGGTGGATAATCTTGGAGACCTGGATGATGCAGTCGAAGCAGCAGCAAACCTGGCCGGGATAGAACAATACCGGACTAAAAAAATCACACGACCACCTTCACCAACTGAGTTAATCATACAAAGCATTGCCGATAATTTTAATACCCTCAGCTGGTTCAAAACTTCTGCTAATACCGCGCTTTTTACGACGTCCTTAAATGCTCTCTATCGGCAAATTAATGAGGATATCCGTCAATTATTAAACTTTAATGATCCCAACAGCCTATATTTACAATGCTTTTCTTGTTTAAACAGCTTATAAATTTCTTTTTATAAGAACTGATACGGCAACCGCCTTTACCCCACAGCATTGATGAGACTTGGGCAGAACATACCCAGCCCGCCAAGAATCTCTGGTTTTATTAACGATTTTTTAACGTTAATAAACCGTTCTCTAACAGCTAAACACTAACCCAATTCTGTTTTCACCTCTACTATGCCTCCCCACTCAATAATGAGAATTATTTACAGCCTATTGGAGAGTTATCCTTGAAAATGAATAACAAGAGTAAATTGCACCGAGCAATTACCCTGGCACTTGCAGTCCCCCTTCTTAGCTCTGCTTCCGGAGTAATTTTTGCGGCAGAAGACATTCAAGAAGTTATTATTTTTGGCACACAGGGAAGACTTGATAGTGTAACCGCTAGTCGGCTGGATTTAAGCGTACTAGAGACGCCTGCCACTGTAGATGTTATCGATGGCAATGCCATTCGAGCCAGAATCGATACTTCCGTTATAGAAGCCGTAACCCGAAGCGCTGGTTTCACCAGCGAAGCGAACCCTGGCAATGGACATTCCAGTATTGCCGCCAGAGGCTTCCGCGGCCAGGGCAGTGTCACTAAATTATATGATGGCAGTAATTACTTCACGGCTGCTGGCACTATAACTTTTCCATTCGACACCTGGGGCGTTGAACAAATCGAAGTTTTGAAAGGCCCTTCATCGGTACTTTTTGGTGAAGGCGGTATCGGTGGTGCAATCAATATCATTCCAAGAACACCTCAGTTCGAACGTAGCGGCGCCGTAAGATTGATGATGGGGCAGGACAACAGCAGTTTTATTGGCATTGACTATACCGATAGCATTAATGACTCACTGGCTTATCGTCTGGACTACAGCAATAAGCAATCTGATAATTGGGTAAATAATGGTGAAAGTGACGCTGAAATGTTTTCTTTTGCATTACTCTGGAATGTTAGTAACGATTTAATCTTGACGGCTCGATACGACAGAGGCGATCAATCACCGATGAAATATTTTGGTGTGCCGATTGCCAATGGCAACTTCATTCCAAGCCTGCTGGAATCAAACTTCAACGTCGCCGATGCCATCGTAAGCTATGAAGATGACTCTATTCGCGTGAAAGCCGATTGGAGTATTTCTGATGATACTAACTTACAAACTGAAATCTACCGCTTGTCGACTGATCGTTACTGGAGCAATACTGAATTCTATGAATATGATGATACAACGGAAATAGTCACTCGCTGGGATCCCTTAGTGATCGGTCATGATATGACTCATAACGGCCTGCGCTCCAATTTGAGCTCAGCCTTTGTCCAGGGACGGTTAAAAACATCCGTCGGCTTTGAGGTCAATGATATTTCTTTTGTGCGTCCAAGTAACTTTGGCCCTGGAAATCCGAACCGAGTAAATTTTGGTACTGACATTGATACCGTTGATAGCAATAACTTTCAGCCAGGAACTTTGTTGGACTTAACCACTGCCGATGTCATGCTAGATAACACCTCGGATGTCCGCCAATATGCGCTATTTTCTGAAGCACAATTTGCTTTGACGGATCAGCTTTCTCTCGTTGGCGCCTTACGTTTTGATGACTTTTCTACCCAGTATGTGCGTTTGGGTAGAGCAACTATTAATCAGGATGCAGATGCTTTAACCGGCAGAATCGGCGCGGTTTTTGACCTTTCTGAAACAACTGCAATCTATGCTCAATACGGCACTGGTGCCACCCATCCTAGCAGCTCGGTGGTAACCGCTTCTGCATCAAACCGAGAATCTGATTTAATTGAAAGTGAACAGTTTGAAATTGGTATCAAGAAGCAGGTGAACAATACACGTCTGCAATGGAATGCAGCCATCTTTGATATCGTTAAAAACAATCTGACTGAAGATGACCCGGACTCTGCGGATCCAAGCGATGTTATTGTTATTCCAGAGCAAAGCTCACGGGGTATCGAACTCGGCTTAAACTATGACTTTGTCAGTGGCTTACAGCTCTATGGCAATGTTTCCTTCTTGAATGCAGAAACCGATACTGGCGTAACACCCACTTATGTACCGGAAAAAACCGCCAATCTGGGGTTTGCCTGGAATTTCTTAAACAACTTCCGCGTTATTGCCGATGCACGTTATGTTGGTGAAAGGTTCCATAGTGCGAGACCTATTCCTGGCTACACTGTCATCGATGCGTCCCTTTACTGGAATGTAAACAATAACCTAGGAATCACCCTAAAAGCTGACAATCTTTTTGATGAACTGTATGCATCATCAAGTTATTACTCGTCTACCTGGTTAGTCGGCAAACCTCGTACCCTGAGCATAGCCGCTGATTTTAGCTTTTAGTCAACTAATGTCGCTCTTCCTTCCCCCTATCTCCTCTGGAAGAGTGACATTTTTTTAATAATATGTTGAAACTACTACTTTTAATCCACCGTTATCTTGGCATAGGTTTATGCCTGGTCATGCTGCTTTGGTGTTTATCCGGCTTTGTCATGATGTATAAGCCCTACCCCGAATTAAATTATCAGCAACAATTACAAACCCTCTCCCCTCTGAGCATTGAAGCCTGTTGTAATAAGCTGTCTGAGACAGACTTGGTAGACAACGAATTCCGACTCTTCCAAATTATGATGTTAAAAGAAGAACCTGTCGTTCACCTCTATTCCGTGAATGGCCGTTTATCAACCGTACTACTAAACAATGCAGATACTTTTAACGACATTGACGAAAAAAATGCCATTCAAATCGCAGAAATCTATCAACGGAAACATACCTACCCTGATGCCCAATTGACCAACACAATTTATAACGATCAGTGGACTGTCTCCGGCGCCTACAATAGACACCGCCCACTTTACCAATTCGCAGCAAATGACAGCGCAGGAACACAATGGTATATCTCCAGTAAAACGGGTGAGATCATTCAACGCACCACCAGAGAGCAGCGAATCTGGGGCTACCTAGGCCCTGTTATTCACTGGTTGTATCCAACCATCTTAAGGCAGAAAGCGCAGCTCTGGTCTCAGGTGGTCATCTGGTTAAGCGTGTTAGGACTTTTTCTTACACTTACCGGTATTTATCTTGGTTTGAAGCAATACAAAATACGTAAAAGTGGCAGGCATTCACCTTACAAAGGCTTATCTCTTTGGCATCACTATACTGGGCTTATCTTTGGCATTTTAACCTTATCCTGGCTAATTAGTGGTTTATTCTCCATGCAGCCTTTTGGACTTATGCAAGGTTCTGGAGCTGACCAAGAGATAATACGTTTAAGCGGAGGTAACATTTCATTAAATGACGTCAACGCTTCCATCGCTAGAATAAATGAACTGGATATTAGAAGTGATACCGTATTAATTCAGGGGCAAAAACTCAATGGGAAATTATTTTTATATACCGTCACTAACCAAGCAACAACGACACGTTTTAACGCTAGCGACCTACAACCCAACCCTATAACAGAAGTAGAACTCCGAGAACTCACGACAGTAATGCTGCCGGAAACTGAAATAAAAAGTGCAGCTTTGATGCATACAGAAGATAATTATTATTTTTCTCATCATGATCCGGTAAAATTGCCAGTATATAAAATAGAAACAGCAAACCTTGATCAAACAATTTACTATATAGATCCAGACAACGCTGAATTACTCGCAAAATATGACACTGAATCTAAATGGTATCGGTGGTTACACCAAGGCTTGCACCGTCTGGATTTCACTCCCTTAATGCGTAGCCGTCCACTCTGGGATGTTTTAATGTGGATACTAATGGGCGGCACAACGCTAGGAATTTTTACTGGGTTTTTTTTGGGTATCAGACGAATTTACCGAAGCATTTAACATTCACCACTAGGTACAAGGACTAATGTATGAAACCACTGTTTTATATCACAGCACTAATATTCCTGTTCTCCTGCGCTCAGCTTCCTGAACCTGTTAACGGCTGGATAGATATTCCACTCAGTGAAAATACTTTCACCGAAAGTGACGTTCCTTATAAAACCAGCACTTATGAAATTCCGCTTTATGCCTATGCAGCCCTCGAATATAAATTGGGTATTCTTGAAGGTGATACCGTCATTTATGAATGGTCGGTAGAAATGGAGACCCCGGAATTACTTGAAGTAGAATTTCATGGTCATACCGACAGAGTTAACGATGAACCCGGCTTATTAATGTTTTACAAAATCCATAATGAAGGAAAAGGAAGTGGCACATTAACAGCTCCATTTAGCGGCATACACGGCTGGTACTTGAACAATCATAGTGCCGAGGACATCGTAGTTGTGCTTAAAGTGACGGGCTTTTATAGTGAATTGGCTCAGTAATTAGCCAAAAAAAAACTCTTGAACTTTAAATAAACTAACCGGCTCTCTAAGTCCGGTTTTTTTCATCTGCATTTAATCAATTCCTACTTTCTTCTGAGTGCGTCCCTGTTTATCATTCTCTATAAATATCAGGAGTATGAATATGACAATTACACTCGACCATCCCCTTGTTGCTACTGACTGGCTTGCTGAACATTGCCGTAGCGAAGACATTAGAATTTTAGATTGCTCTCTTGTGATGAAACAAAGCGAAGATGGCAGTTATGGTTTTTCCTCAGGGAGGGATATTTGGAAAGAAGGTCATATCCCAAACAGTATTTATGTTGATCTAGGTGAAGAATTATCTGACCAGAATCATGAGTTTAGTTTAATGATGCCTGCAGTTGAAGACTTTGCAGAGACCCTTCGACAAAAGGGTATTGGTGATGACACTTGCGTTATTTGTTATGACCGTACCAATCAAGCCTGGGCCGCCAGGGTTTGGTGGATGCTACGCGTTTGTGGCTTTGATAATGCTGCCGTGCTGAATGGTGGCTGGAAAAAATGGACAGCGGAAGGAAAAGAAATTTCAACTGAGGAATCCTCTTACCCTCCGGCTCAGCACTTTAGTGTCAATCACAGACCCGCTTTGATGGTGGACAAACACGAAGTAAAAACAGCCTGTGATGAACCTGAAACTTTACTTCTACATTCTCTTCCTTTACCCATATTTACGGGTGAAGTAAATCCTTACAAAAGAGCTGGTCGAATTCCTGGCAGTAAAAATTTGTACTGTGAAACCTTGATAGACCCCCAATCCAATTGCTATGCAGAAACAGAAATAATTGCAGAAAAATTTGGCCCAAGCGGAAGCTTGAAAAAAAACAGAGTCATCACTTATTGTGGCGGCGGTATAGCAGCAAGCAGTAATGCCTTAGCTCTCACTTTAATAGGCGTTGACAATGTTGCAGTGTATGACGGCTCTCTCACCGAATGGACAGCAGATCCTGACATGCCCATGGAAACTGATTAACCTTGTTTAAGGTACTTATCTGTAAATAAATATAACCCTTGAATCTAACTCTTTTTAGAAAGGCTCAAGAACAAGAGAGGCTGCTCCCCCCTCTCTTGTTCTATCAAGCATACCGTATCTATAAATACTTTTATGTAATCGAAGACAGCAGCTCCTCCTTCGATACTGTTGCTATAGCTTCTGACTATTGATCTTGACCTTATTGGATGGGGTCTACTTCGAGCCAGGAAGGAAGGGGAACCTCTTCAAGCCCTTCTACCATTGAATCATAGAAGTCTTCATCTTGTTCGCAGATATATTCCGGCACTGTGCTTAGTTCTGGACGCAACTCATGATGTCTAACTATCCGCCATGGCCCTTCGAATAGCTCAGGATCTTCCAGCGTAGTCTCAATTTCAAGCGTCTCAAAATCAATTCGTGTAATACGTTCAACCATATGTAGGTTTGACGAATGTCTATAGCCACCTAAGTATGCTGCTTCTTTTTTACCAACATGCGTTTTTAAATTAAACCCCCGAGTGTCGACAACAAGCGTATCACCATCCCAGGAGGCTGTTGAACTACCAAGAAAATTTAGATTCTCACCATTAAGCACATCAGCTGAATGTTCCTTATTAATTTCGAATATTCGATGCAAATGCATGCGTTCAGTCATGCTCACTACGAGCTCTGGTGTTTGCACGATTTGAAAGTGGTAAACAGGACCATAAAACCATGGAACGCTGGTTATTCCACAACCTCCACCAACGGCCAAAGGGTCATCTACGACGGCAAGGTGTTCAAAACCTGGTTTCGGAGTCGGTATTTCAGGAAGGCCATCACGATCCCCGATGCCATCTATATACCACCACCCTCCAGTCCAAACACCTTGAAGATCTGGTTTACCATCGCGCATCCGAGGAATAGCTCGCGATTCAGCTGTCTCTTGTACCCTAGCGGCTAGCTGCGTACCACGAACAGTAAGGGTCACCGATTGGGTGACTACTTCACCGTTAGGCCCATTTTCAGAACGGAGGGTGTAAATAGTGGTAGCAGAGGGGGTAACTTGCACCGTGCCACGAGCCGATACACGACCAACATCAGGAATCATTCGCATGTTCGTTGGGTTTTCTGCTGCCCATGTGATACTGGCCGTCTGACCCGGGTCAATGGTGCTGGGCTCTACTGTCACATCTACAATTCGAGCCACTGGGCAAGGAAAAGGCTCTGGAAGAGCACAGTTGCGAACAACAGTGGTTACTTGTTCTGGGTTTACCTCCTGCGCCAAAGTAGTTGGAGCAATCAAGGTGACCACAAGTGATATCAATAGTGATATCAATAAAGCAACAGGTTGCCTTTTAGATGCTAGTGCTTTCATTGCTATCCTCACTTATGTTCTCATTACTCGACCATCAGGAAGTTGAATGGCGCGTAAGATCATAGCTCTACTACCATTGCGTGCAGGGCCGCCAAAAGCAATGACCTCGTCACCAACACTCAGTGTGCTTGATGTCCACCCATTGCTGGCCAGTGTGCTTAGAGGCTCAGCTTCGAGCACCCATTGAACTTCATTGCCTTCTTCATCAATGGCGACGATATAGATTAAGCTATGTGGGTTTTTAAGATCAACATGCACCACAACGCCACTAACGTCGATAATGTTTTCAGTGTCGAACATGGATGTTGAATGGTGTGCAGATAACGAAGCAGGCATTGTTGCATTTAGAAAAACAAGAGCGAGTACTAAAGCTAAAACCTTAATATTTGACTTTAATTTAAGGATTTTTAATGAGATAAGACTAATCATTTACCCTCCTTTACTATTATGGGAATCATCCAAGTCTATACAATATTTGTCACTACCAGTAAATAACAGCCCCCTCTTTTATATCATTTAATTGCGGTCCTAGTCTAATTGCTTGAATCAAGAGGGGAGTAATTTGATTTACCTATGCATGATTAATCATGTAACAGTCTACATACAACTGATAATCTTCATCATCGTAAAAGCAGGCTTGTCAGTTATTGACCCACTGAATAATGTCCTGCGGGGCATTGGGTAGAGTTACCCTTGGCCTTCTAAGCATAAATAAGCACCCTTACTTTTAAATGATCACCTTCAATATAGCCATTAAAGAGACAAACTGCAGCCTGCCCCCTTTTTCATGTAAATGATTAACTACCATTGCATAATAGCTTTCACGAAAGGGATGGTGATCTTACGTTTTTCTGCGAGTGAAAGTTTATCTAATTGTTCAAGCACGGAAAATAATACGGACATGCTACGCTCACTGCGTAAATATATATAATTCAACACCTCATCTTTAAGCGGAATACCCGCAAGCTCTGCCCTCTTTTTAAGCGCCAGCAGCTTTTCAGGCTCATTCAATTCATGCAGTTGATATGTCACACCGCTACTAAAACGGGACTGCAAATCTGGCAAAACGTACTTCAATTCTAAAGGCGCCAACAATGAGCTAACAATCAGACAAGTAGAACTTATTTGGCAGGCGTTAAATAAAGTGAAAAGTTTTTCTTCCCAGTTTGACTTACCCAACACCAGATGCACATCATCAATACAAAGCCAATCAAGTTGATCCAAACCTTCCAGCACTGATTCACCTTCATCTAAAAAAACGTTTAAAGGCAAATAAGCTGAATTGGCATGTTGCGCACAACTTGCCTGTAACACATGGCTTTTACCACTGCCTTTTGCACCCCAAATAAAATAGAAAGATTCTGCCAAGTTAACAGTTTGCAAAACAGTGAGTAATTCTTTATTTTTTTCAGCAACAATAAAATTTTCAAAAGTAAATTCGTTATACAGAATAAAATCAAAAGGCAGTTGGTTTGAGAGAGGCATGCGTAAAAAAGTTATCTTTGAACCCAACGGTAATGCATAGAAACATTATCGCCAGTGCGACTTAGCTCGACAACTTCCTGTAAGGCTGGCTCCAATGCAATGGTTTCAACAAGTTGACGTAATTGACCCCCAGTCTCTAGTTGCAACAGCAAACTTGATTCAACTGCTCTACTCAATTGGAAGGAGCTGACACCCTCCAGGGTATTTAGATAATTTAGTAACGCCGCATAATCTTCAGGGTTATCAATTCCATCAACCTGCATATTTATACTTACACTGTTTTCAGTGCCAGATATCAACACAGCATAATATTGTGATAACTCATTAGTCGCGAGATTGACACTACCGCTTATAAAGTCTTCTTCATTAAGTTCAAACTCTTCATAACTAAAAATGTTATCTCTAAAGAAATATAAGCTTTTTGCCAACACTTCTCCGCTCAAGGATCGGTAGACCCTTAAGCTTAGAATGCTTTCAGCTTGATAACGTTGAGATGCATTTAAAATTGCAGCCTCATCAAGTTCCCATAATTTATTCACATTCAAACGTAGTTGGTCTTCAAGATCCAATAAGGGAAACAGCAGAGGCAAACCTCTTACATCTGCAAAATTTTGCAGAGCATTCACCCTGCTTCCAAATTCTGAACTATCATTAGTCAGCATCTGGCGCTCCCCTAACTCATCTTCAACCACCATCCATACTAGTGTTTCAGGGCGGTTTGCCGGCCAGATAGGTATGTTATTTTCATCCAATAGACGCTGTATTTCAGACTCATAGAAGTTAACCTCAATGGAGATGATTTCTTGCAGTTCTGATATCTCGGCATCCGGACTTATCGGCAACAACTCTGCCTGAGTTCTCCAGGATTCTACGTAAGGTTCAGGGTTATTCAGTGCACGCCGAATTGATGCAGGGTTGGTTGTAGAGGTTAAGCCGCTAACTTTAGTTAATACCTCCCGCATGGCTTCACTAAATGCTCTACGTCTTTCTTGCTCATTATTTCGAGATGGTACTATGATAGTTGCCTGATATAAGTCCTCAATTTCAATGGCAAAGCTTGCCGGCAGATAAAGCATTAAGCTAAATACAATGAGCACTTTGCTTAAATAGCATTGGATATATTTCATAGTTAAGACCATAAGCGCTATCATAACCGATTCAGGTATTAGCTAACCAGCAAACTACTTGAACTATCATTAACCCTAAGTTAGGTGGAAGTTAAGCACAAGTTAAGCTAAACCCATGATAATGACCCTATGCTTAATAACCGAATAGCAGCCATATTTTGTGCAGTAACTTTCCTGATGCTCTCTACACTGAGCATTGCCGCACCTCCTTTGCCTTTTTCTGCTTATTACGATGCCCGTTTTAAAGGGCTAAAAGCACGGGCTGAAATATCCTTAACCCAGATAAGCGATACTGAATTTATTGCGAGTTCTTTAATTAGGTTACGACTACTCGGTGCAACAGTTTCAACAATTAGAGAAAACAGCCAATTCGACTGGCTTAACAACGCCCCTCGCCCTCAGCATTATGAATACAATCAAAGTGGTATAGGTGGCCGTAGTCGGAGCATTACTTTTGATTGGGAGAATAATCTCGCTACGGCTATAGTGAAGGACGAAAGCGTAGAACTCCAACTTGAAGACATCACTTTGGATGAACTCAGCATGTACACCTTAATCAGGCAGGAACTTCTTAATGGCAATGATGAAATAATATTTGCGGTTATCGATCGTAATGTTGTCAAAGAATACCACTATCGCGTTATTAGAGAAGAATATCTTGCAATAGAATCTGGAATCTTTAGTGCTATTAAGGTTGAGCGTGTTAGAGAGAACAGTGAACGCTTAACCCAATTATGGTTTGCGAAAGATAACGACATGTTATTACTGAAATTATATCAACGCGACCCTGACGGCGATGAATTTGAAATCACCTTGACTGATGCACAGATCAATGGCGAAGCAATAAGACCACAGGCAAACTAAAATCAATCCAGCTTTATACTGAACGCTTGTAATTTAAGCTGCAAACTTTCCTCTTCAATTTCCAAACGTTCAGCAGCAAATGAGAGAACCCCTGCTGAATCTTCAATAGCTGTTTCTATTATTTCTTTTTCAAAGCTTTTTAAATATTGCTCGAGGTTTGAGACTGTTAAAGGCGTCACTATCTTAAGATAGAGCTTTTCCTCCAAGGTGCTTGCAGGCTTTGCATTAAATTGACTATCAGCTGCAGTATCTGCATCTATAGATTGACCACTTAAGCCTTGTTCTTTTGATTTATTACTTTCTATATTCTGTCGGTATTCTGGCGGGAGTTCATTTAAACCGATAATTTTACCTTCATGAATAACTGACAAACGCTCAATGAGATTGGTCAATTCTCGAACATTACCAGGCCATGAATAAAGTTTAAGCGCATCAATCGCACTAGAGTTTAAGCGAATGGCTTGTTGCCCTTCATGCTCAAGTCTAATGATTAATTCTTTTAGCAAGTCAGGTATATCTTCAGCATGCTCACGTAATGCCGGCAAACTGATTGGCAGCACATTCAGCAAGTAATATAAATCTTCCCTAAATTCTCCGACGTCTACTTTTTGCTTTAAATCTGCGTTAGTAGCCACCACAATTCTCAGATCAACCTTTCTTAGCTTATTATCACCAAGCCTCTGAAATGCCTTCTCTTCCAGAAAGCTTACTAAACGCGCTTGTAAGTCCAGTGGGATTTCTGCAATTTTATCCAAAAACAGGGTTCCACCATCGGCCTTTTCCAAGTAGCCAACACTTACTTCCTGTGAATTTTTATATCCAGAAACGCAGCCAAAAAAAGCCACTTCAAATTGCTCACCTTGTGCAGCACAGTTCACGATAATAAATGGTTCCTCTCCACGGCCTGAATAATAATGTATATTTCTTGCAACAATTTCTTTGCCTGTACCAGACTCACCAAATAAAAGTACATTCACCTTTTTACTTGCAACCTTATGCATTAAATCTTTGACTTGTGTTATCGCATCACTGCTACCAACCAATGTACGGAATAAAGGTGTACCGTGCTCAGAGATTATTTTGCTTTTTGACTGTTTTAATTCAATACCATGCAATTGCCGAGCATAGTCAAAATGCTGCAATAATGTTTTGTATTCTATGTTGTCAGATAATTGTATAAGCCAGGGCTGGCTAGTTTCAGGTATTTTATTCTGAATGAAATCTTGATTACAGTTTAGCAACACCGGCATTTGTGGGTAATGCTCATGAATACTTTTAACCAGTTCTTCATTTGCACTATCATTAAACGCAAGCGCCATTAATTTACCTATCACTACTGCAAAAACCTGATCAGCATCCGCATTCGTATGCTGATTAACAAAAACGTGCCATTGTTCTGTACTGAATAACAAGACATCTTCATTAATAAAATTTAGAAGAATTTTCCAGTTAAGTGTAGAAAGTTTGTCATCATCAATAATGGCAACTTTTAAATCTTGGATCATAATTTTCTTATATGAAACTAAGCATATTTAGGCGCAGAAATTATAGCAGGCTTTTTAAATCCTCTACTGTATCAATATCATTTAACGCAGGAAGCAGAAAGAAACGTAAACCACAAGTCTGAAGTTTATCCACTGTTTGCTGTAAAACAAGCTCACTACCCCAGTCAATATCTTGAAAAATTTCTCGTTGAGGCTGTTTCATTGCTATTAGCACATAGCCGCCATCTATAGCTGGGCCTACTACTACATCAATCGTGTTTTTATCTAAGGCCTGCAAGGCCTGCTCAAGATAAGCGTCATCAATGCCAGGACAATCGCTACCGATTATCAAAACCCTGGAAAATTGTTGCAAGACTTTCTGTGCCGTATGACACATTTTATCGCCCAGGTTTTCTCCTTTTTGAAGTTTCACCTCACCATTAAATTTTTTTAATGCCGGATGCTCGACACTCTGATCTACCCATAATTGAGCACAGCATTGAGTACTTTTATTCAGCACCTCAATTTGCCGATGCATGAGCTGCAAATGCATATCTAGTGCACCTTGTTCACCCAAAGCGGGAATCAAACGGGTCTTAACCTGCCCTAAGACTGGCGTCCTGGCAAACATGGCAATACAGCTATTGGAGTATCGATAAGCTACTTCAGATTGAGACATATTTATCTTAGGGCGCTTCTATTTTAGGGCCTGGTTTATTTTGAATCAGGATAATATTGCTCTACCAGCTTCTCGGGTCTAGCCCCAAAAAAGTAAGCAAGCCTTAAGCGCCACATTAGAAAAATAGTCTTCCAGACCCCATTTTTCTCCCAACGGCGACTGGATGTTCTGACTGTTTCTTTCAAGCAACACGGTCTGCCAACCTTCAGCAGTTTTTTACTAAGCGCCACATCTTCCATTAAAGGAATACGATCAAACAAGCCTACATCTTCAAATATAGGTTTTTTTACAAAAATTGCCTGATCACCTGTTGCGATTCCGCTTATAGCACTCCTCAGGTTAATAGCCGCACTGACCACTTTAAAAATAAATTTCTCACTGCTCAAACTGACATTAAATCGGCCCCAAAGGTGTTGATCTGAAGCTAAAGCCTGCAAAATTAAATTATCAGCTAAATCGGGTAAGGCTGTGTCAGCGTGCAAGAAGAGTAAAATATCATTTTTAGCAACATCAGCACCTTCATTCATTTGATGCGCACGACCTTTTACTGTTTGAATGAAACGGTCGACTAAAGGTCTGGCAACAGCCAAAGTCCTATCATGGCTACCACCATCAACCAGAATAATTTCATGCCCACGCTCACGGTAGCTCTGCAAAGAAGGTAAATGTTGAGCTAAAGCCTCTGCTTCATTAAGTGCAGGGATAATAATACTTATTTTAGTAGACGCTAAAGACACTGATCATAACTTGAGCTGAATTTACTCAATCACTCAAGGCTCCGCCGCAACTGCTACCCTGACCAGCAGTGCAACCATAACAATGCTCACCGATAGCAATCGGTTTGTCAGTTAGGTCTTTATCGAGAATATCTTTGAGGTGAGGTCTAGGCTTGCTGACTGCGATGAGAGGCATTTCCAACATCTGATTAAAATCACAATCATAAACATAGCCCTGATAATCAATACTAACAATACTTCGGCACATAACGGTTTCTAAATTAGATGCCGTATAAGCGCCCTTCAGTATATCCATATATTCCTCATACAAGCCTTTTGCCAGCAGCCAGCCACCAAAGCGACTAATAGGCATATTTGTGATGGTGAATAACTGGTTAAACGTAATATTGTAATTCTCTTTCAGGATACGTTTGTAATCAGCTTCCAGCGCTGCCTGTTCAGGCGGCAAATTTAAATCCTGTGGGTTATAGACCAGGTTTAATTCCAATTCCGGATCAGTGCCATAACCTAAATCATTTAATATTTGTAAAGCTTTGATGCTGCCGTCAAAGATGCCTTTACCCCGTTGTTTTTCAACATTTTGCTCTGAATAACAAGGCAAAGAAGCCGTAATTGTTACCTTATTATCTCTTAGGAATTGGGCCATGCCTTCATACCCAGGCTCGTGTAAAATCATTAAGTTACATCGATCTATAACTTCAACACCAAGTTCCTTTGCACGACTTACCAAATAGCGAAAATGTGGATTCATTTCAGGTGCACCCCCGGTTAAATCGAGAGTGCGAATGTTAAGTTTCTTTAATGCCTGAATAATCAGATCAACCACGTCCAGACTCATAATTTCCTTACGAGTAGGCCCGGCATTCACATGGCAATGTACACAGCTCAAATTACACAAATAACCCAAATTAACCTGTAGTGTATTCAGCTCATCCCGATAAAGCGGCGGAAAATCGGTTTCTAGTAATAATGGCTTCGTATCTAACATAAGTAATTCGTATCTAACATAAGTAATTCGTATCTAACATAAGTAATTCGTATCTAACATAAGTAATTCGTATCTAACCTAAAAGGTTGGTTCGTTGAAGGTGCTGAGCTAGCCTGCAAGGCATTCTAAGCAATGCCTAACGGATTAGCAAAAGGCGCAACTTATATTCTTATTAAGGGCACGCTAGAATAGAGACTTAATTAAACGAGTTGTTACACATGTCCTCAATCTATTCTCTAGACGCCTTAAAATTCGATAACAGTTTTTATAATAAATTACCTGCCGACCCTGTTATCAACAATAACAGCCGGCTTGTAAATGCCGCCTGTTATTCAAAAGTAGCACCCATGCCCTTCCCTAAAGCCAGTTTGGTTGCTTTCTCTCGCGACATGGCCCTTGAACTTGGACTCAATCCCACGGAATGCATGACCCAACGTTTTACTGAAATTTTTAGTGGCACTCATCCTTTAAGTGGCATGCAACCTTTCGCTACTTGTTATGGTGGACATCAATTTGGCAACTGGGCAGGTCAACTAGGGGATGGACGTGCCATTAATCTGGGGGAAATCATCAATAAGAAAGGGCAACGCTGGGCTTTACAATTAAAAGGCTCGGGGCCTACTCCTTATTCTCGCCATGCTGATGGTTTTGCAGTACTACGGTCCTCAGTTCGTGAGTTCTTATGCAGTGAAGCTATGCATTACCTGAGGGTTCCTACTACCCGAGCGCTGTCTTTATTAACTACCGGCACGCAAGTCGAAAGAGACATGTTTTATGATGGGCATTCAAAGATGGAGCCAGGTGCAATCGTTTGCCGCGCCGCGCCCTCTTTTATCCGATTTGGTAATTTCGAACTGTTTACTTCTCGCAATCAAATCGACATAACAAAGCAGCTTGTTGACTACACCATTGAGTACTTTTTCCCTCATCTGGGTAAACCTTCAAAAGAAGTCTACCTACAATGGTTTAATGAAATTTGTTTGTCTACTGCACGTTTGATTACAGAGTGGATGCGAGTCGGCTTTGTGCATGGCGTGATGAACACTGACAACATGTCTATTCTTGGTCTGACTATTGATTATGGGCCCTATGGCTGGCTGGAAGATTACGATCCCGCCTGGACACCAAATACCACAGATGCTGGCGGTCGCCGTTACGCCTATGGCAAGCAAGCAGAAATAGCACAGTGGAATTTATTACAGTTAGCCAACGCCATTTACCCACTGATTGAAGACTCTACAGCATTAGAAAGCGCCCTCGAAAATTATAAAAAAGTTTATGACATTGCCTGGCGCGATATGATGACCAGCAAATTAGGGCTGCTCAATTTTGAGCATGAAAGTGATGAAATATTATTTCAGGATTTAGTCCGTAACTTAAAAAATACTGAAACTGATATGACCCTGTTCTTTCGCCACCTCAGTAATATCGAAATAAACAAAGATGCTAATACAGATGATCTTTTACCCCTAATACAGCCAGCATTTTACGCTAAGGAAATAGAACCTGATGCCGCCAATGACATTAAAACCTGGTTACTTCAGTATCTGAAAAGATTGAAAAAAGACGACAGACCCGATGCCGTGAGACGCCAACAAATGAATGCCGTAAATCCGCTTTATGTACTGCGTAATTACCTCGCACAAGAAGCCATTGAACAGGCAGAAGCGGGTAGTTACAGCATGATTCATGAGCTCCAAGAAGTGCTCAAAAATCCTTATGAAGAACAAGCTGGTAAAGAGCGCTACGCTGAGAAACGACCAGACTGGGCCAAACATAAAGCTGGCGCTTCCATGTTGTCTTGTAGTTCCTAATGAAGTCTTAGTAAGTCGTCCCTAGCAAGCTCTTAAAAACTTCCTTAAAACAAGGTTTAAAGTCCTGGCGTTACAGCCCCCGATGGCGGAGCCCAAGTTTCACAAAGGCTTGGGTTCCACTTTGAATTATCGGACTCACGACGAAAATGCGATGTCGTCACATACGGCGTCATTAAATATAACGGATCATCCACAATTGTCGTAACAACAAACCATTCCTCTCCCGTAGGCGCAGTAAATCGGTTGAAGTACTCCGTAAGAATGGCATCTTCACTATAAGGCACACCATTAGGCCGTAAATAACCTGACTGCATTTGCGTGGTAATGACTTTCAATGTTCCACCGGGTGGCGTTACTTGCCCTCTCGCAGTAAGCACGCTGGACTGATCTATCATAATATTTTCCCACTCGGCTACGCTGTAGCCCTGCCAGCTTCTTTCGCGGCCTGCGGCTTCCAGCATCATGCTGATTAAGGGACGACGA
>NVWI01000004.1 GCA_002746215.1 SAR86 cluster bacterium
ATCGGATTGTCGTTCGTATCAACATCACTGATCGTTAAACTGTTACTCGCGACACTCGTGCCATCTTCTGTAACACTGCCAACAAACGTGCCACCAACTACCGCAGCATCTTCATCACCTGTAATCGTCACTGTTACCGTGTGCGTCTCCGTCTGCGCATTCGCATTCGTTACCGTAAACGTATACGTATCCGTCGCCGTCTCGCCCGCATCCAACACCTGCGCCGCGGTGTTATTTAAATCAAAGTCCCAGTTACCACTGGTATCGATACTAAAATCACCAAACGCATTACTTCCCGTCTGATTACTCACACTCGTCCACGTCAATGGATTATCATTTGTGTCAACATCACTCGACGTCAATGACCCAGCAGCCGTTAACGTGCCATCCTCTGCTACCGCGCCCGTGTCCGTCCCAGCTACTACTATTGGGTCGTCATTGCCTGCAAGGGTAATTGTGACTGTTTCTGCATCTGTCCCACCATTTCCATCCGAGACAATTACATCGTAAGTGAAAGTAACTGTTTCACCTGCGTCGAGAAAATCTAGTGCTGAATTAGCGACACTGTATGTCCAGCCGCTTGCGTTAGCAGTGAATGTACCGCTGGTTAATGCTGTAATTTGCGGGCCACTTAAGGCTCCTCCACTCCATGTGGCATCAGTGTTATAAACCGTACCAACAGTATGCGTATCAATGAGATCTACATCTGCAATTGATAAGGTGCCTGTGTCCGTTAAGGTTGCGCCAGTATCTTCGGTTACGCCACCGACAGTATCAATAGTTAAAACTGGGGCATCATTCGTACCAGTAACGGTAATGGTGACTGCGGCTGTATCCGTGTTACCTGCAAGATCTGTAATAGTGTAAGTGAAGGTATCTGTTGTCGTTTCGCCAACAGCCAGGCTTTGAAATAGCGCGCCATGGTCATAAGTATAAGAACCATCATAACTAATAGTTACTGATGCACCTTGGTCTGAAAGAATTGTTGCATCATTCGTACCAGGCACAGGGGTTGCCCCAGGGGCAAGCTCGCTTATTACCTCAGGGGCCTGAGAAACATTTGATGAATCGGCACTCGATACATATACGTGATTGGCTATATTTAAGAAGTTAGCCTCTACATTTGCTGCAGATAGAGCACCGTTATATATCCGCATGGCAGCCATCTCACCTTCAAAATCTGATGCTGCTACGCCTCCCGTTTCTCGACTGCCACTACCCGTAGTTCCTAGTCCAGGGTTATTGTTATCAGTCCAGTCAATCTCTCTGCCGGTATTACCCGATACTGTAACGCCGCCAGCTGCTGATCCGCCATTGATGTGTAAATCAATATCAAATGTGGCGTCATTTAATGTTGCAAAGATCTGAATAAACTCTGAGGTTGGATCAATACTGCCTAAATCTGCAATAAGAACTGCTATACCACCAGCACCACCGTCATCATCATCAAAGTAAAGTTCGACCTGATTATTGGTTTTGTCATAGATAATAGAAAATCCATTATTATCACTGCCTGTTTCGAAAATAAGATAGTTGTCATCGGCCGCTGCTGAGTCTACTTTCACCCAAAACTCGAATGACATGGAAGCTTCCGAACTTAAACCGAAGCTATTGTCGGCCATGGTAGCGCCGGCACCAAGATTGGTTGGAAAAGAAATACTTTCTGTCAATCCTGGATAGTGAGTATCGCCTGTAGTCAGCGTATTGGTATTAACTGTGCCAGTACCAAAGTCCCAATCAACCCCGCTAGCCGTAGCGTCTTCTAGTAGGTCATTGTTAGTAACATCGTTTGCAACGATATATTCACGATCAACACCAGCAGTCTCCGTGGTTGCTACAAATGTATCATTGCTTAATACGTTACCTGATGTTCCGGCGCCATCTTCAACAACACTATTAGTATCATTGGCGGCATCGACATTACTGACATTAACGGTCATCGTGGCAGCGCCGCTATATGTTATTGTTTCTATAGTTACGTCATCAAAATAGACTTCCACTATTTCATTGGTAAGCTCTGATGCGGCATTATTAAATGCGCCAATTTCAATTGTGTGTGTACCAGCAGAAAGGCTTACAGAAATTGTTTCAGTAACCCAACCAGAATCGTAATCAGTGGCTGGGTTATTTGGGCCTTGCTGTGATAGTAACGATGCGCCAAAACCATTATCGGCTCCATTACCGTAGCGTACATTGTCAATTTCAAGTACGGCCTCTCCATATTCAGCGCTTTCATAATCACCAGGGATGAATAATCGGTAAGACAGCGTAATTTCAACAGTTGCGGCAGAAGCCAATGTGATATCTCGGGTGAAGCCGCCTGAGGCTGCTCCAGCATTCGTGCTACTTATCGCCCCAGCCTGAGCCAATAAGCCTCCGTCACCTGTACCACCAGACCCTGCATTTGCATCAAAGGCAGCCGAAGCATTAGCGGCATTTGATGTACCAAAAATATCTACCGCACTTGTCCAGCCATCCAGACCTGAGTCAAAAGTAGACGTTGCCAGAGTTACTGTTGTGGCATCTGCGGAGCTATACTCCAAGCCATCAAAGGCTCTAAAACCGAAGGTATCATAGGGCGCCCCACTCTCACCTGCATTTGGCGTGAACGTCAGATTTGGAATTTGAGCCGCTGTAATAATTTGGCCTACAGTCACATCCACAGCTGACAGTTGTAATGTTCCAGCGCTTTCCAGACTGGTTATTTGGATATGAACAAGTGAATCATTTTCGGGGTCGCTATAAACACTCGTGAAATCTGCTAAGGTAAAGTTATAAGTCGCATCTTCAGGCGTATGAACTTCATTATCGCTTAGTGTCGGAGCATCATTGACTGCCGCCAAAGTGACTGTTGAAACAATATTTGGATTACTCGTATCAACGCCTGCTCCTGCTGTACCTCCATTATCCTGAATACTGGTAATAGTAATGTCACGAGTACTGGCGTCCGTGGGATTCTGATTATTATTTTGATAGCTCAGTCCGTCGACCAGGCTTTCTACGTTTGCTGTTGTTTCACCAGAGCCACCTAAAGCCGTATTGATCGTTATAGTGGCAGTTGAACCAACCACGGAAACTGAAACTATATAGCCATTTGCTGTGGTTACACCTGCTCCATCGATTAGCGTAACAGCACTGCCATCGATGTTTACTATTTCATCGGCACCATTTTCAAGATCAGATACTGTCAATTCCAGGGCTAATATTGTTTGACCTGAATCGACTGTATCGACGGCAACACCATTAAACAAATCAACAGCAGCGCCATCTTCAGTAAAAGTAGGATCAATATCTGTAGCCGTTAAGGCTGGAGGATCATTAACTGGAGGAGTGATGGTAATCGTTACCGTTGACGTCTCAGTTACGCCGCCACTTGTTGCTGTAACAGTGAAGGTATCCGTTCCAGTAAAGCCGAGATCCGGTGTATAGGTATAAGAGCCACTGCCGTTATCAGCCACTGAACCGTTAGCGGCATTATCATTAATGACATAAACCGGCGTGCCTTCAAAGGCATCATTGCCTGTAACACTAGCGGTTATCGGTGTATCTGCTTCAGTTGTAGCACTGTCATCTCCCATATCCACAACAGGCGTCACATTAATTGTGACGACATCTGAATCTGTGTCTAAAGTGCTATCAGTTGATAATATGGTCAGCGTATCAGCGCCATTAAAGTCGGCATCAGATGCATAAGTAATACTGGCAAGTGCCGCATTAATTTCAGCCTGACTACCTGAAAGTGTTAATGTTGCAGTGCCATTAACACCACTACTTATAATCGCACCACCAGCCAAACTCACCGTTACTGTTCCGTTGTTAACGCTAAGCTGTGTAGTCGCCAGATCATTATTCAAATCAGCAACGCTAACCCCAGTGATAATCAATGGGCTATCTTCGTCAACCGTTTGCGCACCTGGCACAGTATTAACCGGTGGCGCAGCAGGTTCTACATTGACAATTGAGCTTACTGACAGGGCTGACGTATTTTGGCCGCCGCCCGTTGTCACTCCGCTATCTACAAGCTGGGTGATCGTGACTGTGCGATCTGCATCAGTTGGCGTTAAGCTGGTATTTTCATAGGTCATCGCCGCAATATCAGCCTGCACATCCGCCACAGTCGCTGCGCCACCACTTAATACAACTGTTGCAGTAGAGCCTGACACTGAAACCAGGTAAGAAAAATCCGTGGTGCTGCCTGAACTAGCATCAACGAGGGAAATGGTCGTCCCATCAATGGTGATAAATTCATCACCACTTTCAGTGACGTTAGTCACTTCAAAAGTCAGCCCGCTAACCGTTTGACCCGCTTCAATGGCATCCAAATCAACGCCACTAAATAAGGTAACTGCGCTGCCGCCTTCACTAAAAAGCGGATCATCACCGGTTGCTGTTAGGACGGGCGCATCATCAAGACCTGAAATAGTGACCGTTAATTCAGCATTATCTGCATTGCCTAAATTATCGATAATGGTATAGGTGAAAGTTTCTGTGGCTGTTTCTCCGTAGGCTAGACCCTGTAATGCCGCAGAACCAGTTGGATCATAGGTATAAGTACCATCAGCATTCAGTGTTAGGGTCGCACCAAGATCGGTGCTGAATGGTGAACCGATAGGAATGTTATCGCCATCATCATCCACAGCAGAATCGACGCTTAAGCCCGAATCAATTTGGGCAACAGCCTCAAAATTTTCTACAATTTCGCCAGCATCTAACTCTGATTCGTAATAACGAAATAGAGCAATGTCTCCATCAAAATCATCCCAAGTGCCGACCGGCGTTATCGCTTCAGCACCATTAATACGGCCTAAACCAGCAGCATCTGAACCTGTCCAGTCTGCGCCAGTATATGCATCAGTATCAACAACAGTGCCATTAATAAAGAGACTTAAATTTCCTCCCATTTCGAGAGTAAAACCTATTTGAAAAAACTCAGATGTAGGATCATCTAAATAAGTTGAATTATCAAAAATACCTAAAGGATCGCCACCAACAGTATCAAGATCATAAGTAACCGTGCCGTCTGCAGTTCCTCCATCTCGAGTTTCTATTGTCAAGACTGAACCATTCAAATAAATGGCCAAACCGTCAGTACCACCACCGGTTTCAAAAATCACTTCGTTGCCGCTAAGATCTGTCGGCTTCAGCCAGATTTCAATACTGGCATCGGTTTCCCCACCAATGCTATCGAAGGTCGTTGTCGTACCACCGCTGGAACCGGTAGCACCCCCAGTCATGGTGTAAGAAGAGCTTATTCCGGGCAAACTACTACCGGCATCGGAAGTATACGTTGTCCCACTACCAAAATTTGTCATTGCCCAATCAAAACTAGATACACCGGTAGTCGTTGTCCAGGTAGCTGAGTTAGCGGGAGCTTCATAATTTAATGATGCGCCGGATGTAACTTCATTCGTATCATTTCCCAGCACCCCGGTCAGTATCGTGCTTTTGCTAATGACCGTGTCTTCATTCGAAGTTGCTGTATCGTCAATGGCTTTTAGTTCTGTCTGCACATAAACTGTAGCGATATCACTGGTGGCACCATCACCATCCATCAAGGTAAATTCAATGCCGGTAGAAAAACTGGCTGTACCACTATTTTGATAATAAATATTCTGTAAAAGCGCGCTTACTGCTGCGGGCGTGGCATTACTATTAAAGTCAATCTCAAGCGGGTTACCTGAAACGCCATCATTTGTTACATCAATGGTTCCTATCGTCACACCGCCAAAAGTAATAGTGGAACCACTTACTCCAATCTGGCCTGCTCCGGTACCTTGGTTATTAACCGTTAATTGATCATTGCCAGTACCCGCTGAAGCAAAATCAATAAACAGATTGCCTGTATCGAAATCGATACTATCTGGGTCGATAACCGTTACTAAGCCGCCACTATCCAGCTGCTGAGCCGGGCCTCCAAGTTCATAACCCAGAGTTTCGCCGTCAAGACTAAGAATAATTGGCGCATCATTTACGGCATTTATATTCAGCGTAACGGTGGCAGTGTTAGTAGAAACATTGCCGACTTTATCGGTAACGTTATAGGTGAAGGTATCGGAAGTGTCTTCGCCGCCATCGTGGGTGTAAGTAACTGTGCCATCGCCCACTATTATCAGTGCGCCGTGAGCAGGTCCGCTGATAATATTGATGGAGCTGTTTAGAATTCCAGTACCAACATCAGTATCATTCGCGGTCAGATTGAAGTTGATTGAGCCAGCCTCATCCAATGTCGCCGTATCATCTACCGCTGAAGGAGGAACGGCATCAGGGTTGGTGACATTGATCGTAGATGTAGCAATCGGGGAGTCATTTGCGCCATCGCTAACAACGATGTCGAAAGTTCGCTCTCCCTCAGTTGAGCCACCAAGCAAGGCATTTTCATACGTAATATCGCCAAGCACCGACAAAATCTGCGCATTGGACATATAAGCGCCGCCGGTTTTATTGATATCGACCACCCCGGAGTTAATACTGATGTCATAATCAATTCCTCCAACCGTCACCGTAGTAATGCCTGTATTGGCACTTAAATCAAAGGCAGTACCTCCAATAGTCAGCGTCTCATTAGCGCCATCAAGCACACCACCTATGGTGACCTCAATAGTTGGAAAGGTCATATCATCCGGGTCAGTCAGCGAAATATCACTATCAGCGATGGCTACTGAGCTATCCACACCCATAATGAAATTATCAAAATAATCTTTGCCGATAGCACCGGAGTCGTCATTAATATCCAGGTCAACAACCGGCCCTGTGCTGGTGCCATTGATAGTAATAGTAATAGTGGCAGTATCAGAATTACCCTCGGCATCCACCGTTGTGTAGGTAAAAGTATCGGTAAGAGTGCTGCCTAGCTGCAATTCGCTGACAGTGGTATTACCACTATCAATTGTGTAAACAAAACTACCGTCAGCCGCCCAATCGATGTCGCCATAACTACCACCCACATCGTTCGCTTCATTGGTTTCAGCATCCATCTGGGTGACAGTCAGGCTCAGAGCTGTGCCACTAACAATGCCGAAATTTTCTGCAAGATGGGTGTCAGGCAAGGCTTCCTCATAAAAACGAAAGCGTGCTATCTCACCATCAAACGAACCGGTAATCCCATTAGCAGATCCGCCATTATCTTGGCCTAAACCCGCAGCATTACCACCCGCCCAGTCAACACCAGAGAAAGCTGTCGAATCTGCTTCAACACCATTAATATAAAGTTTTATGGTATTACTCAAATCTACAACAGCACTGACCTGGAAGAATTCTGCGGTGGGGTCACCTGAGTAGGGGGAGCCAGAAAAAATTCCGCTCGAATCAGTGTTGAGATTATAAGTGACAGTAGAATTAACGCCGCCATCCTTAACATAGACATTCAGCACATCATTCTGTAAATAAATAACAATTCCGTCGCCAGTAGCCCCTGATTCGAACAACACTTGATCGCCTCCAGAAAGGCTATCGGGTTTAATCCACATTTCAAAAGTGGCATCGTTATTACTGGGATCACCTGAGATACCATCGAAAGATGCAGTCGTTCCTCCACTGCTGGAGCCGCTGAAACTATAGGAGCTAGTAATACCAGGGTAAGTAGAACCAGCAGAGGCATTGTAAGTCTGACCACTTAATCCCCAGTCAAAACCACTGACCCCAGTATCCGTTCCCCAGGTTGACCCACCGGCAGTAGCCGCACCAAAATTAAGGGTTGGCCCCGGGATTTCCGCATTGGAATCATTACTCAAAATACCCGGTGCAGTAATTGATATAGTGGGTTCATCAGAGTCAATCGAATAACCATCATCGGCTGCTACAACGTCGTTACCTATAGTGATAAGTAAGGAGGCAACATTGCTAGCACTGCTGTCATCATCCACCAAGGTGAATTCAAGCTCTCTATCACCGGTTACTGAACCCGCATAATCGAAAGTAAGATTGTGGAGTAAAGCTGAAATCGAAACATTGGTAGCATCACTGTCAAAAGTGAACACCAGGTCAGTACCCGCAGCACCTCCGGTAAAAGTGCCGATTACTGTGCCTTCATACAAAACGTCACTTCCGGACACACTAATTTCACCAGCGCCAGTTCCCACACTTTGCACACCAAGCGTGTCATTGGCTGATGACCCCGTGGCAAAATGCACAGTCAAGGTGCCACCATCAAAATTGCCTTCCGGATCAAGCACGCTTGAAACTGCACTTTGATCAATCAGTATGGCGCCATTGCCGATAACATAAGTAGAATTTCTGTCTTGCAGATCAAGAATGGCTGGCGGATCATTAGCCTCAGAAACAGTAATTGTGCTGATAACAGCCACACTATCAGTATTGCCATCGTTAGCAGTGATGGTGAAAGTTCTGTCTGGCGATGTTGTTGGTGTATCAGATGCATTATTATAAGTAATGTTTTTTAGAACAGTCGTGGCATCTGCTGCCGAAATAGGACTGGAACCATCACTATCAACAACCGTAAACGTTTTGGTTGCGCCATCATAAAAAATATCTACCGAGACTCCACCCACATCAACATCACCAAAGGCCTGCGTGGTTGCATCCAGCGTAAAAGTCTCCGTGCCAATGGTTAACGTTTCTAGCGCCCCATCAGGATTTGTTCCACTGCCAGCAACAATTGTCAGAATGACGTCATCACTGTTGTCATCAATAACACTGGCTGTTGCAACATCAACAATATTGACCGGCGAGCCATCTTCGGTGAAGGCAGTCGTGTAATCTCCTGCAGCATCAAGGTCAACTTCTGGTGCTACATTAATTTCAATAGTACTGACAGCGGCATTACTGGTCAGAGAACCATCGTTAGCCGTTATAGTAAAAGTACGTGCTGGTGTCGCCGTTGGCGAACCCGCATTATTCTGGTATGTAACCGCTTCCATGACAGCAGTTGCATCAACTGAACTTAAGCCGCTAACACCATCCTCAGCAGTAATCGAAAAAGTATTGGTGGCAAATGTATAAACAATATCAACATCAACACCCGCCACACTTACATTCAATAAGGATCCATTGGCCTCCATAGAAATAGAGCCAGCCGCCCCGAAATTAAGAATCTCATTAGCACCATCAGCAAGGTTAGCAGTAACAATTTTAAGGGTAATCGGATCACTTTCCGGCTCGGAGAAACTCGAATCACTATCAACAATATTGACTGCGCCAGCAATAAAAGTGCTTTTAAAACCGCCTGCCCCAACACCCGAGGAATCATTAACATCCAAATCAATTACTGGCGCCTCATTAACAGCATTAACATTAATGGTGACTGTGTAATCTAGGCTGGTACCGCCATCCCCATCTTCCAGGGTAAGATCGACTGTACGAGCTGTGGTCGTAGGGTCAGTTGTTTCTATATTTTCATAGGTCAGGCTTTGAATCAACGCGGCAACGCTAGTGGGGTCAGCATTGGCATTAAAGCTGATAAAGCCACCGTTTACTTCATCAAACGCTGACACGCTGCCAATAACTACAGTGCTCACACCATTAAAATATTCGAGGTCTCCACCTACCGTAATATTGAAATCACCCGTTTCATCAATGCTAAAACGATCTTCGGCAGTAACATTCCCAGAAGGCGCGATAATTAAACGGCCGCCATCAAAATCCGCACTGTCGGCATCAGTTACAGAGGCTGCAACGCCCTGATCCAGCATGACAGCACCATCACCTTCGTCATAAGTAAAGGTATCGGCGAAATCAGCTATCACCGAGCCAGCCGAGGCGATACGGGCTATGGTTATGGATTCGCTACCTTCTTCAGAGCTACCATCTCCGGAGATGCCAGGGTCAGTTCCTGTACCACCCCCATCATTTACTGTGACAGTAAAAGTGTCATTACCATCACCGGAGACCCAAGCAGGATCTCTTGCATAAGTTATGGTGCCGGTGCCACCACCAACGAGCAGATCATCAATCTGAGTTATATAACCTGTGACTGTCACCGTTCCTGTGCCATTCCCACCAGTGACAGTGACACCCGAATCACCCGCAGCCACATTAATAACGCCATCACCAGCTGTTAAGGTCAGGGTGACTGTATCAATGGCGCCGACATCAACATCGGCAGCACTAAAGCCCTCTCCATGGATATCAATCGCGGCTGCTGTAAAAGCCTCAAGGCTGGCTGAAGGCTCCAGTACAACTGGCGCATCGTTGATTGCAACGACTGTTACAGAAGAAGTCGCTGGCAAACCCGTCGTTCGTGTATTCTGGTTCCCACCGCCGCTGGTGCCACTATCTGTGATACTCGTTATAGTGACATCACGATCACCAGCCGTTGGATTATCAATAACATTATTTCTATACCCCAGATTATCAATCAGGGTTTCAATCTCAGTCTCAGTGGCACCAGTAGTCGTAATTGTTACTGTGGCCGTATTACTACCGTTAACACTGACGCTATAGGTGTAGCCGTTACCACTTGTGCTACCGCTGTTACCGTTAGTTAGTGATACCGTATAACCATCGATATCCATAACTTCATCGCTACCATCAACGATGTTAGTTACCGTAAACACCAACTCTTCAATGGTTTGACTGGCCTCAATCGTAGATACAGTTATTCCTGAAAAAATATCAGCTGCTGAACCATCACCTTCATTAAAAGTAGGATCTACATCCGTTGCAGTAACAGTAGGGGCCTCATCTGTATCTGTAATTGTCGTAGTGACGACATCATTCGTCGTCGACACATCGCTGCTATTGGGCGACGTCAGTGTGATTGAATAATCTTCATCGGCGCTATCACCATCGCCGCCAGTAATAGCCAAACTAATATTTAATCCAGGCATCGCCGTGCCCGTTAGAGGTGAGGTATACGTCAGAGTATTGGTAGCGGCGTCATAGGCAAGGTCGGTTCTGGCACCAATCGCCGTGGTAATAGCCGTATCAAAATCAGCATAGTCAGCTGACGTTGTATCGATATCTGTAAAACTTAAAACAACGCTGACCGATTCACCGGTTGTCAGACCATCGGAGCCAGACAGGCTCACCGCATAAGAGGCTGAAGCGCCTTCTACGACACCCGCACTTCCTGTTAAAGACCATTCAGGCTCCCCCAGAATAGTGACTTCACTCGTCGTCGCATCAGAGGTGTCATTGACGCCGTCGGTCGCAACCGCAGAAATGTTATACGTACCAACAGGTAAACTTTGCACACCAGTAAGATCAAGCTCCCACACGCCGGGGGATGTCTCAGTTAGCTCGGAGGAGCCTAACAGCGTATATGAAATCCCGTTTACCGTGACCGTTAAATCTGTGCCTTGCGTATCATCCCAGGTACCCGTTATAACGGGCTGTGAACTAATCGTCGTTAAGGTATCTATCGTTGGCGTACCAAAAACCATCAATGTAGTCGTTGCTACCGGGCTATCAATATCACCGTTGTTAACCGTAAACTCAATAGCACGGTCAGTACCATCAACGATGGCGTTATTATTAACAAAAGTAATTGCCTGTAGCGCAGCTTCATATTGGGCTATGGTGGCAACACCCGATAAGTTAATGCTCGTGGTGCCACTACCAGAGGCAGAAATTCCTCCTGGCAAGCTGCCGACGCTCAGCACATCACCGGCTTGTGCGTTCGCAATGCTTATCGTTGCAGACTGCAGCGTGGTTGCATCAGGATCAGAGTCGGTAATACCAAGGTCGGCATCTGTTATCGCTATAGAGCCATCACCACTCTTATAGACGGTAGCAACATCAAAATCCAGATCAGTAGCGCCACTGCTATCATTAAGGTCGAGATCAAGAATCGGAATGCTGATGGTTTCAGGTGCCGTAAAAGTCACATCGGCAAAGTGAATACCTGTTGCCCTATCAGAGGGGGACCCATTACTACCAATTACAACAATTGATTCAATGATAAACTCAGAGGCATCTTCAATCTGGAATGTTGCTGCCCAATGCTCATCGTAGTCAAAGTCATTAGCGAGCGCACCCGGTGTATTGCTTAAGTGAATAGTTGTTTGACCATTCTCATAAGTTGCATCATAGTCAAACGTAGCACCAGGAACCGTGCCAGGACCAGTTACAACTTCATTTTCAACAGTAGGTAAATCAGCTCCACCAGCAATCACCACTGACACGGTCGGTGCAGTGACCTTTATTTGTTCAGAGCCTCCTTCAGGATCAGCATCGCCGTCTAAATCAAATACTGTGAGATTGGTGTCAACACTAAGCGCAGTCCCCCTATCTTGAGTACCCGTACCAGCATCTGCGGCAAAAAATTCGACTTTATAAGTTATAGAAACAGTAATATTAGTTGCCGCCCCCATATTATTCATTACAGGCAGCCAATCATCAGATTGCGCACCGCCAGGGTCGTAATCTAAGCCCCAAAAAGTATCAACATTGGGGGTTACCCCCATAGGGTCAGAGTTGTAAAAACCAATAATAGTGACTACAGCATCAACACTATTCCCAGCATCAACATCTTCAAAGAGATAGGAATCCCCCAGAGAGTAATCATCAGTGGTATCGGTACCCGTACCGCCAAGGTAAGTAAAACCATCGAAAACCAGGTCAGTCGGATTAAAATCCAGTACATCATCAAAACCATCAGCAAGCAGAGAGTTACTTTCTATATCGCCTGATTGATGCTCAAGCTCCCAGTCTCCACCAAGCTCTGCACTACCCGTCAGATCATTAGACGCAGCAACATCAGCACCGGTAACCATGGCCAAACGAGATACGAAATCGATACCGGCTTCACCATCTGCGATATCACAGCCATAAAGCAGAATATCGCCTTCTTCAGTCAGCGCTTCACCAATTTTGGCAAAGGTGTCGGCCCTTTCGGTCAGAGTATCCGAATCAATAGTGGTATTGCCTAAACGGATTTCACCGGTATCACCGTGGGATAAGATATGTATTGAACTAATATCGTCACGGCCTTCAACATAGCTGGCAATTTGATCCAGGCCATCTTCATCGCCTTCTAGCAACAATATCTCTGTATCGTCTGATAAATCAGCGATAAGCGATTCAAAATTCTCAATAGTGGTATCAACAACGACAAGGGCTGTACTTTCAATCAGGAGGGGTGACGCTTCTACACTATCTTTGCCATCAACATCGCCTTTTAAATGGGCAACAAGACCGGCATCCAGCTCATCTGTACTGTGATCCTGAGCATCAGGTAGCTGCCCAGGGTCATCCATACCTTCTACAGCAGTTGCAAGACCTGCGGCWTCAAGTAAGACCCTGGCTTCGAGTTGTTGAAAACGTATCTTTTTCTTCATTTTAAAAAGGTCATCAACCCTATATTTCGACAGATTTATATTACTCTTAAGCTCTATGCCAGAACAATCAGCAATCAGGTGGATTAGAGTCTAAGATAACCACAGTGTGGCGCAGGTCACATACCGCCGCATCGGCTTAGATGATCTCGATGAAGCGCCAGTAAAATCAGCATTTACGGGTATGATACCCTTACACTGAATTTTGGTATTTCCAATGCTCTTCCCCTAATAAATGAAATATTATGGCTGTTGATCGAAAAACTTTAGGTAAAGAACTAAATTCACTTAAACTTTCACTAACCAAGGCGCCGCAAGATACAAAACTCCATCTCAAACTTGGCAATTGTCACTATTTTTTACAACAATATGAAGAAGCAAGAAGTGCCTATTTAAAAGCCATATCACTCAATAAAAACCTGCCAGAAGCCCATAATAATATCGGCGTTGTATTACGCAATTTAAATAAGTTCAAAGAAGCGATTAAATATTTTAAGCAGGCAGTACAGCTACAACCTAAGTACATAGATGCAATTTTCAACATCGCTCATACCCATCTTTTAATAGGAGAATATGAGGAAGGCTGGAAGTACTACTATGCACGTCTACTACACCCCATTGTAAAAATTAATTCGCATCCAAGCCCTTCATGGCAAGGCGAACCATTAGCTGGAAAAAAAATATTATTACTTGCAGAACAAGGGCTTGGAGATGTTATCCAAGCTTATCGCTACATCAAACGTCTGCAAGCACTGGGTGCCGAAGTCATTCTGGAATGCCCTAAACCCTTACTTGGTCTATTTGAGAATGACGGAATAGCCGATCAAATAGTCATTAAGGGACATCAGCTACCCTGGGTTGATTTTCATATCTACGCCATGAGCATCCCTGCCGTCTTAAAAGACGATGAAAACAGCTTTTCTTATGCCTACTCTTATTTAAAAGCCGACCCCCGTTATATAAAGGATTGGAAAACTAAACTTGAACAGTTCAAAGGTCTAAAAATAGGGATATGCTGGCAGGGCAACCCCAATTTTAAAGAAGATCAGTGGCGCTCATTCAAACTGGGTGAATTCGCAGCTATTGCCGATATTGCCGGGATATCCTTGATAAGCATTCAAAAGGGGGAACATGGAACTCTACAAATTAAAGAGTTTAAGAAGAAGTATGCACTTACTAACATAGATGAATATTGCAACAAGGAAAGAGACTTTCAAGACACAGCAGCCATAATTTCAGGCCTTGATCTGGTCATAAGCTCGGATACCAGTGTAGCCCATCTTGCAGGCGCCCTGGGCATCCCTACCTGGATCGCTCTTTCTTGTTATGCTGACTGGAGATGGCTTGCTTCACGCACCGATAGCCCCTGGTATCCCAGCATTAAAATATTTCGACAACGAATACCTGGCGATTGGCCTCAGGTGTTTAAACAGATTAAAACCACCCTACAACTACAGCTCAAAACATTTAACCAACCAGAACCGCCTGCACCAAACTCCAGGCAACATGAGCTAAAAAGGGCAGGCAGATTCTACCAAGAGGGTGCTGTCGATAAGGCTATTGCGAGCTGCCTTGACGCTATTAATACAAACCCAGCGTTTACAGAAGCATATAACCTGCTGGGAATGATTTACGGTGAAAAGAAAAACTTTGGTTTGGCTATCCTGCATTTCAAGCAATCTCTGCTGATTCAACCAAGTCAGGGGCTGACCCTAAATAACCTTGGGTTATGTTTATACAATACCAAGCAATTTAAAAAGGCAATTGAGCACTTTATTAAGGCTCTAGGGCTGATTTCAGATCAGTCTGCTGATAAAACGGCTATATACAACAACCTCGGGCTTGCATATACGGGGACCGGGGCTCTACCTGATGCCGAAAAATCCTTTCAAATAGCCCTGGAACTTGCCCCCAATAACATTAAGGCCTGGAAAAATTACGGTATAGCCTTAAAAAAACTAAATAAACTAGAACTCGCTGAAAAAGCCTTTCGTAAAGCGATCACATTAAATTCAGAATATGCCGATGCGCATTACCTCCTCGGGTCTCTACTTTTATTGCAAAATCGCACACGTGAAGCCTGGCCTGAGTATCAATGGCGATTCCAGCGAGATGAAGTAAAAATAAGATCTCATTCTAGCCCGTTATGGACGGGTCAATCCTTGAAAAACAAAACCCTGTTGTTACTTGCTGAACAGGGCATTGGTGACATGCTTCAGGCAATCCGCTTTGCGAAACAACTTAAAGCTGAAGGTACTCGATTAATAGTGGAAAGTAATGGCGCTTTGAAAAGATTATTTACTTTTTGTCCGGAAATCGACCAAGTAATTCTTAGAAATGAACCTCTACCGCAAGCCGACTATCATATCCACCTTATGAGTATTCCAGCGGCGCTCAATATAAACAGTGATCAATTTTCTTCAGTAAGCCCTTATTTGAAAGCTGAGCCTGTCCTGGTTCAAGAATGGGGCAGGCTCCTGGGCAAAAAAAAGAAGTTCAGAATTGGCATCATATGGCAAGGAAATCCAACTTTTTGGGAAGACCAATGGCGTTCAATTCCACTTAAGGAATTTCTTATTTTCTCAGGCATTCCAGAAATTGAAATAGTCAGTTTACAAAAAGGTCAAAGTGCCAATTGGCAGCTGACTTCACTCGAAAATAGTTTTTCAATTAAAAATTCTAACAAGTTAAAAAACACCGAACGCGACTTTATGGACACCGCAGCAATAATGATGAATCTGGATTTGATCATTACTTCTGATACCAGTGTCGCTCACCTCACTGGCGCTTTGGGCATCCCGGTTTGGGTGCTGCTTGGCCAATTCTCAGATTGGCGTTGGTTACAAGATAGAGAGGACAGTCCCTGGTATCCCTCTATGCGCCTGTTTCGACAGGGTGAAGCAGAGAACTGGTCTGAAGTTTTTCAGCAAGTATTACTAACACTGGCTGAAAACCTGAAGTCCAATAAACCAGAGGCTGCAAAAGCAATATTTAACAAACTGATTGAACTTAACCCACTTAACCCAAACCCTTGCATCAGTCTGGGTATGTTATTGGAAACACAGGGCAAATCAAAACAAGCACTGGCGTGCTATCAACAAGCGATCAAAGCGGCGCCTGATTTTGCTTTAGCCTATTACTGTGAGGGCAATGCATTTAGAAAATTTGCTGAGCCCAACTTAGCTAAACAAGCTTACCAAAAAGCCATACAAATCCAGCCGAATATTGCAGATGCTCATTACAACCTCGGCAATATTTACATGGAGGAAGAAAAGTTTGAACTGGCAGAAAAGCATTATCATGACGCTATTAAAATTTCTTCAAAAAATGCTGAATATTATGTAAATCTTGGCTTTGTTCAGGAGCAACAGTTTCGGCTAAAAGATGCTGAAAAAACCAATCTTCAGGCCTTATCTATAAGGCCTGATCAGTATGACGCGCATATCAATATTGGCAATGTATTAAAGAAAAAAAACCAGCAAGATAAAGCAGAAACTGCCTACAGAAAAGCCATCAGCCTGAACCCAGATTCCCCCGATGGACATTTCAATCTTGCAACCCTGCTGCTATTACAGGGGCGCTTTAAGGAAGCCTGGCCTGAATATCGATGGCGATTAAAACGGAAAATTGCCAGCATCAGCCCGCATGCCAGCATCGAATGGACAGGCGAGCCCTTACAACACAAAACAATTATTATTCTAGCCGAACAGGGGATGGGCGATATCATCCAGGGTGTTCGTTATGTCAAACACTTGAAGACAGAAAGTACCCGCATAATTATTGAATGCCCTTCTCCTCTACACACCATATTTAATCTAATCCCGGAAATTGATCAACTTGTTATTAAAGGCACATCACTTCCCACAGCAGATTATCATGTGCCGATAATGAATATTCCAGGCATACTCAATGTTGACTTAAACGACTTAGCCGATGGGCAGCCTTACCTTAAAGCCAGCCTTGAAGCTATCAATGAATGGAAACGTAAACTTGGAAAAACAAATAAATTTCGCATTGGGATTGTGTGGCAAGGCAACCCTGACTTCCCCAATGACAAGGCACGTTCAATCCCCTTGATGCAATTTTCTTCGCTAGCAAAAATTTCCAGCATCGAACTCGTTAGCTTGCAAGTAGGCGCAGCAGGAACAGATCAAATAAGCACCTTTAAAAATAAATTTCCTTTGACTGTCGTGGATGAAACACTTAACAGAAAAAGAAACTTTATGGACACCGCAGCCCTTATGCTTAACATGGATTTAATTATTGCTTCTGATACCAGTGTCGCTCACCTTGCTGGTGCGCTCAATGTACCTGTGTGGGTATTACTCCAAAAATCAGCTGACTGGCGCTGGATGCTGGATAGAACTGATAGCCCATGGTATCCCAGCATGCGCCTGTTCAGACAGCAACAACATGGCAACTGGGAACAGCTTTTCGAAACAGTAATACTCGAACTGGGAACACTTATACAACACCCACCAACGGCCTAAGCAAACGCTCATATTGCTTAAAGGTCTCTTCTTTATGAGTCTTTAATTCATCTGATTTTTGCTTGATATTAAAAGCCTCAATACGCCCAACAACATCATCAATACTATCCTCAGAAAGAGATATCAATTCGCTCTTGAAGCCCTTTACAGTACTGGATCTGGCTGAATGTGAAATAACAAATGAAGGCACGCCTAACGAAGCCGCAGCGCCGGCACCATGTACACGAGTGGTTACCAGCAAGTCATATTGATTATATATCTCAAAATAATCCCTCGCGTCATAAGAATACTTTACCGGAATACCAAGCTCTGAGAGAGGCCCAATTTCATCAACATAATGACAGACGACTTCGCAATCAAACTTTCCAATCAGCGCTTTGAATAAATCCAGGGTGTATTGATATGTTCCAGCACTTGATGGCGGTTGAACAGACTTATCCGGTTGCGTCGATAAGGCTATTTTAATTTTCTTTTTATTCCCTCTTTTGGTTTTCTCAAGGCTTGTGTCGCGATTAGAAAATAACGCCGGACAAGGTAAAAGTACAGGCTTCAACTCGTGAAGTAACTGCCCAGCCTGCTCATCCCGCACAGTAATTAATTCTGCTTTTCTTAGTAGCGTCTGATCAAAAGGCGAAAGTTTTTCCAGGGTAAGGTTTTTTCTCCCCTCAAACCCACCCACACCCAAATAAAGTACGGGTATTTCTTGTTCATTCAGCGCCTCAGTAAGAGGCCTGACCATAGGGCCAAACCATTCGGGTGTTCCGGCAAAAATCACTGCTGAAACAGAATCCAAAGCATTTCTTGGATGCCATGAATTATCAAACACCCAGTTGGTTTGTGCCAGATAATCACTGAGATCAATTGTGTTTTTACGGTTTCCAGCAGCAGCATCTACGATGTTAATGGAATTATGTCTGGTACGTTGAAAATGCAGATCGGGGTTACGGTTGTAAGCAATGTAGTTACAACTTTCTCCTAAACATTGATCAAGAATATTTCTTACTCCAAAAGCAATAAAATCATCTCCGCAATTCCACATTCTGGTGGTGGAAAGTAAAATATTTTTTGACATTAATTATCCTGTTTTATGAAATTAGTTAATCACACCCGTAAGCCAGTGCATAATATTCAAGCAAAACTGAGCATTCTGTGGCGCCTGAGGACTGTTCATACCCATAGCAACACCATTGGACGAAATCTGCGCCGAACACATAGCGGCCTCGCCTAAAAGAACAACTTTTCCTTGTTCCCACTCCCGAGTTGCGGCTTGCGACCAGCCATTAACGGTAAAGCCCTGCACCTGATTAGACTGAGGCTGAAAAACCTGTTGTGGGCTAATGTAGGCAAATGCTTCGGCGGCAAAACTCAACAAGGGTTGCCAATCCCCAGTCAGCCGAACCGCCTGACCTGTAAAAGTTGTAACGCTGCTGATGGCTTCATCACTACTACGTCCCGTGCTGATAGCATGCTCTTTTAAGGTATTATCATTTCTGCGAAAAACATCTGCACCATTTCGACGCTGTACAGCATAGACATCGACCATAACCAATCCTAACGCTGCCCCCAAGTCTGCTGCTGCACCAGCAAAAGGGGCGTGATCAGCAATTAAGAGTAATTTCCCGCCATTACGAACCCAGTTAACCAGCGCCCTTATTTCCATGCGGGTAAAAGCCGAAGGATGGGGATATGACCAGTCAGCCTGATTACTTTCTGCCAGAGCATTGGCAATAATCAACACCTGACAATTTGCCAAGGTCTGTGCGTTGAAACTGCTGGAAAACGTGACAATCCGAAAACCATCCTGCCTGAGTAAATCAGCATACGGTTTGTAACGGCCAACTGCCGTGTGATAATTAAAATGCGCCTGGTCTATACAAACACTGGGGCCTTGATCAAGATTGAAAGCAGGGAGAGCAATAGCAAACTGAAAACTACTATCGCTTTGCTGCTGGGCTTGAGCAAACGTCACGAAAAAAAACAAAATGAAGGGAGTGAAGTAAGTAGCGTTTCTGCTCATCATCTAACATTCGACAAAACTATTTATTTAGAGTTTACTCCCTCTCCTCATGACAAGTACAAATATTATTAAGCAATGCGTTTCTCTACTTGAGCAAGGCTCAGCCATTGAAGCTGAAAAGCTTCTGCTTCCCATACTTAAAAATGAGCCCGATAACTTTCATGCCTTACAGTTATTCGGCCTGGCAAAGCACTTACTTGGCAATCCACAGGAAGCATTGATTTACCTCGAAAAAGCCATGCAAATCAACCCTGAATTCTCCGCGGTGCGTCATAACATTGCTGGTATTTACCGAGCCTTGGGCGACATGAAAGAAGCCGAAAAGAATTACCGTAAGGCGACCCAGTTAAAGCCAGATTATGGTGAAGCTTATCAGGGACTTGCAGAGATACTAAGGTTCAAAAATAATGACCCTTTACTCAAAACCATTGAAAAACAGCTTACGTTAAAGCTTAACTCGACCAATACTAGCTACCTGCATTTCGCAGCTGGAAAAATTTATGATGATTGCGGGGATTATGCCAACGCTTTTAAGCATTTCTCGTCTGGCAATGACTTAAGTTCGCATAGCTGGAACGATCAGGAACAGACAAGCTACCAGCAAGCTATTAAAAACACTTACAACAGCAGCTATTTTTCCAATAGAACCGCGCGTGGTTATACGTCGAAGGCCCCAATTTTTATCGTCGGTATGCCACGTTCTGGCAGCACCCTGGTAGAACAAATACTGGCAAGCCACTCACAGGTTTTCGGTGCGGGCGAAATCAATGATATACCCAGCATTGCTGGACAGATAGGAACGCACAGTTCAGAAAATAAAAACTACCCAGAATGTATGCAAACTTTACCTTCGGAAGCATGCGCGGGAATGGGAGGTGCTTATCTCAATCGGGTTTTCCAATTAAGAGGCCATAAAAAAACTGCTACACATTCTATTGATAAAAATTTATTTAATATAAACCATCTGGGTTTAATTTCAGACCTGCTCCCTGGTGCACATATTATTCATATTCAGCGGCACCCTCTGGATACCTGTTTGTCCTGTTATTTTCAGAACTTTTCTACGGGCGTGCATTGGAGTTTCGATCTGGACAATATTGTTTTTTACTATCGACTCTATCGTGAAATGGTGGCTCACTGGGAGCAGGTTTTACCCCTCAGTGTGTTAGCCTTAAAATATGAGAATTTGATTACCCAGGCGGAATTGACCAGCCGCCAACTGGTCACGTTTTGCGGCTTAAACTGGGAAGAAAACTGCTTACACTTTTATCGAAATAAACGCACCGTAAAAACAGCCAGTGTCTGGCAAGTACGGCAACCCATATACAAAAGATCTTTAGGTCGCTGGCAGAATTACGCGCCCTATATTGACAAACTCAAGCAAGGTTTGGCTGACTATATTGATGACTATGAGAATGGTCTTACACAAAAAATAAAGAGAAAAAAAACTTAACAATGTCCGACAATCTGCAACAGCTCAACATCACTTACATTCCCAAGGAAGATAGGCTCTTATTTCGTGTTAGGGCAGGAAGCAACACTGAATTCAGAATCTGGTTCACACGCCGGTATACAAACCTTTTGATGAAGCTTCTGACTGAGAATATGCAAAAATTTGGCGGTGCTGAAACCATAGCCGTAAGTAATGAGACCCAGAAAAGCATCCAGCAAGGTGCTCTTGAAAAAAAATATCAGGAGCCGCAGGCACCAGATTATCCTTTTGGTGAAAATGGATTTATTGCTTACCAGTTAAAAATCGCCAGTGATAAAGACAACAATCTGCACTTGCAACTTCTACCTGAAAAAGGCAAAGGCATGAATCTTAAGTTGGACAAAAAAATACTATTTATGTTACATAATTTACTGTTTCAAGGAATCAACCGTGCCAATTGGAAACTAAGTTACGACGACTATCTTCCTACTGAAATACATTAAAAAATTCAGAGCCTACCTAGTCCAATGCAATATTATTTGCATTGAGCTCTTGGATCAATGGTTGAAGCTGTGTTTCAAACTTCTCCCATTTCCCAATAGATCGAGTGTTAATTTTATCTCTCACTTGATCTGTACTCGCAGTAAATACTAAGCGTTTACTTTTATAAAACTCCAGGCAGCTTTTTTCTAATTCAAGATTCATAAAACCCAAGCATTGAGTAATAACCTTTTCACTATCGTGTATCAACTCTTCATAGTTAACTTCATAAATATCTTCAGGAAAAATACTCTTCCAATACTCCATTAATTCTATATAAGCTGAGTAATAACCACCTAACATTTTAAGGTCATAAGTATATTCATGCCCCTGGGTGAATTTTTTCTCATAACAAGACAAACAATTATCTAGAGCATGCCTTTTAATATGAATAAATTTCGCATTAGGCAAAAGCATCTTAATAAAACCAATAAATTTAAAGTTTTTTAGCATTTTATCAGTATAAATGCTTAAGCCCCCGACCTCTCCTTGAATTTTGTTTCTATAATTTTCTACTATTTTATTGAGGTCACTGCTATTTAACTTGTCAAAAGCGCTTGTAAATAGTGAAATATTTGATTCAACATGACTATCTAAACTTAGAAGAGTGTCAGTCATAGACTTCGACTCCCCAAGCCCATATATTTCGGAATGAGATGAGAGTATCTGTTCTAAAAGTGAACTACCGGAACGCGGCATACCTACTATAAAATAAGGGACTTTATAAAACGGTTCCAAATGAATTCTATTTTTGTAAAAGCTGGTATCAAAATTTTCTTTCAACTCTTCCACATACACTTTAAGCGGCTTTCTTTTAGCAAAACGTTGAGCAAGCATAGTGTTGCCTGCTTCAAGATGCCTAAAAGCTTTTTCCTTCCGGCCATAACTTAAATATGCGTTATAAAGTGTAAAGTGACACCGAACAACATCACTCGTAATTTTAAGTTTTTTCAATAAACCAACAACGATATTTATTTCATCCTTCGAAGCTTTATAACCTTTTATACAACTCAAATTGTAAAAGGCCGCACAATAATTTTCATTTAACGCGATAGCTTTTCGAAAATTATGAATTGCCAGGTCTTTTTTCCCAAAATAACGATAAATAATAGCCAAATTATTGTATGGATCTGCAAACTTTGGATTTAATTTTATTGCTAACAAATAGGATGCAATAGCGGCATCAAACAGTTTCAGTTGCCTCTGCATTAAGCCTTGCATATTGATTAAGCCAACATGTTTAGGGACGCGCTTAAGCACTTGTTTAACATGCTTATAAGCTACCGCATATTTTTTATCCCTATAAAGAATCAAAACATTCAGATGCTTTACTATTATAGAGTCAGGATATTTTTCTAATAAAAATTCCACCTGTTTCCTAGCATAAAATTTCTTCCCTTTTCCATACTGACGGAGAACTTCTTCACATTTATTTTGTAGTGAATTACCTATCTCCAAGTTGCCTGAAATAATTTTTTTAACCTGGCCGGAACCAGATTTAACATTAACGACTATAGTATTATTTTTAGGGGTCATGAGAAAATAGAAACCAGCTTAAAACTTGTGGCTCAACTCTTAATTTACAGGGGTTCTTTAGTTTTCCAGTATCGGAACATCTACTCTTAGTACTACGCCATTACTAAAACTCAGATTCATTCTGACTAAATCTCCAGCTCTTAATGGCCGCTTTAATCCTCCCAGCATAATATGTAAGCCACCAGGCTCTAGTCTTACATTTCCTCTAGAAGGGATATATAACTCGGCAAGATGCTCCATTACCATCATGCCATTGTCCATTGTGCTGCGATGAATCATTGCTGACTCTGCAGCGTCAGTACTAATGCTTTCCAGGCTAACACCGTGACTACCAACATTGCGAATAGTCAAATAAACAGCCATGTTTGAAGCTGAAGATGGCATTTCTCTACTATACGCATCATCGATACGAACATTAGTCTGAGCAATGCCAACCAAAGGTAAGAAACAAATAATGAACAAGATTACTTTAATTTTTTTCATTGTTATATTCCAAGGTACATTCCAAATTTTATTCAGGTTTGTGGAATATTCACCTGAACTGTAGGCTGAGGGCCTAAAGTTACATTCCCGCGTAAGCGATAACCGCCCACTGCTTCTCGCATTATTTGATATATCCAGCGAGCTTCCGCATCACTGCGTGCTGTAATTAAAAATGTCGCGTCATAATCCCTGACAAACTCACCAATGGAACCCAGTTGAGACATCATTGCCAAACTTTGTGTCGTCAGTTCTTGAGGGTCCAGAGTAAAATACTCTCTACCAACACCCTGTTCTAAGTTTAGTACTCGCCTTGCTTCAATTATATTTGATTGCCCTGGATTAATACTGGCGGCCCTATTCAGGTATGCCTCGGCATTATCAAACTGTCCTATTTGTATAGCCTGATTTGCCATAGCCACATAGCGATCAACAATATCCTGTATTCCCTGCAGTGCAACCTGGTTATCAGGCTCAAAACTTAATACTTCCATATAGCGGTCATACGCATTATTACCAGGCGGAAGCAGCAAACGATTATCATCAAAAGCCATACTGGCTTCAAACAGCATATCTGCCAGAATACGTGCGCGAAGAAAAGGGTCGGACACCCGCCCAGTGATTACAGGCTCTACATTATCTACTTCCGGATTAGCAGGAGTAGTATTTCCACCTTGCTGGGGCTGCCTAAGATCTGTAGTCGTACAAGCCTGCACGAACAAAATGCCCATCAACAGTAAATATCTTGTCACTTTAATCACCATCTTAGGGGCATCATACTGTATTGTTTGAATTTACAGCAAACCCGTATAAGGCAAGAATTCAAGTAGATCGCCTCTCTCTATCCTGGTATTAATTGGAATTATAGCCAGACCATCAGCCCACGATGTTGACGTCATCACGCTAGACCCCTGATTAAGAAAAGGTATCAGCTCCTGTTTACCTTGTTGATTCCCTTGTAAACATACGCGTAAGTATTCTTGTCTGCTGCCTACTTCGGCAACCTCAAACCCCGCAGGTAAGAGATACTTTTCTGAGTGAATATTTTGAGCACCCTGCATTTTTAACAAATAAGGCTTTACCAACATAAGAAAGGTGACAAAAACGGCGACAGGATTACCGGGCAGTCCAAAAAAAGGAGTTTCCCCTACTTGCCCAAAGGAGAATGGCTTACCTGGCTTTATTGCCAGTTTCCACAATGAGAGCTTGCCCAAATTCTCTACAGCAGTTTTTATATAATCTGCATCGCCAACTGATACCCCGCCGCTGCTCATGATGCAATCCGCATCCTCAGTGGCACGTAACAGCGCTTGTTGAGTTGATTGCAAGTCGTCTTTAACAATTCCCAATTTTTGAGTTTGCATACCCATCTTTTTTAGTAAGGCATCAAGTGTAAAGCTGTTACTTTCATAAATTTGACCCGCCTTTAAATTCTCGCCAGGCGCTACCAGCTCATCACCGGTATTTAAAATAGCTATTTTTAAAGGCTTATAAACTTTTACCTTCGCTAGACCTAGCGACGCTAGCAAGCCAATATCTTGTGGCAGTAATTTATGGCCCTGCTCAAGAATCACATCACCCTGTTTAATATCATGACCACACAAACGAATATTTTGCCCAGCTTTAGGTACCTGCTTAACTTTCACCTGTTGATCGTCATACTCGGTATCTTCTTGCAAAATAACGGCATTAGCACCCAAAGGGATAGGCGCTCCAGTAAATATTCTTGCAGCTGTATCTGACTCTAGTTTCGCACCCGTAAGACCTGCGGGAATAACTTGGGAAATAGGGAGGGTAATGGGTAGAGTGCTTCCTGGTTTCTTAATAAAATCAGTATTTACAGCAAATCCATCCATTGCACTGTTATCGTATCCAGGCACGTTAATCTCGGCGTTGATAGTGTCGGCAATAATTCTTCCCGACGCCTCACTCATGGCAACTACTTCAATTCCAGTTGAACCACCCGACACGCCTCGTAATATGCATTCCAATGCATCATCAACAGCTGTTAGAGCATGCTTTTTCATTTATTCCAACACCCTGAACTAGCCATATTTTTCGGCAAGTAGCTCTTTTAAAGCCGCCCCACGTGAACGTTGCTTAATACCAAAGCTAGCCATAATTTTTTGGCAATCTAGCACTGAGTTTTTCAATTGAGCCTTGCTCGTTTCTTGAGTAGATATTTCGAGGTTTTTTAAAACTGCTGCAAGCGTTTTGTCGAACCCGGCTATTTCTGTTAAGAAATCCTCTACAAAGGTGTGTCGATACGTTGCTTGCAAGGCGCAATATTGGTGCACACCCCAAGGGTTAGCATTGCATTCCAACTGCCTATTGATAGCAAGTAAAACTCTGGCTACATCGATTACTGAAGTTGGGCTGCAACGTTGATCCAGTAGATTTAACTTGCCCTGATGTTGCTTGCATTGCGCTACACAATAGTCAAAAAAAGCCGTATCACTATCAAAAAGCCCTTCTGTTCGTAAAATGATATGTTTTTCATATTTAGCAGCTTTCTTTTCCAGATTCAGCGCTAATTTACCTAAAGGGTTATTTGGCGAGCAACTATCCGTTTCCAGATAAGGCTTAGGATTAGAACCATCGAAAACCGCCACTGAAGAATGATGAATAAGCGGTATTTTTTGCGTTTTGGCTGATTTCAGTAAGGTTGAAAAAGCTTGAGTTAACTGATCAAGCCGCTCTTTACTGATGCCTGTTTCAGACTGAAAAATTCCAGGATTCAGACTGAGGTTAAGTAGCTGACCAGGCTGAGCCTCATTTATTAATGTTGCAAGCCTGCCAGCCTCATATATGCTCGGTGCGTCATCACTGACAGCAACAAACTCTACAGATTCCTTTTTGAGTAACTGCGTGAAACTTTTCCCCAGCGGGCTGTTTGATCCAAAAACGAATAGTTTCACGATATCAAAAGTTTGGCTTTACTTTCTACAAGCAATTACTAAAACGGAATATCATCATCGAAACTATCCATATCTGCTGGCGCTTGCTGTGTAGGTGTTTCATTTCTTGGCGGTGGCGCTGCTTGAGCGGAAGAATAATTACCACCGCTATTATCGCCAGCATTACCACCAGTATTAGCACCCATCCCACCACGGCTATCTAGCATTTGCATTTCATTGGCAATGATGTCCGTAGCATATTTTTTCACCCCATCCTGTTCCCAGGAGCGAGTTTGAAGACGCCCTTCAACGTAGAGTTTAGAACCTTTTTTAACATACTCAGCCACAATCTCTGCCAATCTTTGATAAAAGGTTACCCGATGCCATTCCGTGCGTTCCTGTTGTTCACCGGTATTTTTATCCTTCCAGGTTTCACTGGTCGCTATAGAAATATTCGTCACAGCATTGCCATTTGGCATATAGCGCGTCTCTGGATCCTGCCCGACATTTCCGACTAAAATTACTTTATTAATTCCTCGACTTGCCACAATAAATCTCCTCTCTTTGGATAAGCTAAGTCTAGCATGCTTGAGAAAAAATTCGATTAGATTCTTCTTTCTAGTAACTGACTAGGTATAATGGTCGGTTTAGCCTTTCAAACAAGAAGCAGTGAAAAAATGGACGAAATCGTAGTCAGGGGAGCCCGCACTCACAACCTGAAAAATATCGATATAACTATCCCCAGAAACAAACTTGTTGTCATTACAGGTCTGTCAGGTTCCGGCAAATCATCTCTAGCGTTTGATACCCTTTATGCCGAGGGGCAACGCCGCTATGTAGAGTCTCTTTCTACTTACGCACGCCAATTTTTATCCATGATGGATAAGCCGGATGTGGATCAGATTTCAGGTCTTTCTCCAGCCATATCTATCGAGCAGAAATCCACGTCACACAATCCACGTTCAACTGTAGGTACCATTACAGAAATTTACGATTATCTTCGCCTGCTTTTTGCCCGCGCTGGAGATCCCTACTGCCCTGATCACGACCTGAAACTGCAAGCTCAAACAGTCAGCCAAATGGTAGACCAGGTTTTGGCATTACCAGAAGGTACACCCATGATGCTATTAGCGCCTGTCGTGCGCGAACGTAAAGGTGAGCATGTCCACATTTTTCATGAGCTAAAAGCAGGTGGTTTTATTCGAGCCAGAGTAGACGGTATTGTTACTGAGCTGGATTACCCACCCGATCTGGAAAAAAACAAAAAGCATACAATTGAAGTGGTTGTTGATCGCTTCAAAGTACGACCAGACATGATGCAACGCTTGGCTGAGTCCTTTGAAACTGCCTTGCAGATTACTGGTGGACTCGCTCTTACTTCTTACATGGATGAAGACACCGGTGATGACATGATCTTCTCATCACTCTTTGCCTGCCCGCAGTGCGGCCACAGCATTACCGAATTGGAACCCAGATTCTTCTCATTCAACAATCCTGCTGGTGCCTGTAATGCCTGTGACGGGCTGGGCGTGAAGCAATATTTTGATCAAAATAAAATAATAATTGATGACGCACATTCTCTGGCAGAAGGCGCGGTAAGAGGCTGGGACCGTCGCAATATTTATTATTTCCAATTACTCAAATCTCTGGCAGAACATTATGGATTTGCTGTTGATATTCCCTACAAGGAACTTGATAAAAAACATCAGGACCTGATTTTATTCGGCAGCGGAACAACAGAAATAGAATTCACTTTCATCAATGAAAAAGGCAAGACCTATATCAACCGCAAACCCTTTGAAGGCATTTTGCCCAACATGGAACGTCGCTATCGTGAAACTGAATCGCAAATGGTACGCGAAGAGCTGGCCAAGTATCTCAATTCACAATCTTGCCCTGACTGTAAGGGAACCCGCCTGCGTCGTGATGCTCGCCATGTATTAATAAACCGAAAGAATTTACCCGCTATCACCGCCATGACTATAGGTGCCTCAGCAGACTATTTTGAGAAGCTCAATCTAAAAGGAAAAAAAGCCCAGATTGCAGAAAAAATCCTCAAAGAAATTCAGGATCGTCTGAAGTTCCTGGTCGATGTTGGCCTGAATTATCTGACCTTAAGCCGCAGTGCTGAAACCTTATCGGGTGGAGAAGCTCAGCGAATTCGTTTGGCCAGCCAGATTGGTGCTGGCCTGGTCGGCGTTATGTACATTTTGGATGAACCTTCCATTGGTTTACACCAGCGTGACAATGACCGTTTATTAAACACCTTGCGTCATCTGCGGGATATCGGCAATACCGTTATCGTTGTTGAACATGATGAAGAAGCGATTCGTAGCGCCGATCATGTTATAGATATTGGCCCTGGTGCTGGTGTGCATGGCGGGGAAATTGTTGCTCAGGGCACTTGCCTGGACATACAAAAAGCTGCAAGGTCTTTGACCGGCCAATACCTGTCGGGTAAGAAAAAAATAGACACACCCTCTCAGCGCGTTAAACCCAATCCGGATAAGCAGTTAGTATTATCAGGCGCATCCGGTAACAATCTAAAATCGATAAATCTGGAAATACCATTAGGTTTGATGACCTGCATTACTGGCGTGTCTGGTTCAGGTAAATCCACCTTAATCAACAACACGCTTTATCCCTTGGCAGCAACGGCTTTAAATGGTGCAACCACCCTCAATGCGGCCAAGTATAAAGACCTGCTTGGCCTTGATCTCTTAGACAAAGTCGTCGATATCAACCAAAGCCCTATAGGACGAACGCCGCGCAGCAACCCGGCAACCTACACTGGAATTTTCACGCCAGTGCGTGAGCTTTTTGCTGCAACCCAGGAATCTCGCGCGCGTGGTTATAAACCCGGACGCTTTTCCTTTAATGTTAAAGGTGGGCGCTGTGAAGCCTGTCAGGGTGATGGCTTAGTCAAAGTTGAAATGCATTTCTTGCCTGACGTCTATGTTGCTTGTGATGTGTGTAATAGCAAACGCTATAACCGAGAAACGCTGGAAGTAAAATACAAAGGCAAAAACATCTTTGAAGTACTGGATATGACGATTGAAGATGCACGTGAGTTTTTTGACCCGGTGCCGGTTATTGCCAGAAAGCTACAAACGTTAATTGAGGTTGGTTTGTCTTATGTGAAACTGGGGCAAGCGGCAACTACTTTGTCAGGTGGTGAAGCGCAACGCGTCAAACTGGCCAAAGAATTATCCAAACGCGATACCGGTCAAACCCTTTATATTCTGGACGAGCCAACCACCGGTTTACATTTTTACGATATCCAACAGTTATTGAATGTTTTACATAGGTTACGCGATGATGGTAATACTATTGTCGTCATTGAACATAACCTGGATGTCATTAAAACCGCCGACTGGGTAGTCGATCTCGGCCCGGAGGGTGGTGATGGTGGTGGTCAGATCATTGCCACTGGCACACCGGAACAGGTTGCCAAGGTCAAACAATCCTATACCGGGCAGTATTTAGCCAAAATACTCAACACAGGCTAGTTCCATTAACTCAAAAAAAACCCTGGGCTTGATAAAAGACCAGGGCATTAATAATGCAAGTTTATAAATTATTAAAGAATTCGGAAAATATCGTAAAAAATCCCATTCGCAAAATCTCCTCCTTCCAGATAACCCTGCCCTACTGTAACAATATGATTTAACCAGTCATATTTCTCTGATGCTGTCTGAAAGTTCGGCGTAATTTTCCAATACACACCTGCGTCACTCTGATACATAATCCCTGTATACGTTAAATAGATGTACTCTCCATCATCAGTCATTAGCGTAATACGTACATCCAGGCTGCTGTGGCCAGATACCTGCGTCATCCAATCCGCCCCACCAGGAAGGACAGTCCCCCTAAATCCTGGGCCAGAAAAAGTTCCACCACCCAGTGGCGCAATGTTGGTATGGCCCGCATCAACTTGCTCACCCCCTAACTGTAAAACCATGTTCATCAGAAATTCTGATTCAAGGCTCGTTTCCGCAGTCTGAGCAGAAGCTGAGGCACCCGTTATCAGTGCCACTATGGTGAACACAACAGCCGCGAAATTACGCAGACTTAGTTTTTTATTACCGTTTATCATTTTGCACTTTCCTTTCAATAGTAAGTATTTAAAGAGGGGTTCAATTAAAAAAGTAAAAACCTCTTTTCATATCTTCTCATATTATGCCTTGAACCCAACAGTCCATCTTTGGCATTTTTTTGCCAGCCACTCAATTTAAAATTCACGCGGGTATAGCTACACTGGAGTCATGTCGCCGGTGAGGATAATTTTAGCAAGCGAACGACGACTTACTCCGGCAATAGGCTTATGATCCACTACCAATTTTTTGATGAAGATGGCCTGGTAACAAGTAGACTGTTAGAATCCTCAGAATTAATAAGCTAAATGAAATTGAGAAAGAAAACGATGAACCCAACCCTACACTTAATTACTGACCCTCTTTGCGGCTGGTGTTTTGGCGCTGCCCCTCTACTTAAAGCTAGTAAAAAAGTACAGGGTTTGGACATTCAATTACATTTTGGCGGATTATTTTCTGCGCCTAATAACCCGGTGGTTGATGATGCCATGATTCAATTTATCATGACTCATCATGAACGTATTACTCAGCTTACCGGACAGACACCCGGCCCCGCATTAAGCGACTTACTCAATTCTGATGACGTTGTACTGGATTCAACACCGCCAATACACGCTATTTTGGCAGCAGGCTCGGCTGGAGGTGATTCTCTGGCTTATTACCAGGCTATTATTCATGCCCATTTTATGGATGGTCGCCGAATTGCTGATGCAGCAACCCTGCAACAAATTGCTGCTGAATGCGGTATTGCTGCCGATGCTTTTCAACAAGCCTATGATAATTTGAGCACTGAACAGGTCGCTCAACATATCAACGCCAGCCGTGCTTTATTACAGCGTGTTGGAGGGCAAGGCTTCCCCACTTTTGTACTTGAGCAGGATGGTCAGATGAAAATGTTGAACCACCAGTCGCTCTATAATAATCCGACGGGTTGGCAACAGGCTTTAGAAAAATCATTAGAGCCATTGGTAATCCATTAACACCCTGAGGCGACAACCAGAGATCTCCCGATCTCTCCTTCTTGCCCCTCACTCAGTCATCAAGTTTACTATAGTAATGCGACTCCGTTGCCCCCATTAAGTAGGGCCCTATCAGCTCACCAAACCCCATTTCATTACGCCAAGCTCTATAGGCCTGATGATGCTCCATTGAATCCCATATCTCATAGAAAACCACTCTTCCAGGGTCTATATTATCTACTAAAATCGCAAAATACTGGCAGCCATCGAAAGCTCTGGTATCTTTTGCTGCTTCTTGGATAAAAGTGTAAAACTCATCAACTCTGGCAGGGTCGATATGAAGTTCGTTGGTGTAATGCACAGATTCANGGGGGGGGGTAGAAACAGATTGCGCCAACAAACTATTGCTACAAAATAAAGAAACTAATGCGCAAAGCAAAATACCGCTTACTGATTTCATGTTTTTCTCCTCTAAAACATTATATTCAACAAATAAAATAGCAGCTTAGCAAAGAAAAGCTCTGCTCTGGAAACAAGCTTTATTTAGTAGGGATAGTAGGAAAATAAAACCCGTGAACTACAAACTAACTACCGTTAAATAAGTAATCATTTTCAAATTAAAACGCCACCATTTCCATCCTTTCATATATATTTTGCTCTGAAAGAGCTCAGACGCTATTATCACCTGTCCAAATCAATACGTTTTTAAATAATAATGCTATTTAGAAAATAGCCGAAAGCATAAAAGTAATAAATAGATAATAGAAATAGATAGATAGAGGGAATACCATGCTCAAACGCACACAAAATTATAAGCAACGAATTCTAAAGTCCAAACTGATTTTACTCAGTGCGGCCCTTTTTAGCTCACTATTGCTTGAGTCGGCAATGGCGGCAGATGGGTTTGCACCTGAGCAAACTGCTAACGACAGCGGTATTACTATTGAGAATTTCACCCCTGTGACCGACGAAATGCTACAAAACCCTGATCCTGCAGACTGGTTAATGTGGCGACGCACATTAAACACATGGGGACACAGCCCTCTAGATCAAATCAATACAGAAAACGTCAATGAACTTCGCATAGCATGGACCAGAGGCCTGAAGGATGGCATCCAGGAAGGAACTGCTTTAGTGCATGATGGCATTATGTTTTTCCCCAGCCCTTTAGATGTCATTCAAGCTATCGATATCAGAACCGGCGATATGATCTGGGAATATAGTCGTCGTGTACCAGATGACATAAGAGATTATTTCCCAACACCCGACATGAATCGTAATTTGGCAATATATGGTGACCTTATTATCGATACCAGTGTTGATAATTATATATTTGCCCTCAATGCTCGTACCGGCGAACTGGTTTGGCAGACCCAAATTCTGGATTACCGTCGTGGAGCACAGCAAACTTCTGGACCTATTATTGCCAACGGCATGGCTATTTCAGGCCGAGGCTGTGAACCCAAAAGCGGCCCAGATGCCTGTGTTATGACGGCTCATGATGCCGTAACTGGTCGTGAAATATGGCGCACTGGCACTATTGCAAGACAAGGGGAGCCTGGCGGTGATAGCTGGGGCGATATGTTAGACAGCGAACGCTGGCATGTTGGCACCTGGATGGTACCCTCCTATGACCCCGAACTGAATTTGGTTTACTTCGGCACCTCTGTTACCTCACCAGCACCAAAATACATACTGGAAGGTAATGAATATGATTATCTCTATCATAATTCTACTTTAGCTCTAGATGCCGATACCGGTGAAATTGTTTGGTATTACCAGCATTTAGTAGACCATTGGGATTACGATTTCCCTTTCGAAAGACTGTTAGTCGATACGGTTGTTGCACCTGATCCTGATTCAGTCGAATGGATCAATCCCAACATAGAGCCAGGAGAAGTACGTAAAGTATTAACCGGAATTCCTGGCAAGCCAGGTTTGGTATTCACGCTAGACCGAGAAACTGGTGAGTTCCTTTGGGCCTCTGCTGCTGTGTATCAGAACCTGATAGATGACATTGATCTGACCACAGGAAAAGTAACGCTTAACCCAGATGTACTTTTCACTGAGGTTGGCCAGACAGTCCTCACCTGTGGTGGTATTAGCCGCGGCTGGCCATCTGGCACCTATGATCCTGATAGAAACGTGATGTTCTACCCCTTGCAACATACTTGTGAGAATGTCACTTCAACCTTAACCGAGCCCGACCTGGAAAATCTTTATGGTCGATTTTCACGTCCAGCGGAACGACCCGATGGCCTACCTACTCCCCCCAATAGCGTTACCGCCATCTCGGTTGAGACTGGTGAAATACTATGGGAATACGAGCAGGATGCATTGATGATGTCACTCATGTCTACCGGCGGAGACTTGATCTTTGGTGGTGACAACAATGGACGCATGAAAGCAATCAGTAAGTTAACCGGTGAAGTCGTATGGGAGATTAATCTGGGCTCAGCCATTAGTGGTTACCCAACAACTTTTATGGTTGATGGTAAACAGTACATTTCAGTGAGCACAGGCCCGTCCCTATATGGCGGCTTTAATGGTGTTAACAATTTATTTGTCTTTGCCCTTCCCGATTAAAGCTTTCTGGATCGACAATGAAAAAAGGCCACTATGTGGCCTTTTTTTATAGCTAAGCACTTTAATTCATGTCAGCTCAATATATTTTTGATATCTGCGGTTGCAGAAGCTATTATCTTCCGTCCGAATCGGCTTATATCCAAAACAGCACGACAATTCACCCGAAGTTTTGGGGGAATCCAAATTCCAAGTTAAGGTACAAGTGAGGAGAGAACGATGTTCCAGCAATTGAGTAAAAACAAGAAAAGTTTATTAAAAACACAGCTTAAATTAATTATTGGCACTGTGATGCTAAGTCCTCTTTTAGTGAATTCTGCTTCTGCAGCAGATGAATTTTCTCCGACTGGCGACACTGCTATCAATCAGGCACTTGAGAACTTTACTCCAGTTACCGATGCCATGTTGCAAGACCCTGATCCCGCAGACTGGTTAATGTGGCGTCGCACACTCAATTCATGGGGACACAGTCCACTTGATCAAATCAATACCGATAATGTTGATGAACTGCGCATGGTCTGGACCAGAGGGTTGGGTGACGGCATCCAGGAAGGAACAGCTTTGGTTCATGATGGCATCATGTTTTTCCCGAACCCGATGGATGTAACTCAAGCTATCGACATTGAATCTGGAGACCTTATTTGGGAACACAGACGTCGCCTACCCGATGAAGCTGATCTGAGACAATATTTTCCAGTACCAGACATTAACCGCAACCTGGCTATTTATGATGACCTGATCATTGATACCAGTGCTGATGATTATATTTATGCCCTCAACGCTCGTACTGGCGAGTTAGTTTGGGAAACCCAGATACTGGACTATCGCCAAGGCGCCCAGCAAACTTCTGGCCCCATTATTGCTAATGGCATGGCTATTTCAGGTCGCGGCTGTGAGCCTGAAGGCAGCCCAGAAGCCTGCGTTATGACAGCCCACGATGCTAAAACCGGTCGGGAAATCTGGCGCACTAGTACCATTGCACGAATGGGCGAAGCTAATGGTGATAGTTGGGGAGATATGCTCGATAGCGAACGTTGGCATGTTGGAACCTGGCTAGTGCCTTCCTATGACCCTGAATTAAATCTGGTTTATTTCGGTACTTCTGTGACCTCACCAGCACCAAAATACACCATGGAAGGCAATGACTACGACTATCTTTATCATAATTCCACTTTGGCTTTAAATGCCGACACTGGTGAGATCGTGTGGTATTACCAACATTTAGTTGACCATTGGGATTATGACTTTCCTTTCGAAAGACTGTTAGTAGATACTGTGGTTGCTCCAAACCCTGATAGTGTTAGCTGGATTAATCCTGACATAGTGCCCGGTGAAGTACGCAAAGTTCTCACGGGTATCCCTGGCAAACCAGGATTGGTATTCACTCTGGACAGAGAAACTGGTGAATTCCTTTGGGCCACTGCAGCAACCTACCAAAATTTGGTTTCAGATATTGACGGTAGAACTGGTGCAGTGTCTATTAATCCAGATGTTCTTTTCACTGAAGTAGGACAATCAGTATTTGCCTGTGGCGGACTAAGTCGAGGCTGGCCATCAGGCACTTATAGCCCAGACAATAACGTCATGTACTTCCCGCTTGCACGTATGTGCCAAACAGTTACGGCAACTTTGACTGAACCAACACTGGATAATCTTTACGGAATTTTTGGCCGAGCCGAAGAGCTACCGCCTGGACAGGAAGCTGCTCCAAACTCGGTTACAGCAATTTCTGTTGAGACAGGTGAAATCTTATGGGCTTATGAGCAAGAAGCAACCATGATGACACTGCTTTCAACTTCCGGCGGTCTGATTTTTGGTGGTGACAATAATGGCCGCATGAAGGCGCTTGACCAAAACACTGGAGAACTTTTATGGGAAATCAACCTAGGTTCAACACTCAGTGGCTACCCAACTACATTTATAGTTAATGGCAAACAATATCTGGCAGTAAGCACTGGCATGTCCTTATATGCCGGAGCTACAGATGCAAATAATCTGTTTGTATTTGCACTACCTGATTAATTAAAAGAAAATAAAAAAAGGCCATTTTTTAATGGCCTTTTTTTTAAATAAAATTTACATGCCCATTGCATTTCTCAACATTCTGACGTGTTTCTTTACTCATAGAACTCAAGAAACCAGAATCGTTTACAGTTTATAATTTAATGCCCTCAGTAAAATAACATGTCGAGCAACCACATGAGCACTCAAAGCATTCCTGCCATTAAAAGACAGACTCCCAAGTTTTTACTCTGGTTAGCAGCAATACCCTACTATTTACTTTTGGTGCCATTAAATTGGTTTTTTAAACGTATTGGCAAACCAGGGGTATTAATGAATTTTATTGGCAAAAAGGGGGGGAACCCAAAAAAGCTTATAAAGGTTTTCAAAGGTTACAAGCCAGATACCGGCGATATTTTTGTCAGCACTTTTTCGAAGAGTGGCACCAACTGGATGATGCAGATTTCACATCAAATAGCCTGGCGCGGTGATGGAGAATTCGAGAACATTCATGATGCTGTTAGCTGGCCTGACACACCAAATAAAAGAGCTCAGAAAGCCATGACTCCTTTACATAGTCGCCATCTTAAACAACTTAGCCCAACAGGCATGCGGGTCATTAAGACGCATTTATCAGCGCACTACACCCCCTTCAATGACCAGGCAAAATATCTGGTAGTAGTACGGGATCCAAAAGAAGTATTCGTATCCAGTTACCCCTTTGTAGGCAGCCTGGCTGGCCCGCTAATGCCAAGTGTGGATGTCTGGTTGGACATGTTCCTCACTAAACAATGGCCAATGAATTTCGGCAATACCTGGGCGGAACATACGGCCAGTTATTGGGCATTAAGAAATGAACCTAATGTCTTGATTACTTCATATACGGAATTAAAACACGATCCTGAAACAGGGATACGCCGAGTGGCTGAAACCCTCGGTATTAATTTAACAAAAGAAGAGTTACATAAAGTGCTAGAGAAAAGTTCTCTCCAATATATGAAAGGGATTAATCATAAATTCAACCCAATGGGTGGCGGCACGTTGCCATGGGGCACTGATTTTAAAATGATAAGAAAAGGTGAAACCGGAAATTCTTCAGAGTTAATCTCCAGAGCACAGCAGATTAGAATCGATGAGCACTTTATTCAGGAATTTAAAGATCTTGACTCAGATTTTCCTTATGAAAGATTCTGCCACATTACTGAATAGTTCTAGTTAGTCGCTATAATAATAGTTGAAGTATCTCTTTTGTTTTAGCTTGCATCAAAGCCTGGTCGGCTCTTGATTCAACATTAAGCCGAATTACCGGCTCAGTATTCGACATACGCAAGTTAAAACGCCAAGCCCCCATATCCATACTGAGACCATCTGTAAAATCAATTTCTAGCGCAGTGTCCGCATACACATTTTGTACTTTTTCTATGACTTTTTTTGCATCCTTAACTTCACGGTTAATTTCGCCACTAGCCGGGAAAGCCTGCATTCTTGTTTCAACCAAACTTGAAAAGTTCTGGCCCGAAACTGAAAGTATTTCAGCGACGAGTAACCAGGGAATCATCCCGCTATCACAATAAAAGAAATCTCTAAAATAATGGTGAGCGCTCATTTCTCCCCCATAAGCAGCATCTACCTGGCGCATTTTTTCTTTAATAAAAGCATGCCCACTTTTGCACATGACGGCTTCGCCACCAAACTGCTCAACTATTTCCACAGTATTCCAGCTTAGGCGTGGATCATGAATTATTTTTTCACCCTGCTTTTTCTTCAAAAACATTTCAGCCAGTAAGCCAACGATGTAATAACCCTCAATARATGTGCCTTTTTCATCGAAAAAGAAACATCGATCAAAATCCCCATCCCAGGCAATGCCTRAGTCGGCTTTGTGCTCAAGAATTGCATCAATAGTAGGCTGGCGATTTTCTTCAAGCAGAGGATTAGGCACTCCGTTAGGAAAGTTGCCATCAGCACTGTGGTGAATTTTTATAAACTCGRTAGGCAAATGCTTTTCAAGCATATCGATGACTGAACCCGCCCCACCATTTCCCGCATTACAAACAACTTTTAGTGGCTTGAACTGAGATACATCGATATAAGAAAGCAGATGTTCAATATAAGCTTGTTTGACATCAGCTTCAGTCTCTTCTCCCTTATTTTCAGGAGAAATAAATGCATTTTTTTCAGCTAAGGCTTTAATTTCCTTTAACCCAGTATCACTGCTAATCGGCTTGGAATCTTCACGTACAAATTTCATGCCGTTGTAATCTTTCGGATTATGACTAGCCGTAACAACAATACCTCCATCCATATCGAGATGGCTGGTTGCAAAATATATTTCTTCGGTCCCACATTGTCCGATATTACTGACACTAACCCCGGCATCAGTTAGGCCATTTATTAGAGACTGACAGATTTGCTGACTACTTAAACGAATGTCATAACCCACAACAACTTTTTTCGGATTTAAAAAATCCGCATAAGCTCTGCCAATTCGATAAGCAATTTCTTCATTAAGCTGATCAGGAATACGACCACGGACATCGTAAGCTTTAAAACAGGTGATTTCTTGAGGCACTATTTTCTCTCTTCTATTTTTTAAAATCTATTGCTCTAATCCAATGCTTTATAAACATTTTCATAAAAAAAGTTATTAGCTTCCATAAAGCCAGCTACACTTCCACAATCAAAACGCCTGCCTTTAAATTTATAAGCGATAACCCCACCTTGTTTTGCTTGAGTCAGTAAGGCATCAGTAATTTGCACCTCGTTATTTCTACCTGGTGGAGTCTGACGAATAATATTGAAAATATCTGGTGTTAAAATATAGCGCCCAATAATTGCCAGATTACTGGGGGCATCTTCAGGCGCTGGTTTTTCAACCATATCGTTAATCCTCAAAACCCCCGGTTCAATTTCTTCACCGGCAATAACCCCGTATTTATGAGTCTCTTCAGCTGGAACTTCTTCAATTGCGACTATGCTACATTGATATTTTTTATACAATTCGACCATTTGTGATAACACACCTTGTTCAGAGGAATAGCACAAGTCATCGGCTAACACGACAGCAAATGCTTGATCACCAATCAAAGTTTCACCCGTCAAAATAGCGTGACCCAGACCTTTCATTTCAATCTGGCGAGTATAAGAAAACACAGCCTGGTTAATAGTTTCTCGAATATCAACCAGGTATTTTTCTTTATCCGTGCCAGCTATCTGATGTTCAAGTTCATAATTGGTATCAAAATAATCAGCAATAGCTTGTTTCCCTCTGCCTGTAATAATAGCCATATTATCCATGCCTGCTTGTATGGCTTCTTCCACACCATATTGGATTAAAGGCTTGTTCACTATTGGTAACATTTCCTTGGGCATAGATTTTGTCGCTGGTAAAAAGCGGGTTCCATAACCTGCGGCAGGAAACAAACACTTTTTAATTACTGATTCACTCATCACTCTTTTCCTCAATCAAGAAATTCTTCCATAAATATCTTTAAAGCGCTCAATCTCATTGAGCCCAGATAAGTTCCACACTGAACTTCTATCAACACGACAGGTATCAACATAAACGCTTATCTCAAATTATTTATATCTAAAATAACGCAGCGCATTATACTCACATAATCATTGAAATCATTATCGTTTCAGAGCACTTATCTCTATAATAGCGGCTTTTTTCCGGTAAGTATTCGGGACTAATGTTTCAAGCTATATACTCAGGATCTTATGACAACAAAATTTTCGCCAAAAAGTAGTTACACCAGAGAAGAGCTTCTGGGATGCGGCCATGGTCAGTTATTTGGTCCAGGCAATCCCAGACTCCCTATCGACAATATGTTGATGATGGACAGAATTGTTGAAATTTCTGCTGATGGCGGTAGTGAAGGCAAAGGGCATATTATAGCCGAGCTTGATATCACCCCTGACCTCTGGTTTTTTGACTGTCATTTTGATGGTGATCCCGTTATGCCCGGCTGTTTAGGGCTGGATGCCATGTGGCAATTGGTAGGATTTTTCCTGGGCTGGCGCGGTAATAATGGAAAGGGACGAGCATTAGGTTGTGGAGAAGTGAAGTTTACTGGCGAAATTCTGCCTCAGCATAAAAAAGTTACCTATGAACTGGACATTAAACGTCTTATTGAGAGAAGACTGGTCATGGGTATAGCGGATGGCACAGTTTCAGTAGATGGTCAGGTCATCTATACTACTACAGGGTTAAAAGTTGGCTTATTTAAACCCGAACAGTCCTTATCCTAAGGTAAGTGTCGTAATTTAAGGGAGCTTGATTAATGCGTCGTGTCGTTGTTACCGGAATGGGAATCGTTTCCTGCCTCGGACTAGATAAAGAATCTGTCACTGAATCACTCCGCACAGGGAAAAGCGGAATTTCCTACCGTCCAGATTATGAAGAGATGGGTATGCGCAGCCATGTTGCTGGTGCCGTAGAAATAGACTTTTCTGAGCATATTGATCGCAAAGCCCTACGCTTTATGGGCTCTGCTGCTGCTTATGCCTATATTTCCATGGACAGAGCCATTGCTGACGCTGGGCTGACTGAAGATCAGGTATCGAACATTCGCACTGGGATTATCATGGGTTCAGGTGGAACCTCCACTCAGGATCAAATTGAGGCAGTTGATATCCTTAGAGAAAAAGGTTTAAGAAGAGTTGGGCCTTATCGTGTTACCCGAACCATGGGCAGCACTGTTTCAGCTTGCTTAGCGACCCCTTTCAAAATAAAAGGCGTCAATTATTCCATTTCATCAGCCTGCTCAACCAGCGCACACTGTATCGGTAATGCGATGGAGCTGATTCAACTAGGCAAACAAGACATGGTATTTGCTGGCGGCGGCGAGTCAGAACACTGGTCTCTTAGCTGTATGTTCGATGCCATGGGCGCCCTATCAACTAAACGCAATGAATCTCCGGATAAAGCTTCCAGAGCTTATGATGTAGATCGTGATGGTTTTGTCATTGCTGGCGGCGGTGGCACCCTGGTCATTGAAGAACTGGAGCATGCACTTGCTCGTGGCGCTACTATCTATGCTGAGCTAACTGGCTATGGCGCCACATCCGATGGCTATGACATGGTTGCACCTTCTGGAGAAGGCGCTGTGCGTTGCATGCAGATGGCAATGGCAACAAGCAACAAGACTATTGATTACATTAATGCGCATGGCACCAGCACACCCGTTGGAGATACCCAGGAAATTAAAGCAGTGAAGGAAGTTTTTGGCGCTAACATCCCGACCATAAACTCCACTAAATCACTGTCTGGTCATTCTCTTGGAGCGGCTGGCGTGCAGGAATCTATATACAGCTTGCTGATGATGGAAAATAACTTTATTGCGGCCTCTGCTAATATTGAAAATCTTGACCCAGAATTTGAGGGCGTACCGATTGCAAGAAAACGCTTGGATGATGTTACGTTAAATACCGTTATGTCTAACAGCTTTGGCTTTGGCGGTACAAACGCTACATTGATTTTTGAGCGCTATCAGGCTTAACTTTTAATTTAATTAGTTAAATCACCTATTCAAACTAAACCGTGAGGTGTAGCAGGTGTTTACCACACTTAAAAAAATCGGACTTCTCACGAGCTTTTTATTAGCTTCTGCAACGCTCCAAGCTCAGTTGCTTGATAATTCCGCGTCTACCTCTATCTCTACTGCTTCTACTATTAACGCTGGTGGCCTTTTAAACAATAATAACTCCAGCCTGGCCACCTCAGCCATTCAGTCAGTATTACCTGCTGATTCTGCCTTTGCGCTCAGCGCCTATATCGAAGCCCCCAATACCCTTGTATTACTTTGGGAAATTGAAGATGGCTATTACCTCTATCGTAAAAGTTTGAACTTTATAGAAACAAATAATAACAGCTTAGAAAACCCTGTTATCCCCATGGGCATCCAAACTGAAGATGAGTTCTTTGGCGAAGTTGAAGTTTATTATCAACGTCTATTAATACGTATACCTTTTGACTCAAGCAAAGTAGGTAATAATATCTCCCTACAACTCAACTACCAGGGTTGTGCAGAAGCCAGTTACTGCTACCCCATGCAATTTAAAGAACTCAATCTGGAAATAATTTAACTTGCTTTCACGTCTTATTACTTTCAGCCTTATTCTTTCCGAAGCCCCTTCATTCCCTTGTTTCACTGACCTTAACTGTCTATAGTCAAAGTGACTACTATTTAAGGCTTGGACTAAGACGTTAACTATGGAATCGGAATCTCTGCTTTTTTCTTTCTTCCTGATTTTTAGCGGCGCGGCACTATTAAGTACCTTGGCTCTGTTTTTCCGACAGCCTCTGTTAGTTGCTTACATAGTAGCGGGTGTTGCTTTAGGGCCTTATGGTTTTGGTTATATTTCCGACCCTACACTGTTAACTGATATCTCAGAGTTTGGAATAATATTTCTATTGTTTCTGCTGGGACTTGATATGCAGCCAGCAAAACTGCTCGTCACCTTGAAGAAAACTTTTCTGGTGACCATGGCAAGTGCGCTGGTTTTTATTCTGATTGGTTACGGCACCGGATTAATTTTTGCTTTTTCTAAAATGGAAAGCCTGGTTATCGGGTTTAGTATGATTTTTTCCAGCACAATTATTGGTATCAAACTACTGCCAACAACCGTGCTGCACCAAAAGCACATGGGTGAAATTATGGTAGGAATTCTGTTACTACAGGATTTCATTGCTATCTTTATTCTGGTATTCCTGGACTCAGAGTCTTTTGAACAAGCCACTGCGCTACGTGTGTTATTGGCACTGCCGCTATTAATATTTGGGGCTTATATCGTCACTCAGTACGTCTTAATAAAACTCATTGCGCGTTTTGATCAATTCAAAGAATATATTTTTCTTTTAGCTATTGGCTGGTGCCTGGCTGTCGCCGAAATGGCCGCCTTTTTAGGCTTGTCTGTTGAGATAGGTGCATTTATAGCCGGGGTATCCCTGGCCACAAGCCCGATTGCCTTATACATCGCTATCAATTTGAAACCGCTAAGAGATTTCTTTCTTATCCTTTTCTTTTTCTCACTCGGCGCGCGATTCAATATCTCACTTCTCGGCGCGATCATGTGGCCAGCATTATTGTTAGCAGGGCTAGCATTAGCAGTGAAGCCCGTGGTTTTTCATTATTTACTTAAACAATTCAGCGAAAGGGATAGTTTAGCCTGGGATGCAGGGTTGCGGCTGGGTCAAATTAGTGAGTTTTCCTTACTAATTGCTTTTGTTGCTACCCAATCCGGGGTGATTGGAGAAAAAGCCTCCCTGGTGATTCAAGGCGCTGCAATTCTTACCTTCCTTGTTTCCTCTTATATAGTCGTCTTGTTCTGCCCCACACCGATTTCAATCTCCAGCAAACTTCGCCGTGACTAGCTCAATTAAAAGGCCGTTAACAAAATGCTGTAAAAATATATTGTTAAGATGATTTATAGTGCTTTTCTCTGCCTATAAGCTCTTCTATTTAAAGGGCATTTATTAGAAAAACATGAAAAATCTTATTAGTTGAGACTTTTATTGCAAAAAAATCGTAAAAATAGCTGACATTTGCTGCTAAAATCGTAAAATACGCAGCTAATTATTTGATTACCTACATAGACAGTGACACATGACTTCTATTCTTGTCCTCAATGGCCCAAACCTTAACCTTCTTGGAGAGAGGGAGCCTGAAATCTATGGTTCTCAGACCTTAGAAGATATTAATACTGTTTTACTCGAACAGGCTGAGGCTGCAGGGCAAGAGATTGCCTTTTTACAAAGCAATGCTGAGCATGACCTGGTTAACCGCATACATCAGGCCAAAAAAGAAGGTGTTAAATTTATTATCCTGAATCCCGGTGCATTTACCCATACCAGCATTGCTTTGCGCGATGCTATGTTGGGTGTTGACATTCCTTTTATAGAAGTCCACCTGTCTAACGTCCAGGCAAGAGAAGATTTTCGAAAACACTCTTACCTGTCAGACATCGCTAAAGGCTGCATTGTTGGATTGGGCGCTCAAGGTTACGAGCTGGCCTTGCAGGCAGCATGTCGGCAGTTAAGCTAAAACACGTAAAAACTCACTAAGATATCAAGTACAGAGAGAATGTAATGGATATAAGAAAAGTAAAAAAACTGATTGAATTGTTAGAAGAATCAGACATTAATGAAATTGAAATCAAGGAAGGTGACGACGCTGTCAGGATTAGTCGCGGCGCTAACGTACAATATGTTCAAGCCCCTCAACCTCAAATGAGTGCAGCCGCACCGGCTCTGACAGCTCCGATTGCCCCCCCAGCTGAAGCGGATGAATCTGTTGCTTATAGTGGTCATGCGGTTAAATCACCGATGGTTGGGACTTTTTACCGTTCACCGTCCCCCTCTTCTCCGCCATTTGCTGACGTCGGTCAACACGTTAAAGTCGGAGAGGTTATCTGTATTGTTGAGGCCATGAAAATGATGAACCAGATTATTGCCGATAAAGCTGGGGTAGTGGGTTCCATTTTACTTGAAGACGGCGACCCTGTTGAATTCGATCAACCATTAATTACTATCACCTGATAGACAAATTCACCCTTCTTTATTTTGCTAAGGCTTTCCCCTTTTTATGATTAAAAAAGTATTAATAGCTAACCGCGGCGAAATTGCCCTACGCATTCTAAGAGCGTGTAAAGAGCTTGGTATAAAAACCGTTGCGGCTCATTCAACCGCTGACAAAGATTTGATGCATGTGCGTCTGGCAGATGAATCTGTTTGTATTGGCCCACCTAAATCAGCAGACAGTTACTTGAATGTTCCAGCAATTATCAGCGCCATTGAACTTTCCGGTGCTGACGCTGTGCATCCCGGTTATGGCTTTTTATCAGAGAATGCTGATTTTGCTGAACAAGTTGAAAAATGTGGTTTTATTTTTATTGGCCCAAGAGCTGAAACCATTCGAATCATGGGCGATAAGGTTTCAGCTATTAAGGCCATGATTAAAGCTGGCGTACCAACGGTACCAGGCTCAAATGGCCCGATCACCGATGATGATCAGCGCACATTACAAATTGCCCGTGATATTGGCTACCCAGTCATGATTAAAGCAGCAGCGGGTGGTGGTGGCCGCGGCATGCGCATGGTCGATGATGAATCAGATCTGCTAAAAACTATTGCTCTTACGCAGAACGAAGCAGGCTCTTTCTTCGGCAACAGCACCGTCTATCTGGAAAAATTTCTGGGCAATCCACGTCATGTAGAAATACAGGTTATTGGTGACGGTGAAGGTAATGCCATCAGCCTGGGAGATCGCGATTGCTCTATGCAAAGACGCCATCAAAAAGTCGTAGAAGAAGCCCCCGCTCCTGGTATTACTGATGAAGAACGTCAAGCCATTATGAAGTCATGCATTCAAGCCTGTCAAAATATTAAGTATCGGGGCGCCGGTACTTTTGAATTTCTTTATGAAGATGGCAATTTCTACTTCATTGAAATGAATACTCGCGTTCAGGTTGAACATCCAGTTACTGAACTTATTACTGGCATCGATATTGTTAAGGAACAATTACGCGTTGCTTCCGGTCTGCCTTTATCTGTCACTCAGGATGAAATTAAGATTAGAGGGCATGCAATAGAGTGCCGTATCAATGCTGAAGACCCTGTCAGCTTTTTGCCAAGTCCAGGTAAAATAAACATGTTTCATGCACCAGGCGGCAATGGCATACGCATTGACTCGCATATATACAGTGGTTATACCGTACCGCCTCATTATGATTCCCTCATCGCAAAGTTAATTTCTTTTGGTGCTGATCGTGATGAAGCCCTGGTGAAAATGTCTAATGCACTCGAAGAAATGTATATTGAGGGTATTAAAACCAACATCCCTCTACAGCTGGATATCATTAATGATGAAGGCTTCAAAGCGGGTGGTGTCAACATCCATTATCTGGAAAAGAAGCTTAAACTTTAACATCTGCGGGTAGTATTTTATGGGCTGGATTCAATTACACTTGAGTACCACCCCCGATCTGGCTCAAGATCTGGAAATTCTTCTAGAAGCCAATGATTCCCTTGCCATTACCCTGGTGGATGCCGCTGATCAGCCAGTGTTTGAACCCGTCAGAGGAGAAACGCCGCTCTGGGACAGCATCATTCTCACCGCACTTTTCCCGGCTGAAAGAGACCCTGAGAAGCTCATACAAGACCTAAGAAAAAGTTATCACCCGAATAAATTACCTCCCGTTGAACTTAAATTATTAGAAGATGAAGATTGGGAACGTGCCTGGATGGAAAATTTCAAACCGCTTTGTTTCGGTGAAAATTTATGGATTTGTCCAAGCTGGGCAAAAGCGCCCAAACCAGAAGCCGTGAATATTATGCTTGATCCCGGGCTAGCTTTCGGCACCGGGACACACCCCACTACCGCGCTTTGTTTACGCTGGCTTGATCAGCAAGAATTGAAAGATATGACACTCATAGATTACGGTTGTGGTTCTGGGATTTTAGGCCTCGCTGCTTTATTGCTTGGTGCTAAACAAGTTATTGGCGTGGATAATGATCCACAAGCATTAACGGCATGCAAAAATAACTGCGAAAAAAATCAGCTCGACCTTGCAAAGTTTCCTGTGTTTTTACCTAAGGATTTTGCCGAGAAAATTACTCACGCTGACATAAATCCCACAGATTTTTTACTCGCCAATATATTAGCCGGGCCATTAATTGAGTTGGCAGCCTATCTTGCTGCCTTAGTAAAACCCAAGGGCAGGATTCTCTTATCTGGCATTTTGCAAGAACAAGCAGAATCGGTAAGGCAAGCCTATGAACCCTGGTTTGAATTTGAAGCCATCACGTCTCAAGATGGTTGGGTTAGAATTGTTGGGCGCCGTATACCTTAAGTAAAACTATGTCTTCATTTATTACTCAATGCCCTCACTGCGAAACCTCTTTTAATATTACGCAGGCGCAATTAAAACTTGCTAAAGGTAAAGTACGTTGCGGTTTTTGCTTACAAACATTTTCCGCGCTGGAACAACAACTATTTATAGAAGAAGAACTCGAGCCAAATGAGCCTGAGTCCGAGGAGAGCAATAACAACCTTGAGCACGAGCAAGATAATCCCAAAGAGCTATTAGAAGAAAATGAAACATTAATTGATCAAACTGATGAAACGCTGCAATACGAAAAAGCTTTAACCAGTATTTCCTGGAGTGAGCTTGAGGATAGGATTGAAGAAGAGAGCTTATATTCTGACAATCTATCTGAAAGTGGTGATGATACCGAAGCTGTAGAGCAGGACTTACAAACAGATGGCGATATTGATAACACTGAAGAAACTATAAATAAAGAATTAATAGAAGATGTAAATAATGCGACTTTTCTGGAAAACACTGGAAATTTTTATGCAGCCAATGTAGAAAAAAATAGTGAAGAAGAATCAGAAGAGGACAAAGTTGAGAATACAGTTGAGGAAATTATAGAAGAACAGGCAGAGGAGGTAATAGAGCAAAAAGCAGAAGAAAAAATTGAGAACCAAGTAAAGGAAAACCCAAGAGATAAAGAACCACCCGAGACAGATAGACCCACAACTTCAGATGAGGGAGAGCCTTCAAAAAAGAAAGAAGAATTACAAAATTTAGGTGCACTTTATGATGATGAAGCGCTGAACACTGATGGCGACAACCCTGTTAATGCGTTAAGCGAAGAACCCATATCTATTTATCGGCAAAAAAGCCGTCCTGTATTGTTCACCTTCCTTTTATTCTTCAGCAACATTCTCTTAATACTAGGGCTGGCCTCTCAATATACCTGGGCAAATATTGATACTTATCTGAGAGACTCTCGTTTTGCCTCACTGACAGGATTTATTTGCACTTACGCTAATTGCCCAGCTATCGAACGCTTTGATTTGAGCTTATTTTCTACTGATCAACTGCTTGTTAATACCCACCCATCAATTCCCAACGCTTTACAGATTGATTTTATCTTTCGTAATACAGCTGAATTTGAACAAGCCTTTCCTCTTGTTGAATTAAGTTTTTCTGACCTGAATCGGCGGCTAGTCGTCAATAGATTGTTCAAACCTGGGGAATACCTTGAACAGGAGCTTCAACAATTCACCCATTTGCCACCTAATTCCTCTATCCAGATTCGCCTGGAAATAAGCGACCCAGGCACAGCAGCTATAAATTACTCACTGACCTTACGTACGCCTTAAACTCCTAGCGCTTACATAAAACTAAATTTAGAGTCTTGCCCAATTTGAAATTTACTTTAGCTAGATTGCATCAACTGCGTATTCCTACCCCTGAGCCCCTTCAATAATTGGTAAATTTCCAGAAAATTTCGATGTTAAGCAAGGGTAGCCGCTGCGTCGCAGTCATGTTGTAGGTGAGAAGCGAAAGCGAGTGAACTACAACTTACTCCGGCAACAGGTTAAAAATTTCATATCATTTAAACAACTCAACTTTTTTAGTAGAATAGGCGGCTTCGCTTTTCTCTAACAGGCTATTCATTAAGTGATCCAAATTGGGCCCTACACACTTAACTCCAAGGTAGTACTTGCTCCTATGGCCGGAGTAACGGATCAACCTTTCCGACTATTGTGTCGTCAGCATGGCGCAGCATTGACACCCTCAGAAATGCTGACCAGTAATATTCAGCTCTGGAACACTGAAAAGAACAGACTACGACGTCAACATACTGGCGAAACCTCGCCTCGAGTTATACAAATAGCGGGCTCTGACCCAGATATGATGGCACAAGCAGCGCGTCTAAATGTTGAGCAAGGCGCCCAGATAATTGATATCAATATGGGCTGCCCGGCAAAAAAAGTGCTTAAAAAAGCCGCTGGTTCTGCATTATTACAAAATGAACAGCTGGTTAAAAATATTCTCAATGCAGTCGTAAAAGCTGTTTCCGTACCAGTAAGCTTAAAAATCCGAACCGGGTGGAACCCGGCCAACCGAAACGGCACGACTATTGCCAAAATCGCCGAAGAAGCCGGCGTAATGTCACTTGCTGTACATGGTCGGACACGTGAATGCATGTTTCGAGGTGACGTCGAGTACGACACAATTGCGGCCATCAAACAAGCTGTGAACATACCGGTATTTGCAAATGGTGACATTGATAGCCCGCAAAAAGCTGCCAGTGTGCTTACTCACACTGGAGCAGATGGTATAATGATTGGTCGAGCGGCGCAGGGACGGCCATGGATTTTTCAGGAAATTGATTATTACCTTAAGCACAAAAAACTTTTAATTGAACCCACCTTAAGCAAGCAGCTAAATTTGATTGGCACTCACCTGCAAGACCTTTACAATTTCTATGGCGATTTTAAGGGTGTATTGATTGCACGAAAGCATGTTGCCTGGTACTGCCAAAACCTGTCTGAGCATCTTTCTTTTAGAGCTTGTTTCAATAAGCTCAATGAACCACAACAGCAAAGAGATGCCCTGCATAATTATTTCTCAACACTGGAAGACTTTTCCTGCAAGAAGGCCGCCGCATGAGTGAAGATAGACCACAAACTTTAAAGCAATGCGTCAGTGAAGCATTGGAAGAATATTTAAACCAGGTAGAACACGAACATATAAATGGGCTCTACAACATGGTATTGGGTGAAGTTGAAGCCCCAATGTTAGAGGTTGTTATGAGACATGCCCGCAGTAACCAGAGTAAAGCTGCAGCGATGTTAGGCCTTAACAGAGGCACGCTTCGGAAAAAATTACGCCAGTACAAACTAATAGACTAAATCCAAAAAATCTAAGCACAGGAAAATTTATTCAAGATGACAGCAACCACCTCTAATCCAGTTAAACGCGCCCTCCTCAGTGTTTCCGATAAATCCGGCATTAAAGAATTTGCCACTGCTCTGGTAACACAAGGTATTGAATTAATCTCTACTGGAGGAACCTATAAATTACTGGCAGATGCTGGTATTACTGTGACAGAAATTGCAGATTACACTGGTTTTCCTGAAATGATGGATGGCCGAGTTAAAACCCTGCATCCTAAAATACATGGCGGTATTTTAGCCAGACGCGGAACTGATGATGCAGTCATGCAGGAGCATGGAATTCCGCCTATTGACCTGGTCATCGTAAATCTTTACCCCTTCCAGGAAGCCATTGCCAAGCCAGACTGCGACCTGCCCACTGCCATTGAAAACATCGATATTGGCGGCCCAACCATGCTCAGGGCAGCTGCCAAAAATCACGCCCATGTCGGCGTTGTAGTTGACCCAAACGATTACGAAAAAATCCTTAAAGAGCTGAGCGAAAGCCAACAGCATTTAAGCCATGAAACCCGCTTTGATCTGGCCGTAAAAACCTTTGAGCACACCGCTCAATATGATGGCGCCATTGCCAATTATCTTGGAAAAATTAAAACTGGCAATGAATTCCCGCGCACATTCAACGCCCAGTTTATAAAAAAACAGGACATGCGCTACGGTGAAAATCCGCATCAACAGGCGGCATTCTATGTAGAAGAAAACAATAACGCTGCGAATATTTCTAACTCTGTACAAATACAAGGTAAAGAACTTTCCTTCAACAATATTGCAGACACTGACGCGGCCCTGGAATGTGTTAAAAGTTTCGCAGAACCCGCCTGTGTCATTGTTAAACATGCTAATCCCTGTGGAGTCGGTACTGCTGAAAGCATTCTTGATGCTTATAAAAAAGCCTATCAGACTGATCCGACTTCGGCCTTTGGTGGCATCATTGCCTTTAACAGAGAACTCGACGAAAAGACTGCTCAGGCGATAACTGAACGCCAGTTTACCGAGGTAATTATTGCGCCTTCTGTGTCAGCAGCAGCCGCGCAGATAATCAGTACTAAACCCAATCTGCGGCTACTTAGCTGCGGTGAATGGAGCAACTCAACCAATACAAGCCTGGATTACAAACGGGTAAAAGGTGGTTTGTTAGTACAAAATCTGGATGTCGGTGTCATTAATGAATCTGATCTGACCCTGGTCAGTAAAAGAGCAGCAAGTCCAACTGAAATCGCAGATATGCTGTTTGCCTGGAAGGTAGTAAAATTTGTAAAGTCTAATGCCATTGTTTATGTCAAAAATCAGCAAACTATTGGTATCGGAGCTGGACAAATGAGTCGTGTTTATAGTGCGAAAGTAGCCAGTATCAAGGCTGCTGACGAGAACCTTGAAGTCACCGGTTCTGTGATGGCTTCCGATGCTTTCTTTCCCTTTAGTGATGGTGTTGAAGCTGCAGCTAAAGCGGGAATTACTGCTGTAATCCAGCCTGGTGGTTCTAAGAATGATCAACAGGTCATCGATGCCGTCGATGCTGCCGGTATGGCCATGGTGTTTACTGGCATGCGACATTTTAGGCACTAACTTAAACACTAGCATAAGCACTAATTCATAGGCATTCGTATGAACGTAATGATAATCGGCAGTGGTGGTAGAGAGCATGCTCTGGCCTGGAAAGCTTCTCAATCCAAGCAAGTAGAAAAAGTCTACGTCATCCCCGGCAATGCCGGTACTGCCCAAGAATCCAATATAGAAAATGTGGCGCTTGACCCTATGGACTTTCCTTCCCTGGTTGATTTTGCCAACAATAATAATATTGAACTGACTATCATCGGCCCAGAAGTGCCACTGGTCGCGGGCATCGTCAATTATTTTCAGCAACAGGGGCTGCTTTGTTTTGGGCCAAGCCAGGGCGCAGCCCAGCTCGAAGGCTCTAAAGCGTTTAGTAAGGATTTTCTACAGCGACATAATATTCCAACCGCAGCCTATCAAAACTTTACTAAAATAGACCCCGCCATTGAATACCTGAAAAACCAAAGCCTACCCATTGTTATAAAAGCCGACGGCCTGGCTGCTGGCAAAGGTGTGATTATTGCGCAAACATTAGATGAAGCGATAGAAACCGTTAAGGATATGCTCTCAGGCAATAGCTTTGGTGATGCCGGACACCGTGTCGTGATTGAAGAGTTTATGCGCGGTGAAGAAGCCAGTTTTATCGCCATCGTCGATGGCCTTACTGCCCTGCCATTTGCTTCATCTCAAGACCACAAAGCTCGTGACAATGGCGATCTTGGGCCCAACACGGGCGGTATGGGTGCCTATTCACCAGCGCCTGTAGTCACACCAGAAATTCATGAACGCATTATGCAGGAAGTTATCATTCCTACCGTAAAAGGCATGGCAGAAGAGGGTAATACTTATGTAGGCTTTCTTTATGCAGGTGTAATGATCAGCCCTGAGGGACAACCAAAAGTCGTTGAGTTCAATTGCCGTTTTGGCGACCCTGAGGCCCAACCAGTGATGATGCGTTTACAAAGCGACCTTGTCGAACTTTGCCAAAGCGCATTAAAGGGTGAGCTTGATAAAGCCACTATCACTTTTGATCCTCGCCCGGCTGTAGGAGTCGTACTGGCAGCAGGAGGTTATCCCAATGCCTATGCCAAAGGTAAAGTAATCTCTGGTTTAGACAGCGAGCAAGATAACGACAAAAAAATATTTCATGCTGGCACTGCTGAAAAAGACGGTGATATTGTTACCAACGGTGGCCGTGTACTCTGCGCCACAGCAATGGGAGATTCTGTAACAGCAGCGCAACAATCAGCTTACAGACTAGTCGATCAAATTAGTTGGGATGAAGTATACTATCGAACAGATATCGCTTATCGCGCTATTGAAAGAGAACTTAACTAATAACTCTATGATTAATACTCAGAACAGTTTCTTAGACCAATTGATTGGCAATTTTGACCAGGCCTTAAGAACGCTTAGCCCTGGTGCCGTTACTGCTAATCGACCTAATCCCGCCAGTGCTACCAAGGAAAATGAATTAAACCAAAGCGAGAAAAAACATAGCGCAGGTTTAATGCGCATTAACCATACTGGTGAAGTCTGCGCTCAGGCGCTTTATCAGGGGCAAGCACTTACCGCTAAACTACCAGAGGTAAGAGAAAAAATGGAAAAGGCCGCCGCTGAGGAAACTGACCACTTAAGTTGGTGTGAAGATCGTCTGTCAGAACTTAACAGCCAACCCAGCTTATTGAACCCACTCTGGTATGCCATGTCTTTTGGTATAGGCGCTACGGCTGGGCTAATCGGTGACAAATGGAGTTTAGGTTTTGTCGCGGAAACTGAACGCCAAGTCTGCGAACACCTCGATGAGCATTTGCAAAAACTTCCTGCGCAGGATGAAAAGAGTAAAGCTATTTTAGAACAAATGTTAATAGACGAAGGCCAGCATGCCACGATGGCTGAACAAGCCGGTGCCGCAGATTTACCTCAAACCTTCAAACAATCCATGGCCTTAATGTCGCAGGTCATGAAGAAAACAACATACCGACTTTAATTAAGTTCATCATCCTCCCAGAACCGAGTTCCTTTAACCGTTGCTTGTAGAGCTAAACCAGCCTTGGTCATTTGGTATATTGTAATATTATCTACCGTGACCTCTGCTCCAAAAGCAACACCCTGATCATCCGCTACAGCAGCAGCATCGGCTTGTGCACCAAAAGTAATCCCATTTTCGAGAAAACGATCTAGCGCATCTGCCGTATGAAAAATCATAACGACACGAAAATCTTTAATCCCCGCACCAAAACCAAGGCCAACTTCACCCATCTTCATATAAGTATCCTGGTCGGTTCGATTATCTCGCAGCACGCCATAACCACCGCCAAAACTGGCAAAGATCAAATTTATATTAGCGTTACTGAAAACTGCATATCCCGTTGCTTGAGAAATTTGGCCTTCAACATCAGGTTTTACTTCATACAGTTCAGTGAGCACGCTTATTTTCATGTCCTGAACTGCTTGCCGCCTTTCTGAAATACTACCTTGAGTGCTGATGCACGCTGATAACAGCATACAAATTAGTAATAGTGAGTTTTATGTCTTTGCTCATACTATTCTCTCTTGTCTAGCGCTTGAAATCCCAATTTTGGTTTGAGTTTCAAAGCTATAATTCTATAAAGTCTGGCGGTTTATTCTGTGAATCAACCAACAGAAATTTCAAAACTATGTGATATCTCCACACCTGCGTTTTTAAGCATAATGGATGCTGAGCAATATTTTTCTGCCGACAGTTCTACTGCCCTTTTTACTTTATTCTCATCAAGATCATTACCACTGACGTTGAAGTGTAAATGAATTTTATTAAACACCGCAGGCACTGCATCAACACGCTCACCATCAACCTCAACAACACAATCAGTCACATCTTGTCGGGATTTTTTCAGTATGTTGATAACATCCACAGTTGAACATGCACCCACACTCATTAACATTAATTCCATTGGGCGCATTCCTTGATTTTGCCCACCAATGGATTCAGGCCCATCCATCACAACACTGTGACCACTACCAGATTCCCCTTGCATTTWGGCACTTCCTAGCCAATTAATTGTTGCTTTCATAGTGTCCCAACCCGAATATCATTTAATGCTTTTATTATYGCATAGCCACTTTATGGAATCTTAAATCAAGTATGAACCTTGGAAAGGATAAAATAGCAGTACAATAGAGTAGCAAAATGTTTTATCCTTAATGAATCATTATGAACACTAGGAGTTATTCATGGCATTAATGGCAATCACTCCTCATATTAAGGATTTGGAAAACTTTTTAAGTTATTCGCATCGTCGTAAATTCCCAAACAAGACAACGATTATTCATGAAGGAGACAAATCTGAGATCCTCTACTATATTGTTAGTGGATCAGTCTCCGTCATTCTTGAAGATGAAGAAGGCAAGGAAGCGATTATTACCTATTTAAATCCGGGAGATTTCTTCGGAGAAATGGGACTATTTGAAATTGGTGAGTCTCGAAGTGCTTGTGTTCGTACTCGTATCGAATCAGAAATAGCCGAAATCTCCTATTCTAACTTCAGTGCTTATACTCGCGAACACCCTGAAATACTCTACACCATCGGTGAGCAAATGGCGCACCGTTTACGCAATACAACACAGCGTGTTGCTGACCTTTCCTTTCTCGATGTCACTGGCCGCATCGCCAGTCAGTTACTTACATTGAGCAAAGAGCCCGATGCAATGACCCACCCTGATGGCATGCAAATTAAAATTACTCGTCAGGAGTTAGGCAGAATAGTGAATTGTTCCAGAGAAATGGCAGGACGAGTATTAAAAGATCTGGAAGTTCAGGGTTTAGTTGAAGTGCACGGGAAAACCATTGTTATCTTCGGGACACGCTAAATTAGACTACTACGGCCAATACGTCGTTAACAGTTTTTTCCCTTAGTCGCTTATTAATTTACAAGCCCCTTCATTAAAAAAACTTTCACCTTGGCTACGCTCATAACATTAATATAATTTTTATTGATTTGATGAGTTATTAAAAAAATAAGACAAGAATCCAGGTTGCCGCAAACATCAACAAGCTTAATAGAACTGCTGAAGAACCTAAGTCCTTGGCCAGGCCTGAGAGTTCGTGATGCTCCCGTCCTATTCTGTCAACGACAGCTTCTATTCCCGAATTAAGCACTTCAATGATTATTACCAGAAAGTAGACGCCAACCAGCAAGGCTTTTTCTACCCCGCCTTGCCCTAGATACAAACCCAGAGGAATAAGGATAATACTGGCCATAATTTCCTGTCGAAAAGCAGCTTCCATACGCCAGCATGCCTGCAATCCTCGCATTGAATATCCAAATGCAGCTTTAATTCGAGCTATACCCGCCTTACTTGGCTCAACCATAAAAAAACAACTCTTTAAGTTTTTGTCCCGGGTTTTTAGCACGCATAAAAGTCTCTCCTACCAGGAAACCATAAACACCATGCTGGATCATTTCATCGACATCCTGCCTTGACAGAATACCGCTCTCTGTTACTACAGAAATTTCTTCAGGAATTTCTTTAAGTAAATCATAAGTCGTTTCCAACCGGGTACTAAAATTATGTAAATCTCGGTTATTAATACCGATAAGTTGCGGACTTAATTTTAATGCACGCTCTAATTCAGCTAGATCATGCACCTCAATTAAATAATCCAAACCATGGTCTGTAGCGCAACCTGCCAATTCATGCATTTGTTTTTCTTCTAGCGCAGCGACAATCAAGAGTATGCAATCTGCTCCAAGCTTTCGTGACTCTACGATTTGGTAAGGGTCTATCATGAAATCTTTTCTTATTACGGGTAAAGAGCATGCTGCTCTGGCTTCTTGCACGTAGTCATCATGGCCCTGAAAGAAATCAACATCCGTTAATACAGAAAGGCAAGTGGCTCCATTTTCAGCATAACTTTGTGCAATAGCTTCAGGTTGAAAGTCTTCGCGCAACAAACCTTTACTTGGCGAAGCTTTTTTAATTTCTGCGATAACAGCTGGGCGCTTGCGCTCTATCTGTTGCGCTAAAGCCTGGGTAAATCCACGCGGGCTATTCTGAGATGTAATGCTTTTTTCTAACGCAGAAAGAGAGCATATTTTTTTTCGCTCACTCACTTCTTCCTGCTTACGCTGCAGAATTTTTTTCAAAATCGTTGATTTTCTCACCAGAGATTCCTTCTAATTCGCCAATACAATTCATATTGAACGCAGTAATAGCTTACAGTAATTAGGGTCTTTGCTAAATATTAGCCAGGTTGGCGATTGGCATTTAAAAAGTTTTTCAGTAAAGCATGCCCATGCTCGGTAAGAATAGATTCCGGATGAAATTGCACACCTTCAATGGCTAGTTCTTTATGTCTCAACGCCATAATTTCTTCATGTTCGCCCTTGTCGTCCAGCGTCCAGGCACTTACCTCAAGACAATCCGGCAAAGACTCCTGCTCGACAACAAGCGAGTGATAACGCGTTGCCTCGAAGGGAGTTTCTAAAGACGTAAACACCCCTTGCCCATTATGATGGATAGAAGAAAGCTTCCCATGCATCACCTGTTTAGCTCGTATAGTCTTACCGCCAAAAGCCTCTCCTATGCTTTGATGGCCTAAACAAACGCCGAGAATAGGAACTTTACCAGCAAAGTATTTAATCGTTTCTACAGATATTCCGGCTTCTTGTGGTGTGCAAGGGCCAGGAGAGATAACAATATGGCTTGGCTGCAAAGCTTCCAGCTCAGAAATTGTAAGTTTATCATTGCGATAAACAGCAACCTCCATACCCAGTTCACCAAAATACTGCACCAGGTTATAGGTAAAGGAATCGTAGTTATCAATCATAACTAACATTACTGCATTCCCTCTTCGACCAGTTTAACCGCCTGAAACAAGGCTCTGGCTTTATTCATGGTTTCTTTCCATTCCAACTCAGGTACTGAATCTGCCACTATTCCCGCCCCAGCTTCAACATAAAGCGTACTATCTTTAATCACTGCGGTACGAATAGCGATGGCCATATCCATATTGCCGTTCCATGACAAATAGCCCATAGCGCCACCATATATGCCCCGTTTTACGGGTTCAAATTCGTCAATAATTTCCATTGCTCGAACTTTGGGTGCCCCGCTTAAGGTACCAACTGGCAAGGTTGCCTTTAAAACATCGAGCGCTGTTTTACCTTCAGCAATTTCACTTTCAACATTTGAAGCGATATGCATGACATGAGAATAACGCTCAACAAACATTTTACGCGTTACTTCTACCGATCCAGTCTTCGATACACGACCTGCATCATTTCGGCTCAAATCAATCAGCATTAAATGCTCAGCTCTTTCTTTCTCATCGGCAAGTAACTCTTTTTCAAGCGCCAGGTCTTCTTCTTCGGTGTGACCACGAGGGCGTGTGCCAGCCAGTGGGCGAACAGTAATATTCCCCTCTTCAACCCGCGCTAGAATTTCAGGTGATGCACTAACAATATGAAAATCATCGAAATCCATAAAGACCAYATAGGGRGAAGGGTTTAACTGTCGTAACGCACGATAAACATTGATGGCCTCTCCATCAAAGGGAATACTCATTCGTTGAGCCAGTACAACCTGGAATACATCACCAGCCATGATGTATTCTTTGATTTTTTCTACTGCATCCTTATACGCCTCTTCACCAAAGCTGGATATGAAGCTTGATTCATCCACGTCACCACTTTGTGGCACCGGACGAAACAGTGAGGGGTCTAGTGGTTTATGTAACTCATTGGTTAAAGCATCTAATCGCGCCTCTGCTTTGGTAAAAGCGTCATCTTCAGAGGGGTTGGCATAAACTAATAAAGAAATCGTGCCGCGTAGATTATCAAACACAATCACTTCTTCAGAGACCATTAGAATAATATCGGGTGTTCCAACCGTATCGGCAGGTGCGCTGTTAGCGACCTTATGTTCAACATAGCGGACGGTATCGTAAGCGAAGTAACCAACTAATCCACCGTTAAAACGGGGCAAGGCTTCAAGTTCTGGAATTTTATATTGTTGCTGGAATTTTTCTATATCAGCAAAGGGATCTGCAGTTTCGTGTTGTTCCAGCAACGCTCCATTCTGCTCTAACCTAAAATCATTACCACTGACTTTTAGAACAGTACTGCAAGGCAAACCAATGATTGAATAACGCCCCCATTTCTCTCCACCCTGAACGGATTCAAGAAAATAACTATAGGGGCCTTTAGCGAGTTTTAAATAAACACTCAGCGGTGTTTCCAGATCAGCAAGAACTTCTCGAACCAGAGGAATACGGTTGTAACCCTGGCTTGCAAGGTCGTTGAACTGATTGATATTCATGACTTATCAAGTTCCGCCCGCATCCTTTGTATCGTTGCTTGATAATCGTCACTGCCAAAAATTGCTGACCCAGCGACAAACATATCAGCGCCAGCTTTTCCAATTTCTGCAATATTGTCGACAGTCACTCCACCGTCCACTTCAAGTCGAATATCACGGCCACTTTTATCGATTAAGTCTCTGACTTGAATAAGCTTTGCTAGAGTAGAAGGAATAAATTTCTGCCCACCAAACCCAGGATTAACTGACATCAGCAAAATAATATCGAGCTTATCCATCACATGTTCAAGGTAAGTGGTCGGCGTGGCCGGATTAAGCACCAAACCAGATTTGCATCCTAATGACTTAATCAGCTCAAGAGAACGGTCTATATGATTACTGCCTTCAGGATGAAAAGTAATATAACTGGCACCTGCTTCAGCAAAATCATTAATTAAGCTATCTACCGGAGACACCATTAGAYGTACATCAATCGGCGCCTTGATGCCATGATTCACCAATGCTTTGCAGACCATCGGGCCAATAGTTAGATTGGGTACATAATGGTTATCCATGACATCAAAATGCACTACATCTGCGCCCGCAGCCAATACAGCATCGACTTCTTCACCCAAACGGGCGAAGTCTGCTGATAATATTGAAGGGGCAATTAAGAAATCGTTGGCACTCATGACCTTTGATTCTGTTGTTAAAATTTAGACAGGCATTGTACAGCGTTTAGATCGAGGTGTCAGAGTAAAACGGGATGCTTACCTTCAATGCCACCAATCATGAATATTGCTTCAAAAGCTAATTTATTCTGACACGTTCAATTAAGCTTTTATGGAGCTTACAAAGTCTATAGATGCTACTTGCTCTACGCAGGGATCATTAAACTTCATCACTGACTGGTGTTCCCGGTGTTTCTGATAACTTCGCAGTGTTTCAGTGGACTGAAAAACCATGATTAAAACCAGATCCCAACTGCGAGAGTCATGTAAAATATCGCGCCCAATCTCAAGACTTATCACTTCAGGAATCAGCTTTTTTAGTGACAGTATCCTGTTACAGAATAAGTCAATATGCTCTGCTGTCGTGCCATCCTGATATTTAATAAATACATAATGTTGCAGCATAATAAACCCTTTAAATAAACTTAGTACCCTGAGCAATTATCGAAGCAGCCGTATTTAATTGTTCAACGGCAAAACCGGCGGCCGACTTATAACGACTCATTAATTCATCCCTGTCTGCCTTGGGGAAAACCTTTTCAATGTCATCAAAAACACCCTCACACCGATCGTACAGTTCATTTAATATTACAAACGGACCGGCACCACGATTACGCAGCACAACATCAGAAATAACTTTACATAATTTTTCGTTATAGCTGTCCAGTGCTTCTGAACTGACACCAAAATCAATCAAGGCCGCTCCCAGAACACGCGCATCAACAATTGCCTGACTAGCACCATTTGAACCCGTGGGATACATAACATGAGCAGCATCGCCAAGTAAGGCAACCTTATCATCAACCCAGCAGGGTGCCGGATCACGATCAATCATTGGATATTCATAAATATCCTGTGCTTGGCGTAGCATGGCTGGAATATCGATCCAGTCATAATTCCAGTCTTTAAAGTGGTGAATAAAATCCTCAACATTGACTTTTTTATTCCAGTCACCATTTCCCCAACCTGCGGAATTATCCACGGTGATCTCTGCAATCCAGTTTATGGTCGCCAGCCCGGTCTCTGAATCTGGCTGTGAAATTGGATAAAACACAACACGCTGATCATGGCTACCCAGACCGATAAAAGAAGCGCCTGTTCGAATTGGAACGCCAGTTGTCGTGCCTCGCCACATTATTGCGCCACCCCAATGGATCGGTGCCTGATCAGGATACATTTGTGCTCGAATAACAGAATGTATTCCGTCCGCTGCCACTAATAAGGAGCCATCAAGTGATGACTCTTCACCTGTCGCGGTGCTAAAAAATGCTGTAACACCCTCATTATTATTCTGATAACCAGTGACCCGACGCCCTAAACGAATGACTTCAGGCCCCAACCTTTCAATCACTTTCTCATATAGCAACATTTGCAACTTGCCACGATGCACAGAAAACTGAGGCCATTTATAACCGGCATCTAGGCCTCTAGGCTCCGAATATACTTCTTTTCCATTCAGACCAACCAGTGCCCATTCCTTGGTTTGTATGCCAATACTATCCAACTCGGTTTCGCTAATACCCAGCTCATATAATTCCCGTACAGCATTGGGTTGCAGATTAAGACCAACGCCCAAAGGCCTTAACTCTTCAGCCGCCTCCAGCACCAGGCAAGGTACACCCAGCTGATGTAAAGTAAGTGCAAAACTTAAGCCACCAATACCACCGCCTGATATTAAAATTGGCGGCTTATTTTCCATTCCTGAATTCATAAATTTACTTCTGTCACTCGAAAAAAGTATGGGAGTATAAAAGCCCTATTTCAACTATGCCAGTCTGGTTTTGCTCTACAACACCTCGTTAATTTTCATGCAGAAGGAAAAAAATATTTCCACCCCACAATCAAGGAATCCAGTGACCTGCCCCCCTTGGTTTAAAATGACTAATGGTATGATTGAAGCGAAAGAAATCCGCCACATTGTTTTCTAAACGCTCTTGATCTGCTTTATCATCGACTGTGGATCGGTGTAATTTAAATCGATATGGTGCAGTTCTCCCGACCTGTAGACTGCCAGACTAGGGAAACTGTCCATACCCATCTGCCGTGACTCCTGAATCTCTGCCAACAAAAGCTGGTGTGTCGACGCGTCGACAAGTTGCTTTGAAAATTTCTGGCTATCGAGACCGATTTCCGCTGCCAGTTCAATCAAGGTATCGTTATCTGATGGATTCCTCGCTTCCAGATAGTATGCCTGCTGAATCCGCGTTATCATTTTTTGATCAAACTCATCACCCTGATTACGTGCGGCGATGACGGCGCGGTTTGCTGGATAAGTAGAACGCCTAGGCGAACACTTTTCCCAAAATTCAAAGTTGAAGCAGGTGCCAGGTATTGCTTGTTCGATTCGTTGCCAAGTTTGCTGCAACATCTGTCGCATCGGTTCCGGCATGGACAAATCCGTATCCGCTGCGAGTCCTCCAACCAGACTACGAATCTGCAGTTTTTCCGCAACGGCGTCGAAAATCACGCGACGAGTGGGTTCGAAGCCCCAGCACCAACTACACATGGGGTCGTGAACGTAAAATAAAGTATCTTGCATAGATCTAGCCTTCATCTACCATAGACCGCCTGATGATGTCCCAGGCTTCATTAACATCATCGACAAAAGAAAAATATTCCAGATCCTCCGGCCTCACCATGCCTTCTTCTACCAACACATCAAAATTGATCAAACGCTGCCAGTACTCACGGCCAAAAAGCAAAATTGGTAGAGGCTCTATTTTCCCCGTTTGTACCAAGGTTAAGGTTTCAAAAAGTTCATCCAGCGTGCCGAAACCTCCAGGAAAAGCAACAATGGCTCGCGCTCTTAACAGGAAATGCATTTTACGAATAGCAAAATAATGAAACCGAAAACAAAGTTCAGGCGTAATATAAGCGTTTGGATATTGCTCATGTGGCAACACAATATTTAACCCAATAGACTCATACCCTGCCTCGCTAGCACCGCGGTTGGCAGCTTCCATAATCCCCGGCCCACCACCCGTTACAACATGTAAATCCGGGCATTCATCACAACCCGATTTTTTAGAAATAAGCGCGGCCAGCTCTTTTGCCTGTTGGTAATACGGCTTACTTTCCTGGGTACGCGCACTGCCAAAAATCACGACGGTATGTTCAATACCACGCGCCTTTAATTTAGTTTCCGGTTTATCCAGTTCCAGTAATAAGCGCATAGGGCGTTGCTCATCTGCCAACAGATAATCAATATCATCAAACGCTAAACGATACGAAGCTGAATTTATCTGCACCTCAGAATGCGGTGGTTTCTCTTCATGCCGAGCGTGAAATCTATCTTCAGCAGCATCTTGAAACAAATGCCCAGGTTGCCGGCGTTTTTCACGATCTATTTCCAAGAATTTTTTTTTCACGCTTAGCCCTATATTTCCTTACTGGTTTCGATTTGCTGAAGATGAGCATCCAATTCTTTCAGGCGATCAAGCGTGCCAATATCAGACCATTCGCCCTCATAATATTCAGCACTCACTCTTTTTTGTTTTATTGCGGACGCATATAAAGTTGCCAATGGCAGTTTTTCAACAGCGATATTTTCAAATAATTTTGGGTGTAACACGGCAATACCACTGTACGTTAAAGACTCTTGGATTGATTGCAGTCGATCACTTAGAGCGAGATAGCCATTGGAACCCAAGACATAATCACCTTTTGGATGTTGCAGAGGGTTAGCGACCATTACCAGATGCGCTAATTGCTCCATGTTGGAATAAGCCTTTAAAGCAGAAAAAGAATAATCAGTCCAGATATCGCCATTCACCAAAACAAAAGGGGAATCTCCTAACAAAGGTAAGGCTTTTATAATTCCGCCGGCAGTGTTTAACGGCTCGCCTTCAGCCGAATAAACTATTTTCGAGCCAAAACAGCTGCNATCGCCTAAGGCGGCCTCAATTTGTTCACCTAACCAGGCATGGTTAATCACCAGGTCAGTAAACCCCGCCTGATTCAGACTCTCAATTWAATACTCAATTAAAGGTTTGCCGCCTACAGGCAACAGAGGTTTAGGAACTTTCTCTGTCAATGGCCGCATTCTTTCACCTTTTCCTGCGGCCAGAATCATAACCTTCATAACTCTCTATCCTTCTTACTACCACTGCCTATACTATTTCTGTTAGCAAAAGACAGAATTTTATTCTCCACATCAGGCATAACATGTTCTCCTAACCAGACATGAAGCCCATTTAATTCGGCGTATTCTGCGGCCACCTGATAAAGATAGGATAAAGTACGCGGGATATCTGTCAGGTAAGTGATTTTTTGATCTCGCAAATACAATCGCGAAAAAATACCTATCGCTTTCAGGTGCCTTTGTGCACCCATTAAATCGAAACTCTTTAAAAAAGCGTTCGCGTCGATATCTATTAAATTCTGCTGCATAGCCAACTCTCTATATTCCAGGGCCCAGGCTTGCACCTGAGCTAAGGGCCAGGCGATGTAGCAGTCTTTTAATAAAGAGACCAGATCGTAGGTGAAAGGCCCGCAAACCGCATCTTGAAAATCAATCACCCCTATTACTGAACCTTTAGCGGATGCCTTCTCAAGGTGAAGTAAATTACGTGAATGATAATCTCGATGCACACAGAGTTGCTCCTGCGATTGCGCAGATTGCATTAAATAATCAAAAGCCAAACTTAAAATTTTATTATCTTTATCACTCAACGTTAAATTGAGAATGCCTTCACAAAACCAGTGTCGAAACAATTCCATTTCTCGTTGCAGTAAGTCTTCAGAAAACAATGGCAGTTTTTCTGTGGAAACTTGCTGAATTAATAGCAGCTCTTTAAAAGCTTCGTGATAAAGAAGTGTGGCGTCTGTGCCGCTAGCATTCGAAGATTGGGCCTGTTTTAATTTTGACCAGAGCAGCGTGTCACCAAAATCTGATATACAAAGAAACCCTTGCTCATGCTCTACCTTATGAATAAGAGGCACCTGCACCCCCTGTTTTCTGAAAGTCTCAGCGATATTTACAAATACCTGGCTATCTTCTTTATCTGGTGGCGCATCGACCAAAATATACGATTCATTCTGGCTCTGAGCACGAAAATATCGACGGAAACTGGCATCACCTTGAACCAGGCTAAATGTAAACTCGTTAAAACTCGCACGGGGTGAAAGTTCAGCAAGCAAGGCTTGAAACCAAATCTTTAAAGATTTGGTGCGATGGTGATTGTCTATTGTTGAACCCTCAGACATACTTCCCCTGAGCTTCCCTTGTTTAGCTGGATAAGAGTAATTAAAATCAATTATGCCTATACAACCTGGATTTTAGAAGTGACCTGCAAAACCAAGCGGCTCGGATTTTCCAACCTTATGCCATATCCTAATCTGCACATCGCAGCCCCGCTTACGGCAATACTTGTTACGACAATCATATCACTGTTACTTTCTAACCCTTTACTCGCACAGCAATCTTCTCAAACCATAACGCCAAATGTACCTCTGGAAAACTGGGTGAGCTTGCCTGATCTAAGTATAGAGCAACTCGCAGAAGTTCCCACTGCTTGCTGCGGACTCTACGTGGGGACAGACCTCCCAGCAGCAATAACAGACGGTAGTTTAGTGCTTAACGCTGGCAATGGAGAATTTAATAGTGACACTCAACAAGTCATCATTAGCAACGGCATAAATATTCGTTATGAGGATATCTGGTTACAGGCAGACAATGGAATCTATGACCAGCTTCAAGCCGTAATTGAGTTAAATGGAAATATTCGGTTGCGACAATCTGGACTAGCTATTGGCGCAACTTCTGCCAATTTCAAACAAGCTGAAGCCATTGCTGAGCTACGGAATACTTCATATGTATTGTTTTCTCAGGCTGCTCGTGGCACTGCTGAAGAAATAATTTTTCACAATAAAAATGGCTCCCTTAGCATCACTGAAGGCAGTTATACCGTCTGTGAACCCGGTGATAACAGTTGGTTGTTGGTAGGCCAAAGCATAGAACTCAACCAACAAACCGGGCGTGGCGTAGCACGTAATGTCGTGCTGCACATAAAAGATATTCCCATTCTGCCGATTCCCTATATTAGCTTCCCAATTAACGATGAGCGCAGTTCTGGATGGCTTTACCCCAGCATCGGCAATACTCAAGAAGGCGGCTTTGAAATTTCTGCGCCTTATTATTTCAACCTGGCACCAAACTATGATGCAACGCTTACACCTCGCTTGATGACTGAAAGAGGCTTAATGCTAAACCTGGAAGCTCGGCACCTTGGCGAAAATTCTAACAACACCATTGAACTTGCTTATTTGCCAAGTGACTCACAATTTGATGCCGCAACAACAGCGCTGCCACTAACAGAAAGCCCTCCTCAAGCTAAGCGCTGGCAGATAAACTATTTGGGGACTGCCGAATTGAATGATTCCTGGAGCGCCTCTGCCGACTTTTCTGCTATTAGTGACCTGGATTTTTTTCAGGATTTTGGTAATAACGGTTTAAATGACACCAGCAGAAGTTACCTCTATCGCCAGGGCGAACTCAATTACTGGCAGCCCAATTGGCACTTACAGGCTGCTTTGCAAAGCTATCAGCTGATTGATCAATCCCTAACCAGCTTGGACAAACCCTATTCCAGCTTGCCTAGAATTAATCTGGACTATGCTAAGCAAAGCGAAGCAGGTTTGCTTTATGGTATTGATGCTGAATATGTATATTTTGATCGTGATTTTGATGCGGCTACTTTTACCCAAACACAAAGAGATAATGGTGTTCTACTCTCCGGCCAACGCTTGTCTCTAGAACCGAAATTAGCTTGGGATATAGAAACTTCCGGGCTATTTTTCAACCCGGAACTCAAATATAAATATGCGGCTTACCTCTTAGACGATCAAGCCTTAGCTAACTCTAGTAAACCTGAGCGCGGCATTTTCGTTGGCAAGCTCGACAGTGGTTTGATTTTCGACAGGGCACTGGATTTGCAGGGAAAGGAATATACGCAAACGCTGGAACCCAGACTTTATTATCTTTACAGCGAATATGAAGATCAACGTGATATCCCACTGTTTGATACGGCAAATTTAACCTCAGGTTACAATCAGTTATTCCGTGAAGATCGCTTTAGTGGGAAAGACCGAATTGGCGACAGTAATCAACTCACGCTGGCACTAAGCTCAAGCCTACTCAATAGTGCTGGCCAAGAAAAAGCCCACATTAGTGTTGGGAGAATTTTCTACTTTGAGGATCGCAGAGTTGGCCTGACGGCTCCTCTTGCACCCGTACAACAATCAAGTTCTTCGATGGCGGGAGACTTCAGTTACCACTTCAGTGATAACTGGCGCCTAAGGGCTTTTCATGAATGGAATACAGACAACAATAATTTTAATAACGGCAGTTTTCAATTTCGCTATCAATCTGATATAAATCACATCCTAAATTTGAGCTACCGCTATCGCAAGAGTCCTAATTTACCCGGCCTGATCAAACAAACAGATATTTCAGCATTATGGCCCTTAACAGATAATCTAAAATTTATTGGTCGTTGGAATTACGATCAAGAATATAATCGCAATTTGGAAACTATAATCGGACTGGAATACAGCAACTGTTGCTGGGATATGCGAGTCATTGCACGCAAATGGGTAGATAACACTGAAATCTCAGGTGCATTTGCTGAGAACAACGCCGGTATTTTTCTACAATTTGAACTAAAAGGGCTAGGCAACATCTTAGGTGGTAGTATTGATTCACTAATCGGAGAAAGCATCGCAGGTTTTAGATCTTATGCTGAAAACTATTAACATTTTATTTTCACTCGTTTTATTACTGGCTATTGTTCCAGTTCAAGCTCAGCTAAGCGACAGAGTTATTGCTGTAGTGGATAATGACGTTATTTTAGAAAGTGAGTTTACTGTTCGCATGAACTCTGTCAGGGAGCAAATTGCTGCTGGCACTATTCCCAGAGGCATACCCATTGAGGAACTAGAAAGCCAGTTGCTGGATCAACTTATCCTTGAGAATTTACAGTCACAGCTAGCAATACGTTCAGGTATCCGTATTGATGACAACACCCTAAACCAGGCCTTAACTACGATTGCACAGCAAAATAACATGAGCTTTGATGAATTTCGCTCAGTGCTCAATCAGGATGGTCAGTATCAATCATTTAGAGAACAAATTCGCCAGGATATGATGCTCAACAATCTCCAGAGCGGAACTATCAATCAACGCATCACTATTACCCGTCAGGAAATTGAAAACTATCTGCGCTCTGAAGCCGCTCAAGCTGATATTTCCCCGGAATACCGTGTGCAACATATTTTAGTGCCAGTCGACAACCCTACACAAAATGCTCTGCAAAAAGAACTTGCTGATCTGATCTATCAGCAGTTACAGGATGGTGCTGACATATTGGAACTCTCTGCCTCCAGACAAATTCTTGGCCTGCCCGTAGGTGGTGGTGATCTTGCAGGCTGGCGCAAAGCTGAGTCTTTACCTACTATGTTTCGCTCTGTCGTACCGGATATGGAAATTGGCGAAATTACCGAGCCATTCACCAGTGACAACGGATTTCATATCGTTAAATTAGTTGAAAAGCGTGGTGGAGTAGATTTGCAGGTAGACCAGGCTCAACTGCGTCATATCCTTATTCAACCCAATGAAATTCGCACTGCACAACAGTCAGAAGACCTCATTCATGAGCTTTATCAACGCATACAAGATGGCGAAGATTTTGGTGATTTAGCACGTGTATTTACAGATGACCCAGGTTCCATGGTCTCAGGTGGCGACCTCGGTTGGATGACACAAGGTCAACTTCCACCCCTGTTCGAAGTAGCTGTCAGTGAATTAACCATCGGGGAACTCTCTCAGCCATTTCAAAATGGAGAGAGCTGGCATATTGCTCAGCTTATGGATCGACGAGTTGAGGATGTCACAGAAGAAAATGCCCGCTTTCAAGCAGAACAAATTCTACGCGAACGTAAATATGATAATGAGTTAGAAAACTGGCTGACTGAAATCCGGGATACTGCTTATGTAGACATCAGACTTGGAGAAGAAAGCGATTAGCCCAACAGCTCTTATTGCCATTACTCCTGGTGAACCAGCAGGGATAGGCCCTGATATTTGTTTACAACTGGCACAAGGTTATATCGCAGAAACTTCTTCTGTTTTTAACACATTCATTCCTGTATTTATTGCTGATCAAAAATTAATGGCTGAGAGAGCAGAGCTATTAAAAATAAACATCCCTATTAAATCATTTAAAGAATTTAAGGCTGATCAAAGAGCCATGTGGGTAGTGCCAACACCACTGAAAAAACCTGTGCAATGTGGTGTGCTTAATTCAGCTAATGCCAGTTATGTTCTTGCCTGTCTGGATAGAGCAATTAGTGGCTGCTTAAACAATGAGTTTCAGGCTTTAGTAACCGGCCCATTACAAAAGAGCATCATCAATGATGCCGGCATAGCCTTTAGTGGGCATACAGAATATCTGGCTGCATACTGTAAACGTGAAAAAGTCGTCATGATGCTTGCAACAGAAAAACTAAAAGTTGCATTGGTGACGACTCACCTCCCTCTAAGTGAAGTGCCTGCAGCCCTTACACAGCAAAATTTAGAACGCACAATTCGAATACTAGATCAGGATCTCCGACATACATTTGCTATTAACGACCCTGCAATATTAGTTTGTGGTTTAAACCCACATGCGGGTGAAAACGGGCATTTAGGACGTGAAGAGATTGAAATAATCGAGCCGGTGCTAAATAGCTTAAGGCGCGAAGGGCTGAACTTGAACGGGCCTTTACCAGCCGACACCGTGTTTACACCTAAATATTTAGATTCTGCTGACGCCGTGCTCGCTATGTATCATGATCAGGGTTTACCCGTCTTAAAATCACAAGGTTTTGGTGAGGCTGTTAATATAACCTTAGGGCTTCCCATCATCCGCACTTCTGTTGATCATGGCACCGCGCTAGATCTTGCGGGCAGCGGCAAGGCTAAAATGAGCAGCTTATCCGAAGCTTTTTCGATGGCCGTTAAAATGAGCGGCAAGCAGCCTGATCAAAAAAACCGTGTCTACTAAAAAACTTACGCATCGCGCTCGTAAACGTTTCAGTCAAAACTTTCTGACTGATTTCTCCATTCTTGAAAAAATTGCGAAGGCAATAGCACCCGATTCAATAGATAAAATTATTGAAATTGGTCCAGGCAAAGGCGCGCTCACTGAGCTTATACTCAACAGCGATGTTGAACTGCATGCTATTGAAATTGACCGCGACCTATCTGCTTATCTGCGTGAACATTTTGCCAGTCAAGACAACTTTCATTTACATGAAGACGATGTCCTAAAAGTAGATTTCAACGCTTTACTCTCAGCTACTCAGCCAGCCCGCATTGTTGGCAATTTACCTTACAACATTTCCACGCCATTGATCTTTCACTTGCTGAACTACTTGCCTGGTATCAAAGACATGCTATTCATGTTGCAGCTCGAAGTCGTGGAACGTATGGCAGCCAAACCCGGCTCTAAAAGCTACGGCCGTCTCAGTGTTATGGTGCAGTATCACTGCAAAGTTGAAAAATTATTTAATGTGCCTCCGTCAGCATTCTCACCTGCACCAAAGGTTGAATCAGCCATTGTAAAACTCACGCCTCTTAAACGAGATCCCGATTCTTTGGTCTCTTCTGAAGAACTCACTAACTTATTACGCCAGGCTTTTGCGCAACGCAGAAAAACATTACGCAATAATTTACGCAATATAATTAGCGCTGAAGAATTGGAAAGCATAAGCATCAATCCAGGCTTAAGACCTGAAAACCTTTCTCTGGATGACTATGTTAGAATTTGCAAACATTTGCACCCTTTACACTAAGCCAAAGTTTTAATCTCGAGTTGAACCCCATGGATCAAAAATCAGCAGCAGATTGCGGCATCCTTATCCGCGTAAAAACCCGCTATCTGGATAAACAATCAGATATTCTTAATAACGCCCACGCTTTTTCCTACACCATAAATATTCAAAACAACCGCAACGATACTGTGCAACTTTTAAATCGGCACTGGATCATTACTGACCAGAACAACAAGGTTGAAGAGGTTAAAGGCAAAGGTGTAGTGGGTAAGCAGCCGTTTATCAAACCGGGTGAAAGTTTTCAATATTCAAGCGGCACCATAATGAATAGCAATATTGGTGATATGCACGGTAGCTATACGATGCAAGCTGAAAATGGCGAAAATTTTGAAGCAGAAATCCCTCTGTTTGTGCTGGCAACACCCAACATGCTGCACTAAATACCATATGCTAAGTAAGAACATAATAACTGCGCTGGAGCCTTAGCAATATGGCCGTTTACGCTGTAGGAGATCTTCAGGGTTGTTATGAACCTCTAATCAAACTACTCGATAAAATAAATTTTGACCCGACTAAAGATCGCTTATGGTCTGTAGGCGACTTGATTAACCGCGGCCCTGACTCACTAAAAACCTTACGTTTTTTAAAGCAACTTGGGTCTGCTTTTACTGCTGTTCTTGGCAATCACGATTTACATTTTATGGCCTTGGCAACAGGCGCTTATACTGGTGGAAAAAAGAAAACGCTAAAAAAATTACTTGCCGCACCTGATTGCGCTGAACTCTGCGAATGGGTTCGTAATCTACCCATTTTGCATTACGAAAAACTGGAAACAGATACGGGTGAGCAAGCTTTCTTGATGGTCCATGCGGGTATAGCGCCAGGTTGGAGCCTTAAGCAAGCACTAGGCTATGCAAAAGAAATAGAAGATGTCCTGCGTGGGGAAACTTACACCAAATTCCTAAATAAGATGTACGGTGACCAACCCGATATCTGGCATGATGAACTTGCTGGCATGGAGCGCTTGAGAGTCTTGACTAATTATTTCACTCGCATTCGATTCTGTAATAAAGAAACGCAACTAAATCTTGCCATAAAAACCGGCATAAGCACGGCACCAAAAGGTTTTAAACCCTGGTACCAATATCAAAAGCTAAGTAACGAAATGGTAATACTATTTGGTCACTGGGCGACACTTAATGGTGTAACGGATACCGAGAATGTTTATGCTTTAGATACTGGCTGTGTATGGGGAAGGTGTTTAACTGCTTTACGCCTGGAAGATAAACAAATATTCTGTATTGACTGCGATTAACGAAAACTAAATTGTCATTGTGAAAATCTATCTCGTTGGCGGCGCTGTCCGCGATAAGCTCCTCGGACTTCCTGTTAAAGACAGGGATTGGGCTGTGGTGGGGGCATCTCCCGAAGAAATGCTGGAGTTGGGTTATCAACAAGTTGGTAAAGATTTCCCCGTTTACCTTCACCCTGAGACTAAAGAAGAATATGCGCTAGCCCGCACTGAAAAAAAAACCGGCTTAGGCCATTCGGCCTTTAGTGTCGATGCTGCTCCTACTATCACCATTGAAGAAGATTTATTACGCCGAGATTTAACGATTAATGCGATGGCTGAGGATGAAGAAGGCAATTTGATTGATCCCTATGGCGGCCAGGAGGATTTAAAAAACAAAATTCTACGCCATGTGTCACCTGCATTTTCAGAAGACCCTTTGCGGGTTTTACGAGTAGCACGTTTTTCTGCTCGCTTTGCCCATTTAGGCTTTGAAGTTGCCCAGGACACCTTAACACTCATGCAACACCTGGTGAATAACAGTGAGCTTGATCAGCTGCCAGCAGAGCGAGTGTGGCAAGAGTTTAGAAGAGCCTTGGGAGAAATTACGCCGGCTTTCTTCTTCATTACACTTAGAGATTGCTATGCCTTAGGTGTCGTCATGCAAGAAATTGAAAGTTTATTTGGTATCTCTCAAGAAAAAGCCAGATTGAGTTTAATGGCTTTAACCAAGGCAGCAGAACTGAGCCCCGATACGGCTATACGCTTTTCTGCATTATGTTATGAGCTCCCAATAACGCATGATTTCTCTCTGGTCAAAAATTTAAGAAAGCTCGAGGCCTTATGTCAGCGCTTAAAAATTCCAAATGATCACAAAGATCTGGCCACCATAACCTGTCTTCATTGGGATAGTTGTGCGGCATTAACACTGCACGAAGCAGAACCCATATTAAGACTTTTTGAAAATTGCGATGCCATTCGCCGACCCGAACGTTTTCAGTTTTTTCTCACTGCCTGTAAAGCAATACGTCAAGCCTCTGATGAAAATGAAGCACATATTGATTTTAGAAATCATTCTTTGCTTAATATACTTAAGCTTTGCCAAGATGTAGATTCCAGTGTATTAATTGAAGCTGGCTATGAAAAAGAAGAAATTGGCATTCAACTTCGCTTGCTTCGATTAGAAACAATTGAGAATTACTTAGAAAGCTTAAACAAAATTTCAAACAATGAGGACTGATAAGCCTATTGTAAAAGTTGCTCTTATAACTGGCGGCGCTGCAAGAATTGGAGCAAGTATAGCCAGACACCTACATAAGGCCGGTTACAATATAGCCCTACATTATCGCCAGTCTAAAAGTTCTGCCGAATCTTTAAGTATTGAACTAAACGATATTCGAGCTAATTCAATTCACTGCTTTGAAGCTGATCTCCTGAAGCTTAATGACATAGAACAACTCGTGAAAAACACACTCGCTCAATGGGGCCGGCTTGACGTTCTTATCAATAATGCTTCCAGCTTTTATCCAACGCCTTTAGTCAGCATTAATGAAGAACAGTGGCATGATTTAATAGGAATAAATGCAAAGGCACCTGCTTTCTTATCTAAAGCCTGCTCGCCAGCTTTGCGAAAATCTAGTGGCTGTATCGTCAACATTAGTGACATAGCCGCTAATACAGGGCGAAAGGATTATCTTATTTATACTATGGCTAAAGCTGCACTGGCCACCTTAACCAAATCACTGGCCAAAGAACTAGCGCCAGAGGTGCGGGTTAATGCCGTTGCCCCCGGCGCGATATTACCGCCGAATTTTTCTGCTTCACAACCAGGCTTAGGAAATGTTGAAGCAATTGTTTCGTCTACCCTAGCCGTCAGTTGCCTGAGTTACCCCGGCACAGTCAACGATATTGCTTATGCAGTCGCCTTCCTCATTCAGAGTACTTACATAAGCGGGCAAACACTGACTGTCGATGGCGGCAAAAAACTGCTAAGTTAAAAGTCAGGCTTGCTAGTGCTTTACCCGACAAGAAAATAAAAAGCTTACTGAGCTTATAAGTAGAGGTTTTCATCACCAGCTTGCCATAACTCATGCTTTTTAAAAGCCTGACCAAACCATAAAGTATTCAGCATAAGTTTTAACCAGTGCTGTAAGACCGGATAAGGCGACTCATCAAACCAGGTCTTATCAACCATTGAGAATTGACGAATAAAGGGAAATATAGCGACATCAGCAATACTGATGCGCTCTGCGAGAAGAAATTTATTCTCTTGAAGCATTATGTTTAATGCTTCAAGGAAGCTTTCACAACGACCCCGATAATATTTCATCGACTGCTCAGGAAAACGCTCAGCATATTTGTATTTATCAAGATTCTGTTTGAAGGAAACATCATTAAGCTCGACTAAAGGTTCTGCTTTATGCTGGTAAACATTGTTTGCTCCCAACCAGTTCTCAGGGTCATTTTGATTAAGCGCCCACTTCATAATATCCCAGCTTTCAGCCATAGACTCGTTTTCATTAATGACTAAAGTCGGTACCGTTGCATGCGGTGAAACAGCAAGCACTTCTACAGGCAAATTTCTTAGGGCTACCGTACGCAGAATTACCTTACGGTTGGAATAATCAAGCGCCATATGTGCACGTATGCAATAGGGACACCGTCTAAAACTGTATAAAACAGGGATATTCAGAGGTACTTTTCCATTTGCAAAGCCAGATCAAAGTCTTTTTCAGAAACTCCCCCAACTTCATGAGTCGTCAACTGCACTGCGACCGTTTTATAAACGTTAAACCATTCCGGGTGGTGATTAACTTTTTCAGCATAGAGCGCAACTTTACTCATAAAACCAAAGGCTTCTATAAAATTTTTAAATACGAAGGTCTTGCTTAACTTCCCAGAATCCAAAATCCAGTGCGATTCTAAAGGCTCGTTTAATAGCTTAAGTCGTGCAGAAACTTCTTCCGAATTTAACGCTGCAATAGTCATTTTTATTTACTGTTATTTACTGTGCCAGTTTTTCAGAAATTTTTCGACCGTGCCATACAAAATCAACCGGCCATAAATTTTGTGATGTTTTATCGTAATCTTTCCACAGTTGCTTGTAGCTTTGTTTCAACACTGGATGCTGACGCTGTTCAGAAAGTTGTGAGAGCGGCCAGAGCACAAACGCATTTTCTGTAATTTCGGGCCTCGGCAGTTTAATACCTGAATCGGTGCCCGACCTCTTGCCATAAACCAGCACATCAATATCAAGTGTTCTGCCACTAAAGCGAGGCTGGTTTCGATCTCTGCCGCAATCATCCTCAATTTTTTTTACAGTGTTAATTAATAGTTCCAATGACATGTCCGTTTCAAATGTGACTACCATATTAAGGAAATTATCACCTTGAAAGCCTATCGCCTCACTTTCAAAGACTGATGACAAACTCAAATCATTGAACTTTAATAACAAGGCATCCAAACATGAACGGATATTAACTGCAGGTTCCATATTAGAACCAAGACTTAACGCTACCCAGGTCAAGACTGCTTGACTCCTCTTTCAATAATGACGCCGACATCTCTGGAACCAGTAACAGCACCCGGCTTTCCAAGAGAAAGCTTCAACCAGCTAACATCAAATTCTGATAAAACAATCTCAGAAATTTTTTCAGCCAGTGTTTCAATGAGTTGAATTTCACTTTCTTCAACAAAAGAAATGAGACGCTTGGAAACAGATTTATAATCCAGTGCATCAGAAATTTCATCGCTTGCTGCGGCTTTTTTAATATCACTCGCCATTTCAATATCAATCGTGATTTTCTGCTTTATTGCTTTTTCCCAGTCATAAATGCCAATAACGGTTTTTACTTCCAGCCCTCTTATATAAACAATATCCATAACTTTCCTATAAACCGTAAAAGTCCTTAAAGTGCCGCTAACTGATCCAGGGGCCAACGTGGCTTGGCCAATATAGTCAAATCATCATGCTGACCAGCCAGCAAACGTTGACATCCTGCATAAGCGATCATAGCGCCATTATCTGTACAATATTGTAAGCTCGGGTAATATATCTCCCCACCTTCCTTTTCTACCATAACAGTCAACACTTCTCTTAATCTTTTATTGGCACTAACGCCACCAGCAATGACCAAGGTACGCATCCCAGTTTGTTGTATGGCTCGCTGGCATTTGATACGCATAGTATCAGCCACAGCCTCTTGAAAAGCATGGGCGATATCAGCCTTACTTTGCTGGTCAATTTTTGTTGTATCAGTGTCGCCATCCAATAAGCTCAAAATAGTATTCAAGGTAAAGGTTTTTAAGCCGCTAAAAGAAAAATCCAAGCCCGGTCGGTTCGTCATAGGTCTGGGGAAGGTAAAACGACCCGCTTCACCACTTTCTGCAAGTGTCGAAATATGTGGCCCACCTGGGTAAGGTAAACCCAGCATCTTAGCGACTTTATCAAAAGCTTCACCCGCCGCGTCATCCAATGATTCACCAAGCAAACGATAGGCTCCTATACGTTCTACTTCTACTAATTGGGTATGACCTCCGGATACCAATAAAGCCACAAAGGGAAATGTTGGCCCCTTTTCTTCCAGCAGAGGTGCTAATAAATGGCCCTCCATATGGTGTACACCAATAGTAGGAATATCCCAGGTCATGCCAAGCGCACGACCAATAGATGCCCCGACCAATAGGGCGCCGGACAAACCAGGACCAGCCGTGTAAGCCAGGCCATCTATATCACTTTTTGTACATTCGGCCTTACTCATGACTTCCTGAATTAGAGGCAAAGTCTTACGAATATGATCACGTGACGCTAATTCAGGAACCACGCCTCCATATTGCTGATGAATTTCCACCTGACTATAGAGCGCTTCTGCCAGCAAACCCTGATCACTATCGTAAATTGCTATCCCTGTTTCATCACAGGAAGATTCAATACCCAATACTTTCATTTCACTATCACCTTAATTAAGCGTGAACTCCCTCAAACTTAGAGGTAAGGCATTATACATTGCCTGGAAAATATGGATAATGAGGCCGCAGTTAACACCTCGGAAAGCTTTATGTTGGTATCGACCATTTTTTCTCGGCGGAAGTTCTCAACCAGCCCCACCTCTCACATCATGGTTCTACTCGTTAGCCTCATGATGGCAGCCTGTACGTCAATTGAACCTCAAGAAAGCCGTGAAGGGGCAATTGCAATAAACCAAATAATTACAACCGACAATAATACTGAACAAGTTGTAGAAGGACTGGTAAGTTCTGCTGGCAATTCCGGTGACCGTGATATTGAGAATATTCTGTTAGACCCTATCTCAACTGAGCCGGCAAGCGTGCAACCTGTTGAACCCGCCGTGGCGATGACCGCCAATCGAGTTGTAGAACTTGAAATAAATGATTACCTGCAGAATCGTAGAAATCTATTAAAAATATGGATAGAGCGTGGCCGAATATGGTTCCCCATGGTCGAAACAATTTTCGCCGAAGAAGGTATTCCTGATGAACTGAAATACTTGGCACTAGGAGAAAGTTCTCTTAATCCAACCGCAAGAAGCTATGTAGGCGCGGCAGGCATGTGGCAATTTATGCCCGCAACAGCAAGAAGTGAAGGCCTGCGTGTGGATAGTTGGATTGATGAAAGAAGAGATCCGGAACTTTCTACCCGAGCGGCGGCAAAACACTTAAAAACTCTTTATGAATCTTACAGTGGCAACTGGCACCTTGCGCTGGCTGGATACAATTGCAGTTATCGCTGTATTACTCGAGCCGTTAATCGTGCTGGTGGTTCGATTAACAACCCACCTTCATTTTGGGAAATTTACCCTTACTTACCACAACAAACCCGCAACTTTATCCCAAAATTTATCGCAGCTGCCCTGCTTGTTTCTGACCCGGAACGCTATGGTATTCAGGTAGATGATCTTGGCCAGGAATATACTTACGATATCGTGCTGATTAATGGCATGCTTAGTCTGGAAAGTGCTGCTGAACTTGCAGGTGTTGATGTGGCTACCATTAGAAGCCTTAACCCTTCAGTACGCAAAGCCACTTTACCTGCTAACGCAGAAGCTTTTCCTTTAAAAATTCCCGCTGGTAGCTATCAAAACTTTATTAGCGCTTTTGCTTCTTTACCTGATGACGAAAAAGTTGCACCCACTGAATATACAATTCGTTCGGGAGATACTCTCGACAGTATTGCTCGGCGTTTTGAAACGACGGTAGTAGAGCTACAAGCTGTGAATAATATTCGCAATCATCTTATTTTTCCTGAGCAAGTAGTCATGATCCCCGGAAGAGGCGTTAATACCAATATCTCTCTTGCAACAAATACTAATGTAATGCAATTGATGCATTATGGTGATGCCATTTATCGCCCAATAAGGCTAGCCGAAGGCTTTCAATTGGTAGAACAGGCAGGCTCTACACCGGACAACTTGCTAATGGCTGTCAGCCTGAGTAACGATATCGTTGATGATTTAGTTGTACCCACAATCTATAAGGTACGCCGTGGAGATACACTAGGGCAGATTGCCGATCGTTTTGATATTTCTGTCCGGAACATCCAAAGCTGGAATAATATTCGCGGCACCACTATCTACGCCAACCAGGAATTAACTTTGCATACCGCTGCTTCAGCGCCTAACCCACAGCTTTATAAAGTTCGGCGTGGCGATAACCTCGCGGCCATTGCTCGCCGCTTTGGTCTCACCGTGACTAGCCTGAAACGGTTAAATGGCCTGAATAGTGATCTAATCTTTGCTGGGCAGGATTTACAACTCAATTAATTTTCAATTTAATTTTTATTTTTCGGTCTTAGTTTACTGTAAAGCTACAGCGCCTAGTTTAGATAGATAAAAGTAGCAGTGCCCATATTTCTTGCATAATTTACCCTTATATTCATTCACAAGATTAGCGCATGAGCTCACTGGAAATTATCGGGCTTATAACATTAAATAAGTAGACGACTTTCAAATAGCCGTTTATTCTCCAAGACCTTGTGAGTAATGAATAAAGCCTTAATCCGTTTTATAAAGTAAGGCTTTGCTTCAAAACGCATGATAGTTTCAACAACTAGCTGATTTTAAAATAAAAATAACTTTAGGAGTCAAAAGTGAAATCTTCTCAAATTAAATTAACACTTATTACCGCAATAACTCTACTTGCCAGTTCCACTACATTTTCTCAGGTCAGAGGAATGTCAGCCGAGCAGGATATGAACTTTTTCGTGACCAGCGCTGGTTCAGGCCATGGTGGAAATCTTGGCGGACTAGCAGGCGCAGATGCCCGTTGTCAGGCTTTAGCAGCTGTTGCTGGTGCTGGTGATCAAACCTGGCACGCTTATTTGAGCACTCAAGGCTCAAATGCCGTTAATGCTCGCGATCGAATTGGTTCAGGCCCATGGTTCAACGCCAAGGGAACAATGATTGCCAGAAATCTTGAAGAATTGCACCAGGAAGAAACTAATCACCTTAGTGTGGAAAACGCACTTGATGAACATGGCGCTCCAGTGCCTTACGTGGGTGTTGATAATAATGGCGTGCCCTTGCCGATAGAGCTGCAAATCACTCCAAATGTTGAGCATGACGCACTAACGGGATCAGATGTTAATGGCATGGCCTTCCCAGCTGGGGAAGATCAAACTTGTGGCAACTGGACCTCTAATGATGAAGGCAGTGCGATGCTTGGTCATATTGACCGTCGTACTCTCGGACCAGGTTTATCACCTTGGAGCGTTGCACATCCTTCTGCCGGTTGTAGCCAACAAGCTTTGATCAATACTGGTGGTACAGGTCGTTACTATTGCTTCGCTACTGATTAATAAAGATTTTTTATGATCAAACGACTATTTTGCCTGGCCATTTTAGGCCAGGCATTTTCAGTACATGCCCAGGAAGCCGATATTGTTGGATCTTGGAATCAACCAGCTCCTGGGCTTTCTTTAGGGGGGGTTGCGGCATTATTCGGCTTCATTGAAGATGCCATTGAGCGGGCTGATGGCCCACCAGTTGTTGACTTTTTAGGCATCCCACTCAATGAAGAAGCTCTCTCCAGGGCCTTGGCCTATGACAGCGCTTTGCTAGGAGTGCCCGAACATGTGTGTATGCGGCACCCTTCGCAATATTCCTATTGGGGCCCAGCTCAACTACGTATTGCGGCCCAGCTTGACTATAATCTTGATGCTATATCATACACAATAGGCGGCACTTTCCGACGTGCCGACCGAACCATCTGGCTGGATGGTCGAGACCACCCTTCAGAATATGCACCTCATACCTGGGCTGGATTTACTACCGGACATTGGGAAAATGGTACGCTAATTACCACCACTACCCATCTTAAATGGGGGTGGATACGCCGCAATGGGGTGCCTAGTAGCGATCAAGCTACGGTCACAACTTACTATCAGCGCAACGGTGATGTCCTGACGATAACCTGGTTTGTAGATGACCCACATTACCTGACTGATACCTATATCAAATCCGTTGATTTTATCGTTACACCTCGCGGAATCTCTACTGCATCATTTACTGTGGAAGCTGCCGATACTGGTAGCGATGTCTTTTCTCAGTGCCTGAACAGGGCTGAAATTTTCAGACCTGAACTTCACTATGTTCCACACTACCTGCCTGGAGAGAATCCATTTATCGGGGAGTGGGCTGAAGAAATAGGTGTCCCAGTGGAAGCCACCCTTGGTGGTGCAGAAACCGCTTACCCTGAATACAAAGAACAATTACAAGAATGACTCCTTATACCCTTCGACTATTCAAAACAATACAGTCAGCTTCATTAGCGTTGATTCTGTGCATGGGCGCTACTTCACTCTCCGCACAAATAGTCCCGACCGAACCGCCAATATCAGGAGAGCTGGAAGTATTGCATGTACAAGGCAATGTCTGGCTGATTGCCGGTGTTGGCGGCAACATTGTAGTACAAGCGAGTGAACAGGGTGTTTTTGTAGTTGATACTGGCGCTAACGGATTTAGTGAAGAAGTCATTGCAGCCATTGCTAAAATTTCTGATCGTCCAATCCGCTACCTCGTTAATACTTCAATTGCAGCTCAACATATCGGTGGCAATGCTGAAATGGCAGGGCTTACTGGAGGCTCAACCAGAGGAGCAGAAAGAGGCGTCAGAATAAATGCAATTGCCCAAGAGAATGTTTTGTTCAGAATGAGTGTTGGCAGAAATTCTGACGGCGAGCGAATCTATCCTCAGCTGGCATGGCCAACAGACGGTTATTATGAACCACAACGGGGGCAGATTTTTAATGGCGAAGCCATCGATATTATTCACATGCCGAATGCCTATAGTGACGGCGACAGCATCGTATATTTCAGGGGTTCAAATGTGTTGGTCAGTGGGGATGTTTTTAGCAACACCAGCCTGCCAATGATCGACTATGCTAAAGGCGGCTCATTTCAAGGCGTTATTTCTGCACTGGATCGCATGCTGGATATCACCATTTCTGATGATCTGGCAGAAGGTGGAACCTATGTCATACCTGGGCATGGCTATATTTCAGATGAAGCTGATCTGGTTGAATACCGAGATATGACCTATATCGTCCGTGACCGCCTGCAAAGATTGATTATCGAAGAAGGCTTAAGCCTTGAGCAAGTCAAGGAAGCTCAGCCTGTTCTTGGTTGGGAAAGCCGCTATGGTCGCCCTGAGTGGACAGTCGATATGTTTCTTGAAGCCGTCTATAACGAGTTTCAGGGTAAAAATTAATGACATCAATGAAAAATACAGTTAAACAGAAATACCATAAAAGCCTGTTTACCAAGGCCTGTGCTATTTTGTTAATTGTGTCTATCCCGGTTCAAGCTCAGCAATCAGATGAATCATTTTACCAGCGTTTTTCCCCGATTGAGTTAACTGGCAACTGGGTCTCAGTGATTACCGAAGATTGGCATATCCGCATGATTTCACCTCCGAAGGGGAATTTTGATGGCTTACCACTAAGTACTAGAGCACAAGAAGCCGCTAACGCCGTTGACCTGGAACAGCTTGTAAGAGATGGGCAAGCATGTCAGGCATATGGTGCTGCCAGACTTCTTAGAGAGCCTGGACGTCTACGCATTTCCTGGGAAGACAGTGATACATTACGTATTGATACAGATGCAGGCGAACAAACACGTTTACTGCATTTTGATAACATTCCTGCTCCAGGTGCTTCTAGCCTACAGGGGCTTTCCATCGCTGAGTGGCAATATGCTGGTGGTTTCGACCCTGTGAGGACCGTATTAAACCCTGGACAAATAGGCGGCCGAAGACTAAGTCGTGGATCTTCCCTGGAAATGATGGGAGGCAAGCTCTATGTTGAAACAAATAACCTTAGCCCATCAATGTTACGTAAGAATGGGGTTCCCTTGAGTGCTGACACTGAACTTAAAGAATATTTCAACACCTTAAGAGAGCCTGACGGAACAGAATGGCTCATCGTGACAACCATCGTGCGTGACCCTTTAAACCTCCTGGTTAATCACATCACCAGCACCAACTTTCAACGTGAACCGGATAACTCAAAATGGAATCCGACGCTTTGTACTTTATTTTAATTTTTCATTTTACTTTAATAACGCTAGACTAACTTAGTAGTTAGCACTCGCTAACAACAAAAGAAAAGCTCTTTTCAACAAGCATCAAAATTACTAAGAACACAAGCGCTGGCATTTTCCTTGGCCATATCTATCTGATCAGCACTCAATTCCTGTTCAAGCGCCTGCACATAAATTGCTGCTTGCTCGTTGCCCTGTTCTGCAGCAACCCATGCCCACATATAAGCGATAGACAATGAAGATTCAGGCACACCTCGTCCATTCACATACATAAGTGCAAGATTGGCCTGAGCAGGTGCAAACCCCAGTTCCGCTGCAGACCTAAAAAAGTTTACCGCCTCGCCATAATCCTGATCAACGCCTTGCCCGTTGACATACATATTGCCTAAACTCAGCATGCTCTGCGCATCATTTTGCTCAGTGGCTAAGCGATAATAGCGTATGCTTTCAGCAAAATTTTGCTCAAGCCCCAAACCATTGGCATATAACCAGCCTAAATTGACGAAAGCCTGTAAGTAATCTTGCTCAGCAGCTAAACGATATAGACTGATTGCGGCATCAATATCTTGGTCAACCCCTTGCCCATTTGTATACATAACCGCAAGGTTGGCTTGTGCTTCAGGGTTTTGCTGATCAGCCGCTAAACGGTAATAACGAGCGGCCTCAACAAAATTTTGCGGAAAGCCTACGCCTACATAGAACTTATTTGCCAGAGAAACTTGAGCCTGAGTAAAGCCTTGTTCAGCTGCAAGCTGATACAAACTGGCTGCAATAGTGGCATTTTGTGGATAGCCCTCGCCCGTGTCATATTTCACCCCAAGGGTATATTGCGCCTCAGCACTGCCAAAATCAGCAGCTCTTTCATAAAGCCTTAATGCCTGATTGAAATTAACATTAACGCCATAGCCATATTCGAATAAAACACCCAGCATAAAAATGGCATCTTGGTCACTTTCATCTGCCGCTTCAGTAAAAAGACTTTTCGCAAGATCATAATCCTGAGAAAGCACTGTACCTTCAATATAGATATTTCCTAGAAACACCTGGGCTGGAGTATAGTCTTGTTCTGCCGCAAGCTCATACAGTTCAATGGCTCTATCAAAATCCTGCTCTACTCCCTGCCCTATATAATATTGATTCCCTAGATTAACCTGGGCTGGCGCATAGTCCTGATCAACTGCTTGTTGATAAAGCCTAACGGCTTCATTCAAATCACGCTCAAGCCCTTGCCCAGTCACATAGAGGTTGCCTAATGCTACGAGAGCTTGATCATTCCCTTGTTGTGCCGCTGTTGAGTAATAACTAATGGCTTCGTCGATATCCTGCTCGACTCCCTGTCCATTAAAATACATATTACCGAGCTTCATTTGAGCCGGAGCATAGCCCTGGCTTGCTGCCAGCTGGAAAAGACGATAAGCCTCTTCTTGATCAGGGATACCTTCCAGCCCTGAAAAATATCGATCCCCCATCGCTACCAATGCTTCTGCATTACCAGCATCTGCAGCTAGCTTGAACAGCCTACCGGCCTCAACAACGTTCTCCTCTACACCTTCAGCATTGTCGTACATGGAACCCAATCTAACTTGAGCATCGACATTTCCCTGGTTGGCCAATTCAGCATATATTGCTATAGCTGTTTCGAAATCATCTGCTTCAAAAGCCAACAAAGCATCCTCCAGTTCTGCTTCGGCTGCGCGAATATTTTCTGAAAAAAATGAACAAAAAATAATAAATAACAGGCAATGAAAACTTACAGTTTTGCAATGCAAAAAAGGGCTAATTAAAAAATGTCTACGTTCTGCCATGTCCTTAACACATAGTTTTTATTTGCTTAGAGAATCTGAATCTATGCTTTTTTAAGCTCTGTTGCAATTCACTGCCTTAAATAGAGCAAAAGAATTCAATATTCAGCTATTTCAAATCAAAAAAAAGGCCAGCAAAATGCTGGCCTTTCTCGACTAACTACTTTCTTAATACACTCTGTAATCTCTACTAATCATTCATCTGCAGGATTAATAGCAAAACCATTTCCAGGGTTCATTGTTTCACCATTAATTACGGCATCAAACCAGGCTGCAGCAGGGCGACCATCTGAAATAGGGTTGCCACGAATGGTTATAGGTGTACCAGGGGGTAAATCACCACGTCGAATACCTGCTCGCATCAAAGAGCTTGGTCCTTCCGCCTCAAAACCCCAGGTCGTTACCGAGCCATCTTCATTGGTCACATCAACAATGAGCCATGAATGCGGGTTAGTATATTGAAACTGCTTAACAACACCTGTTACTTCAATCAGCTGTGAGTAATCAAACATCGCGCCTGAATGATGCGCAAAACCGGGCATGCTGAAAAGAGACAGCAAAACCAAACCAGTAAATATTTTTTTCTTCATTATCTTTCTCCCTAAATATACTTAAAAAATTGCTTAACCTTGTTGCTCAAAAAACCGCAACTTATAATCCATCTAAAAAATCAAACTCTGAAAACTGACTAGTACCATCATCAAGAATGATAATGTCATTGTTTTGGTTTTCACCACACCACCAATAACGAATTCTTAATAAAGTGTCATCATTTGCTAACTCAATCCAGCTCTGACGAGAATACCATGGCTCTGTCAGATTAACCGGATCAAAAACCCAAAAATCTGCTTCAAGCAAAATGCCATTAACTTTACGCCAGCGCTCAACTACTTCGACTTGATCTGAATAATCAGGTTGTGCTCCACGCTGATATTGTCCGGCATTAAGATAGGCAGTATGAGTAACCAAAACACCATCGTCCCAGAAACCTATTGTGTCACCATTCCAGGTTGGATAAGCATCTTCAGGTGCCGTGTGAGCTCGACCATCTGTATAAACACGACGTGCATCATTCACCATCTCATTAACTAACCAAGTTTGATCTGGCGTCACGATAAATTCATGTAAAAAAGGCTCTGAAGCCCAGCGCGGGTGTCCGGGAGGGCGGCAATCTGAAATCGGATCGTACTCCCCACCAGTAGCAGCAAGTTGATCAATTTTTTCCTGTCTTGCTGCAGCGCCTGCTTCAGTAAGTTGAGCGGTAGTTTGATCAGAAGGAATATCAGGATCGAAAGAAAGACCACCTTTTGTTCTTGTATAGATGCCTGACCAATCAAACTCAGGTCGATCCATATCTTCCCAGCTCAGTTGATCGCCACCACCGGCCTGGCGTTCCAGATATTCATACATATCGAAGGCATTATCGAATTCTTCACCGAATGCTTGCAGGCGTTGTTTGTTGTCTTGCCACTGCGCATCACCTTCTCCATAATCCAGCCAGCCTACGAAATCTTGCCCTAAAGCACTATAGGATGCCGAAATAGCTACCGTAAGTGCTGTTGCTTTAATTATCGATGTTTTCATATTTCTAACTCCACCCCGTAAAATTACTATTTATAACGACTACACAGTATTATATAAATGATCATGCCAAAGCTCCATAGCATATAGCAAAAGACTGTAAATTTCCTAGACCTTCAATAAAAACAAGACTATTCTTGACCGGATCACAAAATAGAGCATTCTAAGATTCTAAAAAAGAAATGTAACTAGTTTTATGTAGTTAGTGGCATTGTGATTCCGAGGATCACGCCCAATGTGCAAACTATTCAGTAAAGTAACTCTGAGATTAGTCGTCTTCTTTTATATAGCATCCTTTGCTGCCACTACTTACTCTCAGGCTTTATTTGACCCTGCTAATCTGATTTTTGAAATCACGCTACCTTCAGAGGCTGAAGCAGAATTGACTGCCTCAGATGAAGTGGCAACTAATGAAGCTTATATTGCTTTAATTGATTCCGTCGAACTTTATCAAAGCGCCATCAATGACATCCAGCTAGCAACTAACAACCCTTATAACTTTGAATTACTCGAAGAGTACAGTGACCTCGGCGATGCCTATAAATCTCTGGGACAACATGACGCAGCAATTAGTAGTTATGATAATGCTATTCAAATTACCAAAATTCAAAATGGGCTTTACAACTTAGACCAGCTGCCACTGCTACAAAAAACAATCCAAAGCTATCTGTCATTAGGAGATATGGACAATGCAGCGCTTTGGCAAGAACATAGACACTATTTGCATCTGAAAAACTACGCTGCAACTGACCCAGCTATGGTTGTAGCAACATTTGCATTGACTGAATGGTATATCGCGACCTTCTTCAGGAACAATTTCCAAAGTGCCAATCAAAAATTGCAAATGATAGCTAACATGACACCACACCAGTCTCGAACATTCGCAAGATTGATTGAAAATGAATCCATAGCGGACAGTTTTCTGGCTAATCCCAATCAAGCTCAGTTTGATAACATCTTAAATGGTGACATAAGGCGAATAAACCCCAGAGATATAGAGCATCCGCTATTGTTGAAAGTAGGGGGCATCTACGAAGAGCTGCAAGAAAGTATCTATGCTTCTGAACAACCAGATATAGGATCTATCATTCAAACAGCCCGTCGAATAGCCGAATTGTCCTTTATTACCAAACAAGAAATGGATTTTGAAAGACAATATCCTAATTTTAATGTCAATTACATTAATAGCAGAGAGCAATTATATAGAAATTCTCAACAGAGATTGGATCAAAGTTATGACAGTGGTAGAAATGCGCTGCAGTATATTGTTAGCTTATTGAAAGATGTAGAGGCTAGTCCTAGGTTATTAGCCTCAGCTTTAGTTGAGTTAGGTGATTGGCACCTTGCCTATGGCAAAATTCAGACAGCCGAAACCACTTATCAAGAAGCTTACAATGTCATGGCAAGTATGGGCATTCCAACGGAAGCCGCTGACGAAGCTTTCAATGACCCGATCCCCAAACAAATCCCTCGCATGGCAACTCATATGTTTACACGTAGGAGCTCCGGTATTTCCAGTGATGCTAATTTGGCATACCAAGGCTATATTGACGTAAGTTTCAACATCGATGGCCAAGGTAACATTGAAGATATTTCATTTGGTGACAGTAGTCCGGACGAAGCCAGGGAAATTCAACGTTTTATTGAGTCCAGCCTAAGAATGGCCAAATATCGACCATACTTTAACAATGGCGACCTTATCAACTCCGAAAGAATTAACCTTCGCTACCATTACGCTTACTAAAATACACTTTTTAAAATAGTAACTATTGCTCGGTAGCATAAGCTTAAATTCATATTTATGTTCTTATGAATTATGCTGTCTGGATCAAACCAACCCCAAAGCTAATAAAAATATCGATGTCAAAGGGGCTTAACATGCGCACAATTCAACTACAAGCAGGCAGTCAGCCCTTACGGCTCTTAGTTTGTATTATTTTTTCTACACTTAGCCCTTTCATCTCTTTGCCAGCCCATGCTCAGGATGACGAACTAACAAACCTCTTCTTTACTCCAGTTCCTTTATCACAAGCCGACCTAATCACACTTAATGCAGGCAGCTTATCAGACGTGGATAAACAATCAGCAGCAGAAGCCATTCCCCGGCTTCAAGAAGAATTAAGTGAAATGGAAACTGAAGATTCTAGTGATCCAGAATTGTTACTTCAGTTGAATACACTTGGGCTAGCGCAGCAAGCAATTGAGCGACATGAAGAGGCTATTACAAGCTTCGATAGAGCTGCTGCACTAGCCGTTGAACTTTATGGTGAAAGTAGTCTTCAACAGGCGCCGATGCTAGAGCAATCAATTATCAGCCACCTTAAATTAAATAATATTTCTGAAATTACTGACATAGAAGAGCTTCTTTATGAGCTCAGATCAGAGCAATATGCTGCAGATTCTGCTGAAATGTATACAGCTATGACAAACTTAGCTGATTGGTACAGTGCTGCATATATGAAGGAAGGTTACCTCTCACGAGAGACAGGCTTTATCCCCAGAACAAATGCTCGCCTAAGAGGTGATCAAGCGATTGGCCTTCCGCCTTCAGTCACTTTTGTTGGCTTTATACCCCCAAGTATTAATGAAGTTCTCGATATCCGGCTACGAAAACTTGAGAGTCTGTATGAAAAATATCAAGAAAGTTACACTAGCAATACAACTCTTACTATAGTTGTCGATGTCGCCCGCCGAATAGCTCGCCTTGCTTATCACGCTGAACAGGAAATGGATTATGAAAGAGAATTCAATGTTTTCTCTCGCAATTACAGAGGCTCACCTGAAGAAGGTGTTCGCAATTCAACAGATCGTCGTGATAAAAATTATGATGCTGGTAGAATAGCCTTGGAGTATGTAGTAGACCTGGTACGGCAAGCAGAAGGCGTTGGTGCCCAACAAGTCGCTCTGGCCTTTCTTGACCTTGCAGATTGGAAACTAGCTTACGGTCAGATTAGAATTGCTAGAGAAGGCTATCAGTCTGCCTATCAAGTATTGCGCGATGAAGGCTTTAATGATGCAAGTATCGATGCGGCGTTGACTACAGCAGTGCCACTGCCAATTCCCAGGATTGGAGCCTTCCCTGCGACCCAGCAAACATCAGGCAGCCTCGGCCTTATTCCTGTTCCAAATTACACAGGTTATATCGATGTAAGTTTTGCCTTGAATGATATAGGGAATACTACTGATATTACAGTGTTAGGCAGCAGTCAAAACGATATTGGAAGAATCCAAAAAATTCTGGAAAACCAAATTAAATTAACCAAATACCGCCCTCTTTTAATGGCCGGAGAGCTAGTTGCCCAAGGTCGACTTGAATACCGCTATTATTATTCCTACTAAATAGCTAAGCTTTGTATAATATTTTATTAGGTAGTAAATAGTCGTCTAGCAGTTTTATACTGCCCAAGCTTTTTCTTTCTCATTAAACTCAAAATTAGTCAGGAACTTATAATGAAAAAAATAATTTTAACTTTCTTGTTTCCACTCATTATTGTTGCCTGCTCTCAAGAAGCAACTGATCAAAGCACACAGCTTTCAAATTCTCCAACCTCAGTTGTAATGACAGACCTCACTGCTGAAGCTATTCCAATAAATGGCTTTGTTATTAATAACGCCAAAATACTTGATGGAATGGGCGGCATTATTGAACGTGGCTCTATTGTTGTTCAAGGAGACAGAATTGTGTCCGTCAATACGGGAGACTCCAATGTTCCTGGGGCATTAACTATTGATGCTGAAGGCCGAACGTTAATGCCCGGCTTCATTGATGCCCATCGTCACATCATTACTGGAGATGACCCCGCAGATTGGCTTGCTAATGAGGCTGAACCCGATATGCAGGCATTTCTTGAGGCAGGCTTTACTACCGTATTGTCAGCTGGTGATGCCCCCCAACAGATTCTCGAATTAAGACGCATGACTGCCGAAAATGAAATAGTAGGCCCCCGAATTATTGCGGCTGCATTTACTGGGCTTGCTGCTGGAAATGCGCTTGCTGGAATAGAAGGAGACCCTGCACGCTTTGATAATGCTCGCCCTCCATTAAGAGCTACCGAAGCCATGCCTGCACTTCCTGAAGAGGTCGTGCGAGGTCAGATACAAGCTCTGTTTGATAGTGGTTTTGACGCTGCTAAAAATGTCATCAACATTTCCCCTGGCGGCCCTGAGGAAGAAGCACTTAAAATGATCGTTGAAGAAACTCAACGCCTTGGCATCCGTACCATCACTCATGCGGTTACTGTCATTGATACACTGGCCGCAATGAGGGCAGGCGTTGACCAGCTCGTTCATACGCCACATATTGGGATGTTAACGTTAGAAGAAGCACAGCAAATAGCTGATTCTAATATCCCAATGACATCAACGCTTGGCATATTTGTACCCTTCTATGATGAAAACAATGACCCAATCTTTCGTGACGCCCTGCCTTTCCCCTGGGATACGATTTCCAGTGCTGGTCAAGGCCCAGTTAATGCTCGCCTCTTATGGGAGGCTGGCGTCGTATATGGCTATGGCACTGATACTACCTATGCACCTAGTTTAACCTTCAAGCATGAATTGAAATCTTTATTCTTAGTCTTTTCAGAACAGGACATCCTGAAGATCATGGGGCAAAATGCCGCGATCAATATCGCTATGGAAGACCAGATAGGTACTATAGAAGCTGGAAAATTAGCAGATATCGTATTAGTTAACGGAGACCCAGAAACCGATATTTTTGACTTGCTTAATGTCGATGTTGTCATTAAAAGCGGACAATTTGTCGTCGATAAACGCTAATTTTCAATTCTTAGACTATTCGCCAAAACGCACTCTCACGATTAGTTTTAATTCTGGCTTATAACCTTTGCAATTAAGGACATTAGGCTTTAGAATCGCCGCCCTGATTATGTATACAACAAAACTTCGGAGCATAAATGCCTGTTGTAAGATTAAAAGAAAATGAGCCATTTGACGTCGCCTTACGCCGCTTTAAGCGTTCTTGCGAAAAAGCCGGTGTTCTGGCTGAAGTCCGTCGCCGTGAATTCTATGAAAAACCTACATCCGTCCGTAAGCGTAAAGCTGCGGCAGCCGTAAAGCGTCATGCGAAAAAAGTTTCACGCGAAACTCGAAGAACCAAACGCCTTTACTAGCCCACCCTCTTTACAATAAAACAGATCACCTCCTGACATGACTGAGCAGACCATAAAACCCAGAATCAGCGATGCCATGAAGGATGCCATGCGCGCCAAGGATAAGCCTCGCTTATCCGCTATTCGTTTAATGCTTGCTGAATTGAAAAAAATTGAAGTCGACGAGCGAATTGAGCTGGAAGATGATCGCATACTCGGTATTCTCGACAAAATGTTGAAACAAAGAAGAGATTCCATCAAACAGTATACGGCAGGCAATCGTCAGGACCTTGCTGATGTTGAACAAGCTGAAATTAATGTCATCCTGGAATTCATGCCTGCAGCACTGACTGACGTAGAAATAACAACTATAGTCGAAGATGCTATTCTCGAGTCTGGAGCCGCTTCCATGAAAGAAATGGGCGCAGTCATGAATATTGTACGACCTAAAGTAATGGGGCGTGCCGATATGGGCCAGGTTAGCGGCCTGGTTAAAAGCAAACTATCCTGATTCTTTACTATCTTTAAAACACTTCGTTTCATTTTTAAGTTATTCTGCACTGATTAAAAATAGACAACCCACTTAGCCCCAAAGAAAAAGCTTTGATCTAAAACTATGACAATAGTCGGCACTATTCTGGTTGGCCTTGGTCTGGCTGGAGTAATGGTATTTGTGGCTGAAAAAAATTGCACTAAAATGACTGCTTGAGCCCATTCAAAGACTACGAGAAGAAATAGAGAAAGAAATTAAGAGATAAAAGAGAATCAGGGCAAATCGATCTCTATGATGAGACTGCGTCATCAGCGCAGCACAAACGAGGCAACAAATAAAATTAATGAAAGTGCATACATCTAGAGCATGTAACTGAATTAATTTTATCTGTTAACGAAGTATGAACAAGCGCAATAGCAGAAAACATTAAAATGTCCGGCTTTATCCCACAATCCTTCATCGATGATTTACTTTCACGTGCAGACATAGTGGATGTAGTAGGAGCATGTGTCACTCTTAGAAAAACAGGTAAAAATTATAGCGGACTTTGTCCTTTCCATCAGGAAAAAACCCCCTCTTTCTCGGTAGAGCCAGCCAAACAGTTTTATTATTGTTTCGGTTGCGGCAAAGGCGGTAATGCCATTGGTTTTATAATGGATTACGAGAATATCGAATACCCCCAGGCGATTGAATCACTCGCAAATAGCATGGGCCTAGAAGTTCCCAGAGAAGAGTCTGTCCAACTACAACAACAGCGCGAACTTAATCAAAGGCTTTATGATGTACTGCAAGATGCATCAAACTATTATCAACAGCAGCTACGCAAACACCCAGAAAAAAATACTGTCATTAAATATCTTAAAGACCGTGGCTTAAGTGGTGAAATCGCTCGCGACTTCAAACTAGGTTTTGCTCCGCCAGGTTGGCAAAATTTACTGGGAAAACTTGGAGCGACTACAGACACGAAAAAAGCTTTACTTAATGCCGGCTTTTTAATTGAAAATCCTGAAAATAAACGCAACCCGATTTATGACCGTTTCCGAAATCGCATTATGTTCCCAATTCGAGATCAACGGGGACGGGTGATGGCCTTTGGTGGAAGAGTCATTGGTGACGACAAACCTAAGTACCTTAATTCTCCGGAAACTCCGGTTTTTCACAAAGGAGAAGAACTTTATGGACTTTATGAAGCCAAACAAAAGGTGCGCAAACTTGAACGCATATTAATTGTTGAAGGTTATATGGATGTAATTGCCTTAGCTCAAAACGACATTAATTATTGTGTTGCAACCCTGGGAACAGCAACCTCTACTTCCCACTTAAAAAAGCTATTTAAATTAGTCCCTGAAATTGTGTTTTGCTTCGACGGAGATAATGCAGGCCGTGATGCTGCCTGGCGAGCTTTGCAACAAGCCATTCCCCTTATGGAAGATGGGCGAAGTGCACGTTTCTTGTTTTTGCCTGATGGTGAAGATCCGGATAGTCAGGTTAGACAAATTGGCTCTAAAGCTTTTGTTAATTCTATTGGCAAAGCTACTCAATTAGCAGAATTCTTTTTTGAAAATTTGTGCTCTCAAGTTGATATGGAATCACTTGAAGGCAAAGCTAAATTAGGCACGCTCGCAATGCCCCTTATTAAGCAATTTCCTGCTGGTCTACTACACCAGCTTATTCTTGATCAACTTGCAAAGATAACGGGTGTTGATTTAGACACTTTAAGCAAGATGAGCGAAGAAAAATCAATAGCTACTGAATCTCATCCTAATGCACCAGCAGAACAGCCCGTTTTTGTAAATAAGCCTGTTGACACTTCAAATAAAAAAGCTCGCACTAAATCTACTCATTCGGCCTGTAGAAAAGCAGTTAACCTTATTTTACTGAAACCAGGCATCGTAAATAATGTTGAGGTAAACAGTTCAATCAGACAACTTAACAATAGTGATGCCGATTTATTGTTCGAAGTTATCGAGCTAGCCAAAAACACTGCCGCTAAAAGCACTCATGAGTTACTGGCAAGCATTTATGGCACCCCTATTGGCTCCCAGTTAATACAATTACAGGATCGTGAGCAAATTACACCCGCATCAGGCATTGAAAGTGAATTTAAAGAAATTGTGCAATATTTAGCCCGTATTGCTAAGCGGAAAGAGACGCAAAATGCGCTTTTAGCGGAAGCTAGAAAAAAATTAGCAGCAAAAAAACAGTAAAATGTGCTTAAAACTTGAATTTTAGCCCGCAAACCCCATCTAAATACAAGTAAGAGCTAGCATCAATTTAACTGCTTGGATATAATAGTCGGTTAGTTTTTCTCCATTGAACACTCCATTCCTTTCACAGGTTATACCATAGGTGACTTAGTCATATGAGCGATATCGGCACTCAACAATCCAGCCTCAAAACCTTAATTGCAAAAGGGAAAGACCAAGGCTACTTGACTTATGCTCAGGTGAATGACCATTTGCCTGAATCTATTTCTGACCCAGATCAGGTTGAAGACATTATTCAAATGATTAATGACATGGGCATCAAGGTTTATGAAAACGCTCCTGATGCTGATGAATTGCTCATGCTTGAAAATGAGTCGACCGACGAACTCGCCGCCGCTGAAGCTGCTGCGGCCCTTGCCGCTGTAGAAAATGAGGCTGGACGTACAACCGATCCCGTTCGTATGTATATGCGAGAAATGGGCACAGTTGAGTTGCTGACACGCGAAGGTGAAATTGTCATTGCCAAGCGTATTGAAGAAGGTATTCGCGAGTTAATGGCCGCTATGGCATTCTTCCCTGGAACTGTTGAATTCATACTTAATGAATATGCTCAATACGAAAAGGAAGAACGTAAACTCAGTGATATCATGACCGGTTATCTTGATACTAATGACGATCTCATTATTCCACCGCCACAGGTTCAAGTTGCGAACGTTAGCGCAACTAATGATAGTTCAAATAATGATGGCACAGCTACGACTACAGACGATGATGATGATGAAGCCAGCACTGGACCAGATCCGGAAGAAGCAAAAATCCGTTTTGCTGAACTGAAGAAGTCGTATAGTGCCAGCCAACGCGCGCTTAAAAAATATGGTCATCAACATGAAAAAGGAATTGCTGCCCTAGTATCGTTAGGTGAAGTCTTTAAATACTTCAAACTGATTCCAAAGCAGTTTGATCCATTACTTGAGCATATCCGAGGCATACTAAACCGCATCATGCGACACGAACGAAACATACAAAAACTCGTTGTGCGCACGGCTAAAATGCCCCGCCCATCTTTTATCCGAGAATTTCCTGGTAATGAAATTAACCAAAAATGGATTGAACCTTATTTAAAAGGCAAACCTTATTCTGAAGCTTTAGCGAAAGTTAAAGTGGAGGTTGTCCGTGCTCAACGAAAATTATCATTAGTTGAGTCTGAAACTGGACTCACCATCTCAGAGATAAAAGATATCAATCGCCAAATGTCGATTGGAGAAGCTAAGTCTCGTCGCGCCAAAAAAGACATGGTTGAAGCAAATTTACGTCTGGTTATTTCCATTGCCAAAAAGTACACCAACAGAGGTCTACAATTTCTTGACCTTATTCAAGAGGGCAATATCGGCTTAATGAAAGCCGTGGATAAATTTGAATATCGACGTGGTTATAAGTTTTCAACGTATGCCACATGGTGGATTCGCCAAGCGATTACCCGCTCAATTGCTGACCAAGCCAGGACTATTCGTATTCCAGTGCATATGATTGAAACCATCAACAAACTCAATCGTATTTCCAGGCAGATGTTGCATGAAAAAGGACGTGAACCAACACCAGAAGAGCTTGGTGAACGTATGGAATTATCAGAAGACAAAATTCGCAAAGTCTTAAAAATAGCCAAAGAACCCATTTCCATGGAAACCCCAATTGGCGATGATGAGGATTCACATCTAGGCGACTTCATTGAAGATGCCAACATTGACTCACCAATAGACTCAACCCTGGATGAAGGCCTTAGGGAAGCGACTAAAGATGTACTAGGCAGTTTAACTGCACGGGAAGCCAAAGTACTACGCATGCGCTTCGGCATTGACATGAATACCGACCATACCTTGGAAGAAGTAGGCAAACAATTCGATGTCACCCGTGAGCGTATTCGCCAAATCGAAGCCAAAGCCTTAAGAAAACTGAGACACCCAACCAGATCAGATCACTTGCGCAGTTTCTTGGACGAAAACTAAGCAAGACTGGCATGAACTCTTGGGGCGCACTATAATGCGCCCCTTCTTTTTGTAACGAATATATTTCTTAAAACACCGAAGATTTACAAAAGTTACATTGAGAAAGCTTCACCCTTACAATCTCAATGCAAGCAGTAGCGATAAATAAGGGCCCGTAGCTCAGCTGGTTAGAGCATCCGACTCATAATCGGCAGGTCGAAGGTTCAAGTCCTTCCGGGCCCACCATTTTTATCTCACTTAACCGTAAAACCCCAAACATTTCTTATGCTCTATAATTAAGAATAAGACTCTACCATTTAAAAAAATAAATTCAGCTCTTGTGGTAGCTGCTCAGCTTCTTCGAATTGCTTAATAGCCTATTTATTGTGCACTAGTTTTAATAAGCAAATTAGTTAATTCTAAATGTTTTTAAAAGCAGCATTCCTTAAGCAATAAGGTATAATGCGGCGCCTCATGCGCACTAGGGGCTATTCATGCGCACTAGGGCTATTATTCGCTCTTTATCTGTAAAGAATTGTATGTATTTTAATCTAGTTTTAATTAATCCAATAGCAGTCACCTAATGAGCGAACAAGCCCCACCTGAAAAAATTTCTTTATCTTTTATCACATTGATGGCTGCGCTTATGTCATTAACTGCAATATCAATTGATGCCATGATGCCTGCTTTGGGGCAAATAGGCGAAGATCTAAATGTTAAAAACCCCAATGATGTTCAATTTATTATCACCAGTTTATTGCTGGGTTTAGCACCAGGGATACTTTTTTTCGGGCCTTTCGCAGACTCCTTTGGCAGGAAAAAAGCCATCTATCTAGGGGTCAGCATTTTCCTTTGTGGTTGCATAGCATCAATATTTTCAACAAGTTTTGAAATCATGCTGTTAGGCAGGCTACTGCAAGGCTTTGGCACTGCCTCTTGCCGTGTAGCCACGATTTGCATGATACGAGATCAATTCGAAGGCAATGCTATGGCTAGAGTCATGTCCTTTATTATGATCATTTTTATACTCAGCCCGGCATTGGCGCCATCGTTAGGTCAAGTGATCTTATTATTTGCCCACTGGCGTGCAATTTTCGTTGTAATGTTTATCCTCGGGATTACCTCTGTTATCTGGCTAGCATTTAAGCAAGAAGAAACCTTAAAACCTGAGAACAGACACCCTTTCAAAATAAAACCTATACTTCGCGCTGTTCTTGAAACTGTGAATAACAGAACATCCAGAGGTTACACCATAGCCTCAGGAGTAATCTTTGGCGCTTTTGTTGGGTATCTGAACTCGGCTCAACAAATTCTGCAGGAACAATATGCATTAGGTGAAGCCTTTGCTTTAGTGTTCGGCTTTTTAGCTCTGGCATTAGGCATCGCTTCTTTTGCTAATTCAAGGTGGGTGTATAAATATGGCATGGAAAAAATTTGCCACACCTCTTTACTAGTCATGGTAGGGGCTACAACTATCTTTTTACCCATCAGCTTGTTATTAAACGGACATCCGCCGCTTATTCTCCTTATTACCTACCTCTTCGTTGCGTTTTTCTGCTGTGGTTTACTATTTGGCAACTTTAATACTATGGCAATGCATCCTCTTGGCCATATTGCTGGAGCTGCCAGCTCAGTAATCGGCTGCCTCCAAACCCTGCTTTCAGCCAGCCTGGGAGCAATTATTGGTTATCTCTATGACGGAACTATAAACCCCTTAATCATAGGCTTCTTTTTACTGGGGATTTGGTCTTTTCTATTGGTTTCACGACTAACTAAAAACCCACAAGCTCAATCAGTCTAAACTTGCTAGCTGTATGCACAGCCACACAAGATTACACCATTGTTTTATCTCAATTATTGCACAATTTGACGTTAACTCCCGCTAACTGATAGTGGTACTATCTGTGTTGGAATGCTTTTGGCACAATGCAAATTTAAGAGTAACATCAACTGGTTTGTAACTGGAAGTTGATAAAATTCTTAAAAAGATTTCTTAGAAATCAATGAGTAAGTACAGTCTGAAACGATAACTCCGACATTTCCTGAAACAGGAAATATCACCGCTCACTAGGGGGATACAATGAAAACAATACAAATTGTTAAAACAAAAATTTTTGCTTTTATTCTAATACTAGGATTAACACAGCCTGGATATGCTGCTTTGGTAGATATGGCAGAATATCAAGACTGGGATGGGGTTGAAGCTTCCATTTCTACTGAGGATATTAATGCTCTGCAACCGGACGGCATGAGTGCATTATTTTGGGCAGCGTATTATGAAGAAACTGATATGGTTAGTCTTTTATTAGATGCTGGCGCAGACGCCAGTGTTCAAAATAGATACGGCCTGACGCCTCTTATTCAAGCTTCAATTACCGGCAATGGTGAAATCATTTCATTGTTATTAGATGCTGGCGCCGATGCAAATGCTAGAACACTTCAAGGTGATACGGCCTTAATGAATGCCGCTAAAGCCGGCACGCTCCAAGGTGTTCAAGCCCTGATTGAGGCCGGAGCAGACGTAAACGCCAGAGATTCTTATTCATTTCAAACGCCAATGATGTGGGCGGCTGCTTTCAATAGCGCCGAAATAGTCCGTATTTTGGGAGAAAATGGTGCCGACGTTGATGCGCGTTCTGCTGAACTTATTTTTTCAGGTGTCCAGCAAGGTGGTGTAGCCGGTGATTTCCCAAATGGCGGCTTAACTTCACTGCACCATGCTGCACGTGAAAATGCGATTGAAGCCGTTGAAGCACTTTTAGCGCTAGGTGCTAATCCCGACATTTTGGACCCCCAAGGTATTTCACCACTGCGGGTTGCTGCTACCAATGAAAATTTAGACCTTGCCAAAGTTTTAATAGAGGGCGGTGCAGATATTAATGATGGTTCACTAGTGGATATCATGGAAATCCCCTACAAAAGATTAGCTTGGCAGCACGCTGCAAGAAACTACGACGACCAGACAACCGTTGAAGAGCTCACTGCATTAATGATTGAGATGGGCGTAGATGTAGATTCCGCTCCTGATAATGCGACGCCTGTTTTCAGCACAAACTTTGTTGGAGATGCTGGGACTAAAGACCAAACAGCGTTATATAACGCGGTATTAGGTGATCGCCTTGAAATAGTAACAATGCTACTTGAGCATGGAGCAAATGCTAATTCTCTTAACGATGGCAATACTCCACTAGCAGCCCTGTTCAATATTTACACTGGATTTCGCCCGCCAAATGCAGTCAATGGAGAGGTCGCAGATGAAGAACCCACTCTAGAAGAAAAAATGGCTCTGGCGGATTTACTATTTGAGTATGGTGCAGATATTAATGCGGTCATAGGAACGGGTGGCAATATCCTTCATCAAGCAGCTTCGTTAGGAGAAGATGAAATTGTTGGATTCCTGATTGAAAAAGGTGTCGATTTATCTGTGAAAGACGATAGCAACCGAACGGCTTTAGACATTGCCAGTGGTGTTCCACCTGTTGGTGGCGAGAAACCAGCCATGTTTGGTATGCCTACACCAGAAACTCCAATCTATGAATCCACCATGGCTATACTGACTGAAACTATGAATGTTCAGGGTGTTGCTATTGAAGAATATGTAGCACCTCCTTCTGAAGAAGGTGATGAGGACTCTGAAGAAGCTTAAGTTCTAACGGACTAAGCTACTGGGCAACAATAAATACTTAAAAAACAATGTAGGTATCGACAAATGAGAAAACGAACTTTATCCGCACTTATTATTGCAGGTTTAGGCTTAAGCTTAAGTGCCTGTAATAATTCTGCAGAGGATGCTGGCACGACTGAAGCTGGAACAGCCCCTCAGCTTGCTGTACAAGAGCTCCCTCCACTGGAAGATCAATGGAATATGATTTATGACTACTGTGTCGATTGTCATAATGAAACTGATTACACTGGTGGGCTTTCAATAGAATATGCATCACCTGATTTCGTTCATGAAGAAGGAGAAGTCTGGGAAAAAGCTATTAAGAAACTAAGCACTGGCCAAATGCCTCCGCTTGGTGAGGCACAGCCTTCTCCAGAGCAACGTCAGACTTTTATTGCTTCTTTAGAAGCTATTCTTGATCAGGAAGCACGAGATAATCCTAATCCAGGCGCTCCTGTCCTGCCACGTTTGAATCGTACAGAGTATCAGAACACCATTCGTGACTTATTAGCGCTGGAGATTGATGCTTCCACTATGTTGATATCTGATGATTCGGCAGAAGGCTTCGATAACATGTCATCAGCTCTGCAGATTTCACCTACACTTTTAGAAGGGTATGTGGCTGCTTCTGGTCGCGTAGCAGCCTTAGCAGTAGGTAACCCGGATATGCAACCTGACTTTGTTACCTACCGTGTATCTCAGGATACTAGTCAGAATAAGCACATCCTAGGCTCTCCTATCGGCACTGTAGGCGGCGTCACCTTTGAGCACTACTTTCCTTTAGATGGTACTTATGAGCTTAGTCCAGCACTAGCTAGAACCATTCAGGATGAAGCCCGCGGTATTGAATTTCCAAGCACTCTTGAAATTACTATCGATAAAGTACCCGTACATACGGCTGATTTTGGAGGCTATCAAGATACAGAAGAATCTGAGTTTGGTAGTAATAGTTTCCAGTTAGCTGAAGAAATTGATGGCCGTTTTCAGTTCAGTACTTTCATGTCGGCTGGAGCGCACACAATTTCTGTGAATTTTTTGCGTGTCCCAGGTGGCCCAAATGGTGAAATATGGAAACAACACGAACGTACTTCGCTTGACCTTGACCCCTTAAAAGGCCCTCCTCATCTTCAAAAAGTTGAAATCCGTGGGCCGTTTGAAGCTACAGGTACTGGGATTACAACTGCTCGTGAAAAGATATTCATTTGTGAGCCTGGTGCTCTAGAAGATGAGCAGTTAGCGTGCGCCAATGAAATTCTATCTACTCTGGCAAGACAAGCTTATCGTCGTCCTGTTACTGAGAACGAAGTGTCTGACCTCTTAGGATTCTATGAGATTGGTAATGAGATCGGTGGTTTTGAAAAAGGTATAGAAACAGGAATACGTAGAATTATTTCTGGCCCTGAATTCCTGTTTCGAGTTGAGACTGCTCCAGCTGGCGTAGCAGAAGGTCAACCATTTCAAATTAGCGACCTTGAGCTAGCATCCAGATTAGCTTTCTTCCTGTGGAGCTCGATCCCGGATGAAGAGCTTATCAATATTGCTGCTGAAAGCAGATTAACTGACCCAGGTGCGCTGGAAGAACAGGTTGTGCGTATGCTGGCCGATCCTAAAGCTGAAAACCTGACTACGAACTTTGCTTCTCAATGGTTCACTCTACGTAACTTGCAAGCAATTGTTCCTGATCCACTGACTTTCCCGGATTATGATGACAACTTAAGACAGTCTTCAATTTTGGAAACTCAGATGTTGTTCCAAAGCATTATTGATGAAGACAGAAGTATTCTTGATGTCATTAATGCAGATTACACTTTTGTTAATGAAAGTCTGGCAAAAGTTTATGGCATCTCTGGAATTATTGGCAGCCGTATGCGCCGAATTGAAGTTGAAGATGAGAACAGAAGAGGTGTTCTAGGGCACAGCAGCATTCTGACTTTGACTTCACTAGGCATCAGAACTTCGCTAGTGACTCGTGGGAAATGGTTCCTTACCAACTTGGTAGGCACCCCTCCTCCTGAGCCACCAGCTGATGTTAATACCGACCTGGAAAGGTTTAATGATGGTACGCCAAGATCATTGCGCGACCTGATGGAATTACATCGATCTGATCCGGTTTGTTCATCATGCCATTACATGATGGATACCATTGGTATCGCCATGGAAAACTTCGATGGTATTGGACGCTACCGTACTTTCGATGGAGAAGTACTAATTGACCCTGTTGAGACTTTATTTGACGGTACTGAGATCGACAGTCCTGCTGCCCTTCGTGAATGGCTGATGGGACGTCCGAATATCTTTGCAGGTACAGCAACAGAGAAGATGATGCAATTTGCCTTAGCCAGACCTTTGGAATGGTCTGACATGCCTCATGTACGAACTATCGTTCGTGACGCGGCTCAAAATGACTATAAATTTTCATCAATTATTATGGGTATTGTACAAAGCGTACCTTTCCAGATGAGAGTTAATGAAGGTTCCTCTGAAGCAGTCGCTTCTACGAACTAAGTCATAATCTTTACCGTATATAAAAAAGGCAGCCTAGGCTGCCTTTTTTATACTTACTATTCTAAGATGAAACCAAACTCAAATAACTTAGTCCTAATCTTAGAACTTATAACCAAGCCCTAACATATATACCCAAGGATCAATTTCTAAATCCACCCTTAAGGTATTAGCAACTTCAATGGTAGTGCCTATATCCATTTTCCATACTGCTGCATTGACCATAAGCCTGTCAGTCAAATTAATATCCACACCCACTTGAAAGGTCAGTCCTATTGAATCATCAGCATCAATACTATAGTTTCCTCCCGTGCCTATAGTGTCCATTACTGCCCTACCATTAGCTGTTGACTCTGTTTCCAATAACATCAAGTAATTGATGCCTACACCAACATAAGGATTAAATTTACCCTCAGTATTGAAAAAATACTGTCCACTTAAAGTTGGAGGCAGATGCTTAGCGGTAGCCAGTGAACCTAATGCGCCCAGGTCCCCCGCAAAATTAATTGTATGAGTAAATGGTGATGAAGCTAGTAATTCGACAGCCCAATTATCAGTAAGCATGTAAGTAAAAGTTAGGCCCAAAGCCGTATCACTATCGATATTCACTCGTCCATTGGGTGAGACAATTGTTGGCTGAATAACACCGCTGTCTTCCGACGGGTTTATCGAAGCGATTCCCGCCCTGACAATAAAATCTCCAGCTTCATGTGCTTGACTAAAACTGCACCCTAAGCAGGCAATTCCGATAATTCCCGCTAAATATTTTTTCTTTATCATCTCTTTTCCCCAAGTATTTCAGAAGGGTTCAAGATAATAAATATTTAGTTACACCTCATTGATAGAAATCAGAAAAAACAACTAAAAAAGGAGGCATTTGCCTCCTTTTTATTACCCTCACAGAGAAATACTGAATCTGGGTTTACTTTTACTCACTTACTGGAAAAATATTACCATCACCATTGCGTTCTTCTGCTGTCATGTTTTCATTTCGCCATTCTCGAACAACTTCCATGAACTCGGGCAACATAGTAATTCCACCGCCTCGACCAGCTTCCATAGGAACACCTAGCATTTCAGAAAATTCAGCAGCATAGGTCGACTCACCTGGCAGATTATGAGGGATATCTCCGGGGGCTCTCACAACCTCAGTTGCAGGACGACAAGGGTAAGGTTGCATCGTTATGCCTGCGCGTTTCGAAAAACCATTTGATTTAAAAAAAACATTATTGAGATAAACTGGATCCTGAATCATGTAAATATGCAATATGGCCTCGTCATCACCTTGTGGGGTAAAGCGTTCAACCATAGTGGCCTGATCACTTAGGGCTAAACCATTTCTGCGCATCCAGCCAGCTTTTAGATGAGTCGTTGTCACAACCAATGTGTCGCCTTCCCATTGCCCTGTAGAAAAACCCTGCCAGGTATGTGGAGCCATTTCATCGGGGTGAGGACGGCCATCCATCCAGATTTCTCGGCGCTGAGCCTGCCAACGGATATGCGTGCCTATCTTAACCAAAGCAAGGGAATTTGGGTCCAGCTCTTGCCATATATATAGATTACCAACGCCACGAAAACCGTAAGTGGATGGATGTGGTTTACATTGGTGCTCAGGTAAAGTCAGTAATGAAGGCTGCCAACTATCTGCACGCATACGCGCTGCCTCATTTATAGGAAGCCCTGCATAATCTCCAACAAAGGGACCTGGAATTCGTTCTTCAAAATCTTCATGCATTATGGGATCCCAGTGGCCAAATATTCCTTGAGCCTGAACCGAGCTTGTAAGAAAAAATATTAGAATTGAAGCAAGCAGTGGTCTAAATGAGCAATGCATCCTAAACGCTCCTGAATATAGTTATCGTTATTATTTGAGACAAAAAAATATACCGCAAATTATTATAAATGCATACTTATAATTCTCTAGATATGAGTAATACTTGCGGTATGCAAAATGCTTATCTCCTTATAAATCTAGTATTACACTGACTTTATAAGAACAGGTATACTCGTGGATTCCCATGAATATCTGGAGCCCTCTTATGAGAGCATTTATATACACCTTATTATTTATATTGAGTTTTTCTGCCAACGCGCAGATAAACCAAAGCAAAGGTGATTTCGAAGATAAGTTTCGCCAGCTAGATGAAGTATTACCTACCGCCAATAGCTATCGTACAGCTTCAGGAGCACCGGGCAACGAATATTGGCAACAACAAGTAGATTACTTCATTGAGGCAACTCTAGATGAGGAAAATCAGCGTATCCTCGGCTCCGAACGCATAACTTACACCAACAATTCTCCAGACACCCTGAACTATCTCTGGATACAACTTGACCAGAACCGTTTCCAAAACGATTCAATTGCCCGATCATCCGAAACGGCTGGTAGCAATGACCGCCTAGCATTCTCTACTCTGCGCCGAGAGCGTAGCTTTAATGATTTTCAAGGTGGGTTTCAAATAAGTCGAGTACAGGAAGTCAGAGGCAACGATCTTAATACTCAAATCAATGGCACCATGATGCGGGTAGACCTGAATGAACCGCTAGAATCTGGAGATAGCGTTAGTTTCGAAATCGACTGGGAACATAACATCATCAATCAAAGCATCCTTGGCGGACGTGGCGGTTATGAGTATTTTGAAGAAAGTGATACCTACCAGTTTGCTATATCTCAATGGTATCCACGCCTGGCGGCATATACTGACTATGATGGCTGGGTAAATAAACAATTTGTTGGCACCGGTGAGTTCACGCTCGAATTTGGAGATTTTGAAGTTCATTTAACCGTTCCTGCAGATCACATTGTTGCTTCTACAGGCGTCCTGCAAAACCCTAATAATGTGTTAACTGATGAACAGCAGGATCGTTTGGAACAAGCTGAAGATTCTGCTACGCCAGTATTTATCGTGACGCCAGAAGAGGCTATAGCCAACCAGGAAACAAGAACAGATGAAACTGTAACCTGGATCTTTGAAGCTGAAAACGTGCGTGATTTTGCCTGGGCCAGTTCACGTAAATATATTTGGGATGCCCTCGGCCATCAGCAAGAGAATGCAGATAATCCTTTAGTTATGGCCATGTCATTCTATCCGCCAGAAGCTGAACCTTTATGGTCACAATACTCTACACATGCTGTTGCCCATACTATGGATGTTTATTCACGTTTTTCTTTTACTTATCCCTACCCCGTAGCAATTTCAGTTAACGGCTGGGAACGCGGTGGTATGGAATACCCCATGATAACGTTCAACGGTTATCGCCCTGTAGAGGATGAAGAAACTGGAGAGCTGACTTATTCCCGCCGCACCAAGTATGGTTTGATTTCGGTAGTTATCCATGAGGTTGGCCATATTTATTTCCCCATGACCGTCAATTCTGATGAGAGACAATGGACCTGGATGGATGAAGGGTTGAACACCTTCTTACAGTTTATGGCCGAACGTGAATGGGAAGATAATTATCCTTCTCGCCGTGGCGACCCAGCAAATATTACAGGCTACATGCTTTCACAAAATCAGGTTCCTATCATGACCAATTCAGAATCTGTTCTGCAGTTGGGCAATAACGCTTATGGCAAACCGGCGACTGCTCTAACTATTTTGCGAGAAACAATAATGGGTCGTGAGTTATTTGATTTTGCGTTTAAAGAATATTCTGAACGTTGGATGTTTAAACGCCCAACACCTTCCGATTTCTTCCGCACCATGGAAGATGCTTCAGCCGTTGATTTGGACTGGTTCTGGCGGGGCTGGTTTTACACCACCGATCATGTTGATATTGCCCTCAGTGACATTCGTGAATACAGCATATCGACTCAGGATCCTGACATAGAATTCCCTGTTCAGCGCGAAGAAGAAACTGCAGAGCCTGTCTCACTGACGCAAATCCGAAATGAGGATTTATCGAAACGGGTTGAAGAATTTCCAGAGTTGCTGGACTTGTATAACGAAAATGACGAATTTACAGTATCTAATGCTGATCGTAATGAATACACCAGCTTTCGCGAAGGCCTAGAGGATTGGGAACTAGAATTACTCGACCAGTCAATCGCAGAAGGCTTAATGATTTACTTCCTGGATTTTGAGAATATCGGCGGCCTGGTTATGCCTTTGCCGCTGCGGATTGAATATGCTGATGGTCAAACAGAGGACATAATGCTGCCAGCTGAAATCTGGCGTAGAAGCCCTCATCAAGTCACTCGCATGGTATTAAGTAATCAGCCTATCGTTGCGGTTGAGCTTGACCCTTTGCAGCAAATTGCAGATGCAGATAGAAATAACAACCGCATCCCGCAACAAATACAACGCTCTCGTATTGAGCTCTATCGTTCCAACAACCCTGCTCGTGATTTGATGGCCGATCTCCTGGTTGAGTTAGAGGAAGCAGAAACCGGCGAAGAAGTTGATACGAGCAGTGAAGTGCCGCTGCAAGCAACAGGGGAATAAATGCGACCTGGCCTTATCTTGTGTGCATGGCTTGCACTGTTTCCTATCCTGGGAGCAATGCAAGCACAGGCTCATCTTGAGCAAACCCTGCTAACAACAATCACGCTTAACTCGCGCACTCAGAGGCTGGAAATTATTCACCAAATTTATGCGCACGATATTGAGCATGCTTTTGGTAATGCAGTACAGGCTGATGGCGGGCTCGATCGTATTCCGGCCCAGGCAATGGTGGGAATCGAACTGAGTAGTACCTTTAAATTATGGGATGCTGACGGTGAAGAGATACCCTTGACATTGGTTGGTGCAGAACTGGAAGCTGAATTTTTTTATATCTACCAGGAAGCAGAGCTTACTAGTATTCCTGAAGTAATGAGAGTTGACCATGGCATGCTAAGGAATCATTGGCCGAATATGCAAAACTACCTCAACGTTGATTATGGTAACTTCATTAAAAGTTTAATTTTTTCCAACAACGATGGTGCAAAAACTATTACTAATGAGCAATAAGAATCCTCTTTCATCGCTTAAATACATATTTCTAGCTTAAATACATATTTTTTGCATATTTCAACTTACTCTAAAGCTGAAAAATCCCGTAAAAATCAGTAATATATGTAACATATCACTATCAAAAGACTCTTTAACGACCTATGAAAATTACTTTCTCAAAAATTCTAGCTTCCATACTGCTCCTGCTAAGTTATTCCGTTCAGGCACAAGTGGTTATTGGCGAGCATGTCGATGCCGAACTCGTCGCTGAAATGACGGGTGTTACTCCCGGACAGAGCACATGGGTAGCCTTACGCTTAGATCATATGGAAAACTGGCACACCTATTGGAAGAACCCGGGTGATGCAGGTCGTGCCACTGAGATTAACTGGACCCTGCCTACAGGAGTCAGTGCCGGTGAAATCGTTTGGCCCACCCCAAAACGTATCGTATTACCTGCCGACTTGATTGACTTCGGTTATGAAGATGAGATTTTTTTACAAGTTCTCCTCAGTATCCCGGCTTCATATCAAGGTGAAAGCCTGGACATTAGTGGCAATGTGCAATGGCTAGAATGCGAGGATATTTGTATTCCAGGCGGAGCCGTTGTTGCTTTGTCATTACCAGTTTTAGAAGAATCACAAATTACACAAAACGCACAATGGATCGTGGATTTTGCAACAACTCGGGCATCAATACCCACCAGTGATGTTAGTTTTGACGCCACTTATTCTATCGCTGAAGGCCGTTTAAATATTCTAGTCCAGGCAACCGAAGCTGTATTTGAGAATGCCAGCGAGATAAGGTTTATTCCTAGTGAACACAGAGTGTTTGATTATATTTCTCCTCAGGACATTACTTCTCAACTTTCCAGTTTGCAGCTGTCTCAAGGGCATCACCCTCGCCTCAGCGAAGCCCCTGAAGAAATTACTGGGCTCTTACTGGTCACTGATGATAATGGCCGACTAACCTCTTATGAAATTGCGGCAACACCAGATGGCATCAGTACTGCTGATCTTGGTCTGCTGGCTGCAAGTGCTGATACGACAACAAGCTCTAGCAGTTCTCAAATGAGCCTCTTACTAGTCTTCGGCTTTGCCCTGCTTGGCGGTATGATTCTCAACCTCATGCCTTGTGTATTCCCCATACTGTCTTTAAAAGTGCTTAGCCTGGCTTCCAGCAGTAACTCAACACTACGGGAAAAACGTTTACATGGGCTAGCTTATGCCGCGGGCGTGATTTCTGCTTTTTTAATCCTGGCTTCCGTATTACTGGTATTGCAAGCCGGTGGTTCTTTGATTGGCTGGGGCTTTCATTTACAGTCCCCCTGGTTTGTCAGCGTGTTAATCTTTCTCTTCTTTGTTATGGGTTTATCCATGTCTGGCGTAGTTGAGTTTGGCACCAGCATTATGGGAGTCGGTACGGAGCTACAGGATAAAGAAGGGTATTCCGGCTCGTTTTTTACCGGCATTCTCGCCAGTGTCGTTGCCAGCCCATGTACTGCCCCGTTTATGGGTGCCGCCCTGGGTTTTGCTTTCACCCAATCGGCTATTGTTGCCTTAGCTGTATTCTTTGCTTTGGGCCTGGGCATGGCCCTGCCCTTTCTTTTAATTTCATTTAATCCAACACTTTCAAGCCTGCTGCCACACCCTGGAAAATGGATGCTGACCTTTAAACAAGTTCTAGCCTTTCCTCTCTATGCGACAGTGGTCTGGCTACTGTGGGTACTAGGCAATCAGACTGGAACCGATGGTATGGCTCTGGTGGTCGCCAGTTGCGTGCTACTGGCTTTTGCCGCCTGGCTCTATCAACGCCGCCATGGCATCCAGTCATCTTTCTGGCGTTATACCAATGCGCTAGTCATTTTATTCTGCCTGGTCATCACACTAGGTGTAATCAGATCCCCCATGTTAGAAACTCAGGCCATCGCGCAAGTCGTCAGTGAAGATGCTAACTATGAAGTGTATAGCAATGCCCGTCTGGCTGAGCTACGTGAAAGTGGGCAACCCGTCTTCGTTAATATGACCGCCAGTTGGTGCATTACCTGCCTGGTTAATGAGAAAGTTGCCCTTGGCTCTGAAGCATTTATAAGCGCATTAGAAGAAAATAATGTGACTTATCTGAAAGGTGACTGGACGAATAATGACCCTGAAATTACCGCAGTATTGAGACGTTATGAAACCAGTGGTGTCCCTCTTTATCTAATGTTCCCCGCTGACCCATCACAACCCGCCGAAGTACTACCACAGATACTGACTACGAATATCGTTCTTGGCGCACTAGAAAGAATATAACCTCCCCAGAATAAGGTTTTGGAAAGTGCCTTGATTATAAATCCGAATATTAAAAAATATTGTCCTTATCGGTGGTGGACACACCCACGTCTTCCTGATCAATAAATCACTACGTGTAAGCTCAAGATAAGTCACTCTTCCAATCAAGCTTGTAAATGCTTACTACAACAGATCCAGTGATACTTATTCTAAAATTAGAAATTTTCTATTTTCGAAATCACCTCGTCACTTTCTATTTACCAACATCCCTATTTTTTATCTTAAGAACAGTGAGTTCTGATTGAGAAAATTTGAAAAAAATGCTCATAATTGAACCGAGTTACATACAAATATTCTTTAGGAGGGTATATGAAACAGCATCGCTTACTTTTTATCGGTACGGTCTTCTTGTTATTAGGGCAAGCTGGCCTGACCCAATCTACACAAGCTGATCAATTCATGGGTTTAAAAGCCGAAGCAGTAGAAGCCGTAGACAATAATGCCAAACTAACGCAAGAAATCATCGACAGCCTTTTTTCATTTTCTGAGCTCGGATTTCAGGAGTTTGAGACTCAACGTTATTTAACTGAAATCCTAACTGCCAACGATTTTTCAGTGGAATTAGGCGTTGCAGGTATCCCATCCTCCTGGTGGGCCTCTTGGGGCAGCGGTGAACCCGTCATTGCACTAGGTTCCGATGTTGATGGTATCCCAAGAGCCTCACAAATGCCGGGAGTTGCTTATCGGCAGCCCATGATTGAAGGAGCGCCAGGGCATGGTGAAGGCCATAATTCAGGACAAGCCGTTAATATCATTGCAGCACTTGCTGTCAAAGAATTGATGGAGCGAGAAAATTTGCCCGGCACTATTGTTCTCTGGCCTGGAATTGCTGAAGAGTTATTGGGTACTAAAGCCTGGTATGCCCGAGACGGTTTGTTTGAAGAAGTTGATGCCGTTTTATTCACTCATGTTTCCAATAACCTTAGTGTGACTTGGGGGCAAGGTCGGGGCACTGGTTTGATCTCAGCCGAATTTATGTTTGACGGTGTTGCAGCGCATGGAGCAAGTGATCCCTGGAGAGGGCGTAGTGCTCTTGATGCAGTCGAATTGACTAATATTGGCTGGAATTTTCGACGCGAACATTTACACCCCCTACAACGATCTCATTATGTAATTACTAACGGTGGAGACCAGCCTAATGTGGTTCCCTCCTATGCCAGTGTATGGTATTTCGTTAGGGAGATGACCGCTGAAGGTATACGAGAAAATTTTGCAACCTTACAAAGAATTGCTGACGGTGCGGCAATGATGACTGATACAACGTTAAGCCGCCGCATTGTCGGAGCAGCATACCCAAAACATTTCAACCAACCTATTGCATTAGCGATGGGTGAAAATATTCAAACAGTTGGTCTACCTCAATGGTCAGAAGATGACCAGAGCTTTGCTAGAGCTATTCAGACTTTAATGGGAGAAGACGACCCTCAGGGCTTGGCAACAGAGGTGAGTGGTGTTTCTGGCCCCATTACTCCACCCGTTTCAGGTGGCTCTGATGATATCGGTGATGTTTCCTGGAATGTCCCAACGGTGACTTTACGTTTTCCGTCGAATGTTCCAGGTATGCAAGGACACCATTGGTCAAGTGCTATGGCTATGGCGACGCCGATAGCCCATAAAGGTGCCATTGCCGGCGCCAAGGTCATCGCGACCACTTTGCTCGATTTGATTCTAAATGAAACGCTACTTGAAGAGGCGCAGTCATATTTCGACGATATTCAAACGGCTGAAGAGGAATATATTCCTTTTATTGGCCCGGATGATAATCCCGCTATAGAGAAGAATGCCGGAGTAATGGCTGAATACAAACCATTACTAGAAGAGTTCTATTATGACCCCTCTCGCTTTGATACTTATCTAGAGCAACTAGGGATTAATTACCCTCAGCTAGAACCCTAAGAAATTATGATGTAGACACTATGATTTAGATATTATGATTTTTTAAAGTGAATCAAAAAAGCCAGGGGGTTATCCCTGGCTTTTTTATGTAGAGCTAAGTCTAACGATATAATCGATCTAACTACTTAACTATGAGGCAATCAGCTAGCAGGAATAAACCCCCCTTCCTGCCTAAATTGAACTTTCTAAGTCACCTCGTAGGCCGGCGCAATAATCCAAGATGTCAGAGCTTGCTCGGCAGCTGTATCTACTATTAGGTTACTCTGCCCCGCATAAGATGTTTTCATGAACTGAGCATTAGCATCCGTTAAGGGTCTGTTATGACCCGTATGTTCAGCGAAGTCCGATGTCACGATCTCTGTCGCGCCTGATTCACATCCCATAATCAACTCAGCCAACGATTTCCCGGCAGTAGACTCCGATTTGAAATCCAGCTGATTCTGGCACTGAGCCATCATTTCTGCTGGCCCCTCAAGCCGATGTGCAATACTTCCATCTTCCGCATAGAAATGCTCACCACGGTAAATAACACGGGTTCCATAAGTCCTTCCCAACTGCTGCAGACAAAATAAAGGCCTGAAATTGGTAACCCCTGCAACCGCAACGGGTAAGGTTTGCCATATCTTACTCAATTCTTCATTCCAGAAAACCGTAAGATCGCCACCTTCCAATTCGTGAACATCAAAGCCTCGTTGATCCATTTCTTCAGCAAAAGCCATACTTTCCGGATAACGTTTGTCCGCAATTATTTTATAAAAAGGGATACTTTCCTTGCTAGTATCAGAAAAGAAAGCCCGCAGAGTATTTGCTTTAACAGAAGCCGCCGCTAAAGACGCAGAAGAAGATGCTATGCCTATTTTTAAAAACTGTCTTCGATTAGCCATGATTTTTTCCTAATTTTTTATATTCAATCAAAAAGGTCATAATTCCGGAAATTTAATTCGGATTATTTCTGGTTAAATAGGCCTTCAATGCCTCCAGGTCTACATCACTCACTTCAGTTTTTCTGAAGAAAGGCATCAAACTAATCCCACTCCTAACAATTGTTTCAATAAAAATCGGCGCTAAATTTGTCCTATCTTCAAGCTTTGCAGGCATTACTCCTTGATACCTCTCCTGTAGCCTTTGCGTACCGATCATATCATTCGGATTAGCAGGCTCACCGTGGCAAGCCCGACACCATGTATCGAATACCTGACTGCCTTGCCCAATCAACTCTCGATCTTGACCATAGCCAGGGGCACTAATACAAACTGAAAACAGCGTTGCTAGCAGAACAGCGTTACTTTTTCTCATGCCTGATCCTCCCGCAAATATCTCGGCCAAATTCCGCCTCGTCCAGGTGCAATAATGCCATTCGGGTCAATTCCATCTTTCAATTCTTCACAGAATCGCCTTAAAATATTATTGTTGAATGAATAGGCATTCATAACCTCGGTGGCAAAAGCTGGCGGTGCTCGATACTCTCCCCAACCTTCAGCTGCAGCTGCCTGAATACACATACTGAACGCCTCCCTGACACGCGCATTGTGATCCGTGTCGGTACGACTAAGAGAGAAACCATTAATCAGGATGAACGCCCTTGGGTGCCAGGTTGCAGCCCCCTGGTAAGGATTGGGGCCACTGCCAAGCCCCATTTCCCGATAGATTTCACCGAATACTTGTTGACCTCTGAATATGGCTTCGGCACTGCGCGGCGTTAATGCCGAAAAATATAGCAGGCCATCCTGCGGCACGATTCGGAATATTTCCATATTGGGAACCCCAATCGCAACACGATGCGGGAAGGTTCGTTTTTCCTCGTCACTCATCGGGAAACGATAAAGCTGACCGTCTTCAAACTGCGCCCCGTCAATCGACTCGGCTATCTTGCGACGAGCAAACGCCCAGTTAGCTAATACGCTTTCTTCGGGACCATAAAACTGTAAATTTACCGACCAGGAGCCTACCCCACGCCTCGCGGAGAGAGCATCAAGCTCATCATCCGTCGCCCCACCTGGCCGCGACATCAATTCCTGTACCTCAGGATTCACACCAAAGCCTCCCGCTGGACTGCCATATTCAGGCTGCCCGATCAGACCAAGATCTTCGAAGTTATTAACATGATTGACCAAAGCGCCCAGGTCACGTCTACGAGGTACGATAACCTGCCCGGAATAATAAGCCTCGGGTTCAGGCAATAAGTGAAACGCCATTTTGGTCACGATACCAAAGTTGCCCTGGCAAAATAGGCCATCTATCCCCGGCCCAAAACCATAACGGTAGTTGCCTAATTCACCATTGGGTAGCGCACCCATACCCGTTCGCATGACCTCACCATTTGGCAGCACGGCTTCAAGCCCGGCGCTGGAACCGAAATGGTCTCGGAAGCGGTTGTAGGTATAGCCTACGCCACGATCCAGCGCATTCCCCACGGGGCTACCCCAGCCCGGATCAGGACAATCGATCCAGACTTTCAGACCGCGCTCATTAATATAGTTATAAAGATCAAAGTAGGAGACACCCGGCTCTACAACCGCGTAGTTTTTATCTTCACTGACTTCGATTATTTGGTTCATCCGTTTCAGATCAACGATAACGCTACCTGAAAGATTCGGTGCCGACCCTCCATAACCCAGGTTCTTTCCCGTTGAAATGGGATAAAGTGGAATTTGGTACTGATTAGCTATCCTGACAATCACCTGCACTTCTTCAGTAGATATTGGCGCAACCGCCGCTGAAGCTTTCAACATGCGATCTTCTTCTCCCCAAAACGGCGAATAGGCATCACGGTACAAATCTACGTCCTCGTCCGTAGTAAACACCCATTCAGCACCTATTGCATTGCGAAACTCATTAAGCGCAGTTTCAAATGTTTGGTTATTTACACCCGGTGGTAAAGTAGGCATGCCATTCTCCTTCAGGAAACATAAATTTATTATTTAAGGATTGTCACAGAAAGACCATTTGCATTGCAAAGAACTCAGTTTTCTTATTTATGAACAATCGCCGAACTGAAATTACTATATCCCTTAGCTTGATTCAGCGCGAATAAAAAAGCATCTTTTTTACCCGAAAATTTTCCACCTTCTGCGGGAAAGGCCTTCAAAAAATTAACTTGGCACGACCCTCATCGATAATTAGATTCTTATATGGATTAAATCTTCGCCTTTTTATTTAAAAAACGTTTTAATTCTTTTCTTTCATTTATCTATATAGAATAGGAAAGTAACTAAAAATAATTCTGAAGAAATAAAAAAATATATGGATCTCAATTCACTCTTAGTTTTCACCAAAGTTGCAGAAAACTTAAGCTTTACAAAAGCAGCAAAAGAGCTCGGTATCGAAAAATCCGGTGTGAGCATGAAAATATCAGACCTGGAAAGCCGGCTTGGAGTTCGATTGTTACACAGAAGCACACGCTCTGTGGTTCTGAGCGAAGCTGGCGAAAAGTACTATCACTACTGCAGACAAATTGTTGATAAAGCTCAAGAGGCTGAAGACTTCATTAAAGAATTTGGCTCTGAGCCACAGGGCTTGTTGAGAATTTCAGGACCTAATGGCATCGGCCGTATTTTATTTAAAGATCTAATTAGTAAATTTCTGAAAGATAACCCATCAATAGATGTGCAGGTTAATCTGGAAAGCAGAATGGTTAATCTGGTTCAAGAACGGTTTGATATTGCATTACGAGCCTGCAAGATTACACCCACTTTTTCAAGCTTGGTTACTGAACATATATTCAAAATTGAATGGGGATTCTGGACTTCTTCAGAATATTTAAAAATACATAAAAAAATAAACACTCTTAACCAATTTGAAAGCCATTCATTTATTTCATCTGAGGAAAAACAACTCAAAGAATTCATTGTCTATAAGGGCAATAACAAATACAGCTTCATCCCAAAACAAAGGGTAACTATCAACAATATGGATGCCTGTGTGTATGCTATTCAAGAAGGCATTGGCATAGGTTTATTGCCTACTTCCGCTGTAAAAGATGAAGTTAAGAATGGGTCAATTGTTCAAGTCTTAGCTGATTATAAAGTTCCATCAACCGAGCTTTTTGCCATTTATCCCCGATTGGAATGGCAGGCTCCAAAAATACAAAAATTCCTTGAATTTCTTCATGAATGGAAAAAAGATATTCAATAAAGTTCCACTATTTCTAATTAATTCGAATAAACAATATAGAAATAGAACTCTGAATGCCTGGTAATAATTACCGCTAAGTACAGTTTAAAGCTCTAATTATTCTCGGGGTAAACGAATATGATTGAGTATCGCTTCAGCTCTCTTCAAAATCCCACCATGCGCAGAACCCAATACTTCACTGGCAATAATCAAGGCCTCACTATCTCTTTCTGAACCATACTTAAACTTGTGGTCATGACCAATGGAAACAGTTTTTGCATTGCGACCACCTTTGGGGTTAATCGCATCATTAGGACGACCATGTGAGCCTTTTATGTGCTCATAACCTTGCGGGTCACTGTAATATTCCAGATCCCGATTGTGCGTAGAAATCATGACGCGCAGACTTCGCTCAGAACATTCTTCTAGAAAAGCCCAGGCCAGCGCCAACTGATAATCAGAACTGGTGCCATTAAACAATTCATCGAATAGCCCTAGGCTATCGATAGTCGCGTGATCCAGAAAATCTTTAATATTTTCCAGTTGTGCTTTAAAGGTACTGCGTTGATGTGTGAGATCATCTTCCACATTGAAGTTATGATAAACCTGATCTGGCACTGTCAGTTCAGCACGTTCTGCGGCAACCGTTCTTCCCATTAAAGCGCCCTGTAAAATCAAACCCAAGGCTTTTAGAGAAGTGGATTTCCCTGCCATATTTGGAGAAGGTAGCACCACAACGGTTACCTCTTCGCCACTATCAGCGTCAATTTCCCCTAAAGAAAAATCGCCAAAATCCTCACTGACACTGTTTATAAAATGCTCAATAAGCTGTTTCCTAAGGGCGCTATCTTTACTTTCAGTTTTGCTGAATGCATCAAGCGCACCTTCTAATTCCTGCAGTGTTCTGGATTCAGCCCAACGTAGCCTGTTCGTACGTCCCCCACGAAAATCATTCTCGCGCTTCACCAGTTCGGTGACTACTCCACGTTCCTGCAAATGCTTCATTAGCGCTTCAGTACCACCTTGCTCTTTATACATCTCCGCAGAAATATCAATCCCAGGTATGCCACCCTGCCCTTCACGCAGAAGGTAAGCATGATGAAATTTATGAAATGAAAATCTTAAGCCCTTACCATCCGCTGGAAGAACCTTGGGGAAGACCCCATAATAAAGGGCATCAATATTCCGCACACTTTCTGCATACTCGACCAATTGCGCTACAACCATTGCTTCCTGAGCATATTTTTGCAAACCACAAACCTGTACATATTCTGCCGCTGCGTTGCCTGGCAAGTGACAATGACTTTTTATTTCTGTCGTTTCGATATTCAATTTTTTGGCAACTTTGGGATCAAGTCTGACAACCATACCTAAATCATCCAAAGTAAGACCTGACGTCTTTATCGTATCTGAGCCATCAGGTTCCATCGCTAAATTTTGAACAATTTCATCAAGAATCTGAATGTTGCTGGCTACTTTTTCAATATCTTTTAAACCATCCCATTGCTTCAGCTTGCCACCATGTTCTGCAATAATTTTTTCCATTACTACAAGCATTTTTAAAAAATAGGCATATTTATCATGCGCAATACGAATATTATCCGCAGCTTTCTCACTATCACTGGGCTTCGAAAAAGAAAAATGATCGCCTCTCGACGTATATTTAAATTTCGCATCTGTAATATCCGCACTAACCAAACCCTGAATCATGGTAATTAACTCGGCATCCTGAAAAGGCCTATACTCAATTGCTTTAGTAAAAATTTTCCCGGTCTCTCCTTTAAAAATATTTTGTAGAACCTGATCCCCGTTACTGTTTCCACTAAGACGGTTACCTTCAAGATTATAAATATCAAAAAAAGCACGAGTCGTGGTTAATGCTTCTTCATCAATGCCTATTAACGTGCAATATCGCCCCAAGATTCCATTAGAATGATTTTTTAAGCGCGCACTTATTTCTGTATCAATAAATTTCATGAATCTTACTTCTTAGCAGTGAATTAATTTTCGAATTCGAGGAGGGCTTCGYAGCGACGATCAGTTAATAATCGCATAAAAGCTACCAATGCATCTATTCTTCTTTCATCAAGAGCAGGCGCTGATTCAAGCTCTGTTAACGATATATTTTCTGCAACTTCAGGTTCTCCCCAGACTTCTCCTGTCTCAGGGTTTATCTGTGCTGAGCTGCTTCTGGTATTAAATTTGTTATAAAAAAGCACGACTGTTTTCAAATCTTGAAACACACCATTATGCATATACGGTGCAGTAATAGCGATATTTCTTAAGGTCGATACTTTAAATCTTCCTGCCTGTGCGGGGTCGTTAACCTCCTGGTTTTCCAGTAAGCCATTATCGATATAATCTATCCCCAAACCATTCGCTGTGCGTAAAATCTTGTTCACCGGAGTGCCAATATTATGAAAGGTATAATTGCTAAATGTTTCTCTTGCAGAGCCTGGCAAAGTATTTAGCTGATGACATTGATTGCAGTTGGTGAATTGTTCAGAAAAAAACAGTGTTAAGCCTAATTCTTCTTCCCTGCTTAACTCATACTCCCCACGTAAATAACGATCATATTTGGAGTCAAAGGGTGAAAAAAAATCAGTTTTTTCAAATGCCGCGATGCTTTCTGTCATGGCAGCATAAGCAGCGTCGCTATTATTAAAAATCGCTTCCCCAAAGAGTTCTTTAAAAGCCACTTCATACACAGGGCTTTCGATCAATCGCTCTATAACAGCAGCTTTATTTAAAAATCCCATTTCTAAAGGGTTTAGCGGTGGCCCACCAGCTTGTCCTGCCAAGTCAGGCTCACGGCCATCCAAAAACATCCCACCCTCGTACTCACCTTCAGCATTAATATGAAACTTTGGCGTAAGTGCTGCATAACTTATAGTTGGCGCATTTCTGTCGCCTAAAGACATTAAATCACCACCCAGTGAAGCGGCCGCTGCAACACCACTATCTCGCCAATCAATAAAGGCTCGAGCTGGGTCATGACAGGTAGCACAACTTTGGGTTCGATCCTTGGAAAGATTCACATCAAAAAATAGCGCTGTACCCAGATCAACCAGTTTACTCTGTCTTAAGTCAGCCTCATCACTGGCGGCTAAACTCATACTGATCAGCACAACAAAAAAACCAAGCACACTGCAAAGCTTTATCATCTACGCCACCACCAAATGATTATCCCAGAACAAACCACGGGAAAAATCATCACTCATAGTGAAATCTGTAACAGAGCGCTGGATTAAATCGTAATAACGAATCTGCCCCGTACCAGCACTATAAAGAAAGCCATCTTCATAAGCACAGACACCACAAGCATCCCTGGCACGAAGCTGGCGGATAAACTCACCAGTTTCTACATCCCAAAAAGTCAGCATATTGGCACGAGGACATGAAGCAACCAAGAAGCGTCCACTTTGGTCGTAACGAATGGAGCCAACATATTGCGCCATTTGTGATTGCACCTGCTCGGGTGCCAGCATGCTTTGAATTGCTTCACCGCGTTGATGACTTGCTACCAGGGGAGCCCGAACAAAAGGTTCGCCTTCAAACTGCATGGACAGCGCAATCTGACCTTGAGCATTGATGTCTATATGCCTAATGCTGGCCTGATGAAACTCAGCAGGTAAACGTTTCTGTTCAAGCAGTGTCCCCGACTGCCTGTCAATATAAGTCAATGAAGGTTGCATGGACTCAATATTAAGTTTGTCTCGTTCTAAATCGGGATGAGTACGGATACCACCATTAGCGATAACCAGTGTCTCCTCATCCGGCATAAGCAATAATTCATGCGGCCCAACACCATAGCTTGCGAACTCGTTAACACGCTCCAGTACTATCTCTCCCCCTGCCTCTGCTGCTGTATTACTTATTCGCCAGACACCAATACGCCCACTGTCCCCTTGCATATCTTCATAATCATTTTCCGTCGTATAAAAATAGTTATCGTCAGCAGAAAACACACCGTGGCCATAAAAATGCCTGCCACCTGGAGCCTGCACTTCTTGCAGAATCCCGCCACTCTGCACCTCTCCTACTAACAAAGAAGTTCCGGGGCGACGCGCCACCGTGACAAAAATATCGGCCTTATTATTCAAGGTCACTGCATGAGCACGCTCATTTAACTGATGACTGTAAAGTAACTCAAGCTGATCATTGTTGCGCGTGAAAGCCTTAAGCCAATGTTTATCATCACGATCAGAAGCCGCACTGAGGAATATCGGCTGTCTCGCGTCTCCCAAAGTAAAAGCCGGGTTTGCAGCCAGCAGCACAGCAAGACCTAAAAAAGAACGCCTTGGCAAACCGTAAGAAGATATAAGAGAAGACATACTAGTCTCCGTCCAAACTGTTAAAGCCCAGGTACAAATCGGTATTTTTTAATGCTGTTTCAAGCGCTTCATGCAATATTTCTGCTTGAGCATGAAGCGCCTGCACTTGTGCATACTGCTCTTCATCTGCCAGGGCAAGTAACATCGAATCCGGTAACACGACAAGTGTTGCTGTTAAATTCTCAAACGCACTTGCCACTGAGACTACATCTTCTTCATAGAAGGCCGCTGTATAGGCTGAAAATAATAGCTCCAAGCTATTCAGATTGCTTTTAATATTGGCAAGCGAGTGCTCAGAGCGCCAAGACTCTGCTGCACGATTTCTGGCACCAGCGAAAGATTCACCCAAAGCCGGCAGCAGTTTCAGGTCACGAATTTTTGCAATGGCTTCTTGCAGAGCTTTTAAAAAATCGATACTTAAATCTTCCGCACCTTCATAAAAGCCACTCTCTACTGGGTCCAAAATTATTGCACGGTATTCTTCTACCCAGCGTTGGCTCACACCGGTGCTAATTTCATTGATATTGCGGGCAATAGTTTCACTTAATAAACACAGGTAACTGCTGTTCTGAAAATCACTGAGAGTATTTTCGTCAAACAGAATACGCTCGAGTGCAGGCAAGCCTTGCACGCCAACACTCTGTCTAGGAAAGACGTCACTTGCTAAAACTGTTTCATCTTGTGAGGCGATCAGAGCATTTAGTTGACGTGCACTGGTGCCACGATCATCTGGCCAGTACTGCAAACGGAAATTCCAGTTAAAATAGGTAATGGGGCCGAATTGAATATGTTGAGCAGACTGCCAGGCCGCCATGCTTTGATGAAAAGCTGCCCGCAAACTGTTTAAACTATCGACACTGATATCTGCACAAAAATTTTCAGTCGCAGTTAATAAGTCCAATGAAACCAATTGCATATTCTGATAAACAGGAATAACCAGTTCATCCGTGACGGTTAAATTGATAGCCGTCCAGTCTTCATCACGGGTAATCAGGTTTTGCCCATAGGCAAGCTGCCCACCTGTAAGCGCCAAGATAGGCAGAGCAAGAGTCGCTATATTTGATAAATACTTATTCATAACCATCATTATATGCCTTGCAGGAAACTGATTAAATCTTCTCGGTCTGTTTTTGATAAGGCAGCAAAAGCCTGCTTTGCCGACTCTGCTTCGCCACCATGCCATAAAATGGCTTCTAGCAAGCTTCTAGCGCGCCCATCATGTAAATAATACTGCTCTGCTGCCTGCTGATAAGCCGAAAGCCCCCATAAAGGAGGCGTTCGCCACTCTTTGGACAATTCATCATCAAGCGTATCTGCCAGTGCATTACCCATATCATGTAGCAATAAATCCGAATAGGGGTTAATTGACCCTTGCACGTAGCCAGTTTGATGACAGCTCATACATCCAATATTTTCAAATACGGCCTTACCTGAGTTGCTACTCCTATTACTATCGTTAATAGCAGGTAGCGGAATATTCCTTAAAAAACTCAACAGACTGGAAAATGCAGCTTGCCCCATTTCCAAATTTTGATCTTGCCCAGAAGCACCATTAGATCGCGACAAACAATCACCTTGCAGAGCTGTGCAGTCACCCTCAGGGTTAGGGAATAATTCAGAGCTAATTCCTAAGTCTACGCTCAAAGCCAAGCCCGTTTGTTGTTCTAAATTAATAACATCTGCTTTCCAGCCAAAACGCCCCAGCCCTGCGCGACCTGAAATGCCATCGCCATTACCATCTTGCGGATCTGCCTTTGCCAATATTTCAGTCAATGGAATCGTTTCCAACACACCAACCCCTGCCAAAGATGGTGCTAAACGTGGTGAAAATGGAAACGGCTCAGTTAACATATCAAGAAACTGATAGTGCGGCTGATACAGCAAGATTTCATCGAAATCAGATAATACTTCTATGCGACTGCTGTAACTGATTGTAATCTGGGTTTCTGCGGGCAAACCTGCTACAGCTCTGGTTTGTAACTGTTTACCATAATATTCATCGTCAACTCGGAAAATCAAAGCAACTTCCGGCTTCCCCCTGCCAGCATTTTCATGGCACTGCGCGCAAGACCGAGCATTATACAATGGCCCCAAGCCATCACTGGCTCTGGTAGATGAAGGTGCACTTACCCAGGTTTTTTCAAATAAAGCCTGGCCGGTTAAATAATCCAGACCGGCTTGAGAAATTGCAAAGGGGTTACTCTGTGCAATGCAAATATTGCCGGCTACGAATGACAAAAAAATTATCAGTAATCGAAAATTCATAAATAAATTTGATCATTATGATCACAAAAGAAAAACCTGATGCAGCTCTTACAATCTGCCTAAGCTATCTGAGCCGGTTAGACTCACATTTTGCAGATTTAATTCCCGAATAATATTTTCTATAGTTCTGGTTTCTTCCATGAGGGAATCTACTACTGTAGAGATTATCTCTTCACCCTCCATATTATTACTGGCTATCAGAACATCAAAGGTATTGCCTCTAGCCGCCTCAGATATCAATACATCCATTGCCAGCTCTGTGCTTTCTAGTCTAGCCAACATTTCAGCGGCTAAAGCGGGCGCTTCCTGATTCATCAGTCCTGCCAAGGAAGCACCACTTATCACATCGCCATTAATTCGCTCATAACTACCGAGATAGACGTTTTTAATGCCTAAAGCATCGTAATAATGTGAGTTATGAGTGTTATCTGAAAAACAGTCATGCTCTTCTTCTGGATCATTTAATAATAATCCCAGCCGAATTCTTTCACCTGCAAGCTCACCATAAGCTAAACTACCCATCCCCGTTAGGATAGTCGCCAGCCCACCTGCTGGACCTTTGCGCATTAAATCGTCATAGGCTGCACCACCAACTTGCCAGTTATAAACCATCTCTTCTAAATCTGAGACCAGTAAACTTGTCACTGCTGATACATAATCTCGGCGCCGATCACAGTTTCTATTCGTGCATTCGCCCAAGGAATAATCTGTTGCTGGACGGTTACCCGCCCCAGGATTAGTGCCATTTAAATCCTGCCCCCATAATAAAAACTCAATAGCGTGGTAGCCCGTGGCTACATTAGATTCCACCCCATCTATTTCATGCAAAGTTTCAGCAAGCAATTGAGGCGTAATTTGAGCAGCATCAACACTAATACCACCAATATCAATCAATTCATTGGCAATAATATTGGCCGTATAAAAATAATTATTATCGGATTCATCGCCATAAAAAGCTGCCGTGTAATCAATCAAACCTTCATCAAGCGGCCAGGAATTGACTCTCGCTTCCCATTCATCTACCACGGCATTACCAAAACGAAAGGCTTCCGTCTGCTGATAGGGAACACGTGCCGCCAACCAGGCATTTTTGGCATAGGTCAACGTTGTTTGATTGGGTTCAGCCAGCAAGGCATTTACCGCATCCTCCAGGACTCTTGTAGAAATCAAAGAATCTTCATAGGAGGCTTGGGCAATGGCAATATAGGTTTCGACAATAGCATCATGAGATATTGCTTCATTGCTTTGGCGGCTGCTTGAACAGCCTACAAGGCCTATCATGCAAGCCAAAGCACAAATTTTCTTGAACATGGAGTTCTCTGAAGTGATTAGAGGGTTTAGGCAATGATAATAATTCTCATTAAGAAGTCAATAAACTTCATGAAAAAGAAGAACTATTCGTGACTTGTATCATGCCTGATAACATTGCCTTCAACCATAAATATCACGTCTTCAGCAATGTTGGTGCTTAAGTCGGCAATTCTTTCGAGGTAACGGGAAGTTGACAGTAAATTAATTGCTCTCTCGGTAGTGCTGCTATCTGCAACAATCGTTTCGTTTACTTTTTTATACATAAGTCGATTGATATCATCAACCGCGTCATCCGCTAAAATAACACTACGAGCGATCTCTGTATCCATCTTAACCAGCGCATCCAAGGTATCTTTAACCATCTTTTGCACCATAACCGGCAAGTCATTGATAAACTCTATTAAGTACGGCAAAGGATCATGCTCTGATAAAAAAAGTGCTCTTTGCGCAATATTAGTCGCAAAATCACCCATGCGCTCCAGGTCATTATTGACCTTTAATATGACAACCACGAGACGTAAATCAGTGGCTACCGGCTGATGTAAGGCTAATATTTTCAGACATTCTTCTTCAATCTGTACTTCTTTTTCGTCGATAATATATTCTTTGTTTATTACCGACTCAGCCAAAGCAACATCACGATTTTTTAGAGCACGAACGGAGTTATTAATAGCTTCTTCAACTAAGCCACCAATAAGTAATATTTCTTTCTTAAGACTCTCAAGATCACGCTGAAAATGTAAGGACATAATTTACTCTTTTTTTAAAACTTAACCAAAACGGCCTGTCACATATTCTTCAGTACGTTTTACCAAGGGTTTTGTAAATACCTGTTCTGTTTCACCAAACTCTATCAGATGCCCCATTTCCATAAAAGCAGTGTAATCGGAAATACGAGAAGCCTGGTGCATATTATGAGTAACTATAACAATGGTATAACGCGACTTTAAATCAAATAACAAATCTTCAATATGCGCCGTTGAAATTGGATCAAGTGCCGAGCAAGGTTCATCCATTAATAAGATTTCAGGATCCATAGCAAGAGCTCGGGCTATACATAAACGTTGCTGTTGACCTCCTGATAAATTCAGCGCCGAATCATGCAAACGATCTTTTACTTCGTCCCATAAAGCCGCTTGTTTTAATGAGTGCTCAACCAGCTCATCCTTTGATCCTTCAAAGCCGTTAATACCAGGCGCCCAAGCAATATTATTATAAATAGACTTTGGAAATGGATTTGGTTTTTGAAACACCATCCCGATTCGACGTCTAACTTCTACAGGATCTACTTCAGGGCCATAAAGATCCTCCGATGCAAACATGATTTTACCTTCAAGGGTTACGCCATGAATAAAATCATTCATACGATTGAGAGCGCGTAATAATGTACTTTTACCACAACCTGAAGGGCCAATGATTGACGTAATTTTATTGCGCATGAAGTAACAGGATACTTTTTTGACTGCTGGATTCCCAGAATAAAGAATGCTGACCTCCTGCAAATCAAGCGCTTTATCCTTGATGGTTTCTACAGTCTCATTCGTTGCTGTTGAGTTCTCAGCAAAAGCTAATTCCGACATTACTTCAACCTCCGTTCAGTTTTATTACGGATATAAATCGCTGTTGCATTCATAATCAGTAAGACCAGAAGCAAAACGATAATACCTGCAGCAGCCAAATCATGAAAATCCTGTTGGGGACGTGATATCCAGTTATAAATTTGAATTGGCATTGCGGTAAAAGAATCCATTGGGCCTTCAGGTAAAAAGGCAACAAAAGTCAGGGCGCCAATTATGATTAACGGAGCTGTCTCTCCTATAGCGCGAGATAAAGCCAGAATCACACCGGTCATAATACCCGGAAAGGACGCTGGAAGGACATGTGCCCATGCCGTCTGCCAACGTGTCGCTCCCAATGAATACGCTGCCTGTCGAATACTCATAGGTACTGTCCTGATGGCTTCCCGGCTGGCGATAATAATCACCGGCAAAATCAACAAACTCATTGTGAGTGCGCCTGAAAGCAGTGAACGTTCAAGCGCGAAAAAACGCACAAAAATAGCTAAACCTAAAATGCCATAAACAATAGAAGGCACACCCGCCAAGTTCGAAATATTCACTTCAATAAATTTATTTAACTTGCCTGGCTTAGTAAATTCTTCCAGGTAAAGAGCTGAAGAAACCCCAATTGGAATTGAAATAATTGCAATTAAGCCAATCAACCATAACGTTCCAACTAAGGCCGATTTTATTCCAGCTCTTTCAGGAAAACGTGAAGGAAAGCTGCTAATAAATTGCCAGTCTATCCAACTTAACCCATCTACAGATACCTGGTAGATTAAAACGCATAACAGGAACACACTGGACCAGGTCACCGCGGCACAAAGGCGAGAAAAATAAAGCGACTTCCTCTGTCGATTACGGAGATTCTTTTTCTCTTTTTCAGACATTAAAGACATTATTCATAGACCTCCCTATATTTACTTAGCACTAGCTGGGAAACTATATTAATCAAAAGAGTTATTATGAAAAGCAGCCCACCGACAGCAAATAAAGTCTGATAAGCGATTCCACCCGCAGGCGTATCCCCAAGGCTTACCTGAACAATATAAGCCGTCATTGTCTGAATACTTTCAAACATACTAAGACTAAGATTAGGCGTCTGCCCTGCAGCAATTGTGACGGCCATGGTTTCACCAATCGCTCGAGAAATTGCCAGCAAGAATGAAGCCATAACACCTGATAAACCGGCCGGCACCACAACCTTTGTGGTAACCTCATATGAGGTTGCTCCAAGTGCATAAGCCCCCTGACGTAAACTTTCTGGAACAGCGCGTAGAGCGTTGTCACTTAAAGTAGCAATCATCGGCAATATCATTATTCCAACAACTATGGCCGCACTGAGGGAGTTGAACACCTGAACATCTGGAAAAATACTCCGCAATATAGGCGTGACAAATGTTAAGGCGAAATAACCGTAGACGATGGTTGGGATACCAGCAAGCAGTTCAAGCACAGGTTTAATATAGGCTCGCATTTTAGGCGAGGCATATTCACTTAAGTAAATTGCGCAGGCTAAGCCAAGGGGAATAGCAACAATAGCGGCGCCGATGGTAACTTGTAGTGTTCCCCATACCAATGGTAAAACACCATAAGAACTCGGTTTGAGTATAGGCACCCAACTGGTACCAAAGAAAAAGTCAGCCGGGCTAACATTTTCAAAAAACACTAAAGATTCTTTTAGAAGTAAGCCAATGATAGCTGCGGTTGTGATAACTGAAACTGCTGCACATACAGTAAGCCAACTGATAATACATGACTCGCCAAAACGCCTACCGGATTTTTTGATTGACTGGTTGGCAGCCTCGGCCATTTTATTACTTCCTGATAGTCTTACAATAAGTAATTATCGCGCGCGATTCTAACATGATTATCCCGAGCAGGAATATAAGCATAACTCTTTAAAGATACTATCAAGCTATGCTTAATTTTCTTGTTAGATTCGTGCTATTAAAAGGCAAGCAGAGCATCACGAGTCTGCTGATATTCAGCCGCAGGCATTGCTACATACCCTACTTCTGCGGCTAGTGCAGGAGCCTGATCCAGGTAAAATTCTACGAATGCTCTAACTTCTGGTCTTGCAGCACTGACCTTACTAAGATAGATAAATATTGGACGCGATAATGGGCTGTAACTGCCGTCGTTAATTGTTGTACTTGTAGGCCTGACAGGACCGTTGCCACCATCAATTGGAACTAACGTAAGCACTGCCTCATTTGCTATATAATATGCATAGCCAAAAAAACCCAGCGCACTAACATCGCCACTTATGCCTTGCACAAGAACATTATCGTCCTCGCTTGCTGTGTAGTCTGGTCTTGAAGCACCCGATTCACCATTTATCACTTCAGTAAAATAGTCAAAGGTTCCAGAATCTGTCCCCGGGCCATAAAGTCTCAAGGGTTGATCTGGCCATTCCGGACGGACATCATTCCAGGAGTCGACAGAGCTGCCCGGCTCCCAGATCATATTCAACTCTGCCACTGTTAGATAATCAACCCAGGTATTTTCTTTGTTTACAATGACTGACAAGCCATCATAAGCAATGGGGATTTCCAGAAAATCGATGCCATTAGCTTGGGCAGCCTCAATTTCAGAATCCTTGATAACTCTGGATGCATCACTGATATCAATTTCTCCAGCTGCAAATTTTTGAAAGCCACCACCCGTTCCAGAAACACCAACCGTTACTCTGACACCAGGTTCAACCGCCAGAAACTCTTCAGCAACAGCTTCACTAACAGGGAATACTGTACTTGACCCATCTAATCTAACTACCCCTGATAAACGATTGGGATCAGCAGATTGATCATCTGCTGAGCAAGCAGTAAGCCCTAACATTAACACGGAGACTGCAAATACATTTTTAAAGGTGAAAGAATTTGCACACATGGTCATAAAGTACTCCCAACAATGAATATTAATTTTGTAAAACAACCAGACTAAATCCTGGTGGCATTCTTCCAAAGGCTCATTAAGACTATATAAAGACATTAGAAGCCTTTTCAATAATATAAAGATTTAATTAGAACTGAACATCCCACTGCACGCGCATACGATTATCTGAGCCATCCATTCCTAAAAATGCATCATCGATACTCAAGCGTGAAAAGTCGAAAGTCACCTTGCTATCATGGCCATTGAAAAACCAGTTAGCACCGACTGTAAATTCTCTACGTTCGTTTTCAAAAGCCCGATTAGCCGCGTTCGGTTCATCTACATATGCATAGCGCAGCGCCAACTCTAGAGGCGCAGGTACAACAGGGAATAAATTATGGAAAAAATACCCAGCCTGAGCATAACCACCAGTCAACTCATGCCGGCTTCCATCAGAACTGTCTTTTATTACTTTTCGATGAAATTCCTGTTGTACGGAAAAACCCCGATACTTGAATGCAAATTCCTGCACAACCTGATCAATCTCAAATTGACCTAAGGTTGCAAGAGCTGGCGCATCGAAACCGTCAAGGTTTCCACACCCAGATGAAGACCAGCGCGTACAGCTACCTTTATTGGTAAAGCCTGCTATTGCAAAACTACCTGTTGGTAGCTCTGTATATTCAACATCTGTTTGGCGCCATGATAGGTCTCGGCCCATGAAATTCCACTGTAGTCGAGCCATGTATAGCAGGTCATTGTCAGTGTTATTTACCGAACGACCTTCACCATTGAAGACACCCGCGTAGTAGCGCATATCTGCCTGTGTACCTTCAAACAAGTGCCCTCTAAACTGCACACCAACTTGTCGATCAAGCGTAAACACTCTATTGGCAATTGATCGCTCAACAAACTGCTGACGTCCAGAAGAGTCTCCGCGCTCGCGGTTAAGGTCAACCTTCCACTGACCAAGACGTATTCCACCCCAGTCCCATTTTGCTACATCAATACGCCAGTCAATTACCCTGGCGCTGGAAGAAGAGCTGCTATCGTCGACATCACGAGAGGGTTGTAGATCAATCTCAAAATAGTACTTAATCCAAGGCTTCAAGCCATGGCCGCCGATTTTCATACGCAAGCGACGAGCCTCAAAATTCGATTGATCTTCGGCATTAAAACTAGATAGCTGTCTCGGATCTGATCGATAGGGAGTAGTGAAGCGCATTTGAGCACGCCACTGTAAATTAGTTTGCCAATTACCATCACGTGTCTCAAAACGAAAACCGCTGCTAGATCGACTGGCAGTTACCGGGAATTCATTTTCAATTTGTTCAGCAACTTCAGCAGCAACTATTTCTTCTATCACGCTTTCTTCAATCACAGGCGACCTTAAGATATCATCGCTGCTAATTGATTCCTGCTCAATTAAGCCTTCATATTGCTCCTGAGTGATAGCTCTGTTCTGGAGTAAAATATCCAGCAATTCTTGATCTGCTGCATTCGCGCTCGTTGCTCCCTGCGCTAACGCCGCTGCTAGCACTATATGCTTAAGTCTGATCGGTGCAATATTTCGCTTCATTGAGAAGTGCTCCATTAGAATTGATGAGTTCAGCAAATGATGGGCGGCATTTTTTCAGAGAACTATTAAGATAAGATAAAGGCAGTGTTAAGGTTTTAAGTTTAAATAAAGATAGCGTAAAGCATGTGTGTCTATGCCCTTCTAAAAGACATGAATCTTAACTAAGTCTTAACTTATCAAGATGTATTAACCAGCAGTTTGAGTGTTAATTTGTGAGCCAGAATGGGGAATTAAAGAAATAAACATATCCCCCTAAGCATGATGCTTACCATTAACTAATGGTCGACTTAACTATGAATATCTTTTTTTACGTTATTGGCTAATGGCATATGGTAACTAAACGTTGACCCTGTACCTGGCTGGCTCTTAATTTGTATGTTCCCAGAATGCTTCTCAGCAATATTTTTCACAATCGACAAGCCTAAACCTGTCCCTCCCAGGCTTTTAGATCTTGCTTTATCTACCCGGTAAAAGCGTTCAAAGATACGCTGTTGGAATTGAGAACTAATACCAACCCCCGTATCGCTCACTTCTAACAGTAATTCTCCTTTTTCAACCCCAAGCTCAACACTAATTTCGCCACCTTCAGGTGTATACTTTATAGCGTTATCAATCAAATTATCGACTAACTGGCTCAAATTCTGACGATCTCCATAAACRTCAATTTTTTCTACAGAAATCTCAAGGTTCAATTTTTGTTTCTTTTCTTCTATCGCCGTCGTAGCAGRTTTTACAGAGCTCTTAACAAGTTCATTCATTCTAATAATTGTAAAACGTTCACTTTCATGAGCATCTTCCAGGCGGGACAATGTCATTAAGTCCCCAACTAATTGGGATAGGCGAATACTTTGAGAGTGAATGCGATTCATAAAATGCATTACGGTTTCACGCTCTATATTTTCGTCGTCTATAGCACTTTCGGAAAGGCCCCGTATCGCAGTGATTGGTGTTTTTAATTCGTGCGATGCATTTGCAACAAAATCAGTTCTAATTCTTTCTAAACTTTTAAGTTCACTAATATCATGCAACACGATTACTGCACCTATAGGCTTTCCTGAATCATCACTTAATGAAGCAGCGTAAATATCAACAATAGATTCCCCATTATTTATTGATTGTGCAACTGACAATTCAATTTGAGTCTTTACGACTGAGCGGGTTTTAATAGCTTTGTCTAGAGCCTGCGTAATTTCATTATTCCTAACGGCTTCCCATACTGCTTTACCAGTACTTTCTATAGTATTAACACCCAATAATTTAGCGGCAGCATCATTTATATGAATAATTTTCTGATTTTGATCCACATCTATAACACCTTCCACCATACCAGCAAAAATTGTTGCCAACCGGTTCCTATCAGCGGTGATGTCTGAGATATTTGCTGCTGAATTTCTTGCTAATTGATTGATAACCTCAGCCAATTTTTTTAGTCCCAGCCCATTATTCTCTGGCACTCTACCTTTAAAATTCCCACTAGAAATATCCGTTGCAATTAAAGCTAATTTTTCAACTGCTCTTGCTTGAATGAAAGCAACTAAAGCAATTAAAAGTATGCCCAAAAAGCCGACTATAAAAGTATTTTCAATAATGTCATTCGTACTTGGTGAAATTTCATTATCCATCGCTTCTATAAAATAAGCAGAGCGTACAAACCCTACTAACTCCCCTGCGTCATATACAGGTAAAGCATAATATATAAGGTCTTCACCGATGGTTTGACTAAACCTGGATATCTGGCCACTGCCACTCGCCAGGGCATTTTGTACTTCTGGTCGCTGTAAATGATTCGGCATCTGCCGAGCATCTTCATGTGAATCTGCAAGCACAACACCTTGTGGGTTAATAACCGTAAAACGGTTATTTGTGGTTTGGAAAAAAATATCAACTAAGGTTGATAGTTGCTCTTGGTTTGAAGATCGAAAATACGATCTTGAATTCTCTACCAGCATTTCAGACTGGGTAATTAACTTACGTTCTATCTTAGTTTCTTCATTAGTCGTTAATCTATTAGCCAGGGTTATGCTAAAGAGAGAGATGACGCCAATAAAAAGAATTGCATATGTTAGAAAAACACGAAAAAAGAAAGTGGAATTTATACGCATAGACTCATTCTTTAAAGCGATAACCAACACCCCGTATTGTCTCAATAACTGAAGGCTGGATGCCTAGTTTTTTCCGAATACCCCTAATATGCACATCTATATTTCTATCTACCACAATAGTAGCATCGCCAAGCGCTTTGTTGAGTAATTGTTCGCGCGAAAAAACTCTTCCTGAACTGCTTGCCAGGTAATGTAAAATCTTGAATTCAGTCGCAGTAAGTTTTATTTCTTCGCCTTTTACCAGAATTTTGTGTTTAGCAACATCAATGATGAGGTCACCATACTCAACTTTCTCCTTTTCAGGACTGAGTTCCAGTAGTGTTCCTCTTCTCAGCACTGCTTTAACCCTTGCAACTAATTCTTTAGGACTAAATGGTTTAGACACATAATCATCAGCACCCACACCAAGACCCAGAACAACATCACTTTCTTCACCTTTGGCGGTAACCATGATAACCAGGGTATTATGCAAGTCGCTATCATTTTTGATACTAGAACAAATTTTAATTCCGTCTGTTCCGGGCAGCATTAAGTCCAAAAGCACTAAATCAGGCTTTTCTTTTTTAACCAGTGAGAGACCTGCATCACCATCAAATGCCGTTAGAACGATAAAACCCTCTCTTTTTAAATTGTAGCTGAGGACTTCCAAAATATCGGGTTCATCTTCAATGATGACAATTTTTTTTCTGTTCATGCTATCAATTCTCGCTGCCTTGATAAAAAATTATAGTACAAATGAAGCTAACATGACGCTGTTAAGAAAGTGTAAAGAAAGGTGGTAGAGGAAAACAGTAGATAAATATTATTGAATACTCACGAACCCCCTTAACCAATCAATATGAGAAACGTTTTGTTTAACTCTATACTTCCTAATGAGATAACCGAATTGAGGGACTTCCAGTATTAATCGCTCAGTTTCATCTTTGGCGATTTTGACTATTTTACAATCCTTGATGGCTTTTAACTTGCCAGGTCTGGATTCAGAAAAAGGACAATAACCAAGCTCAGCCCCAAGCTCTAATTTATCTTCTTCATTAAAAACCGCTTCACCGTCAGCCAATAAATACCAATAGTTTTCATTAATTGATAACAGCATACCGGCTTGCAATGGTTCTAGCTCGGCACTATGAGCAATTCGCTCCAGCACTGTAGAAATTAATCCATTAAATTGCGGTAATACACGAATTTTCTGGCGTAAATGCCATCGTTTCAGCAGCTTCTCTTTATGCCCTTCGCTACTGATGAAGGCATTGAAAGTATCTTCAGAAAACACACATACGGAGACAGGTGAACTGGCAACGACGCTAGCATTGCGCTTTCGGGTTCCAGTAACAACTGCCATTTCACCAATGACTTCACCGGCCTGTAGAGTGGCAACTGTTTCCAGATTATCTTTGTGAGAAATAACGACTTCACAATAGCCTGTCAAAATTAGAAAAACATTGCCTCTACTTTGTGCGCCTTGCACCATGATGACATCGCCCTTGTTATAACGTCTGACTTCTTCTTCAGCAAGAATGCTACGGCCCCAGCGATCTGACAAAGGCTCGCCCAACCACAGTGATAAATAATGATTCATTAAAGATATATAAATACTACTATCCCCGTCCATTACCGTATAACGCTTGCCTGAACTGGCCATTGAGAAGGTCGTGTTAAATTTATTGGATAAATGCTCTACGTGAACAAATACCACTCTGTCTGAATCAGACTTTAAGGCATCTGCCGGATCGCCATGAATAGCACCCGCCCCGCCATCAGCAACCAGGAGGTCAAATCGAGTAGTAAAGATATTCTGAAGCTTATTAAAGGTTTCCTTGCTGACTACGCCTTCTTTTACCATCTTTTTAATAGCGCTCATTCCATGATTATCACCAATCACACAAATGCTTCTGGTTAAGCCTTTATAGGTGGTTGAAAAAGTGGCGCCTATAGTAGGAATACTATGCACAGTGGTATGAGTTTTTATTTCCAGGCCATAATAATTTATGCATTTATCGGGAGTAACTTCTGTAAATTCAAAAAAACTTTTTATGACAACAATATCCCAATTTATATGACAACTTAATTTATCCATTGCCATTTCATATATCTCTCTTGTGCTAATGATATTCACCTTACGAGGCATTAGAAGCAACGGAAATAATGAGCAATGATCATCATGCAAATGGGTTAAAAATACAGCAGATATTTGATTTTTTGAAATACCGCGAGCAAACAAATGCTTATCGAGGTATGGTAACGAATCGATTAAAATATACTCGCCGTTATAACATAATGCTAAACCCGTACAGGGCTCATTAGCAGTAAATCCAGATGCACTCCCAAGAATTTCAAGACCTAATTTGACTAAATCCCTGGGAATAAAATCAGCTTGCATAGCATAGGGAGGATTAATTTCACAATCCTCCTCTAAATTAACTTCTATAGAAGGGCCGTTCTCATACGATAAGTGATAAGTATCACTTGCGAGATGAGTAATTAAAAAGTGTGGAGTTTTTGCCGTGTTATTTTCAAAAGGAATGATATTAAAAAAACTTTCGACATCTTTTGTCTTCTGTTTATCATCTTTTAGAGCCAGGTACTCCGCAGCATTTAACCACTCATTTTTTAAACGCTCCTCTGTACCCCAATGATCAAGTTCTGCCTTTATTGGACCTAGCAACGTCAAACGTAACAGCCTTAAAGCTCGAGAAATATCATCAGCTTCACCAACTAGATTAAGTAAGCGGCCTTGTTCCAAACCTTTGGCGACAAATAGGAAAAAATATAATGGAAATTCCAGATTATTCAGTAATGAACCATCTTTCTCATGTGTATCACAAAGCACGAGAGTATCAAAATTTCTGATCTCATTTAATAGCAAGCCTTTGAGAACCTCCGGCGGCTGCCCTATCAGAATTGATTCATCTTCACCCAGAATCATCCTGCTTCCATCTGCGGGTTTGATAAGCTTCAAAGCCATAACCTTTTCCAAACATCCTTTTATATCAATAAGTTATAATATTTATGCAATATAACAAAATGATATCATGAAAAATGAGCCGTCATTTTCTTTTTAGAGGCGACAAACCATCATTTCCTAACTCAACATGCATATTGCTAACCGGCTTTCTACGCTTGCCAACATTCTTTTTGTTGCGCAGCCTTTGCTTCACTTTGGGAGCACTGCTGCTCTTGTTCGTTTTATTTTTTAACTGATTTTTTTTCTTGGCCCTGCTTTCAACTTTGCCTTTAAATTTTGCTTCCTGACCTTTAATTACTATTGTTTCAAACTCAACATTCAAGTATCTAGCAATACTTTGGCTTAAATTCCAGTCATTAGCATTAACGAGAGAAATTGCAGTGCCTGATTCACCAGCACGCCCTGTTCTCCCTATTCTGTGAAGATAGTCATCTCCAGAGCGTGCCATGTCAAAATTTATCACTAAATCCAAGCCTTTAATATCTAAACCTCTGGCAGCCAGATCAGTTGCAACTAAAATTACGGTCTTACCACGTCGAAATTGTTGCATAACTGTCTGCCTTTCATCCTGGCTTAACTCTCCATGCAAGTACGCTGTTGCAAATTTTTTATACTGCAAAAAAGCATCTAATTTCTTTGCTTGATCTCTCGTATTAGTAAAAATTAAAACTTTCTGGTAATCATGGCTTTGCAGTAATTTTGTTATTAGTTGGCTTTTATGCTCAACAGTATCGGCTAAAAGTATTTTTTGTTTTATGTTATTTTCTGCTTGCCTGTAATTCCCAACCTCAATATTAATAGGTTTGTTTAAAATTGTTTCAGCAACTCTTTCTATACCACTATGTTGTAGTGTCGCAGACAATAAAAATGTTTGCCTGTCGCTTTTGCAAGCCTGACAAATCTCTAAAACATCATCTCGAAAACCCATATCCAGCATTCGATCGGCTTCATCCAAAATTAAAGTTTCTAAATCGCCCAGCTCTACTGAGCCCTTTTGGACGTGCTCTAGAATCCGTCCAGGTGTTGCAATTAAAATTTCTGGATTTTTTCTGATTTGAGCCTTTTGTTCCTTAAAAGAAAGGCCGCCAATCAGGCTTAAGCAATGAATTTGGGTAAACTTACATAGCGCCTTACATTCGACTTCAATTTGCTCTGCCAGCTCTCTGGTGGGCACTAAGACCAAACAACGAGTCGCTGTATCGGGTGAAGCCAGTTGAGTGATTTTATTTAAAATTGGCAATAAATAAGCAACAGTCTTGCCACTACCTGTTTCAGCGCTAACTAAAACATCACGTCCTTCGAATGCAATGGGTAACACTTTAGCCTGTACAGGCGTACAGGTTTCAAATTGCAGTTCTGCAAGTGCTTTTAATAAACGCGCATTTAAATCAAATTCAGAAAATTTAAGAGTAAGTTTGGTCAAAAAAATGCCTTATTTTGGTCTTGTTTGAGGGAAATAAAATTACTACTTTCAATACTCCCTGATTCTACTAAAGCGATACTCTCACCAATTTAAGTAAGGCCTAGTTTCAAAAGAAAATAGTAAAGCTAAAACAATTATAGCGTCTGTATATCACTATCAACTACAACAATATTCTGCATGAAATACCATTGCGAATATTTACCACTTAATAGCAATGCAAATGTAGATTCTCGTTAAGTGAAATGTATAATACTTGAGAATCACTACAGATCTAAGCCTACAGCAAAATATATGTCAGCTACACATTCCCACCTATATTTCTTAATTATTCACAGAGGCTCTTGATGGATATTCTTGGCGAATATGGCACTATTTTACTCGTTTTAGCCATTATTTTTGGCTTTTTTATGGCCTGGGGCATCGGCGCCAACGATGTAGCAAACGCCATGGGGACTTCGGTTGGATCAGGCGCCATTACCTTAAAGCAAGCCATTCTTATTGCCGCTATTTTTGAGTTTGCGGGAGCATTTTTAGCAGGGGGACAAGTTACCTCTACAATCCGCAAAGGCATAGTAGACCCGGCTTTACTTGCTGGAACCCCGGAATTACTGGTCTACGGCATGATATCTGCATTACTTGCCGCAGCTGTCTGGCTGTTTATTGCCTCTATGAAAGGCTGGCCAGTTTCAACCACACATTCAATTGTCGGTGCGATTGTTGGCTTTGCTGCAGTTGGTATCGGGGTTGACTCAGTGAGCTGGTTAAAAGTCGGCACTATCGTCATGAGCTGGGTAGTTTCTCCAGTGATGGCCGGCGTCTTCGCTTTTATTATCTACCGCTCTGTTCACATATTAATTCTTGATACTGACAAGCCTTTAGACAATGCCCGACGCTATATACCAATCTACATGTTTCTAGTTGGCTTCATGATTTCCATGGTGACCTTCTTAAAAGGACTGTCGCATGTGGGGCTTGATATTAGCTTTGTAGAAGCTATGGCAGCATCAGCCGCAGTTGGCTTATTTGTGATGACTATTGGTATGTATATGCAAAGTAAGATGGAACCACATATTGATGAAGATCATGAGCTGCATTTAAGCCGGGTCGAAAAAGTGTTTGCTACTTTAATGATATTCACCGCCTGCAGTATGGCGTTTGCCCACGGCTCAAATGATGTTGCCAATGCCATTGGCCCATTGGCTGCTGTTAATGCGATTGTCCGCTCTGGTGAAGTCACTCAGGAAGCAATTATGCCGCTGTGGATTCTATTCCTGGGTGGCATAGGTATCATTGTCGGATTAATAACGTACGGCCATAAAGTGATGGCAACGATTGGAAGAAAAATCACCCACCTCACACCTACACTGGGGTTTTCAGCAGAGCTGTCTGCCGCAACTACCGTTGTAATTGCTTCAGCAACCGGTATCCCTATTTCAACCACCCATACTTTGGTCGGCGCTGTACTTGGTGTAGGCCTAGCCAGGGCAGGCAGTAAAGCGATAGACAAAGGGGTCATTAAACGCGTTTTTATTTCCTGGATTGTAACGTTGCCGGCTGGGGCGATTCTGGCAATAACCTTCTTTTACATTTTGAAGTACATTTTTGGTGGCGGCTAAGCTGCTTAAAAACCTTAACTAACCTTCGTAGCCTGGTGAAACACCATTTGCCATGCCCCTCTGGCATTCTTTTTCCAGAGCGAACTATGTAAGGCGCCTTTCGATTCAGAAACTTTTGGTATTGACATTTTTGCCCAATAAGTGACCAGCACTAAACCATCAGCTAAACCTTCAACCTCAAATTCTTTGATCTGCCAACGAAAATCAGATGCTTTTTTTCTGAGCCAATTACAAAGCTCTTCTCTGGTATGAGTTGACCCATCTGCCGAAACTTCCCAAAGACTATCGCCTAATAATTTTTCAGTCTTATTAGAAAACTCATCATGTAAAATGCTGAGTTCTTTTTGTAAAAGTAATGAGTGTAATTTTTTCATAGCTAATTTCCCATAACAGAAGAACCTATAAAAAATAATTAAACGAGTTTAATCATTCGATCACTCACACCCATGGCCTGATTGCTAAGAGTCTGCTTTAGTGGCGGTAGAAGATCAACACTCAACAAGCCAAACTTTCTCAGCCAAACTAATGCCTGTTGATTACTTGAAAAGAATTGGGGGAGATAGTGGCTAAAGCCTATGGTCTTTGCTTGGTCGAATTTTGTCGAATCCAAATACTCTTGTAAGCGAGAATAGCTGCCTGGGTTTTCGCCCATATCCATAGATCTGGAAATGTTTTCTGCCAAACGCATGGCATCCCGAAAAGCTAAATTAAAACCTTGTCCAGCAACAGGGTGTAAGGTATGAGCAACATTGCCTAATAAAACCAGATTGTGTCGAATCTGCTCTTCAGCTTCCTGCAAACTGAGCGGGAAAGCAGCACGTTCACCAACCTTTAAAAAAGTACCGAGACGCTGCCCAAACTCTTCTTGTAACTTAACAAGAAAATCTTCATCACTGAGTTTAATAATCTCTTTATATTCATGCGCATTTTGCGTCCAGACTAATGCAGCACGATAATTTTGATCATGATTTAGTAACGGTAATAAAGCGAGAGGACCATTGGGTGTAAAACGCTCATAAGCAACATTATTGTGAGCTTTGCTAAAAGCCACATTGGCAATTATGGCGACCTGATCATAGTTTTTTTGCTTGCGATGAATGCCCAATTTTTCACTTAAGCCTGATCGACCACCGTCTGCCAATACCACCAAAGAAGTCTTAATAGTGAAAATTTCGTCGCCACTCTGACATTCCAGTAGCGCGCTGTGCGCTTGATGAGATATAAGATTCACCTGCACTGGACTCTTAACCTCTATCTGCCTGGCACCGAGTAAAGTCTTATTAAGCGCCAGGCCCAAGTCCTGGTTTTCAACAACAACACCTAAAGCATCAACCGCTTCTTCAAAAATCGTTTCCTGCGCTTTTATTTGTGCACTACCAAAGTGGCTTTGGTCTGAAATATGTATGGTTTTTATAGCCTCAGCCTTAGTTTTAAGCTCATCCCATAAGCCTAAACTTTCCAGATATTGCACAGTCCCATATGAGAGCACCGTAGAGCGGGCATCAAACCCTGGTTGTAGAACCTTATCAATTTTAACGGGCTTTGATTCCAGCAAAAGAACTCTTGCCGTTTTATTAGCTATTTTTTTAGCAGAATTTTTATGCAGGAAATTTTGTAAAGCACAGGCCAGGCTCAGCCCTACCATGCCGCCGCCAATAATGACGACATCATATTGATCATGTTGTGTGTGTTGAGGATCAGCCATATCAAGCGGCCATAAAGGACTCTATCTCATCGACAGTTTTTGCCAGGCCATCGGTAAGAATTTCACTGCCTTTTCTAGTCACCGCGACATCATCTTCAATCCGAATACCAATACCGCGCCATTTCTTATCCACCTTGGTATTTTTAGGAGAGATATAAATACCAGGTTCTACTGTCATCACCATACCTGGCTCCAATAAGCGCCAGTTGCCTTCTATTTTATAGTCGCCTACATCATGAACATCCATACCCAGCCAATGTCCAGCTCTGTGCATGTAAAAATCACGGTATGCACCTTCTTCAATTAAGGTTTCAACCTTGCCTTTAAGCAAACCCAACTCAACCAGACCAGCAGTGATTACTTCAACAGTACGATTATGCGGATCATCCCAATGCGCCTCAGGTTTTATTGTTTTAATAGCTTCAAGCTGCGCCTCAAGTACCACTTCATAAATTGCTTTTTGCTCAGGGCTAAATTTCCCATTTACTGGAAAGGTACGGGTAATATCAGATGCGTAGTATTCATACTCACAGCCAGCATCAATCAAAACCAGATCACCATCTACGAGTGTTTGGTTATTCTCTATATAGTGCAAAATACAGGCATTATCACCACCAGCTACAATAGAGGTATAAGCTGGCGCACGACTACCGCTACGTGCAAATTCATACAGATATTCAGCCTCTAATTCATATTCATTTATACCCGGTTTACATGCCTGCATAGCACGCTTATGCGCCGCTACAGCAATCTGCCCAGATTTTCGCATTAAATCCAACTCGGTTTTTGATTTAACTAAACGCATTTCATGCAGCAAATGATCCAACACCAAAAACTCACCGGGAGGATGCGCTCCACTGCGCACTTTACTTCGAATCACTCGAACCCATTCCATAACCTGATGATCAAACGCTTCGTCCTTACCCATCGGGGAATAGACTCGCTCACGGCCTTCAATTAAACCTGGCAAAATATCGTCGATATCAGTGATTGGAAAACTATCATCGACGCCCAAGGTTTTGATAGCGGCCTCAGGCCCAAGCAATTTACCATTCCATAACTCTTTTACTTCATCTTTTTCCTGACAGAACAACAAGCATTCGCCTTTTTCTCGCCCTGGGATAAGCACCAGTACAGCCTCTGCTTCAGCAAAACCAGTGAGATAATAAAAGTCACTGTTTTGTCGATAAGCATAGTCGGCATCACCATTGCGCAGGGCCGGTTTAGTTGCGGCCAGAATTGCAATGCTATCCGCTTCCATATGCGCCATCAGGTCTTTGCGGCGCTTTATAAATTCACTTTTTTTAATACTCATAATTTTTTATATACAGATTCTTAATGTAGGCTGTTGTTGTTATTTAAATCTGATGCTGTATTCAATTTTTCTGGCTGATTTTGTAGAAAAACTGAGTATGCAGCCATACGCGCATACTCCAGAACCTCCATAAGGTCCTGCTCATTATTTTCTACTTGTTCTTGTTCGCGATCATCAACATTAGCGATGGCTGTAAAATCTTTCAGAACCTCACGGGTTTCTTCAAGTAGGGTGCTGTCGCCTTTGGCATATGCGCCACCAAAACCTGAAATAAAGCCTTCACACCAATCACTCAAAGCATGTAAGCGTAATGAAAGCTCCTCATCGTCATCCGGTAATAAAAGCTGAAATGAGAAATCCTCTGAATTCAGTTGTTCCCGGATATTTGACTGCAAACGAATTATCAGATCACTCATTATTTTACTTGGTTTGTTTTCCTGGCCCAGCAAATGCCAGGTTAATGCAGCATCACCTTCTTTGCCCCCAGCACATAATTGACCACAAATAACGCCGTGCAATTCAGAAACCGAATTAAATATTTTATTATCGGCGAGTAAAGTAGCTACCTTGTCAAAGTCTGGTGTCACGCTAAGTATCTTCTTAAAACTTAAGGAGCCTAATAATACCCCCTCATAAAAAAATATTCGCGCTTAAGATGAAGTATTATTAACAACAGACTGATTAGCCTGATTTTTTTAAGAAAATGCCAGTTGACCCTATGCACCTTGCGTTTTATAGTTACCGATCAGAATTTGAAGAGTATTAATGCAATGAGTGATGCTAATTTCAGTGGCTTAGAGGAAAAAGTTGATGAGCTTATTCAACTTTGCGCTGATATGAAGTCTGAAAATCAAAATTTACGCGACCGGGCCAATGGCTGGGAAGACGAGCGAAAATCGTTAAGCGATAAGAGCCAGTTAGCAAGGGTGCGCCTGGAAAAAGTTCTACGGCGCCTTAAAACCCTTGAACAAGACGGGTAAGAGGCCAGGATCGAAATGTCTGAAAAAAACAGTATCACAATAAAAATCCTGGGCAGAGATTATCAAATTGCTTGTGGCCCGGATGAAGAAGACGCTTTAAGGCAGGCCGCTACCTATCTAAACAAGCAAATGGAAAAAGTGAAAAAGCAGGGGTCAACACTTGGCTTTGAGAAAATAGCCGTAATGACAGCACTAAATATCTCTTACGAGCTATTACAAAGCTCTCAACAAGCTGATAATTCTGAAAGTGGTTCTCAAGAATTCTTAAATCAATTAGAGAAAAAAATCGAGTCAGCCCTGCAAACTTCTCGCCAGTTCGAAATATAAGTTCGTATAACGCTTCCACCCCAAGTAGAAATGTCTATAATAGACTCAAGCTCTCTAGGATATTGGCTAATCAATATTGTCCCTGAGCCGATAACTACACCCCGGAGACTTGCCTAATGGCATTGTTGTGCACGTCCGCTAGACGGAAAGCCTGATATGCCGGACGAGTCACCACCTGAACTCTTGGGTTCAGGACTCCGTTGGTAGCGGTATTCCGGAGAGTCTCAATACTAAATCGACGTCATGATTTTTTCAGATTCAAAGCCCACCAGTAAAGATTATGCTTACAGAGTAAGTAAGCACTCACAACTACGCAGCAGTATGCGCAATACACGCCGCTCCATCAGCCCTAAACAACAGTCTCAAGCTGCGGAAAAACTTCTGCCACGCATTCTTGAACAAGAAGATTTCAATAAGGCTTCAAATATAGTCTTTTATCAGGCTTTTGATGGTGAAATTAATCCATCATTAGTTATGCAAGCCGCATTAACACAAGGAAAGCGCTGCTTTTTACCTCTAATAGGGGAAACCAGGGAAACCCTAGCCTTTGTAGAATATAAATCAGGGGCCACACTTACAAGAAATTCTTTTGGCATATTGGAACCCACGCTATATCCCAACGATGCACTTGCTCCTGAGCATATGGACATGATTTTTATGCCACTTGTTGCATTTGACCTTAGCGGTACTCGCCTGGGCATGGGAAAAGGGTATTATGATAAAAAATTAGCGTTTATGCTGGGTAATAGCCGCGAAAAGTCGCTAACTTCTGGAAAAAAACCAGTTTTGATTGGTTTAGCACATGAATGTCAGAGGGTAGAGCAACTTGAACGTGCCGAGTGGGACGTTCCTATGGATAAAATCATTACTGATCAGACTATTTATACTATTTCTTCTACAGACCCTACTACAAGCTCTTCCTGATCAGTCTGCTTTGGCTAAGTCTCTGATCACCTTAAAGTAATGCGCTTTGTGTCACACCACTTATCAGAATACCAAGACCAAATATGAACATAAGTACGACGAGTATGTCAGGCTTTTTACTCATTCTTACTCCAAAAATAACTTAGGGTTACAGCTTATTCTTAATACTTTATTTTAAGTATGTATTGCAACATGCTGAACTGTATATATTTTTATTTTATTAAGCAAGAAGTAATTTCACCTTAATAATTCACTCCTTTACTCGCCAGATTCCATCAAGTCCGCTAGACTCACTGCTCTTAGCAAGAATTAACATCGAGTAGACACAATGACCCAGGATGAATTGAAGCAAGCCGTAGCAAGAGCCGCATTTGAACGCATAGAGCAGCACTTACATGGAGATAGCGTTATAGGCGTTGGTACAGGCTCTACGGCCAATCTGTTTATTGACTGCTTAGCGGAAGCCAAACACCTTATTACAAGCACAGTGGCTAGCTCTGAAGAAACCGCTCGTCGCCTTAAAGAGCACGGCATTCCGGTCTATGATTTAAACAGTGTAGATGAAGTGACGGTTTATATTGATGGTGCTGATGAGGCTAACGAATATCTGCAATTGATAAAAGGCGGTGGTGCAGCACTCACCCGTGAAAAAATTATTACAGCCGTTGCCAAAGAATTTATTTGCATCGCCGATGAGAGTAAATATGTGAAAGTGCTAGGCAACTTCCCATTGCCAGTTGAAGTCATTCCTATGGCGCGCAGTCATGTCGGCAGACAAATTGTAAAATTGGGCGGAGATCCGGTATACCGAGAAGGTGTTGTTACGGATAACGGCAACATCATTATCGATATTTATAACATGTCGATAACTGACCCCAGGAAACTTGAAAGCGACCTTAATCAAATAATCGGGGTCGTCACTAATGGGCTTTTTGCAAATAGACCTGCTGATGTTCTGTTACTGGGCAAGGAAAGCGGGGTAGTAGAACTCACCGCTTCTTAGGCAAACTGTCATTCTCCAGATAAACACCAAAGCTCTCGACAAAATTAACTGAAATTTTCCGTATCAATCTCAGCCGTTGTTGCTGCATTGTAACGCTCACCCCGAATGGTGTTTTGGTTAATATGTTGATCTAATTCGTCTATTAACCCAGCGTTCAGTTTTAAATCACCCGCAGCAAAATTTTCTTCCATATGAGCTATTGATGTTGTTCCAGGAATTGGAATGACATGATCGCCCTGCGCTAACAACCAGGCAAGGGCAAGTTGGGCGCGGCTACAACCTGCTTTCTCTGCAATAACTGAATAATGATCCAGCAAAGATAAATTATGCTCATAAGCGTCACCCTGAAACCGTGGCATATTTGGACGAATGTCACCTTGAGGGAATTCACCTGGTAAGACTGGTTCATCCGTTAATAAACCTCGACTAACGGGTGAAAAAGCAACTAAGGCTACGCCCAATTCTTTACAGGCTTCAAGCGAAGCAATCTCGGGGTTTCGGGTTAATAAAGAATATTCATTTTGCAGAGCGCTTATCGGATGCACGGCATGCGCCTTTCTTAAGGTCTCGGCAGAGACTTCAGATAAGCCTATATGGCCTATTTTTCCTGCTTTAACTAATTCAGCGAGCGCGCCTACGCTTTCTTCAATCGGTACCTTTTTATCCAGACGGTGTAAATAATACAAATCAATATAGTCTGTTTTTAAACGGCGCAAACTATCTTCACAGGTTTGTTTAATCACCTCTGGACGCCCGTTTATTTCACGCTTGCCTTCACTGTTTTTAAATAAGCCGCATTTACTGGCTAAGGTATATTCATTCCTTCTACCGCTTAGTGCTTCTCCTAACAATTCTTCGTTAGCACCAAAACCATAAAGCGCAGCGGTATCTAAAAATGTATGACCAATATCCAAGGCTCTATGCAGAACTTTTTGTGCCTCTGCTTTTTCAAGCCCAGGCCCGTAAGCATGCGAAATAGACATACAACCAAAACCAATAGCGGTAACCTCAATAGAGCCAATAAGACGTTTATGCACAATTATTTCCCTGGTAAATAAACATTATTCAAATTAAAAAATTTTTTACATAAAAAAGCCCAACATCCTTTCGAATATTTGGGCTTTTTGGACCAATCGGAATTGAGACTTAGCCTACTCCGCATTCCTCGGTGGTGATATCCGGAGTAACATGCCATTAGGATCATGTCCCCACGAATAATTAACACCTTCAGGGACAGCTTCTGACGTAGCCCCTAAGCCAACTATACCTCCATACCTGCGCATATTCGCAAGCGCCAAAGTGAAATTATCCACTGATATTAATAACAACGCTTCACCCGGATCTTCTACTCCACCATCAGCTTTTCTGCGAGTCAGCCCAGACCCACTGAACTCCTGAAAGCTCAAAACGAAATCAGTATTCGGGAAAGTTCCACGGGCAATACGCATGTTACTTAGCTGATCATTATCAAACAGTGAAATAATAAATTCAGGGGTTGGATTGGGCGAACCCGGCGCTTCCATGCCCATACCAAAAGCCTGATTATAAAATTCGACAGTTTCATCCAGATCTTCCACTGTCAGATAATAAGACACACTGCTGATACCTGCCTGGTCTCGAGATTCGGTATTTTCTACCAGCTCAACGGTATAGCCATCAGCATCACGGATCATGACATATTTATCACCGCCGCTTCTGACAATATAGTCGCCATCTTCGGTTTGTATTTCAAGACCAAGCTCTCTAGCGCCATCAAGCATGCTATCTAAATCAGATACCTGTAGAGCTATCATAAATGCCCCAGCATCCTGAATTTGTAATTGCTGTGCTCTCATGGGAATGTTCGACCATTCAACCAATTCAATTTGAATACCGGTTTGTGGCTCTTGCATCACCATAACCCGCATCCTCCCTTCCCCATCACCGGCCATTTGGTTTGGCATGGGTTCTCCCAGCGGGCGGGTTAGTTCAAAACCAAGTACGTCGATATAAAAAGCCAGTGACGCATCCAGGTCTTCAACCATTAAATGCGGAATACTGACAGACTGTGAATGCGGGCCATCATGGGCCAACAAAGTGACCGGATAAATTATCATGCCGATGCATGCCGCAAAGGCTAAATGTAAAAAAGATTTTGACTTCATTTATTCTCTCCTGAATTTAAAAGGCCATTTCTTACCAAAGAAAGTTTAAAAGAAATTTATGGCAATACAGAAAAAACGCTATGCACTTGCTAAAACGAAGCACATAGCGCAGCCAACGTTATCGAGTAATCCCACTATTAGGACTAGCGATTCCTCGAGGAAAAGCCACATCCCAGTGTTCCTGTATCAAACCGTCATCAACTCGAACCATGTCGAAACGATAATAGACATTTTGCCCACCAGCAGCAGCATCTTCAAAACGCTGATCAAACTTCAGATAAAAATTTCCGGAAATCAGCTCAAGAGCCGGAGGTGTTACCCATTCTCCGGTCAGTGGTTGTGACTCACGCCCACCAAAAAAGCCCATAAAACCTTCCAGGCCTCCAGGGACATTCATATTATGTTGCATGTAACCAGGAGCAAAATATTCCAATGCAAGCTCCGCATGGCCATATTGCAGTATGTCTCTGAATTCAACTTGCCCTATACGCAAGGTTTCCTGCTCTCTTGCTGTAAGATTGCTTGCCGAATTATAGGTGCCTCCGCCTCTATTTTTTGCCCCAGTATCAGTATCTACTACTTTATGGGCACCATCCCAATGCTCGACTATCTTGTCGCCGTCTAATCTGAAAAGGTCTATCGTGTTGTATTTGTAGATAATAGCGGCATTCATCGGATCAATGATAAAGCTCGCCCACATAAAAAACACATAGTCATCCTGGGCAATGATTACCTCGGGCGTGGTCAGACCGCGATTTTGTAGTAGTAAAGGATTAGTTCTTAAAGTTTCAATAAAGGCATCACGACCCGCAGCAATATTAGGGTTACGTGAAATAAAATCAGCCGGCATATAATGTGTAGCAATATCTAAATTGTCGCCATTGACGATGTCACGCCAAAAGTCCTGCACAAACTCAAGGTTGGCACGCTCCTGTGCATTCATGGCCATCGATGGGCTTTGCTGGGGAATTGGATATTGCGCAAACGCTGTTGCACCGAATACTGAAAATACTAAAAACAGGATTATTCTTTTCATTGTTCTACTCCTGAAGGTTTATTAATTAAACCGGAAGCAACCATCCACCTAAGCACAAATAGCCACATGTTTCTTCCAGCGGGGCACATAAAATACAGCTATTTCACTTCTGCCGCAAATTCACCGGCAGTATATTTTTCAGACATCTCTTCCAGGTTATAAATCTTGCCGATACTGGATATCTGACCTGTCGTACCAAAGGCTTCCATCCGTGCCTTTACGATATCTTTCATTGCGTTAATAGTTGGAATCAGGAATTTACGCGGATCAAACTCTGATTTATTTTCGGCCAGAAAACGTCTTACTGCTCCCGTTGAAGCCAAGCGCAAATCAGTATCAATATTTATTTTTCTAACCCCATTGCGTATGCCCTCCTGAATTTCTTCAACTGGCACGCCATAAGTCTCAGGAATCTCTCCCCCAAACTCATTGATAATTGCCAGCCATTCTTGCGGCACAGATGAGGAGCCATGCATCACCAAATGGGTATTTGGAATACGCTGATGAATTTCTTTAATACGTTCAATTGCCAAGATATCGCCAGTAGGAGGACGACTAAATTTATAGGCTCCATGGCTGGTACCTACCGCTATAGCCAGGGCATCGATCTGAGTCGCAGCAACAAATTGTGCAGCTTCTTCCGGATCAGTGAGCAATTGCTCCATAGACAGTTTTCCTTCTGCACCATGGCCATCTTCTTCCCCCGCCATGCCTGATTCCAACGAGCCCAAGCAACCCAGCTCACCTTCAACAGATACCCCACAAGCATGCGCCATTTTTACGGTAAGCGCTGTGACCTCGACGTTGTAATCAAAATCCATCGGTGTCTTGCCATCCTCACCTAACGACCCATCCATCATTACCGAGGAAAAACCCAGTTGGATAGAACGCTGACATATATCAGGGGATGCGCCATGATCCTGATGCATCACAATTGGCACATGCGGAAATTCTTCAATAGCAGCCTGAATTAAATGTTTTAGAAAATTGGAACCGGCATATTTTCTGGCACCCGCAGAAGCCTGTAAAATTACTGGGCTGTTCATCTCATCAGCACCCATCATAATGGCGCGCACCTGCTCCAGATTATTAACATTAAATGCTGGAACCCCGTAACTATTTTCCGCTGCGTGATCAAGTAATTGTCGTAAACTGATTAAAGCCATGTTCCTTACCTTCCTTTAAATTTTGTAAAGTAGTTCTTTCACTGATACCGTAAATTAGTCTTAAGCTAAAGTTTCCATTACAAGCCGCGTTCCTCAAGAATAGCAACCGCAGGTAAAACCTTCCCTTCTACAAATTCCAAAAAAGCACCGCCGCCAGTCGAAATATAAGATATCTGCTCGCTGATACGATATTTCTCAATGGCCGTGATTGTTTCACCGCCACCCGCAATTGAAAACCCACTATTAGCCGCTATCGCCCTAGCAACAGCTTCAGTGCCAGCAGCAAAGGCATCAAACTCAAAAACGCCAAGCGGGCCGTTCCAAAGTATGGTTCGCATGGAAGCAATAGTCGCTACAAAATCGGCTATCGTTTCCGGACCGACATCAAGAATCATATCATCCTCTGCAATATCAGCAATTGCCTTGATCTCAGCACTTGCTGATTCTGAAAACTCCTTAGCCACAGCCACATCTTTCGGTAATGGTATATTCGTCTGACGCATAATTTCTCTGGCTTTATCCAACATGTCGGCTTCATACAATGACTTGCCGACCTTATACCCCGCAGCAGCCAGGAAAGTATTGGCGATACCCCCACCGACTATCAGGTGATCGACTTTCTTGGCCAAGGCTTCAAGCACCATTAGTTTGCTGGATACTTTCGCACCACCAACAATTGCTAACATCGGTTGCTCTGGTTGAGCTAAGGCCGTATGCAAGGCATCTAATTCACCCGTTAATAACAAGCCCGCGCAGGCTGCTGGTGCAAATTTAGCAACACCATGGGTGCTAGCTTGAGCACGATGCGCTGTCCCGAAAGCATCCATAACAAACACATCACAAAGACTGGCATAATACTGTGACAATTCATCACTATTGTCTTTTTCACCAACATTACAACGAACATTTTCTAACAGAACGCAAGTTCCAGGGTTTAGATTCGCAGCAATTTCAGCCGAAAAATCGGCAGACATCAGGTTAACGTTGATAGCCAAAAGCTCAGATAAGCGCTCAGCAACTGGCGCTAAAGATGCTGCTTGCTGCTGGGCAATTGAGACGCCTTCTTCAGGCCGCCCCAGATGCGACATAATAATGACCTTCGCGCCTTTTTTGAGAGCATATTCAATCGTTGGTAATGCTGCCCTAATACGCGCGTCATTAAGAATTTCTCCAGCTTTTATTGGTACATTTAAATCTTCACGAATCAGAACTTTTTTCCCGCTAAGTTCTATTTCCTGCATGGATCGAACTGTCATTATCACTCCATTACTTACAGCCTACTCATTTACAAACTATTCGAAGCCTGTTTTACCTAGCTGGCCAAGCCTGAAATTAATTTTGCCACATCAAGCATACGATTAGCATAAGCCCACTCGTTATCAAACCACACCAGAATTTTTACCAGATGCCTTCCACTCACTTTAGTTTGCCCTAAATCAACAATGGCAGAACGTGAATCATGATTAAAGTCACAGGAAGCCAATGGCTCATCGGTATAGCCCAGCACTTCAGACGGCAAAGAATTTGAAGCTGCTTTGATAATTTGATTAACATCTTCTGCAGAACAAGCTTTCTTCACAACAATGGTCATATCGAGAGCAGACACATTTATAGTCGGCACTCTAATTGCCTGTGCTTCAAATTTACCCGCCATCGCAGGCAGGATACGTTCGATACCTTTAGCCAACCCCGTCTCTACCGGAATAATCGATTGAAAAGCACTGCGTGTAAGCCGCAAATTAGTATGATGGTATGCATCTATTAATGGCTGATCATTCATCGCCGAATGAATCGTCGTGATCATGCCGTTTTCAATTCCCAGCGCATCATCTAACACCTTAATAATTGGTACAGAGCTATATGTCGTACAGGAAGCAGCAGAAATAATAGTGTGTTCTTTTCTAAGCTGTTCATGATTGATACCGTAAACAACCGTGAGATCGACATCAGGGCTAGCAGGCTGAGAAAATAACACGCGTTTAGCCCCGTTGCGCAAATGTATTTCAGCATCACTGCGTTTAGCATAAGCACCTGTGCATTCCAGCACCAAGTCGATACCCTGCCAGTTCAGCTCATTAATATCGCCAACCTGACTAACAGCAATCGTATCGCCATTAATTAACAGATGCCCATCAGCTTTTTTTATGTCGCCGCGAAATTGGCCATGTGTACTATCGTATTGGAGGAGATGGGCAAGAGTTGGCAGATCTGCCAACTCATTCAATGCAACTATTTGCAGATCTTTTGAAGGGGAGCGTTCGTAATGAGCCCGGAGCACATTGCGGCCAATGCGCCCCAATCCATTAATTGCAATTTTCACAGACTTTCAATCGCTCTCTGAATATTCTCGGCTGTGAATCCAAAATGCTCCAGGACTACAGGGCCAGGCGCAGACTCTCCAAAAGTGCTCATGCCAATTACTACACCATCAAGGCCAACGTATTTATACCAGTAGTCCTGTTGTGCTGCTTCAACCGCCAGACGTTTGCGTACGGCAGCAGGTAATACTGATTCTTTATAGTCATCATCTTGAGCATCAAACAAGTCAGTTGAAGGCATACTTACCAAACGCACTTTTAAGCCCTTCTCCATGGCCTGTTGAACGGCAACAAGACTCACTGATACTTCTGAACCTGTCGCGATGACAATGACATCAGGATCACTTTCGCAATCACAGAGTATATAAGCACCTTTGGCAATAGCATTAACTTGCGCCTGAGTTCTGGCAAGATGAGGCAAACCCTGCCGTGATAATATCAATGACGTAGGCCCATCTTTTTTCAGAATCGCGGCCTTCCAGGCAACCGCCGTTTCCACGGCATCCGCAGGACGCCACACCGACATATTTGGCGTTAAGCGCAAGCTACTGACTTGCTCAATAGCCTGATGGGTTGGGCCATCTTCACCCTGACCAATAGAATCATGCGTGAAAACCATAATGCTTTGTTGCTTCATGAGGGCAGCCATACGCACAGCATTTCTGGCGTATTCCATGAAAATCAGGAAGGTCGCACCATAGGGAATAAAGCCGCCATGTAAGGCGATGCCATTATTAATCGCGAACATGCCAAATTCGCGCACACCATAATAAATATAGTTACCATCAAGGTCTTTTGAGATGGCCTTACTGCCAGACCAGGAGGTTAAATTAGAGCCGGTTAGATCCGCTGAGCCACCGATCAATTCCGGCAAAATTTCCCCAAAAGCTGCAATAGCATTTTGCGAAGCCTTACGGGAAGCAATAGATTCAGCCTTATCCACACTTGCCTGAATAAAACTATCAGCCTGCTCGGTGAAATCATCGTGTAACTGACCACCTACCCGACGCATAAACTCCATCGCTAATGCAGGGTATTCCTGTTCATATTGCATAAACAACGACTGCCAGGCCGCTTCATTTTTGCGCCCTGAATCGTGAGCATTCCAGGTTTGATAAATATCATCCGGAATGTCGAAAGGTGGATGCACCCAGCCCAGTGCTGCACGCGTAGCAACTATTTCCTCTTCTCCAAGAGGCGCTCCGTGCGAGCTTTCTTTGCCCTGCTTGTTGGGTGAGCCTTTACCAATAACAGTTTTGCACATTATCAATGTTGGCTGCTCGGTGTTTTTCTGTGCAGATTCAATAGCCGCAGCAATTTCATCCGGATTATGTCCATCTGCTGTTAGAACTTGCCAGTTATAGGATTGAAAGCGTAAGTCGGTATCATCAGCGAACCATTCCTCTACAGCGCCATCAATTGAAATACCATTATCATCATAGAAAACAATAAGTTTACCCAAACCTAAAGTCCCTGCCAGAGAGCAAACTTCGTGAGAAACACCCTCCATAAAACAGCCGTCTCCAGCAAAGACATACGTGTAATGATCGACAATACTCATGGCATCACGATTAAACTGAGCGGCCAGTGTACGCTCGGCAATTGCCATGCCTACACCGTTGGCTAAGCCTTGCCCTAGCGGCCCGGTCGTTGTTTCTACACCAGGCGTATACCCATACTCAGGATGCCCAGGCGTCTTCGAATGTAGTTGTCGAAAATTTTTCAAATCGTCAATCGTCAATTCATAACCGGTTAAATGCAACAAGGAATAAACCAACATAGAGCCATGACCATTAGACAAAACAAAACGATCACGGTTAACCCAGTCAGGGTTTAAAGGATTATGATTTAAGTAGTCATGCCAGAGGACTTCCGCAATATCAGCCATTCCCATTGGCGCACCAGGATGACCTGATTTAGCTTTTTGGACTGCATCCATGCTTAATGCTCTTATTGCATTAGCACAATCTGTTCTTGATGCTTTACGTGAAGCTTGTCGATCGATACCGTTATTGTCTTCGGTATTTTTCCCCATGGGTACTCCTGATTTTGGCACTAATTTTGACACTAACAACTAGACTTAATTGCTGGAATTTTAAGAGCCGCTATTCTCTCTCAGCCAATCAAAATATGCCAGAAATATCAGCGCCAAAACAGTCTCTAATACCTTGATATTTTGTATAAAAATTGCGAAAAGAACCCAGTAATGGTACATTTCGCAGCCTCAAAAATTACCTACTATTTTACTGCCCCATAGCAAAGAGAATTTTATGACTGAAGCAGCGCTATTTACGTCAGAATCTGTATCTGAAGGCCATCCTGATAAAATTTCTGACCAAATTTCAGATGCCATTCTGGACGCCATTATTGCGCAAGATCCCAATGCCAGGGTGGCCGTTGAAACACTAGTGAAAACCGGGCTTGCTCTGGTCGCCGGTGAAGTGAAAATGCACAAAGATGTCAATCTTGATGTTGAAAGAGTTGTCCGCGGTGTCATCAAAAAAATTGGTTACGACGATTCCGCTATGGGCTTTGATTACAAAAGCTGTGCTGTCTTAAACGCTATTGGTGAGCAATCCAGTGATATTAATCAGGGCGTTGATCGAGGGGATCCGAAGGAACAAGGCGCCGGTGACCAGGGGTTAATGTTCGGCTATGCCTGCCGTGAAACTGACGTACTGATGCCCGCACCAATTATTTATTCTCATTTATTGGTTAAACGTCAGGCTGAAGTTCGCAAAAATGGCGGCCTGCCTTTCTTAAGGCCCGATGCAAAAAGTCAGATCACCTTTCGTTACATTGATGGCCAGCCACAATCTATCGATGCTGTCGTGCTATCTACTCAACATGATGAAGATGTTTCAAATGCAGACTTGCTCGAAGGGGTGATGGAAGAAATTATTAAACCAGTTTTACCAGCAGAATGGCTGGATGCAGACACCAAGTATCATATCAACCCAACGGGTCGTTTTGTCATCGGCGGCCCACATGGCGATTGCGGTTTGACTGGGCGTAAAATTATTGTCGATACTTATGGCGGTATGGCGCGTCATGGTGGTGGTGCTTTCTCTGGTAAAGATCCTTCAAAAGTTGATCGTTCAGCTGCATACCTGGCGCGTTATATTGCGAAAAATATTGTTGCCGCAGGTATCGCTGATAAATGCGAAATCCAGCTCTCTTATGCCATTGGTGTTGCCGATCCAACTTCAGTCTTAATAGAGACTTTCGGAACCGGGAAAATTGACGACCTGGCGATTACCAGATTAGTGCGTGAACATTTCGAACTGCGCCCAGGTGGACTGACAGAGATGCTGGATTTACTACGGCCGATTTATCAAAACACTGCTGCCTACGGCCATTTTGGTCGGGAAGAATTCTCTTGGGAAAATACTGATAAAGCTGAAGCTTTAAAAGCCGACGCAGGCCTGTGAAACAGGCCACGGGTCAGATCTCAATTTATTGAGCTCTGACCCTGTAATAAACCAATACTATTTTTACCAGTGTCAGAGTAAAAACAGTTAAAGCTATTTTACTCTGACACTAATTTTCTAAGGATCACCACACGATGAACAATCCAAATACTCAATCAGCCAATTCAGATGATTATAAAGTTGCTGATATCAGCCTGGCCGATTTTGGTCGCAAGGAAATTACACTGGCCGAAGCTGAAATGCCGGCATTGATGACACTGCGTTCAAAATACGCGAAAGAGCAACCCCTGGCTGGTGCCAAAATCATTGGCTGTATTCATATGACCATTCAGACCGCTGTTTTAATAGAAACCCTACAAGTGCTGGGCGCAGAAGTTCGTTGGTCCTCCTGTAATATTTTTTCTACGCAAGATCATGCAGCGGCAGCAATGGCAGCGGCAGGTGTTGCAGTTTATGCCTGGAAAGGCCAAAGCGAAGACGAGTCCGAATGGTGTATAGAACAAACTATCTTAAAAGATGGAGAACCCTGGGAAGTCAATATGTTGCTGGATGACGGTGGTGATCTTACCTCCATGGTGCACGACAAATTCCCACAGCTGCTGGAGCATATTCATGGGGTTACTGAAGAAACTACAACAGGCGTGCACAGACTCTACGAAATGCTGGAACAAGGCACTTTAAAAGTTCCGGCTATCAACGTGAATGACTCTGTCACCAAATCTAAAAATGATAATAAATACGGCTGCCGCCACAGCTTAAATGATGGCATCAAACGCGGAACTGACATGTTACTGGCCGGAAAAAAAGCCCTGGTTATCGGTTACGGTGATGTTGGTAAAGGTTCGGCTCAAAGTTTGAACCAGGAAGGCATGATCGTAAAAATTACTGAAATTGACCCTATCTGTGCCATGCAAGCCTGCATGGATGGTTTTGAGGTTGTGTCCCCTTACAAAAATGGAATTAACACTGGCCAGGCCGATTGCATTAACGAGCAACTCATGCAAAACACAGACCTGGTAGTCACCACCACAGGCAACCTCGACGTCTGTGATGCCAATATGCTCTCCAGCTTAAAAACTGGTGCCGTAGTTTGCAATATTGGTCATTTTGACAATGAAATTAACACGCCTTTTATGCGCAAGAACTGGCAATTTGAAGAAGTAAAACCACAGGTACACCGTGTTATTCGCGGCACTGACAGTGACGGTAACGAAGATTATTTACTGCTACTTTCTGAAGGCCGCTTAATCAATCTGGGCAATGCCACTGGTCACCCTTCTCGCATCATGGACGGCTCATTTGCTAACCAAGTTCTAGCCCAGATGCACTTGTGGGAACGTAAATATGCTGACCAGGATACTGCGACTCAGAAAACCAGCTTGACGGTAGAAGTGCTACCTAAACACCTGGACGAAGAAGTCGCTGCTTGTATGGTTAGAGGCTTCGGTGGAGTCATTACCCGCATGACACAGGAACAATCAGACTATTTGGGCCTGCCTGTTGAAGGACCATTCAAGACGGATAGCTATAAATACTAGCTATAAGTATAAGCTGTAACCAGCTTGGCTTTTTAACGTTTAACCCTATCTAAAATTAGGTGTCAGTAAAATTAGGTGTCAGAGTCACGACTCTGGCACCTGCTCCCTCGAAATTACCAATGTACGGCTAAGGCTGAATACCGCCTTTAATCCCATGGGTAAACCTTTTCCATATCAGAACGTTATAATAGATCGTAGCCAGCCTTGGTATAGCAGACAGCTTATACTAAGTTGTAGCATACTGAAATTCGGGAGAACACCCTTAAATGCTAATCGAATTATTACTGCGCTTCTGCATTGATATTGCAGCCATGTCATTTCTTGTTTTTGGCCTCTATTACCAACGTTACAAAGACAAGGAACTGGTGATTACTGCAGCAATGTTCAATATTTTCACCTTTGCTGTGTTAACGATTTTATCCAGTGTCGAATTCAGCATTGCTGCTGGATTCGGACTCTTTGCCATTTTTGCATTGTTCACCCTGCGCTCTGAACAAATCACCAAAACGGAAATTACCTACTTTTTCGGCAGTGTTTCAATTGCCCTTATCTGCTCGGTTCAGGGCACAACGCTTCCGCTTGTAATACTGATTTTACTATTCGTGCTACTTGGCGCCTATCTGATTGACCATCCAAAAATGCTCAAGTCCGTCTAYGCTATTAAGGTAACACTTGACCGGATTGACCCCGAAGCGCTATCTAACCCTGAGCAGATGCGTGTTGAACTTTCCAGCAGACTGGGTGTAGATGTCATGTATTTTCAGATCACCACTCTCGACTACATTAACGACATGGCGAGAATCAAAGTCTTTTACAGGAAAGTTGAATGAGTCACAGGCCAGGCTTAAACAGGCCGCACGCAAAACCTCAACTGGAGGGTTTTTCTGCTATTTCTCTATCTGAACTTGATGCCAGGGCAGAACTACTTGAACGTATGGATCAGAAATATGTTGTCAACAATAAAGTGCTGGACAAGGCACTGGAACATTGGTCCCCTCACTTTGACATTCTCGACATTGATGGTAATCGCTCTTTTCGTTACGACAACTGCTATTTTGATGATGCTGATTTTAAATGTTACCAACAACACCAACAGGATAGACGGGTTCGCTTCAAGGTAAGAACCCGCCTCTATACAGACAGCAACACCTGTTTTGTTGAGATCAAACTCAAGGGGCCTAGGGGTAGAACAATCAAACAGAGAGTTCCTTGTAGCCCGGAATACTTCGGCATGCTGGATGACAGCTCGAGAGAATTCATTGCAAAGGCCTATTATGCTATTTACGGGCGCAAGTTCAGCTTTGAATTGCTGCCTTCAATAAAGGTCAGTTATTACCGCAGCACCCTGGCTGCGATTGAGGGGCATGAACGCATTACAATAGATACTCAAATACAGTTTAGTTGTGAGGATGAAACTTTTTCGGTCAACCCGGATTTGGTAATTATTGAGACTAAGTCACCCAACAGGAATGGCCTGGCAGAGAAAATATTAAGGGGGCTGCACCAGCATCCGGTGTCTGCCTGTTCAAAATATTGTATTGGCATGGCAGTGTTGGGTAAGGTGAAACGCTATAACCGTTTTCTAAAAGCCATGCGCAAACTGCAGCTCATTCCAACACCGAGGCAACCGCAAAAGCCTCTCGAATTAACCAACACTGGGCGTATTTTAAACCAGAGTAAACACTCTTCAGAGGAAGCTCATGTCATTTAATATTAAGCCTGTCTATCTCTTGATTCTGACCATTATGCTGCTGGCAACACTTCCAGCGCTGGCTCAGTTTGGTGGTTTTTTTGGCGGCGGGTCAGATGACCAAGTAGCGTTAGTTGATCGCTTCGATGATGATGACAACGGCGTGCTTAATGCTGCCGAAAGATTACAGGCCCGTAATTATCTTGCCGGACAACCTGCATCAAGCCGTTCTGGCAGACGCTGGAGAAACAGAACCGGCAATGGCTCACCAGGTGATCAAATTAGCCAGTCAGAGGTGGGAAATTTTCAGAATTTCCCTCTCTACGATACCTCTGTCATTCGTACGGTTTTCCTTCAGTTTGACAATGGCGACTGGGAGGCGGAACTAGAAGCCTTTCATGGCACCGATGTCCAAGTCCCTGTCACAGCCATAGTCGATGGTGAAACCTACCAGGATGTCGGCGTTCGTTTCCGCGGCAATTCCTCATACAGCATGGTACCAAGTGGCATGAAGAGGCCCCTGCGTCTAAAATTTGACCTGCTGCATGAAGAGCAGAATCTCTATGGCTACAGGACTCTGAACCTACTTAACAGTAATAATGATCCAAGCTTCCTTCGAACTATTCTGTTCTCAACGATTGCCAATAACTACCTACCAACGCCACAACTGGGGCTTTTCCGGCTGGTGATCAATGGCGAGAACTGGGGAATATATCCCCATCAACAACAGTTTAACCGAGACTTTGTTGAAGAGTTTTTCAGCGCGGAAGGCGGCGTACGCTGGAAGGTCCCTGGCAGCCCAAGAGCCCGAGGAGGCATGGAATATTGGGGAGACGACATTGATGACTATCGTGACACTTATGAAATTGATAACCGGGATAATCAGGCAAACTGGGCGGCTCTGGTTAACCTGTTCAGGGTGCTCGATCAAACACCGCTGAATCAACTTGAAGCTGCACTGAATCCCATACTCAACATAGATGGTGTACTGCGTTTCCTGGCACTGGATGTCGCGCTGGCAAATTCAGACGGTTATTGGACACGCGCCAGTGACTATTACATATTCCTCGATGCTGATGAACGCTTCCATGTGTTGCCTCACGACTTCAACGAAGTCATGAGTGCAGAAGGAGGCCGACGATCAGGTAATAATCTCCGGCTCGATCCACTGGTAGGGCTGAATGACGCCACCAAACCATTACGCTCCAGATTACTCGCTGTACCTGCACTACGTGAGCGCTACCTCGCCTATGTGCGAGACATTGCCGAAAACTGGATGGACTGGGATGTCATAGGCCCTGTCGCCACTGACATCCATGAGATGATTACGGATGATGTCAATCGTGACACCCGCAAACTCTATAGTTCACTTTCTTTCGAGCAGAGTTTGGACGGTGGCGCGGGAAGCCTTCAGCACTTCTTTGAAGAGAGACGGGCATATCTACTATCCGAGATTCCGGCAATCTAAAGCGTCAGCAATAAACTGACAACTACTGCTGATAATAGATAGCGCAGAATTTCATTTCACTGCTATTTACTCACACCGCTTTACTATAATATTTTATCCTTATGATTTTTATAATCCTGATTGCTCTGTTAGCACTTCTAATACTTGGCCCACAACAATGGGCCAAGTATATACTTAATAAATACAGCACTCCTCGTAACGATATCCAAGGCACAGGGGGGCAATTCGTCAAACACCTGAGAAAGAAATTTAATCTTGATTATCTAAAGCTGGAGCCAAGCGACGTGGGTGATCATTATGATCCCATGACTAAAACTATTCGCTTAAGTGAAAGTAATCTTAATGGTCAATCACTGACGGCCATTGCTGTTGCTGCCCACGAATTTGGGCATGCCTTACAGCATGCTAAAAATTACCAACCGCTTATTGCCCGCACCCGTATGGTGGGCTTCGCCCAAAAAACCGAAAAAATCGGCGGCATTGCGCTAATGGCAATGCCTTTACTGAGCATGATACCTGGCGGCATTCGCTGGCTCCCTTTATTGATCTTACTCATGATCATCACCATCGCTATCAGTAGCATTGTTCACCTGGTCACGTTGCCCGTGGAATTTGACGCCAGCTTTGGCCGCGCCTTACCAATTCTTAAACAGGGTCAATACATTAGTGATAGAGATATGCGCTCTGTTCGACATATACTACTTGCCTGTGCTTTTACTTACCTGGCCAGTTCTCTGGCTGGCTTATTAAATTTTTGGCGTTGGTTGCGTTTTTTGCGTCGTTAAATCTAGGGAATAACTTGAATGAAACATTTATTTTTCAGCATGACCTTGCTCACTCTTTGTAGTTGTATTTGGGTAGACCTGAGTGAAGATGGCAGTAATGTCCGAGTGCTTACACAAAACCAACTTGGTTCAAGTTGCGTGCAAACAGGCACAACGCATGTTGAGGTATTAAATAGAGTTATTTTAGAAAGAGCCGCCAGCAATATTTTACTTGAGCTGCAAGCACTTGCCAGAAACCAGGCCGCAGAGCGTGGAGATGATACTGTTGTTGCAACAACGTCAGTCGTTGATGGGGAACAGGATTACGCGCTTTATCGCTGTATTCCAGAGTAAAATTTTATTGCTCTACCAATTTATGAGAAACTAAATCTTTCAAAGTAACAATCTGGAAATCTTTTTCTTTCGTTACTTTTTGCAGAATACTTTCTCCCACTTTTTGATATTCTGCATTCATACCCATAACATGGGGGTGCCAGATAAACACCAGGAACCCATCTCTCTCACGGGCTTGTTCAAGCAAGTTCAGCCAGGATAATTCCACTTCTTTTGCGGGTATATTTTTTTGCAGCCACTGCCGCGCGTCTATGGTGGCTTCTAAATAAGGGACATGCCAAAGCGACTCGGTAAGCGCCTGAATTTCCCCGCCATCTTCACCCTGATCATTCATACTTGAATCAATCGTATAGCCTAAATCAGAAAGTAATTTGACTGTATGTTTAGTACGCTTACCTCCCGGCGCTCTGAAAGCTGTTGGCTTAACCCCAGATGCCTGGTGTAAAGCATCAGTTGATCTGCCCATTAATTCAATTTCCTGCTCCAAACTCAGCTCTGACCAGGCTTCATGCTGCCAGCCGTGCATGCCAACGCTATGCCCCATATTTAACAAATCTTCAACAATGTCTGGATGCGCCTCACCATTCCAGCCTTCCAGAAAATGTGTAACTTTTACTCCGTACCTATCATAAAGATTCAGCATGGCAGGAAAGCCCTGCTCTAAAGCAGGTCGCTGACCGGGCGGTCTAGGTTTATCAATCACACCCCTGCCTAAATCAGCGGCATCTGAAAGATTGTCCATGGTGAAGCATATTGTTGCTGTCATAATTTTTTAATTTTATTTTTTAAATTTTTCTTTATACATCGCATCTTAGCGTAATCAACGCAGCTAAGACGAGGCAAAGATAAAATTTAAAGAAGGAGCTTACTTAAGAGTAAGTGACTGATTAAAATTTTATTTTTAACGACGCATTAGCAAGCGCAATAGCTAAATACTTAGTGTAATGAGCGAAGCTAAGACGAGGCAAGGAAATAATTTGGAGAAGGAGCTTACAAACTGTAAGTGACTGATTCAAATTATTCCCTTAACGACGTATTAGCAAGCGCAATAGCTAAGAAGGGTTATAGCCGAGAAGAGATTTGTATTCCAGAAATTCGCCGAAGGCCTCATCACCAAATTCCCGTCCATTACCCGATTGTTTATATCCCCCAAACGGCACACTAATATCCAGCCCCGCATTATTAATACTGATATAGCCGGCACGAATTTTAGACGCTATATTTCGAGCATGTTCAATATCCTGGCTTTGTACATAACCGCCCAAGCCATATTCAGTATCGTTAGCAATTTCTATTGCTTCTTCCTCTGTGTCATAACCAATAATACTTAACACTGGGCCAAAGATTTCTTCACGCGCGATTTTCATATCATTTTTCACATGGCTAAACACCGTTGGTTTTATAAAATAACCTTGTTCCAGGCCTTCCGGTTTGCCTTCTCCTCCAGTAACCAGAGTCGCGCCTTCTTCAACACCGCTTTTAATTAATCCTTGTATCTTTTCCCAAGCTTGATCAGAAATAACCGGCCCCATTCGACTGTCTTGTTTTGGATCTCCAGGCGTCCAGCTTTCTGCCACATCTTTAGCAATCGCACTCACCTGATCCATTAATTTATTTGGCACTAACATGCGCGTTGGCGCGCGGCAGGATTGCCCTGAATTCATCATTACGCCGTTAATGCCGCCTGTTACAGCCGCTTCAAGATCGGCATCTTCCAAAACAATATTAGGGCTTTTACCCCCTAGCTCCTGATGCACACGTTTCACCGTAGGGGCCGCGGCTTGTGCAACGGCAATACCAGCACGAGTTGAGCCAGTGATTGAAACCATATCAACTAATGGATGTTTGGCGATAGCTTGCCCGACTTCAGGGCCTTCACCCTGCACCAGGTTAAATACACCGGCTGGAACACCTGCAGCGTGAATAATATCGGCAAATATCTTGGCAGAAAATGGTGCAATTTCTGAGGGTTTAAGCACCACTGTACAACCCACAGCCAATGCTGGCCCTACCTTCGCGCAGATCTGATGAATCGGCCAGTTCCAGGGTGTAATAAACCCACAGACGCCGATTGGTTCACGGCTAATATGACTACTACCGCGATCCGTTTCAAATTCAAAACGCTCTAAGACAGCAACAGTGGTTTGGAAATGCTTCACGCCAACCGCTGCCTGTGTCCCCTCTGCTAGCCAGGTCGGCGCGCCCATTTCTTCGGTAATAGCTTCACCTAGCTCAGGCACTCGTTTTTCAAATTCTTCGACAATCCGATTCAGTACTTGTAAGCGTTCTTCTTTGCTGGTTTGCGACCAGGTTTTGAATGCCTCTGCTGCCGCTGCAACGGCTTTATCTACATCGGCTTCACTACCAACATTAATATGCCCAGCAACTTCTTCTGTCGCTGGATCGATAACATCCAGTAGACGCGGTGTTATCGGGTCAACCCATTCACCATTAATATAGAACTGTAAATACTCTTTCATGCCGATTTCCTGCTTTGTTTAAAGTTTGCTTATAAATACTTTTTAAGGCTGCCGAGTATAACGTAAGAAACAAAGTTGAAATACTTAAAAGAGGTATGAGGTATAATCCCCGCCCTATAAACAGATTACGTACAGAAAACACAATCAAAAATACATTCACAGCAGGACCATTACCTTAATGCTTTTATTTCGTTTAACTGATATTCATCTTGCCTATGGGCCGCAGGTTTTACTTGAGAAAGTTTCACTATCCATACAAAGTGGCGAGCGCATCGGTTTGCTTGGCCGCAACGGCGCGGGCAAATCAACATTTTTAAAACTCCTCAGCCAACAATTTAAACCTGACGCCGGAGAACTTTGGCAACAACAAGGCATAAAAGTAGCTTTCCTGAACCAGGAACTCCCGACTGCCGATAATCGAAGTGTCTATGATTATATACTGGAAGGTCTGGCTGATGATGGCAAATTAATCCAACGCTACCATCAGTTTCTACAGGATGATGCCAACAATCAAAACATGGATAAACTTGCAGACTTACAAAAACAAATAGAAACAGCTGGGGCGTGGAATTTACAACAAAAGGTCGATAGTGCACTCAGCAAATTAGGCGTTTCAGGCGAGACTTTAATGAACACCTTATCTGGCGGCTGGTTACGTCGAGTTTCTTTAGCAAAAACTTTTATTAATGAGCCCGACGTACTGCTCTTGGATGAACCCACTAATCATCTGGATATTCCAACTATTGAGTATCTAGAGAAACAATTAAATCAATTCTCCGGTGCCATTTTGCTTATTACGCATGACCGGGCATTTCTGCAAAAAATTGCGAATAAAATCATGATTCTTGATCGGGGCGAAATTAGCGCGTGGGAATGTGATTACCAGAATTTCTTAGTGTTCCGAGAACAACAATTAGCCGCTGAAGAAAAATCACAGGCAGAATTTGATAAAAAACTGGCACAAGAAGAAGTCTGGATTCGGCAGGGTATTAAAGCCAGACGCACACGCAATGAAGGACGAGTTAGAGCTCTAAAGACCTTACGGGAAGAGTTCAGCCAACGTAGACAATTACAGGGCAAAGCAAAAATCACGCTTAACCAAGCTGAGTCATCGGGTAAGCTGGTCATTGAAGCTGAACACATTGAGCACAGTTTTGGTGAGGAAAAAATCATCGCTGATTTTTCCAGTAGAATCATGCGCGGCGATAAAATCGGCTTTATCGGCGCTAATGGTGCGGGCAAAACAACTTTGTTGAAAATTTTATTGGGCGAATTAAAACCCAGCTCAGGCAAAGTAAAAATTGGCAGCAAACTGGAAATTGCTTATTTTGACCAATTGCGCCTACAACTCGACCCCGATCAAAATGTTTATGACACCATCGCTGAAGGCAGTGATTATGTTGAGGTCAATGGCAAATCGATACACGTCATGTCTTACTTGAGAAACTTTCTATTTGCGCCGGATCGCGCCCGCCAAAAAGTTCGCTCTTTATCTGGCGGCGAACAAAACCGTTTGATCCTCGCCTGCCTTTTCAGCAAGCCGGCTAATCTTTTGGTACTGGACGAACCCACTAATGATCTTGATATGGAAACACTAGAACTATTAGAGGACTTGTTGATTAATTTCAATGGCACAGTTTTACTCGTCAGCCATGACCGTGAATTCCTGAATAATGTCGTCACCAGCAGTATTGCGTTTGAAGGTGATGGGGAAATTAATCAATACGTCGGCGGCTATGAAGACTGGCTCCGACAAGGAGGCGGTTTTGATGTTAGTACACCCAACAAAAATTTGGAGAAAAAAACCAAAGAAAACAACACAAAACCAGCCGTAAAACTGAGCTATAAGTTAAAACGTGAATTGGAACAGTTACCAATACAGATTGAAGAATGCGAACAAGACATTAAAAAACTTGAGCAACAAATAAGCCAGCCAGCATTTTATGAGCAAGATCATGAGCAATCCAGTGTAATTCTGGAGCAGCTTGCCTCAACCCAACAACGTTTAGAACAACATTTCGAACGCTGGACTGAAATTGAGGAAAGTTAAGAAGCTTAACTCTATTCAAGCACTATGGACATTACAGCCAAACAAGCATTAACCGCTCTGCAAGAAAAGTCTGATAAAAAAATTGCTGAGCATTCAGCAAGGTTTTTTAAAACAGCTGAAGGGGAATATGGCGAGGACGATATTTTCCTGGGCATAAGAGTCCCAGTTATTCGTAGTTTCGTAAAACGCTGGTTAACAATGCCTCTTTTACAAAACGAAAAACTACTGCATTCTCCTTATCATGAAGCCAGGCTCGCAGCAGTAATTTTATTATCTGAAAAATTTAAAAGAGCCGATTCAAAAACACAAAAAGCCATCTACCAACTTTATTTGAATAATACTGCTTATATTAATAACTGGGATATTGTCGATAGCTCCTCACATAAGATTATTGGCCCTTATTTATTTGAAAAAAGTCACCAGCCACTATTCAAACTCGTTAAATCTGACCAACTTTGGGAAAGACGTATAGCTATCATTACAACTTACTACTTCATTAAACGTCAAAAATTTGAAACTGCTCTTGAGCTCATTAGCCAAACATTGACCGACAAAGAAGATTTAATTCACAAAGCTAGTGGTTGGATGTTACGGGAAATCGGCAATAAAGACCGCAGTACAGAAGAATCATTTCTCAATGAGCACTACCAAGTTATGCCTCGAACCATGCTACGTTATGCTATAGAAAAGTTTCCGCTAAGCAGACGAAAGTACTATCTTAAAAAATAAGTCAATGTGGATATTTCTGAAGTAAAAAGCAGGTATTCAAAAAATATAAATTTTCCTGAACCCCTTAAGTAGTTCGCTTACTAAAACTCCCCTCACACGCTGATCGGTCCAAGTTGTATGGTTTTCACACTAAATCACTAGCATCAATGTAGATTCATAGCTTATTCTATTGTTAAGCGTTACAATGCGCGCCCCCTCAGATTAGCCCTATATCTAAGGCACTTTATTTTATTTAGGCACCTTCAATGACAGAAACATCCGCGACAAAAACGCCCACTGTAGCGTTTGAGCAACTTGTAGCTAACCCATCACTCTTAAAAATCTTAAATGAGTTAGGTTATGAGCATCCTACCCCTATACAGGCTGAAACTATTCCACTTATAGCCGAAGGTCATGATGTGCTGGGTCAGGCACAAACCGGAACGGGAAAAACTGCGGCTTTTGCCTTACCGCTTTTATCCAAACTAGACCTCAAACAAAAAGAGCCTCAAGTGTTGGTCCTGGCACCTACTCGTGAACTGGCCATACAAGTAGCAGAAGCTTTCCAACACTATGCTACTTATATAAAAGGTTTTCATGTCTTACCTGTTTATGGTGGACAGGATTATTCAGCACAAATCCGCGCTCTGCGGCGTGGTGTTCATGTCGTTGTCGGCACGCCTGGTCGAGTAATGGATCATATGCGTAAAGGCACTCTCCAACTGCATAAACTTTCTACACTGGTATTGGACGAAGCTGATGAAATGCTGCGCATGGGTTTTATAGATGACGTTGAATGGATACTTGAACAATGTCCAGAACAACACCAGACGGCTTTGTTTTCCGCCACCATGCCGAAACAAATTCGGCACATAGCCGAAAAATATTTAAATAACCCCAAACAGATCACGATTAAAGTTAAAACAAGTACTGCCGAAACCATCCGTCAACGTTACTGGCCTGTCAGTGGCCTGCATAAGCTGGATGCGCTGACTCGTATTCTTGAAGCAGAAACTTTTGATGGCGTGATAATTTTTGTAAGAACCAGAATAGCAACAGTCGAGCTTGCTGAAAAACTCTCAGCACGTGGTTACATTGCTGCGGCTTTAAACGGGGATATTCCACAAAACCAACGTGAACGTACAATACAGAATCTTAAACGAGGGAAAATAGATATCCTGGTCGCAACCGATGTCGCTGCCCGCGGCCTGGATGTCGAACGTATCAGTCATGTCATTAATTATGATGTTCCTTATGACACCGAAGCCTATGTTCATCGAATAGGCAGAACCGGACGAGCCGGGCGCGAAGGCGATGCTATTTTATTTGTCGCTCCGCGCGAAAGAAGAATGCTGCAAGCCATAGAAAGAGCAACACGCAGCAAAATCGAACTCATGGAATTACCATCCACAGAGATCATCAACAACAAACGCATTGCAAAATTTAAACAAGACATCAGCGACACACTCGCTAATGATGATGATTTACAATTCTACCGAGATATTCTTGAGCAGTATCAGTTTGAACATAATGTTCCGGCGTTGGATGTTGCAACTGCCCTGGCTAAACTATTGCGAGGCGATAAACCCTTACTATTAAAAAAAGAACAGAAAAAAGAATCCTTTAGAAAACAAGACAAAGAATTTCGAGAACATAACAAACCTCGCTCTAAGAGACGCACCAATGACGAACGCTTCATGAAATCAATTGAACCAGGGATGCAGCGCTACCGACTTGAAGTCGGGCATAACCATAAAGTCAAACCCGGAAATATAGTTGGCGCGATTGCCAATGAAGCAGACATTGAAAGCAAACACATTGGGCGTATTAATATTTTTGAAGAATACAGTGTGGTTGATTTACCTGAAGGCATGCCTAAAGAAATTTTGCAGCATTTAAAGAACACTTATGTCTCTGGAAGAAAAATAGAAATATCTGAATATAAACCGGAAAAAGATCAGGGAAAACCAGTTAAGAGCAATTCAAAAAGAAAACCCAGAAGAGAAACAACTAAAAAAGAAAGTTAACAATAGCTTTCTAAAAAATATCTTACCTTTCTTCTAAAGTAGCCCATGGCCACTGGGTTAGCAGCTAGTTCAACCTCAAAATGACAGACACTTTCTTGATGAAAAGCGTGCTGCCATCATAAAACAGGGTTTTTATTTAAAATCCATCGTCTGACTTCATATGATAGTCAGACGCTACTTTGACAGTTCTGACCATGCTATATGTATAGCACTCGAAGGAAATACTTGAAGCATTAAACCTCTATATCGTATAGTCAATACGATGTTTCCAATACTCCTCAATTATCTGATGAAATTTCATGTCCTCTGAAAAAATTATCAGCACTGTCATGTTTGCTGACATTTCAGGCAGCTCCCCGCTTTATAAACAATTGGGCGACAACAAAGCTAATTTTCTTATACAAAAGCTGCTTTCTATGATGACAAATATTACTACCAAGCATCATGGCAAAGTCATCAAGACCATCGGCGATGAAGTTATGACTTGTTTTGATAAAACTGACAGCGCTACGGAGGCTGCACGTGAAATGCAAGACTCATGCAGAAAATTTCAATCAAACATGGCACTTAAATTACGTATCGGTATCGATACGGGTGGCATTATTTGTGAACACAATGACCTCTTTGGAGAAACCGTAAATAATGCTGCCTACCTGACGGGAATTGCAAAAAGCGGGAAAATATTGCTCTCTAAAAATGCATTCAACTCCTTAAACCTTAAGGCTCAAAAATTATGTTATGAATATGACAATGTTGTTTTGAAAGGACACACGCTTAAAACAAAAATTTTCCGTATGCACTGGGAACAGAAAACAGATGAAAACTTTAACGATGCTACTGTGCATATGGGCATTCAGAGTTTTACCCGAGCAGCAAAATTAAATAGATTAGAGTTAACATATCAAAGCCAAAAATATATTCTAACAACTGATATGGAACCCTTTACTATTGGCAGAAATACTGGAATTTCTTCACTTTTTATAAGCAATTCATTTGTATCCAGAGATCATTGCCAGATTATTTTCAGACGTGGGAAATTTATACTGTGCGATACAAGCACCAACGGTACTTACGTCACTCAAAATAATCAAAGAGAGATATATTTAAGGCGCGAAGAATTACCACTGACAGGTCAAGGTATAGTTTCTATCGGCCAATCAGTCCGGCGGGCTGGTGATGATGTGCTTGGATATACTTTAAAAGTATAAACTGATAATCCGCACCCGATTAAACACAAGGTGTCAGAGTAACTTTATGCCGCAGCTCGTAGTAAACCTTATAAAAAAGTGAATAAAAATCACCATTGGCTGGATTGATGTCTACTCTTAGACTTAAAAAAAGAAGAGCCAGCACCTCAGGAAAGGGATGAGGTTGGCCTGGAAATTGCCGCAAGTATTCCTTCAATAGCCTGAGCTTCCCCAATCGCATTGCCCTGCACAAAATCAATGCCTATCTCCTTTAGAATGGCGATAGATTTATCATCCTCAACAAATTCTGCAATGGTCTCTAACCCTATAATATGACCTACTTCATTTATTGATTTAACCATCGCAAGGTCAATTGGATCATTCGCAATGTCTTTAACAAAAACACCATCAATTTTTAAATAATCCACATCAAGGTTCTTTAAATAAGCAAAAGAAGATAAGCCGCTACCAAAATCATCCAGAGCAAATCGACAGCCTACTTCCTTAAGTGTTGTAATAAACTCTTTTGCGGAGTCAAAGTTCGAAATTACTGAGGTCTCGGTGATTTCAAAACAAATTTTATTCCCTTCGATTCCAAATTTTTCAAGCTGGACGAGAATAAAAGCAAGGAAATCAGCCTTCGTAATAGATTGCCCAGAAATATTAAAAGAACAAAAATCCACTTCTCCCATAAATTGAGGATTTTCAGATAGCAGGCGAAACACATTCTCAACAACCCAGTAATCAATTTTTGAAATAAGCCTATAACGTTCAGCTATGGGTAAAAAATTATCAGGTGTGAAAATTCCACCTGTCTCACTCTTCATTCTGATCAGGAATTCATAGTGATTCATGGAATTATCTCGTAACAATGCTATCGGCTGGGCGTAAAGACAAAACAGGTCTTTCTCCAAGGCTTTATTAATACGGTTGACCCATTGCATGTGGCCATGACGATGAGCCGTTTCAATGTCCTCACTATGATAAATATGAATACGGTTTCTACCTTGATCCTTAGCGATATAACAAGCGGTATCTGCTTGCTTAAATATTTCGATAAGATCTATTGGTGTCGCATGCGTAATCGCAACCAGACCAATACTAGCCCCAACCCTAAAAGAATAACTTTCCCAAATAAATTGATAATCCTGAACAGCCTTCAACATCGAACTGGCAACAGCATAAGCTTGATCAATTGAGCAATCTTCCATTAATACGGCAAATTCATCTCCGCCAAATCGAACCAGGACATCATTGTTTCTTATTACAGCTTGCAGTTCGACACTCAATTTTTTTAACAATTTATCGCCAGCAATATGGCCACAACTATCATTAACCACCTTGAATTGATCCAGATCCAAAAAACACAAGACGTGTTCATCTGCATGTACCTGAAGCATTGAAAGTACTTGTTCAAGACGCTCTTCTATTCCTCTTCGATTCATTAACCCTGTCAGAGGATCATGGCTAGCATAATATAAAAGTTGAGCTTCCATTTTCCTCCGCTCATCAATTTCAATTTGCAGCTTACTATTCTTCTTCGCTAGATTTCCCAATAAGAGGTCAAATTCTGTTTCGAGGTCACCAATTTCATCATTACGATCGGTGAATAATCTTTTAAAAGACAAGGCATCTAGATGTGGTTCAATTTCAATTTCAGCAATTTTTTCGCGAAGATTGGTTAATGGCTTGGTCACTATATGACGTAACAACAAAAATAAAATTATCATTATGATGGTGAAAAAAATGATATTCGAGGTCAGCATAAGTCGAACAGTCGCGTTACCTATACTACTTATCAACCTTGGTGTCTCTACTCGAAACAGCAGCCCTCCTCCGTAAAGATAAGGAAGGTATGAATATGTCAAAAGAATATTTTCATCGCTGACATTAGTGATAATTTCACCTTCACCTGGCAGAGTAGCCAAGCCTTCAATACCCAATACTGCACTATCAGAACCTTGCAAAGGCCAGTACGTTATATCCAATTGGGTTTGCTTCATCAGAGTTTCGAGCATCGAATCATTTAACAGCCGCCCCATCAAAAGAGCACCTCTCATCGTGCTTTCGCCATCATTGGTCGAAATGGCATTTGAAGCAATAAGCATAGGGCCTAAATTAGTTGAAATAATTCCATTTTCATTATGGTCAAGGCTGGTTCGTGATAAGAAAGACTGAAGTAATGTATCAATTGAAGAGAAGAAATAGGACAAATCGACCATTGATTCCGTCGCTGGGTCATATACTCTTCCCCAAGCAAGGTTGCCATCCATATCAACAAGAAAAATTAACTCTAATTTTTCGTCTTGAAAGAGACTCAAGGCAGGTAGATAATTATCCTGAATATAGTCTTCGTTGCGGTCATCCATATACTTGTAAGTTAGATTCCATTCTCCCCAGTCGATTGTAAAAGTGACAAGCGCCTCTATCTCATTATCAATAGTATTAATCAGTCGGGTATTATTGCGGCGGGCGTCCTCAACTTCCAGGTTATCAAATGCGGGAGTAATAGTTCGTATCAGAGAAAAGTAATCAAGCGTTATGTATGCGCCAAAAACAAAAAAGATGACTACAATAATTTTATTTCCTAAAAGCATATCTACATATCCACTATTTGGGAAGTCGTCGTTTTAGCGTTTTTTCTGGGCAAGGTCTAGAGAATCTATTAGTTTTAAAATGATGAGCTTTTATACAAGCTTTCCACTAAAGAAATTATTTCTACCATCAATTTACTCTGACACCTTATGTTTTTGCAATATTCTGTCAAGGTGGTTCGCAAATTGTTGTCGATCATTTTGATTAAGAGGCGCCGGCCCTCCTGTGTGCTCACCACTGGCCCGCATAGTATCCATAAAATCACGCATATTTAGGCGACTTTTTATATTGCTGGAAGTATAGAGTTCTCCACGAGGACTCAAGGCCTGTCCACCTTTTTCTATTACTTCGTCTGCTAATGGAATGTCAGAAGTAATAACCAGATCACCCTCTTGTAGCAATTTAACAATTTCATCATCTGCCACATCAAAACCTGCTTTCACTTGAATGGCATTGATATAACGAGAACCAGATACACGGATTGACTGATTCGCGACCAGGGTTAATTCCGTCTGAGTTCTTTCAGCTGCCTTAAATAAGATATCTTTGATTACTATGGGACAGGCATCTGCATCAATCCAGATTTTCAAGCAGCAACCCCAATAGCGATTAACTGCAAACACAACCAGGCAAAGCTACCTGCAATGGCATCATCGAGCATAATTCCCAGGCCTCCGTGCACATGTTTATCAAACACATTAATCGGAAAGGGTTTCAAAATATCGAAAAGACGAAACAAAATAAAACCAATAATTATCCATTCCCAGCCGCTGGGAGCCACCAGCATGGTAATCCAGTAACCAACAAACTCATCCCAGACTATGCCGCCATGATCATGCACACCGAGTAATTTTGAGCTACGGCCACAGATATAGATTCCCACTGCAAAAGTGACAAGTAACATCCCCAAATAAGCTAACAGCGGCAATTGGGCTAGCAACAGATAGAGAATAACCGCAACAACAGTGCCTGCCGTACCTGGTGCTTTGGGCGATAAGCCACTACCAAAGCCGAATGCCAGGAAATGCACCGGATGAGTAAAAACCGTTTTTTTCAAGGAGGGCATGAGATGGAATTTATGCAATAACGAACAGAGCATCCCTCATTAGTTTTTCAGGAATTTGATGTTTGATCTTTTCATGTAACGCGGGAAGTTTCGACCAATGCAAGCCTTGTTGGTAGTGATGCGCAGTGTGATAACCCAGATTGCCGGTCATCAGGTTAAAGAAGCGATTAGTATTGTTATAAGACGCTTGAAACTGATCATCCGTATCAAGACCAGCATGATGATCGTAAGTTACCCAAGCGGTAAACAGCAGGCTAATAATCATCGGCACTACAAACACTAGAAGAGCCGGAACCAGTCGGAACCAACACAGCAGGATAATGCCCAATAAGGTCAGTAGTGAATAAAATACAAAATTGCGTTGTACTCGGGTAAATTTCTTGCCAACCTGGAATCCTCGGAAATATGCCGTAGCGGCAATTACCAGGGTGTATTTTAGAGCGCTCATTATTTTTCCGTCCTTAGACTGCCAGGCACTTTCATCGAGGGATTGATCCAGAAAATGTCTATGATGCCCGAGTACATGATGCAATACCCAGAGGTTGGTGGTCGCGCCAGTATGTAGCGCGTAGAAAAATTCAAGGATGTGATTGAGCGGTTTAGCATAAAAGGTGGGAGTATGCTGGTGATGATGATTCCAGGCACAAATTAAGCTACGTGGAATAATCATGAGCAGCAAATAGCCGATCAGCCAGACCATATTATCGACCAGAAAATAGACGCTGAAATCGATCATACTAAATGCCAGGACAAGAAAAACCGGGAGTCTGTCAGGGGGAAATCTAAACATAAAAAACGTGAGCCTATAAAATCAAGGGGTCATAAATCAAGGGGTCAGGTTGCTTGATTGCTAAATCACTCTGACACCCTCTGTTAATACTTATCATCAATCCAGCCGTTTATTAAAACGCATTATAGCAATACTCAATGCTATGAAGGCGAACGCTAAAAGCGCCAGTATATCTGAACTCAAAAAATCAATCTCTGCCCCGCGCAACATTATATTTCGAATAATACGATTAAAATGCGTTAAAGGCAGTACTTCAGCTATAGCTTGAGCCGCTTTTGGCATGCCATCAAAGGGGAACATAAAACCAGAGAGCAAGATGGAAGGCAGAAAAAAGAAAAAAGTCATTTGCATTGCCTGAAACTGGGTTTGTGCTGACGTTGAAATCAATAAGCCCAGCGCGAGATTTGCTGCAATAAAGACCATGGTAGCTAGATACACATCAATTAGACTGCCTTGCACCGGCACCCTGAACAAAAACCAGCCTAATATTAAAATTAGGCTAACCTGGATAAAGCCAATTACGACATAAGGCAGTATTTTTCCTAGCATCAATTCCAGAGATTTAACCGGCGTATTGATTAAAAACTCCATATTGCCGCGCTCTTTCTCTCTTACTATAGCGACAGCTGTAAACAGCACCATTGTCATGGTTAATATAACGCCTATCAAACCCGGCACAATATTGACGGCTGAACGTCGCTCTGGATTATAAAAATTTCTGACCTCTAAACCGACCGAACCTTGTAATCGTCTTGTGCTGTCAAAGCTCACAGGAATATTCGCTAACTGTCGACCAACGCCAAGGATGATGGGATCAGTACCATCTACCAAAATCTGCGCTGCCGCTCTGTTGCCGCCGGCTCCGACTCTGTTTCTATCTAAAATACGCCGATCAAAATCTGGTGGTATATACAAACCAATGGAGATACTCCCTTGATCCATCAATGTAGTTAACTCTTCAATTGTCGCGACTCGATACTGAAAATCAACAACCTGTGATGCCGTCATATCACTCACCATTTGGCGCGAAAGTGATGTATCAGCCTGGTCAACAAGCGCTGCCGTTAAATTGCGCACATCTGTATTTATTGCAAAACCAAAGAGCACTAATTGAATCAGGGGGATGCCGACGATCATGCCAAAAGTCAGCCTGTCTCTTAGTAGCTGAGTAAATTCCTTATGAAAAATAGCGTAGAGTCGCAGCAAAGATTTCATGAGACGACTTCCTGCCCTTTGCCTTTTGTACGTTCCTGCCTCTGTTCTTTTCTGTGTTTTTCCGTTACTGCTACAAAAACATCTTCCAGATTTGGTTCAATTTCAGCAACAGTTCCGGTTAATCCATTACGGTGTAAGATTGCTTCCACTTTTTGTAAGGAATCAGCAACTGATTTTGGCATCAACACACGTAAATGTAGCCCCACCTGAGTCACACTGAATACTTCAGCTAATTTTAATAAGGCGATTCTGGCTTCATTGGCCTTTTCAGTGATGACCTCATAAACATTCATATCAATGTTTTCACCCAGGTTTTTTGGTGTGTCATCAGCAACAATGACGCCTTCATCCAAAATTGCCAGACGATGACAACGCTCAGCCTCATCCATGTAATGAGTAGAAACCAGAATAGTTGTTCCTTGCTCGGCAAGGGAAAATAAGGTCACCCAGAAATCACGCCGGTTTTGTGGATCAACGGCACTGGTTGGCTCGTCCAATAGCAGTAAACTCGGCTTATGTAAAATTGCAGCGGCCAAAGCTAAACGCTGACGCTGACCGCCACTAAGTGTTCCTGCACGTTGCTTCGCTTGAGATGAAAGCTCAAACTCTTCGAGCAATTCATTGACGCGTTGTTTTCTCTGTTTCCGCGGGATGGCATATATCTCGCCAACAAATGCCAGATTCTCTTTAACCGTTAAATCATCATAAAGTGAGAACTTCTGAGTCATATAGCCAATCTGATGTTTTAAAATTTCTGCTTGTCTGGGAATTTGTAAACCCAGTACCTCTACCGTGCCTGAAGACGGTGTTAGCAAGCCACACAACATTCGAATGGTCGTCGATTTTCCCGAACCATTAGGCCCAAGAAAGCCATAAATAGAACCTGTCGGAATTTTTAAATTAATATTATTGACGGCAAGCAAGGAGCCAAAACGGCGGCTAAGCCCTGTTGCCGTGATTGCATAGTTTTCTTGTGAGGGATTCAAAATAAAACCGTTTAAAAAATAACTTCTACTGGCACGCCGTCGGGCAACCTTTCCCTTTGCGTCTCAAGTGTTATCTCGGCAAGGTAACTCAGCCTGCCACGATCACTTTCTGTCAGGGAGTAATACGGGGTAAAAGAAGCTTCACTGGCAATTCTTCGCACTGTTCCAGCGAATGGTGTTTCTATACCATCAACCTTAATACTGACCTGAGTACCAGGTCTCACATTAATACGCAAAGCTTCAGGCACATAAACACGGGCGTAGGGTTGTTCCCCTGTTAGAAGAACGGCAACAACACTGCCCACGGGAGGGCGTTCTCCAATCTCAAAAGGCAAAGAATCTATAATTGCAGCGACTGGAGCTAGACTGATTAAACGTGCTTTATCTATTGAAATTACGTCAAGTCTGGCATTTGCGCCGACTAAGAGCTGGCGAGTTTGTTCTATTTTTTCAAGCCTGGTTCCCGCTTCCAGTTCTCTTAATCTGGCACTGGCCTGTTCTATATTAGCTTGTGAAGCGTCGCGCTGCGAACGTGCAATATCGATTCTTTCCTGAGTCGCAACATCTGCTCCCAGGCGTTCGAGTCTGCCTAATTCCAAGAGGTTAATTTCGTATTGAACCTGTACAGCTCGGAGCGTTGCCTGAGCTGCTTCAATAACTTCATTACGCGGGCCCGCTATCTGCTCGGCAAGTACCGCTTCCAGATTAGCAATCGACGCCCTGGCTTCTGCTTCTCTGGCAAGGATGCGGACATTATCTTGCGCCAGTAAGACCTCTCCAGCGCTGACTGTCTGACCTTCAATAACATTTATTGCAATAATGGGCTCAAAACTTTCAACTGAAATTTCGACACGGTCTGATTCAAGCAAACCAACGGCAACAGGTACCATTTCTTCACAAGCCACCAGAAAAATGACTATGGGTAAAAGCATGCTTTTATGCATAAGCACTTCCTATCCTGTTGTTTAACTACCCAACTAACTATTCAAGCTATTGCTATGAAAATAATTAACTAAAATGCCGATAGCCTGAATTCTTTATGTCAATTTCACGCCCATCACTATCCAGGCACTTAACCCTGCTACCCTTTACAACTCGACCTATTAGCGTCAATGGTACATTAATTTCTGCCGCTTTTTGTTGCAATTCTTCTTGTTGATCCTCGGCAACGGTTAGGGCTAATTCATATTCATCACCCGCCGTTAAAGCTAAATTCAAACCCTTACTTTTATCACCCATTGCACCCATGAAATTTTTCACTGCCTTCGAAATAGGAATAGCCTTTGCATTTAGTACAATGCCAACACCACTTTGTTCAGCAATATGCCCGAGATCAGCCATTAAACCATCAGAAATATCGATAGCGGCTGAGGCTATCCCTGCAATACTTTGCCCCAGAATCACTCGCGGAACAGGCTGGTAGTATGCGCTGTGAAGCTCTTTGGTATCAGGCTTGTCCAAAGACATACCATTGCCCAGTAGACTCACAGCTAAACCTGCTGCACCTAACTCACCCGATACATAAACCAGTTCGCCGGGCCTGGCGCTGTCTCGCCTGAGTATTTTGCCTCTCTCAAGCAAGCCATGGACCTGTATCGTAATACTTAAAGGCCCTTTCGTAATATCCCCCCCGATAAGCGGGCAACGATACTTTTGAATCATTTGCTCCAGACCCAAGCTAAAGCCTTGTAGCCATGCCTCTTCTACTTTCGGCAAACTCAATGCAAGAGTAAATGCTAAAGGCTCAGCCCCCATGGCAGCTAAATCACTTAAATTAACGGCCAAAGCGCGTTGAGCAATTAAGCCAGAATCAGCCTTGGCTGGGAAATGCACATCAGCGACTAAAGTGTCCATGGATACGGCTAAAAGTCTTTCTGGAGGGAGGTCAATCACAGCGCAGTCATCGCCTATTCCCAAAGGGATTCTTGCAGACTGCTCCGTTGTTGGGATTAAACCGGACTTATTAAAATAGTCCTTGATAAGATCAAATTCTGAAATGGCCAAGATTCCTACCTCAACACTTCATTGAAGCGGGAGTTAGCGATTATTGAGGAACCGTCTTCAGCATAATCACCAAGGATGTCTTTACGGCCTGTTCCGAAATAACGGCTAACTCTCGCTGGTTCTATTTATTTCCAAAGCCCGCAAATCTCTGGCAAGTTTATCTAAGACGCCATTGATATATTTATAGCTATCAGTAGCACCATATTTTTTTGCCAGATCAACATATTCATTGATCACGACCTTATAAGGCACATCAATACGTTCTGAAAATTCTAAACTACCTAAGCGTAAAAGGGCCAGCTCAATAGGATCAATTTGATTTAACTTACGATCAAGCTTATCTGCAAAAGTCTGATCAACTTTCTCAGTATTAGTGATGATATGAACCAGCGCCTGGTGAAAAAAGTCCCAATCAATTTTAGCGGCATTATCTGCACGAAATTGTGCTTCTATATCGCTGCTTGAACCATCGGCCAGTTGCCATTGGTAAAGCGCTTGAACCAATAAATTTCTGGCTTTTTTTCGATGCGAAATCTTAGGCTGTGATGAATCTTCAGACATAGCGTTAAAGCTTACGTAACAGGCTGACCATTTCCATCGCGGTCATCGCAACATCAGCACCTTTATTCCCGGCCTTTGTTCCTGCCCGCTCAATAGCCTGCTCAATAGTATCAACCGTGAGCACGCCGAAAGCGACAGGTATATCAAATTCCAAACTGACTTGATTAAGCCCACGGCTACATTGCGTACAAACATAATCAAAATGAGGCGTACTACCTTTGATGACGGCACCCAGCGCAATGATAGCGTCATACTGTTCTGTCTGAGCTATTTTTTGAGCCGCCAACGGTAATTCAAAGGCACCTGGCACCTTTATTACGGTAATTGCGCTGTCAGATACACCATGACGTTTTAAGCAAGAGATAGCCCCATCTTGCAGACTATTAACAATAAACTCATTAAAACGGCTAACAACAATCGCGTAATTCGCACTTGCGCCACCAAACTCGCCTTCAATTGTTTTTATATCACTCATAATATTCTCTGACTCTGTCTGCTTATTTAGTGCTTTTTTAGTAGATTAGCTTATTCTTCACAAGGGATATATTCCACAACTTCCAAATCAAAACCTGAAATAGCATATTTTGTTGGGTAACTCATGAGTCGCATTTTCCCGACACCCAGATCTCTGAGAATCTGAGAGCCAGTACCTACATTCAAGAACATACCCTGAGACGTTTTTGCAGGCGCTCTGGTTTCCTCTAGTTCACTAATTCTGGCCAGCTGCTGCAAAAGGTCGGAGTTGCCTTGCTCACCCGCCAATATAACCACTACGCCTTTACCTTCTTCACTAATTTTTTCCATTGCTTGATGTAATGACCAGCTTGAGCGTTTTGAGTTTTTTACGCCGAGCAGGTCTCTTACAGTATTAGTGACTAAAACCCGCACCAAAACAGGCTCCTCTGCTTTGATATCACCTTTCACTAAAGCCAGATGAGTGGGCTCACCTTCCTTTATGCTGTCGCGGTAGCAATAAATTTCAAAATCTCCATATTCAGTTAACAAAGAATATTGCTGAATACGTTCAACCGTTTGCTCATTAGCAATTCGATAATGCACCAGATCCATAATGGTGCCGATTTTTAATCCATGCTCTTGCGCAAATTTTTCCAGATCAGCTCTTCGGGCCATGGAGCCATCAGCATTCATGACTTCACAAATTGCCGCTGCCGGTGTTAAACCTGCCATCCTGGCCAAATCACAACCGGCTTCAGTATGACCAGCCCTACGCAGAACACCGCCTTCTTTAGCCATCAAGGGGAATATATGCCCAGGTTGAACAATATCAGCGGGCACAGCACCTGGCGCAACAGCGGCTTGAATAGTGCGCGCCCTATCAGCGGCAGAAATACCTGTCGTGACACCTTCAGCGGCTTCAATAGAAACCGTAAAGTTGGTACCGAAAGAGGTCTGGTTAGCACTCACCATTAAGGGAAGTTGTAAGAACTGGCAACTTTCTTCTGTCAACGTCAAACAAATTAAACCGCGTGCATGTGTCGCCATGAAATTGATTTCTGCTGCAGTAACTTTATCAGCAGCGACAACAATATCACCTTCATTCTCCCTGTCCTCATCATCCATCAGGATGACCATTTTTCCCTGGCGAATATCTTCAATCAGTTCTTGAGCAGTATTTAATTGCATTATTTTATAAAACCACTCGCCTGTAATTTTTCAATACTTAATCCTTCATTATTGCTTTCAACACCAGCAATAGAGTAATTTGCTGCAAGTTCATTTTTCTGTAATAAACGTTCCAGGTAACGACTAATCAAGTCAACTTCCAGATTCACTTGCCGGCCCACTTCAAATTCATGCATGGTGGTTTCAACTGCTGTATGAGGAATAATATTAACTGAAAAGTTAATACCTTCTACTTCGTTAACGGTCAGACTTATACCATCGATACAAGCTGAGCCTTTTCGAGCAATATAGTGAGCAAGTTCAAGGGGGGCTGTAAAAACTAATTGCAGGCTTTCACCATCAACCTTTTTGCTATGGAGAGTTGCCAAGCCATCGACATGACCACTTACTATATGTCCGCCTAATGAGCTTTCGGGTTTTAAAGACTTTTCCAGATTGACTAAAGCTCCTTCTTCCAGACTTCCCAAATTAGTACACTGTAAAGTTTCATTTGAAACATCCGCACTGAATGTCGCATCGTCTAATTCGATTACCGTAAGGCAAACGCCACTGACTGCAATGCTGTCGCCTATAACAACATCACTGAAATTCAGTTTTTTTGAACTTATACTTAAGCGACAATCACCCTCACCCTTGGTGAGCGATTTAATCGTACCTGTCGCTTCAATTATTCCTGTAAACATATATTCCTGTAAAAGTAGTGAGAATTTTTTCTTACTGACTTTTTAAAACGCGGACGCGCATTCTACAGTCTTTACCCAGCAAAGACACATCTGAATATTCAAGATTGATTTGATCTGCCATACTTTCCAGGCCTGGAATAGTAAATAAGGGCAAGGCCTTATGACCTAAAAGTTTAGGCGCCATATAAAGAATTATTTCATCCACCAAACCCGCCTTAATAAATGCACCCGCCAAGGTTGATCCAGCTTCAATTAGCACTTCATTACATTCTTTTTCTTTAGCCAAATATTGCAACAAGGCATGTAAATAAATTTGATTATCATTGTTCGGCAAGCAAACTTGTTCAAGCGTCGTTATTGTAGATTCAGCCGTATTGAATTCTTTCTCTATGGCAGACACCAGTAATATTTCGCCAGGTGTTTGTAAGGTTTTAGCATCAGTAGGCAGACGTAAGTTTGAATCACAAATAACCCGTAAAGGTTGTAAAACTTCTACCTCCTCCAACCTGACATTTAAAGATGGATCATCTGCTAATATCGTTTCTATTCCAGTGATTAAGGCGCTACTTCTAGCTCGCCACTGCTGCACATCCTGCCTGGATTCTTCGCCGGTTATCCATTTGCTTTCCCCATTGGCCATAGCCGTTCTACCATCTGAACTCATCGCCATCTTACAACGAACATAAGGTAAGCCAGTTGTCATTCTTTTGATAAAACCAGGATTAAGTTCAGCGCATTTATCGGCTAACAAAGGCCCGACGACTTCAATGCCAGCTGCTTTTAATTTATTAATACCCTTGCCCGCGACTGCTGGGTTTGGATCAATCATGCCATACACAACTTTACTGATGCCTGCGGCAATAATGGCATCACAGCAAGGCGCCGTTTTGCCATGGTGCGAACAAGGCTCAAGTGTCACATATAAATTTGCACCAGCAACCTTTGCTTTTACTTGATTACTTTTTGCTTTTTCCAGGGCATGAACTTCCGCGTGCACTTCACCAGCAAATTGATGCCAGCCTTCAGCGATCACTTGCTCGTCTTTCACAATTACGCAGCCTACACGGGGGTTTGGCTTGCTGCTGTATTCCCCTTTTAAAGCAAGCTCTATACAACGCTGCATGTAGGTAGTGTCAGTGTTCATTTTCATTGATCTATATAATTATTTTTCTGGCTTGGTTTTGGCAAACGCAATTACGATATGATAAAAATAAAATTAAGAAAGCGTTTTCATGAATGTTAATAAGCGAATTTAATTTCTTAATAACGTTTAGGTGTACGCAGTAGCTCTAGGCTTTATCTTTTGGTGTTTTTTCGATGCTATCAATTGCTTCTCTAAACTCATTTAAATCTTTAAAGCTTCTATAGACAGAAGCGAAACGTACATAAGCAACTTCATCCAGCTTACGTAATTCCTGCATTACCTTCTCTCCGACTAAATTACTGGAAACTTCTCGTTCACCTAAAGCACGTAACGCATGATTAATATGCGTTAATGCTTCTTCAACCTGATCCATACTCACGGGTCTTTTTTCCAGCGCTTTTAAAATGCCTTTACGCAACTTATCTTCATTAAATGGTTCCCTGTCACCATTTTGTTTGATCACTCGTGGCATTAATAATTCAGCGCCTTCAAAGGTCGTGAAGCGCTCATTACATGTTAAGCACTCACGCCGCCGACGCACCTGATTACCTTCGGTGACCAAGCGCGAATCGATTACCTTAGTATCTGTAGCATGACAAAAAGGACAATGCATCAGCCAATAACCCTTGATTTCACTTATTTATAAACTGGAAAATTTGCGCATAAGGCTAGAACTTTCTCTTTTGTCGATTGGATAAGTTCTTCGTTATTAATGTCATCCAGTATATCGCATATCCAATTCGACATATCACTGACTTCAGCCTCACCAAAACCCCGAGTCGTCACCGCAGGAGAACCTAAACGTAAGCCACTGGTAATAAATGGTGAACGCGGATCATTTGGCACCGCATTTTTATTAACAGTAATGTTTGCCCGACCTAAAATTGCTTCAGCATCCTTACCCGTGACGTCTCTACCAACAAGACTCAAGAGGAAAAGATGGTCATCAGTACCTCCAGAAACTATTTCAAAACCACGAGACATAAAGACTTCAGCCATGGCTTGAGCATTTTTAACAACCTGTTGTTGATAAGATTTAAATTCGTCAGACATTGCTTCCTTAAAGGCTACTGCTTTTGCCGCTATGACATGCATTAAAGGCCCACCCTGGCTTTCAGGGAAAATAGCAAAGTTCAGCCGTTTATTAAGTTCTGCATCATCACCCGGTGTCAGTATCAAGCCGCCACGCGGACCTCTTAAGGTTTTATGGGTAGTAGATGTTGTTACATGCGCAATGTTGACCGGACTTGGATAAACACCTGCTGCAACAAGACCTGCTACGTGCGCCATATCTACCATCAGGTAAGCACCTATCTTATCGGCGATATCACGCATCAGTTGCCAATTGACTATTCTTGAATACGCTGAAAAACCCGCAATAATTAATTTAGGCTTATGTTGTAGTGCCAGTGCTTCTACTTGTTCATAATCAATTTCACCCGTCTCACTATGAAGACCGTACTGAACCGCATTATAAATGCGTCCAGAAAAAGACACCGCAGCACCATGAGTAAGGTGCCCCCCATCTGCCAGGCTCATACCCAGCAAAGTATCGCCAGGCTTTAACAATGCCATAAATACAGCTGCATTAGCCTGTGATCCTGAATGTGCTTGCACATTGGCATAGCCAGCATTAAAAAGCGTCTTGGCTCTGTCGATTGCCAGGGTTTCGACCACATCCACATGCTCGCAGCCGCCGTAATAACGCTTACCCGGATAACCTTCTGCGTATTTATTGGTTAGTACAGAACCCTGCGCCTCCTGTACACGAGGACTGGCATAGTTTTCAGAGGCAATCAGTTCTATATGTTCCTGTTGACGTAGGGATTCTGCAGCCATCGCTGCTTCCAGTTCATCATCAAAACCAGCGATAGTCATATCTTTAGTTAACATTTTTTCCCTCAGGCTTGTGTAAATTAGTCGGACGAATTAAGAAGCGTAAGCTGGGCTGTGTAAAAAAGCGCTATTCTACCTTACTTTCCTCCTCGGTAAGAATAGAATAGTCAGCTAAATATTCCCATAAAGCAGCAGGTTGTAAATTAATGGCTCAATTTGTTTATACCATGAACCGGGTTGGTAAAGTCGTGCCGCCCAAGCGTGAAATTCTCAAAGACATCTCCCTATCTTTCTTTCCTGGCGCCAAAATTGGGGTGCTGGGATTGAACGGTTCTGGTAAATCGACCTTACTTCGAATCATGGCGGGTGTGGACAAAGAGTTCCATGGTGAAGCCAGGCCACAGCCGGATCTTAAAGTGGGTTATTTGCCTCAGGAACCGGAACTTGATGCCAGCAAAGATGTTAAAGGCAATGTTGAAGACGGCGTTCGAGAAATTAAAGACTTAGTAGATGAATTCAATAGCATCAGTGATAAATTCGCCGAACCCATGAGTGATGATGCAATGAATGCTTTATTGGAAAAGCAAGGTGAATTGCAGACACAAATTGATGCAACTGGTGGCTGGGATCTTGACCGCACGCTTGAAATTGCTGCTGATGCGTTGCGTCTCCCGCCCTGGGATGCCGATGTCACCAAACTATCTGGTGGAGAAAAACGTAGAGTCGCGCTTTGCCGCTTATTATTGTCTAAGCCTGACATGCTCTTATTAGACGAACCAACCAACCATCTGGATGCAGGCTCAGTCGCCTGGATGGAAAAATTCTTACAGGATTATCCTGGCACTGTTGTCGCAATTACGCATGATCGCTATTTTCTGGATCAGGCCGCTAACTGGATTCTGGAGCTCGATCGCGGGTACGGCATTCCCTATGAAGGAAATTACAGCGACTGGCTTGAAGCAAAAGAAAAGCGCCTGGAAATTGAAGAAAAGCAACAGTCGTCAATAGCAAAAACCATTAAAAACGAACTGGAATGGGTTAGAACCAACCAAAAAGGACGTCAATCCAAAAGCAAAGCCCGCCTCGCTCGCTTCGAAGAATTATCCTCCAAGGAATTCCAGACGCGCAACGAAACGCTGGAACTCTATATCCCCCCCGGCCCCCGTTTGGGAGAACTGGTTATAGAAGTTAATAAGGTCAGCAAAAGTTTTGGCGATAAAGCGCTGATTGAAAACCTCAGCCTGACTATCCCTCGAGGCAGCATTGTCGGCATAATCGGCGGCAACGGTGCTGGTAAGACGACTTTTCTGAAGATGCTTATGGATCAAGAACAACCTGATTCAGGCTCTATCCGTATCGGCGAAACAGTCGATATGGCTTACGTTGATCAAAGCCGGGATGAACTGAATGGTGACAATACAGTGTGGCAGGAAGTTTCCGGCGGCCTTGATACGCTGAAAATTGGCAACTATGAAATTTCTTCTCGCGCTTATGTCAGCCGCTTCAATTTCAAAGGCAGTGATCAACAAAAAATTGTTAAACACTTATCGGGTGGTGAACGTAATCGACTACATCTAGCCAAGCTCTTAAAACGCGGCGCCAATGTTCTCTTATTAGATGAACCGACAAATGATCTTGATATCGAAACCCTGCGCGCATTAGATGAAGGCTTACTGGCTTTCCCCGGCACAGTGATCGTGGTTTCACATGACCGCTGGTTTCTTGACAGAATTTCCACACACATTCTGGCTTTTGAAGGCGACAGTGAAGTAGTTTTTCACGAAGGCAATTATTCAGATTACGAAGAAGATCGAAAGAAGCGTAAAGGGGATGGGGAACCTACTCGTGTCAAATACAAGAAACTCGGTTAAAAACTACGACACTTGACAAGACTTCGTTAAAAATTGGTTTGGGGAAACTCATTTTCCCAAACCAACTTTCTTGAATTTTTAAACTATTTTTAAACTATCTTTTAACGCTTGCAGGTGAGACTGGTTTTCTTTTGCGCTTAGCGGTATATCCACCGTTTCAGGCAGGGGTGTGGGTATATTCACCGTTAATTCTTCACCGTGCAAAACACGCTGCACCAACTGTGCATAATGATATTCAAATAAGGGAAAAATTTTTCCTTCTGCTTGATTGGCCAATTCAAACCAGCCAGTTGCCTTTCCTGCCATATACACGGCAGAGTGGCTCCAGTTCTGAACCGCTTTTGGTGCTGGCATACGGCAAGCTTCAAGGTAGGCATCATGTGCGCTCGGCAACCCAAATAAAGCCACGCCTGATTTACAGGAGTCCACAACATTGGCAATAGTTGGTAAAAATGGTTGCTTGTGCACAAGCTCACGAGTAGCGGCTAAAACTAGTTCAGGCAAAAAAGCAGCAAGACTGGTTAACCAGTACTTCTTGGCAAGATTTAGGGTGCCTTCATCAGGAAAAGCCTTGTGATACTGATTATGGTACGCCAATTCAAATTCGGCGAACATTTGATTGATGACATCAACGTGATCTTTGGAAAACTTTGCTTTAGAACTAGACCTGGAGTTAGCGTTATAAGCACTATCTCCCCCACTACCTTCTCCAGCCTCTATCCCCCGCTTAATATGATCGGGCACAACAAGCTGATCAATTTTTTTCATGGTCACTTCTTTTCCAACAAGATTAATTAATTACGACAAATCACTACTGCGCAAACCAAACTCCTGCTGCTCAATAATGTCCTTATCGGGACTCTCTGCTTTGATTTTGCCATAACTGATAACAGTATTACGGCCAGCTTTTTTACTTTCGTAAAGCGTTTCATCAGCTTTTTCTAATAGCTCTTCTGCAATAAGCACATCATCAGGATAGGTTGCTATACCAATGCTGACGGTTGTTGAAATTCTTTGCCCATCCACATCAAAAGACGTATTTTCAACAGCGCTGCGTAAACGCTCAGCAGTTTCAATAGCTCTATCAGATGGCAGCTGGGGTAACAAGGCAACAAATTCGTCTCCCCCATAACGGCAAATAATGTCTGAAGTACGTAAGCAATCCTGAATTGTGCTGGCGATTGTTAAAATCAGTTTATCTCCAGCCTTATGGCCATAGGTGTCATTGACCTTTTTTAAATTATCAGCATCGATCATCATGGCCGATAGGGGTTGTGAATACTGTATCGCTACCTCAGTTGCCTTATGTAGCATAGGGCTAAATGAGCGCTTATTTAGCAAGCCTGTCATTTCATCTGTTTCAGAAAGAACCTTAAACACCTTCTTACCATAATTGACATCAGCAGCAAGCATCGTGGTGATATAGGCAACCAACATAAAAGGTAAAAAGAAAATAAGAAATTCTGTGTATTCAACTAATGAATATTCAACCCCACTGCGGGACGCCAGAAGAACATATACTGCTGAAATTAAAACAATTTCAGCAATGGTGATCGCTTTTCCTAGTGTTATAGAGCTGGAGATAATGACCAATAAATAAAGATTAAGTAAGGGGCTGTCAACATTGCCTGTATTCCAGACTGCCAGCGTAATAAAAAGAATCATTACCCAGGTTTCAACCGCTAACTTCCATTTGAAGTGCGGCAGATTAAAATTCACATAATGAAAACCCAGAATAAAAGCCCCAAAAAGCTCCATACAAATCAATAATCCTGCTGGACTAGCAATTTGCGCATCTGGCGACATGTAATAAAGCAACACGATCAATAAGAGCAGCCATTCAATCTCCGCAATACTGCGTGCAAATCCCTTTAGCTCGACCTGGTCTATATCCAGATCATCAAATAATTGAATGTCATTCTTTTTCACTGTGCGCTCCTGCTTTATCCGTCACTGTGCTCTATACCCAGAAACCTCTCAAACCAGATGCTAGAAGGGCTTCTTGCAACTACTTAGGTAAATATAGAGATATCCTACTCCCATAATTTCGTAGCTTAGCATAGCAAGCAACTATCACGACATTGTTGCAGTACTTAACTTTTAGTCAAAAATATTTACCTTTGCTCAATGTGCAAATATTATGAAACGTGCCGTATATCGCACTAAGCCGCTCTGATATTATAAAAAGCCGCAGTATAGTTAGGTATATATAGTAAAAAACACAGAGAAAGATGAAGTTAACAATTAAATACAAACTGCTACTGGCGATCCTTTCGGGACACATCATTGTTTATATTTCAATGTACAGCCTCGGTCGCGCACAATTTAACGATGGCTTTATCGACTATATCAGCCGTATTGAAGAGCAGCAGGTCCCTGCATTAATTGATGGATTAGAGTCCTGGTATGAAGCTCGAGACCGTTGGGATCTACTTCGGGACAATGTCAGTCTCTGGAATATCATTATAAGAGACAGTGTTGCCCGTACAGCAGAACCCGGTCAGTTGCTCGAAATTCGGCAAGTGACCAATTTTCGTTTAATTGAGTCGGCAGTCGAAGACAGGAATATTCTGACTAATAACACCAGTGCTATTGACGCATTCCGCCGCCCAGCCTTATTGGCGGATGATGACTGGTATTTTTCTTCTGAATACAGCCCTGCCAGGCCTCACTTACTTTTATTGGATGCTGATCATGACATTATGTTCGGCGACCCTGAAGCCTTACCACTAGCGAACCTTTATCCCCTGAATTTCATGGGAGAAACCGTTGGTTATTTGGCCGTCACCAGCAGACAGGAATTATCTGAACGCGCTGATCAACTTTTTGTTGAAAGCCAAATTAATTCGTTCTTTCTCATTGGCATTGTACTGGTTGTCATCTCGATACTGGTTGCCATTCCGGCGGCAAGCTATCTGGTTCGCCCCATTCGAGATTTAGTCAATGGAACTCGTGCCCTGACTGCGGGCGATTACAACTCAAGAATAAAAGTCAGAAGCTCTGATGAATTAGGCCTATTGTCCGAAGATTTCAACACCTTGGCCAATACACTGGATCAAAATCAAACAGCCAGAAGGCAATGGATTGCGGATATTTCACACGAGCTCAGAACCCCCCTTGCGATATTACGCGGTGAACTTGAAGCTGCACAGGATGGCATAAGGCCACTTGATCCCGCGAGTCTCAATTCCTGGCACCACGAAGTGGTGCATTTGAACACCCTGGTAAATGATTTGCATGAGTTATCCATGTCAGATAACGGTGCGTTAGTTTATGAAAAAGAAAAAATTGATGTGAAACCTTTGTTAGAACAAACTCTGGAACTGCATCAAAATTTAATCGCACAAAACAATATAAAAGTATCAACCGTTATATCTGGATCCAGGCGTAAAAATAAGAAGGCCATCAATATATTTGGCGACCCAAAACGTCTCAAACAACTTTTCGATAACCTGCTGCAAAACACCTGTCGCTATACTGATGAGGGTGGTGAGCTCAAAATCACCCTTAAAGAATATCCCGACAAGGTTGCTATAGACTGGATAGATTCAGAACCCGGTGTCAGCGATGAAGACCTACACAAATTATTTGATCGCCTTTACCGCGTAGAATCTTCTCGCAATCGTGAGAAAGGCGGTTCTGGCCTGGGCCTGGCTATTTGCAAAAACATTGTTGAAGCCCATGAAGGTTGCATTACGGCAGAGCACTCTGAACTTGGCGGTTTGAAGCTCAGGATCGAATTACCCAAACGGCAAAAATCTTAAGCACGGAAATATTTGCCCCTTGGCCCATGAGGACTTAAACTGCTTCAATTCAATAGTAGCCTGGAAAGATAAATATGCAGCATGTTTTGATCCTTGAAGACGAAGTAAAACTGGCAACTCTGCTAAAGGATTATCTCGACCGTAACGGTTTTAAAACATCTATGCTGCATAATGGCAATGAAGTAATGCCCTGGCTTGAAAACCATCAACCAGACTTGGTTTTGCTAGATTTAATGCTGCCGGGTGTTGATGGCATGGATATCTGCAAGGATATTCGCCGTAATTCTCAACTACCTGTGATTATGGTGACAGCAAAAGTCGAAGAAATTGACCGTTTACTTGGACTCGAACTCGGTGCTGATGATTATATCTGCAAACCTTTTAGTCCGCGGGAAGTCGTTGCTCGTGTTAAAGCGGTACTGCGTCGCAGTGAAGGTTCAGACAAGCTTGAAGAAAAAGGTCTGAATCTGGATACTGATACTTATAAAGTAAGCATCAACGGTAATGACCTTGGTCTGACAGCTGTGGAATTTCAGTTATTAAAAGTTTTATCGGATCACCCCGGTCGCATATTTTCTCGTGCGGTTCTGGTCGATAAAATATACTCCGATGGACGTATAGTGAGTGACCGCACTATCGACAGCCATATTAAAAAATTACGTAAAAAAATTGCAACGGAGCTGCCTGATACAGAGTTAATTCATTCTCTTTACGCGGTGGGATACAAATTTGAGTGGAACTAATTTACCGAGCTTGCTAATTAAGTCTTTACAGAGCTTCACACTGGCTTCTTGCCTGATTCTAGGCACCTTGCTGAGCACCAGCAGCTATGCTCAAGAACAACAGCCTTTTGCCGATTGGTTAGCCGATTTACGCAATGAAGCACTTGCAGAAGGCATTAGTGAAAGCCTTTTAGATGAAGCATTGAGTGTCATTGAAGAACCCATTCCCAGAGTCATTGAACTGGACAAAAGCCAACCTGAGTTTGTACAAACATTCTCAAATTACATGAATAACCGGCTTAGCCAGGCTCGCATAGAAAGGGGACAGGCGCTTCTACAGGAACACAGCGAGCTATTTAGCCGCATTTATCGCGAATACGGCGTACAACCTCACTACCTAGTCTCATTTTGGGCATTAGAAAGTAACTTTGGCGATTACACCGGCGGCTTTTCAGTGCTAAATGCACTTGCGACCCTGGCCTATGACCCACGCCGCAGTGGCTTTTTTCGTAATGAATTATTAACCGCACTGAAAATTCTGGATGCAGGACATATTAGCGTGGAAGACATGTCTGGATCATGGGCTGGAGCAATGGGCCAATGCCAGTTTATGCCTTCAACCTTTGAGCACTATGCCGTAGATGGCGACAATGATGGGCGTATAGACATCTGGAACAGTTTGCCGGATGTCTTTGCATCTGCTGCCAACTTCCTATCTGAATCAGGCTGGCGCTCCGATGAACGTTGGGGGCGTGAAGTCACTCTTCCACAAGAATTTGATTTTACTCAATCAGGCACTGCTAACCGTAAAACAGTCAGTGAATGGAATGCCCTGGGTGTCATGCGCGCTAATGGCAACCCCCTCGGCAACTCCTCCATACAAGGCTCTATCGTCTTGCCCGCTGGTGCCTCTGGCCCGGTCTTTTTAGCCTACAATAATTTTAGAACAACCATGGTCTGGAACCGCTCGACTTATTACGCAATCTCCGTTGGACACCTCGCAGACCGTTTTGTTGGTGGAGGAGAAATTCAACACTGGCCAGATACTGAAGAACGTGCCTTAAGCCGCATTGAAGTCATCGAATTACAGGAAATCCTAAATTCTATGGGTATTGATGTCGGCAGCCCCGACGGCATCTTAGGTTCAAGAACCAGAGGCGCTATTAGAACCTTCCAGGAAGAAAGTGGCTTGCCGACAGACGGCTATGCTTCCTACGACCTGTTAGACATGATGCGAATCATGGCCATATCTGAATAGTTTATTTGGTTAAGCCTGCTTACTGCGCTTGCTTACTCTTCGTTAAACTCATTTTCTTTCATTGCTGAAGCTAATGAAACCGACCCTTTTGCGTCTAACTGATTTATCACTTCTTTTCGATCTGCTTCTGAACAATTTTGATTTAACTTAAACTGGCATTGTATCTCTGTGACTTGCACTTTTATGCCTACAATTCCTCTTAGCATTCTCTCATCATATTGAGGAATCCAAGGCTGATAAAATTGTGATTCATAAGTTGAAGTCAGCTCATCCACTATATTTTTTAATTCTTTTAAATCATGAATTACAGTGCAATTTCCATAGACATGAACTGTTTGATAGCTCCATGTTGGCACTCCTGGAGAGCTGTACCATGAAGGAGAAATATAATCATGCGAACCTTGAAAAGTGATTAGCACTTCTTGATTCTCTATGCTTCCCCATTGCGGATTAGATTTGGCTAAATGACCCAAAAGAATGGAGCCATCAGTGCTGGTAAGAAAAGGTATATGTGAAGCAAACAGTTTTCCATCCAGTATAGAAGTTAACTGACCGAAAGCGTTTTTTCTCAAAAATGAGAGAACTTTATTTTTATCGGTCACTTCAAAGTGTTTCGGGATATACATGTTTTACCTTGAGGCATTGAAAATATACAAAGTAATTTGGTGCGGCTCTAAAACTGACCTGATAGCGAACCTTAGGGTGTCGAAGTCATGGCTCCGACACCGAGCATAAGCTATATTTTTGACTGCTCGCGGGATTGCTTTAGAAAAACAAATCTTAGAATTGCCTGCTGACTTATAGTGACTAATGTTGAGGTTCCCCAGTACAGCCCAAGAGCTGATGGGAAACTTATAAGCATAAAGACTGCAATTAATACCGGGACCAAATAAAGTATTTCCATATTTTGATCTGCGTTAGTTGGCAACATCGCCATGCTTATATACGTTAATACCCCAACAAGTATCGCAAGCAATAGATCCGGGTTCGCAATATTAGAAATCCACAAAAATTTAGAATTTAATGTTGTATTTCTTATAGCTTGGTAAGTCCCTAGCCCAAAGAAGATTTGAAATACCAAGTTAAGAGCCGTAAATTTAGAAAATATCTTAATACCATTTTCCTTATAAAGAGACATAGTTTTCTGCATTACTTCACTTGGCTGATCAGCATATTTCTCTTTAATTACGTCTAGTTCAGGCTTTAGCTTTTCCATAGCAATTTTATTTTTCTGTGAGTTGTATGCCGTGTTGTAGGAAAGTGGAAAAAGCAGAATTCTTATAACCAAGGTCAACAGTATTATTGAGACTGCTTCAGTAAGCCCAAATTGCAAAGCAAAGAAATCAATACAACTCGCTAAAAAATTTGTCCATATTGCCCAAAGTTCCATATTTATCTCCAAATTTTAAAAAACTTATGATCAGGTTACTCTGACCCTTTTGGTTTCATTTCTGTGATTTACTTTGACGCTTTTAATTTCTTCTTAATTCTTGCAGTAAAACACTCACTTCTTGCTGGAGGGCTTTATGAGATTCTTTTAATGAAGCAGCATACGTAACAAGATTAGCGTAATGGGCAACAGCATGATTTTTATGCACTTCAAGATTTGTTTCTGCATATAGCTTTTCTGAAAATTCGTATCTTGAAACTAAATCATTATTCATTCTGAAGGAGTCAACCATACCTTTAGATAAGGTATATGTCTTAATAATTTGCTTTCTTAAATCATGATCAGGAACTCGGCCAATCAAAGAACTATTCCCGTTATAAACAGTAAAAAAATCACTTACAATAGGATAGTACATAAGAAGAGCCTGATCAGGCTGAAGACTATCTAAATAAGCCCCCATTGTTTCTTGGTATCTATCAAAAACTGTTTCAATCTCATCATAGATAGCTTGCAGCAACCCTTTTATAATTTTTTCTTCGTTTTCTTCAGATTGCTGCCTTTGGTTATCAAAAGAATGACGAACAGCCATCAAGGCAAATAAGCCAGTAATTAATCCACCGACTATAGCTCCTGTGATAGATGACCCAAAAGAATTCCATTCCATAAACTCCACCTGAAACCTAATCGCCAATTAACGTTATATTCCAAGGCCGTAGCGAGCGAAGGCTAGTCGAGGCAAAAGTTTTTCCCAGAGGCGGGAGCTTACGATCAGTAAGTGACCGTTTTGGGAAAAACTTTTAACGAAGGATAGCCGAGCGCAGCAGGCCTAAAACTACTCCGATAAAAACTCATTCACCATCTGAATCATCTCACTGGCGGTTCTGGGATTCGCCATAATCTCCCCATTAAAAAACATCGTCGGCGTACTCCTAACCCCTGCCCTATTCCCACCACGCTGATCAGCCAGAATTTTTTCTCTGATTTCCGGCAGACCTGCATCAGCACGCAATTGTTCAATATCCAACCCGAGCTGAGCGGCATAATCCTCAAAGGCTACTGTTGCATCCGGTAATACTGCCCATGAACCCTGGTCGCTATAGAGCATGTTATACAATTCCCAGAACATTCCTTGCCTTCCCGCAGCTTCAGCGTAGCGCGCTGCTTCAAAAGAGTGTGGATAGGTATCCAGGGGGTAATGTCGAAATACCAGGCGTGAACGTTGCCCAATCTGTTGCCAGGCCTGCGCAATCAAAGTCGCTTCATTTGCACAGTTAGGGCATTGGAAATCCCCATAAACCGTGATGGTCAGTGGGGCATCTGCCTCGCCTCTTACATGATCGGTACTGGCGATTTGATCAGGCGGATAAACCGGTGCGCCACCAAAGAGACCTTGATAGAATACATACAAAGCGATCGGAATCATCAACACCACAAAGGCTGTAACCAGTGATTTCTGTAACTGTTGACGGCGTTTAGCCTGTTGTTTCTTTTCTTCTCGCTTGAGTTTCTTTTCTGAGCTTTTTGTCATGAACCTGTTATTCCTGGATATTCAAATTTTAATCAGCAGCGAAACAATGCCAAAATAACTCTGCTATAGCAATGTTTCCTTGTAGATTGCTATAATGCGCCCCCTGATTTTCTAGCTCCTTCTTCTGACTTCCTGCTAGCTGATAGGCAGTTTACATTCCCAGAATCTATCTGGTCTGGCTGAAAGAGTAGTAATTGAGATATATGAATATGGCTGTAGAAGCTGAACAACATCAAAATATCGTTGTCCGTTTTGCCGGAGACTCCGGTGACGGCATGCAGTTAACCGGCACTAGCTTCACGCTGGCAACTGCTTTGCATGGCAATAATCTTTCAACTTTCCCGGATTTTCCGGCTGAAATTCGTGCCCCAATTGGCGCAACCTTTGGTGTATCTGCCTTCCAGATTTATTTCGGCTCAGAAGATGTCACCACTGCTGGCGATGAGGTTGAAGTGCTGGTTGCGATGAACCCTGCGGCGCTGATCACCAACTTGCAATATTTAGTATCAGGCGGTCTGGTCATTGTCGATACCGGCGCTTTTAATAAAAAAAATCTGGCTAAGGCTAAATATGCAAGCAATCCTTTAGAAGATGGTTCATTAGGTGCCTACAGAGTATTGGCCATCGACATCCATTCCCAGGTGATTGCTGCGGTCGAAGAATTTGGTTTAAGCCATAAAATGGCCTTGCGCTGCAAAAACATGTGGACTCTCGGATTAGTTTTATGGCTTTTTGATCGTGATAAGCAAAGTACCGTTGAAAGCTTACTAACTAAGTTCGCCAATAAGCCTGATATTGCCAATGCCAACGTTGCGGCTCTGAATGCCGGCAACGCCTATGGTGAAACGGCCGAATTACCCAGTGGTATTGCGGTATATAAAGTACCAAAGGCAAAACAGGCACCTGGTACTTATCGAAATGTGGATGGTGCCACGGCTCTGTCCTGGGGTTTACTCGCTGGCGGACAGCTGGCAAATCTAGGTATTTTATTTGCCTCGTATCCGATCACGCCAGCCTCAAACCTCTTGCACACCCTGGCAGCGCGTAAAGATTTCGATGTCATCACTTTTCAGGCCGAAGACGAAATTGCAGCAGTATGTGCCGCTATCGGCGCATCATTTGCCGGCTCACTAGGTGTCACATCCAGTGCCGGGCCTGGTATAGCGTTGAAACAGGAGGCTATTTCCCTGGCCGTATCGGCGGAATTACCTTTGGTCGTCGTTAATACGCAACGTGGCGGCCCATCAACAGGCTTGCCCACCAAAACTGAACAATCCGATTTATTACAGGCTATTTATGGTCGTCATGGCGACACGCCACTTCCTGTCGTCGCTTCAAGTCACCCGGGCGACTGCTTCGACAGTGCCATAGAAGCCGTAAGGCTCGCCACCAAGTATATGACGCCTGTTATGTTGCTATCTGATGGTTATATCGCCAATGCCTCCGAGCCCTGGTTAATTCCTGACTTTGATGACTATGAAGCTTTCCCGGTGTCTTTCCATGACAAGCCTGAAGGATTTAAACCTTCATTGCGTGATGCTGAAACCCTGGCACGCGTCTGGGCCAAACCAGGCACAGCAGGCCTGGAACATCGTATCGGTGGTATTGAGAAAAGTTATGACACCGGTGATATCAGCTATGACCCTGATAATCATCAAAAAATGACTGATACCCGTAAAGCCAAAATCGACAATATTGCCGCTGATATTCCCTTGCAGGACGTTCATCTGGGTAATGACAGCGGTAAGTTGGCTGTCGTCGGTTGGGGTTCTACTTATGGCGCTATCCATCAGGCCGTTAAAAGAAGCATTAGAGAAGGCTTGGACGTCGCTCATATCCATATTCGGCATATGTGGCCCTTACCTGCGAATTTACAGGAGTTGCTATCAGGCTATGACAATATCCTGATACCAGAAATGAATACTGGCCAGTTAGTAAAAATCATACGTGCAGAATACCTGATCGATGCCAAAGCCTTGAATAAAGTATCTGGACAACCTTTTAAAATTAGTGAAATAGAGGATGCGATTAAATCCCAGCTCAGTTAGGCTTTAGTAGAGACTGAAATGCGCGAGATTTAAGTCGAGGATAGTGTAGGAGATAGTTATGAACCAGGCAATCAACAAATTGACGCTTAAAGACTACACCTCTGACCAGGAAGTCCGTTGGTGCCCAGGCTGTGGTGACTATGCCATTCTGAAAACCATTCAGAAACTGATGCCTGAATTTGATCAACCAAAAGAAAATCAGGTTTTTATTTCAGGCATTGGTTGCTCATCACGTTTTCCTTATTACATGAATACTTATGGTTTTCATACTATTCACGGACGAGCACCAGCAATTGCTACCGGCGTTAAACTGGCCAACCCGGAACTCGACGTGTGGGTCATAACCGGAGACGGTGATGCCTTAAGTATTGGTGGCAACCACACTTTGCACGTCTTACGTCGTAACGTAGATCTGAACATACTCTTATTCAACAATGAAATTTATGGACTGACCAAAGGGCAATATTCACCGACGTCTAAAGTCGGCACACGTTCACCCTCTACACCACAAGGTTCAATCGACTTGCCGCTTTCCCCTTGCGCCGTCGCATTAGGTTCTGGCGCTGCCTTTGTTGCCCGTTCTATTGATACCGAGATGAAACATCTAAGCGCTGTGATAAAAATAGCTCACGCGCATAAGGGTGCATCCTTTGTCGAAATTTTACAAAACTGCCCAATCTATAACGATGGTATTTTTGAAAACATAAAAAACAAAAAAATTGCTGCCGATTTCAGAGTTGAAATTGAACATGGTCAACCCTTGATATTTGGTAAAGAAAATACCAAAGGCATTCGACTGAACCGAGAAACGCTGGCACTGGAAGTTGTCACTATTGGGGAGGACTGTCCCTTGGAAGATGTACTGATTCATGACCAAACCAATCTCACCTTAGCCCAGTTAATAGGCGCAATGGGCAGCACGAATGATGAAGGTTTTCCTGTGGCAGTCGGTGTGATTTATCACAACCCTAAACCGAATTACGTTGATGACTTATTCATCCAACGTGAGCGCTTACGTCAGGACAAGGATAAGGGCAATCTGAACGCATTATTGCGCAGTGGTCATACCTGGGAAGTTGCCTGAGCACAGCCTTGAGCTGTAGTTGAAGTCGTTATATAAAGCTGAAGTCGTTATATAAAGCTGAAGTCGTTATATAAAGCTGAAGTAATTATATGAAATTGCCTAAGCATAGGCATAGATAGTTGTCGTTAGATCAGCTCATTCAAAATTTGGAATATCCATGATGGATGAAACAACCTGCAGCGCGTATTCACCCGTTTCCTCTTCAAAGTAAGACGTCACTTGAATGTCAAAAGTGCCAAATTCAGCAGCTTCAATTTCCAGCAAGCTGTTAGACCCAAAGCCAAGACTGTCATCATCTGAAAAAAATTCTCCCGAAGGACTTTTTACGATTAAGTAAGTATCAAAATCCTCTGATTTCAGGCTTATCGTAAGAAGCTGCCCAGGCAAGGCAACTATTTCAAAGCTATCAATAAATTCACCTGAGGCCTGTACTTCATCACCCGCTTCCAAACGGCCAATTTCGTCTAACGTGACTTCCCCCTCAAGCTCATCTTCAGTATTTATTTCAAGCGTATAAGCACCTGTCTCACCACTGCCAAAACTCGTTACCAGCACTTCATAAGCACCACTAAGCGTTAAATCCAACGACAGGCGTGAGCGATTTAAATCACCTTCATAATCATCGTTTTCAAACTCTTCACCATTTGGAGCAATAACGATCAAGTAAGTATCAAAGTCTACTGAACGCAATTCAAACACAGTCCTTTGATTTGCAGATCCTTCAAAAAAATAAGAATCAAGATACTTGCCTGTTTCGTCATCAACGTCGTCTTCAAATTCAAGCACGCCTCTTTCAATAATGCCGGCATTGTCCCACGTGTCTCCGACATAAAATATCTCACCTGCGGCATATAAGGCACTGCAATCCGCGGCATCGTGCAAAGCATCCTCATCAAGTAAAGTAGTCGCTGAACCACCCCCACCAAAACGCGGATCATCACATTCTCCATCGTTAGCCCAGTCACTTAAATCATCGCCAAAATCTATGTCTGCCAAGACTGGATCATCGTCGAATTCATCCGCAGGCGGGATATTATCTTCTCCGACAAAATTCACACTGCCTTGATAGAGTAACGTTCTACAATCTGTTGCATCTTGCCGGACGTCATCGGCACTAGAAGCCACCGCTTCACCGTCAAAACGCGGATCATCACACTCCCCGTCTTCAGGCCAGCCGCCCTCATCATCACCAAACTCAATAGCTCTCAAAGCCAGATTTGCTGACTCACTGGCAAGAAAGATCAAGCCTTGATCAAATAAACTGCTGCAGTCACTGGCATCGTTTTCGATACTCATTTCAACACCGATACCAGCAGAAATATTTCCCATACCTGGCCCACGGAAACGGGTATCAGAGCATTCGCCATTAACAGAAAATTCACTACTGTCATCGCCAAACATTAAAGCCGTTGTTTTTCCGCTATTAAAAGCAATAAAAAATATCAAAAAGCAAAGCGCCACCAGCAAAGCAATAGACAAGTGCTGATAAACACGCACGGCATTCATTTCACTCACTTTAGTACCTCACTCATAACTGGCTCCCAGTACTCTTTATTACAGCGCTTTTTGTTAACCACTTAAATCACAAGTGAATTGAATCCCAGCAATTTCAATCCTGTCGCCCTGGTTCACAACAGTCCTGGAAAATGGCTGAACTTTATTACCATTCACTGAGGTGCCATGAGTAGAACTCAAGTCTTCCAACACAACAATTTGGCCCTCTTTACGCAAACGACAATGCCGTCGAGATACTCTGGAATCGTTAAGCACCACATGATTCAGCGTTGCTGAGCGGCCAATCACCAGGCCTTCTTTTGAACTCAGTAAGGCGTCATCCAATTCAATAGAGTTACTGGTTCCAGAACCAACTAGACGGCCAGCAACTCGGCTTCTGTTGACCGATACCTGTTGTGGGCTCACTCTGGCTTCTGGTTCTGCTGACGGCGCTGGTGTTGCAGCGGATGCTCGATATTCTGGCCCTGCTGTGCTGTATTCAGGGCGCAAGCGACTCAAGCCGAATAAAGCCAATAATACAAAGGCGAGACCAAGACCAATATAGAGCGCATTGTTATTTGCCGCCTCAGTTGTCGGAGTAGAAATTGGATCACCGGGAGTTGGCGTAGCAACCGGGCCAGATGAAGGGTCCGGTGGTGTTGGTGCCGGACTGGGTGTCGGCACAGGTGTTGGCACTGGTGTCGGGTCAGATTGAGGAATTGGCGTTGGCGTAATTACTGGCGGTGGTGTTGGAGCTTGTCGTCGCCATGCGCCAGAAATACCTACTGCATCCATCGCTTCATGCACCGCAATCCAGTTATCAGAATACTCGCCATAGAGAATTTCTGCAGCTAGAGCAAAAGCGTTTCTACCTGCCTCAAAATCGGCATAAGGCGTTAATAATTGAGATCCGGCTAAACCAAAAATGGCGGCAGCATTGGCAATGCCAATTCCCTGTACATTTGGTCCTGTACCTAATCGAGGATGTCGACCACCTTCAACCAAGATATAGAACGCCTGATTAATGATGGATGAATTTGAGTGCACGCCACCCTGGTCATTTTCGATTGGCACAGAATAAAATTGATCATAGTGATCAGGGTTATTATCAATCCTGTTAGGGTTTCTCATATCCCGTAGGGGGCCAACAGGACTGTCCATAGTCCATAAATTCGAATAAGTTGGTATAGACGAAGGGTTCTGTCCAAGTGCTCCCCCGGCTTCACGCCAGGCCTTAAATGAAACACCAATAGCATCCGCTATGCCTTCATCCATTGCACCAGATTCAAATTCATAGATAAGCCCACTGCCCGTGGAAATAATGCCATGCGTCAGTTCATGCGCAATAACTTCAATATAGGGTATAGCGCTGGCCGGAATGTGAAGCTCATTCCAACCCGAATACCATGAAGCATTAAACGCGTCGCCTACACATTCACTCCAGCCATTTCCGGGATAGAAACGAATGCCAGAATACGCTTCTAGCGCAAGACCCTGATTATCAACACTGTCCATGTTTAAAACGCTGGACATAAATTGATAGGCATCGCCTAGAATATTATAGAGCTGATCAACATGCCCCACTCCACTCGATGCGTCACCCTCATTTCGTGTAAACGTATCATCTTGCTCCATCAAGTTTTGAATTTCTAATGACCTATCTGAGTCAATCGGATAGTCGACACCGACTGATCTGCACGCTGCTTCCATATCTCTTACTAAGCGCCTAAGTGCCCCTCGAGCCATCGGATATTTTGCAAGAAGCTCACCATTCACCGCATCAATATAAATATTTTCTGCCACTCCAGTGCTGGTAAATCCGTTAACTGACCAACTTAAGCGTAGATTCCCCGCATCATCTACGAAATAAACAGGCGCACTCGGCGTATCTAAACTTTCAGCGATATCAGCAATCACCCTGGCTTGTTCAAAAGAAATTTGAGAAAGAGTAGGCGCATCTGCAGTAAATCCCTGATGCTGACCAAGCAAACTTATTTGATTGCCTTGGGAATCAAGTATAAGCCTGGATTCGTATCCAACTATTGAGATGCCCTGGTGAGTTTGCTGCAACGAACGAATGTTGAAATTATTAACGGTACTACTCTGCTCAGACAGACTAAGCTCATCAGCAGGACCAAGATTGAGTTGCTGTTTTAATTCACTACCAAGCCAACTTACAATTGCCTCATCACTGGTTAGTCTTTTGCTATTTTCACCAAAGCCATCAACAAACACAGCGTTAGCATCACTCGCACCTTCTTCAGTGCTTATAGGAGCCTCAGCGTCATTAATAAGAGCCTCAGCGTCATTAATAAGAGCCTCAGCGTCATTAATAAGAGCCTCAGCGTCATCAATAAGAGCCTCAGCGCCCATAAGAGCGCCCGATATTACTAACAGTAAGGAGCAAGCAAAAAATCTACACATCTTATGCCTCCCCTATATTTACTGGCAAACGCATCAGGACCGCCCCATCTTGAGCATCCAAAAATACACGCTCTTGAGCACCTTCAATGACTACTTCGATATACCAGGCTAGATGGTAAGTACCTTCCACCTCGACAATAATTAACTGCGCCGCATCAGTTTCGGCTCTGGGACTAACGGCCATTGCCAGGCTCTGGTTTGCAAGATCCAGAGCTTGGTCAAAACTAAGTTCAGGTTCAACATTAATCTCAATATCATTGCCTGTTGAGCCGCTGATATTAAACACATTGCCATTGATCTCTACCGCAACAACTTCTGCACCGAAAACCGGAATACCAAGATGAGTCTGCTCCAGTCGAATTATGCGATTGCCATTAACCTCACCTTCTGTGCTGATGGATAAGGCATCATTAGGACCAAGCCGATCATTTAATAACAGCATGTCTGTGATTTCCGCTATCAGCTCTTCATTGCTACTGACTTCTATAGCGGTTTCTAGTTGAATGGAATCTAGAACTCTGTCTTCTCGCACGGCCCCTTCACTATTTGTAGCCGGCGTAGTGTCCTGGGTAACAGGCAGCCCTTCCCCGCCTTCACCATTTGCTTGATTGGCAGTGCTTTCTGCCTCCTCCAAGGTCCCATCTGCTCCCTGAGACTGATCATTATTCTCAGACTGGTTTGTATTCTGAGAACCAGCTTCCTCAGAGCCTCCAGACATAATCATTACCAGCCCCGCAAGAACAACAATCACACCGGCAATTAACAACCATTTTTTAGTAGACCCAGCATTAGAGCTAGCATCAGAGCTGATAGTAGCGCTGGGTCTTGTTGCTTGAGAATCAGGAGAGCTAGCGGAATCCACACGGGACTCAGTAACCGCTTCTCGCTTTCCTGGATTGGTTATTGGATCTTCAACTTCTGGCATTGGCTGATGCTCATTGTCGTCTTGATTAGAATTTGTCATAAGAGAATCCTGATTACTTGCGTTTATTTCTACCATTATTACCGTTGTGTTGTCATGTTTTGGTCGCTCTTTCATCTTTTCCAGCAAAGCAGCCTCAATTATTGCGTCTGCTTCTTTCGAATCTGTATCAAATAATGCCAGCACCTCTTCGGTGCTGAAAATTTCCCAGAAGCCATCACTGCATACCGTAAACCGCTCCCCCTTTGCCAAATCCCAGTGGGTAATTTCAGGGTCAGGTAAATCCTGACCGCCAATATTAGAAATAACCGTGCCCTGATCTGGGTCTTCAGCTAACTCTTCTTCCGTAATTTTCCCTTGTAACACTTTCAGCTGTGCCAACGAATGATCAAAGGACTGTGCAATTTTTTGAGTATTCGAATATTGAGTGATGCGACTATCACCAGCATGAATGGATATGGCTTTGTCGTGTTCACCATCTTTATAAAGGTAGAGCGCAGCAAGAGTTGACCGAGGTTCCAACCCATTAGCTTCTCCAACCTTATTAACCGCCAGGTGACTCTCAGAAACCAGCTTATACAAGAAGCTTTCTACACCTTCTATATCAATACTTGCCCGTAGGAGCTGTTCTTGCCATAACGTATTTGCTGTCTCGATCACAGTCTGCGCAGCCAGCGCGCTGCCTTTATGGCCGCCCATACCATCGGCAACCACACAAAGCAGGCTTTGCTGCTCGGAATTTTGCAAAACGCTAAAACGATCCTGATTTTCTTCGCGATGACCAATATGCGAAAAAGAAGTGATGCTGCACTTATTTTGGGAAGGCATATACTGCTTCTTTATAGCTAACCAATGGGTCTAAACCATAGCTGTTTTGACTTTCTTGTTCAATAGGTGGAACCAGTAGAATTAATAATCTTAACTTTTCAGGGACTAAAGTTGCCTCTTTTGAAAATTATTCTATAGAATGAATCCCTGCAAGATTATTATGTGTATTAATGAGTAGTAACTATGCCATCTAAAACGTCATTTAAAACCTACAGCGTTGGTCGCGGCTCAGATGTCGATATTCAGATAAGTGGTCAAAGCGTATCCAGGCACCATCTTGAACTCACCGCAACGAATGACGGTAGATACTATCTGATTGATGCCAACTCTAGCAGTGGAACCCAGATTCAACGAGGTGGAAACTGGGAATCAATCAATCAAGGCTTTGTCACTGCAAACGACACCTTATTACTCGGTAAAGAAAGCATCCAAATACAACAATTGCTCTCAAAAATGAAACATTAGATAGCTGCAATAATCGTAATAGCACTAGTTAGCAGCCTAGCAGCCAATTGAGCCACATCTTAACGAACAGAAAGATTTAACAAAGGTGAATAAACCAGCATGAATAATCTAGAACAACAAGAAACTAATTTTCGCATAGTCGTAGCGCTGGTTGCGTCAATCATTGCTGCGGTTTTTATTGGCGTTATGTCTCTAGTATTTTCGCCTAGCGAAGGTGCCGTTGGTCAATTAGCCATGGGCGATATTTTGTTTGATCGTTCTACCGATGTCTTCCCTTACCCGCTGACTATTCAGAATATGATGTGGTTACTATTCATGGTTGGCTTCGGCGAATTGTGGATCAGGTTTGATCGAGGCACAAAAGAAATGGCGCAATTAAAAAGAGGTTTATTGCCTGAGGATGATAGCACTATGTTGCGCGCCAAGGAGTTAGTGCCTATATTCAGTTCTGTTGTAGACAACACTAAAACCCGTTACTTTTTCTTACCACGCTTGATGCACCGTATTATTTTACAGTTTCAGAATAGCCAGTCCATCAATCAATCCAATAGCTTAATGAATTCCAGTCTGGAATTAATGCAACATGAAATAGATTTGAAATATAATATGGTGCGTTATTTAGTCTGGTTGATCCCAACTATCGGCTTTATTGGAACTGTTATTGGTATCGCACTTTCTTTATCGGAAGCGGCAAACATGCCAGACCTGGGTCAAAGCGACGCTATCAGAGTTTGGATGGGCGTGTTAACAACCAAGTTGGGTGTTGCCTTTAACACAACCTTATTAGCATTGGTTATGTCAGCCATCCTGGTTTTTTTCATGCACCTGGCGCAAGGTCGTGAAGAAAGCGCGCTTAACAATACTGGGCAATATTGCATGGATAATTTAATCAACAGACTTTATGAAGAAAAATAAAGAGTCATCTTTCCTGGAGGTTTATTATGGCAGTTAAAAGAGGACCAGACGGTATACCTATCGATGTGCCATCCGTCATGCACGAAAAGTCCAAACACGCATCACCGGCCAGTGATGCGCCTACATCATTATTTGATAACACTGGCCATGTAAACGCCGATAATGATAAGCCAACTGAATTAAATCCGAATCAGTCCAGTAGTTTATTCGGAGACGAACCGCCTACGGTTAAAGCTGATCAAAGTGGTGCTGCAACGCCAAATCAATCTGCTGCTGCAGTTGATGAGCCAGCAACGGTTATTGCTGGAGGAGCCGGTCGTCCCAGTCACGCAACAAAAGATGACTCTGGAAACCAACAAATTGATGCAATGGCAGACCCTGTCGTTGGTTGGTTGGTTGTTGTCGATGGCCCTGGTAAAGGCAATTATTTAAAATTAGGTAACGGCCAAAACAGTATAGGCCGCGGCAACTCTGAACGCATAAAACTGGATTTCGGTGACGATCAAATTTCACGCGCTAATCATGCAATGTTGACGTTTGATCCGCGTGGTGGAGGATTTTATATCCAACAGGGATCAGGCACTAACCTGGCTTACCTTGATAACAGCCCGGTCCTGTCACCGACTAAACTAAGTGCGGGTAGTCGTATCACTCTCGGTGATACAACGCTGATGTTTGCCCCATTATGTGGAGAAAATTTCAGCTGGGATGAGGAATAACACTGCATGAGTGCTGAAGAAGCGAGCACCTTGAAAAGCCTGGTTATAGATTCTGGCTGGGGCCAGATTATTGGCACTAGAAAATCGCAGCAAGACCATGCTGTTATTGTTAATTGGCCTACTGGTTTTGCCCTTTCAATATTAGCCGATGGTATGGGCGGTCACGCTGGTGGAGCAGAGGCTAGCCACTTAGTCGTAGATACATTTCGACAAAGTTTTGTAGACTCGACTGAAAGCAATATTCGGCAACGCTTTCTGGAAGGCTTATCTGCCGCTAATCTTGCAGTTTATGAACACGCTAAAAACAATCCGGAACTCGAAGGTATGGGCTCTACTTTTTTAGCAGTCACTTTCGATGGTTCTGCTATCCAGTGGATCAGCGTCGGTGATAGCCCACTTTGGTTATTCCGTGATGGAGAAATTCGCCAAATAAATGAAAATCATTCCATGGCGGCGGTGCTGGCTAAACAAGTTGAAGAAGGGCTTATCAGCAAAGAAGAAGCTGCAAGCTCTCCTGAACGCAGCCAATTACTCGATGCCGTGTTGGGCAAAGACATCAAAATGGTTGATGCCCCCGAAGAAGCGCTACAAGTACAAAACGGTGACATTATTATTTTAGCCAGTGACGGCGTTGAAACCTGCTCACTAGAAGAGCTACAGGAATTGCTCACAAGTGAAACACAGGATGCTGCCAGCAGCGCAAAACAAATCGTTGCGAAAATTTTAACAAAGGTTGAAGAGCATCAACGCAAGTCTCAGGATAACTCTACTGTTAATGTACTGCGTATCCTCAACGACCAGGAACAAATAAATACTGTACAGAATAAGAATAGCGAAGCTTAAGTCATAAAATAAAAAACAAGTTTTGGTTCAAATTATTGGAAATATTAAGATGAAATTTCTCAAGCTACTTCCCCTATCACTGACAACTGGGTTTTTGCTTTGCTCGCCTGCATTTTCTCAAGATGTCACACTAAGCCCCAACTATGAAACCATCAATCTTGATGAAGGCTTTCTGCCCGACCCGCAATTATTTGAACTTATTGCAGGCGGAGATGTGGATGCAAGCAACGTAGATTACAGCTGTTATGGCTATGTCTCAGAAGCCCCAGATTATCGCTTGAATTATGCGGCAGGAAGCTCAGGGCTGGGTATCTATACTAATTCAGAATCTGATACCACTTTATTAATTAACACCCCCGATGGCGAGTGGATTTGCGATGACGACAATCTCTACCTCGAAAATCTTAATGCCGGTTATTTTTTTGAAAACCCTCTGCCCGGTGAATATAATATCTGGGTAGGAACCTATTCTGAATCTGATAGTTTTACTGAGGCCTTACTCGCTATCACTGAATACCCTGAAAGCAGTTGGGAAACCATCCTTACCCCCACCTTTTCACAAGATACATTCAGCCTAAGCATCTTAAATAATGGCAATGAAATTCAAACGGGTCTAGCCACCCAGGTGGCTGAAAATCTGGTTATCACAAATGCTGCATTAGTTAGCCAGGGCGATCAGTGGATCGTTGAAAACCCTCGCAATGGTGCTGCTTTGGTTGCCAGCATAAACGCCATTGATGAAGATGCTGGCCTGGCTTTATTAAACGTCAATGGTATTGATGGTACACCCGTCACCATTGCTGCTGATTTTCCAGAGCTTGGTCGATATATTTCGCTGGCCTTACTGGATACAAACCGTCAGGGAGTATTACTTAATTTTATCGATGAAACTGACCCATTAAGCCAAGTGCAACATACTTCTCTAGCCAGTGATGGGGAGTATGGTGCCGCTCTGCTCAACAACTGCAATCAGGTTATTGGCATCAGCCAGCATTCAAGCCCGGTACTTTCTAACCGCCTTAGGCCCGATCAGAACTTTGCTCATAGCGCCAATCTGACCAGCTTATCTAATTTTTTATCAGAAAATAATGTTGATTATATTGAAGCTTTTGATTTTTGTTTATCAGAAGCCGAGCAACTCAGCTTAGCGCAACAAAAAATTCAGGAACAAGAAGATGAACTGATTTTTCTGTTAGAAGAACAGGAACTATTAGAAGAAGAACGCATACGCCTACAAGAACAGGCGGAAGCTTTGCTTGCAGCACAAGAAGCCTTGACTGCTGAAAACCAGGCACGCATAGATGAACTTGCCGCCAGAGAAGCAGAGCTGGCAACGAGCCAGGCCGCTATTGAACAAGCTGAAGCTGAAGCCCTTGAACAACAAGCCCGACAAGAAGAATTAGAAGAAGAAGCCAGACAGCAAGAAGAAGCCTTGGCTGAAGCGGCGGCACAACAACTCATTGATGAGCGCAACCGACTTTACCAATGGACAGGTTTTGGTGTTGTTGTTATTGCTTTGTTTGGTTTCGTTGCAGTGCAAGTTAAGCGCCGTAAGAAAATTCAGGTAGAAGCCGAAGAAAACATCAATGAAGTTAAACAAAAAAGTGAACTTATAGAATCTGAACTGCAAAAAGCTTCCGCCGAGTTTACCGATATTGTGTTATCGGGAAGTGATGACCAAGGTGCTGAATCACGTTTAAAAATTAACGGTAATGCACTCATTCGTTCAGATGCTGGACAAGTCATTGGTCGATCTGCGCAACATGCCGACTACGTGTTAAATCTTGAAACAGTCTCGCGTAAGCACTTACGTATATTTATTCGTAATGAGAAAATTTACGTTGAAGATCTCAACAGCGCTAACGGCACAGAAATTAATAACAACGTACTTAATGCTGGTCAGGAATATGAATTAAATTCCGGGGATTCCCTGAAAATTGGCCTGGCAACCTACAGCGTCAATTTGCTGGAGACTTAAACTTGAAAATACGCTCTCGTGAGGTAAATATTTTCAGCATGTCCGCACTGGATCTGTTTGCTTCCGCATTGGGCGCCTTTATGATCCTGACCGTTGTTGCATTACCTTTTTTTCCTAACACTGGTGATTCACCCGAACTGGTTGCCGAAGTGGCTGAAGCACTTTCTGAAGCCCAGCAAGAACTGGAGCAAGCCCAAGAAGAACTGGCACAAAGTCAAAGTGATCTGTCTGAAGCTCAACAAGAGGCGAGTGAGTTATCGAACGAACTGGCCAGAATCACAATCCCTGAGTTGGACATTGTTATCTGCCTGGATGTTTCGGGCAGTATGGGTGATTACATTTCTCAAATGAAACAACAAATTGCCGACCTGGTCACTGTGCTGGATCGACTTTCTCCTTCCGTTGGAATAGGTTTTGTTGCCTATGGTGATCGCTTATGGGACACCCCGATAAGTTTTCAGCAAATATATTTAACCAGCGACCTTGATCAAATCCAGTCTTTCATTAATAGCACGGATACTAATATGGGGCTTGGCAGCGGTTCAAATGATGATGTGCCTGAAGCCTTGTCAGCAGCGCTGAATCAGGCTGTAGTGATGAATTGGAGAGCAGAAAGCCAACGCCGCTATATCATAGTAATCACCGATGCTCCAGCCTACCCTGAATTGATGAATTCGACTTTTGACGCTGCTCAATCTTTTAGTGCAAATACTAACCCTGAACATTATGTTTCAACGGTTATGGTAGGCAGTAATCAAGCAGCAGAATATTTACAGCGCCTTGCCCAAAATGGACAGGGCGAATTTATTGACAGTACTAGCGGACAATCCATGTTAGCCAGTATTATCATGGCAATCGTAACGACGATTTAATATAGATTTAACATAAGAATGGCCAAAGAGAGCATCCATGACAAACTATCTATTACAAAAGACGAGGCAGTATTAAATGGATACTGAACATCGCTTAGCCTTACCCAAGGGTACGGTAGTTAATCAATATAGAATCGATAGCGTGCTGGGTTATGGCGGTTTCGGCATTGTCTATAAAGCAGAACATATTCGCCTGGGCAACTGGCTGGCCATTAAGGAATACTTGCCGCAAGAACTTGCTACCCGCGAAGCAGGAACAGTTCATCCTTTAGGTACCCGAGAGCAAGTCGACTTCCAAACGGGACTCGACAGATTTCTAGCGGAAGCCAAGCAACTAGTACAATTTGAAAAAAGCCCAAATATTGTCAACTGCCAGGATTTTATTGAAGCTAACGGTACTGCTTATCTGGTCATGGGTTTTGAAGATGGCCTGCCCTTGTCTGACATCATTCGTGGACGCGAACGCAATAATCAAACCTTTACTGAAGATGAATTACTCCGAATCCTGATACCTCTATTGCAGGGTTTGGCACTTGTCCATAAACAAAATGTCTTACACCGCGATATCAAACCCGCTAATATTTTTATTCGGCGCAGTGATGAGCAGCCGGTGCTCATTGATTTTGGTGCTGCCAAACAGAACTTTACTGAGCACAGTAAATCCATGGCGCCTTACAGCCCTGGCTATGCCGCCATTGAACAAGTAGAAACCAATGGCAATCTAGGCCCATGGACAGATATCTATGCCATTGGCGGAATTATGTGGCGCATTATTGCCAAACAAAACCCACCTCAAGTTGAAAATCGTATGAGTGCGGTCACCCGCAAACGCTCAGACCCGATGACGTCAGCTGTAGAGCTTGGTAAAGGTAAGTATTCCGAAGCTCTGCTAAAAACCATTGATAAATGTCTTTATCTAAATGAAGAAGATCGCTTCCAGACAGTTGATGAACTCATCGCGAGTTTGAATGGTGAAGTTGTTCAGAGTTCTGCAAGCACGGCCAGCAAAATCAATAAAAAAGTTAAATCTGCGGCCTCTAAACCCTCGCCATCCTCAACTGAAAAATCACCTACTATCAAATATGCCATCTTTGCCGTAATAGCCATATTGCTTATAGCAGGTGGTGGTTATGGCTATATGGCGTACCAGGAAAATGCCGAGTTACGCCAAGTAGCAGAGCTCGAAAGACAACAGGCTGAGCAGAATGCTACTGATGCCGCCGATGAACTTGAGAGAATACAGGCTGAGCAGGATGCTGCTGATGCTGCCGCTGCAGACCTGGCTGAACAAGACCGTATTGCGCTAGAAAGAGCCAACGAGGCAGAACGGCAACGCCAGGCAGATTCGCTAGCTCAAGGCATCGCGGCGCTGGGAAGAATGCTTTTAATTCCAGCTGGGAGCTTTGAAATGGGCGATTTAACTGACGCTGGAGAAGATGATGAAGCGCCAGTGCACAGAGTCAACCTAGGCAGTTTTGAGGTAATGGAACATGAGATCACCTTTGCGCAATGGTATGCCTGTGTTGAAGCTGGAGTATGTGCTGAGGTTAACGACCAAGGCTCTGGTAGAAAAGAACTACGACCCGTGACTAATGCTAGCTGGGATCAGGTACAAACCTATATAAGCTGGCTTAATCAGGAAACTGGTGATAATTATAGACTGCCTACAGAAGCTGAATGGGAATACGCTGCACGAGCTGCTATTGGCGTGCAGTATCATTGGGGAAGTACGCATCAATGCGCTCTGGCAGATTTAGATAATTGCGGCGCAGCAGGCAGCAGTGAAGTTATGAGTTACGCCCCTAATGACTGGGGCCTTTTTGATATGCATGGCAATGCCTCGGAATGGGTTCAAGATTGCGCCAGAAATAATTATAACGGTGCCCCTGACGATGGCTCTGCTTGGGATGGTAGTACTGGTTGTAGCAGAATCTTACGTGGCGGCGGCTGGAACAGTTCTGCCTATCAAGGGCGCCTGTCATTCCGTAACTGGATGCCCTCAAATCAATCAAACCCCAGCAGCGGCTTCAGACTCGCCAGATAATAACGCCAGAGTACATTTCTATGATTATCAGAAAATTCAAAATATTAACGGCTTTAATCAGTGTCCTATTGCCGACATTATTGCCGACACTGGTGCTGTCTCAAGATTTCTCATTAAGCCCTATCAATGGGTCAATCAGCCTTTCTGGTGGTTTTAGTCCTGACCCTAATGTCATTGCTGTCACAGCAGGCGGTAATTTTCAGGCCAGCAATGCTGGCTCTGAATGTAGCGGCTATATCACTGATGCCCCCACTTACAGTTTAACTTTTGACCCCGGTAGTCTTGGCCTGGGTATTTATATCAATGCCGACTTTGATACAACTATAGTGATCAATGGTCCTTCTGGTGACTGGTACTGTGATGATGATTATCCCGTACTAGGTCTTGATGCCGGCTGGTATTTTGATGATCCAGATTCTGGCCGTTATGACATTTGGGTAGGTGCTTATAGTGAAAGTGATGTTTCCAGAACTGCAATGCTCGCTATTTCTGAATACTCAGATGATAGTTGGGAAACAGATCTATCTCCGACAACATCAGCATCCGTATTCGTACCAGAAGTAAGCCTTTCTGGTGGGTTCACTCCTGACCCTTACACTATTGACGTAGTTGCTGGAGGAGAAAACCCAGCATCTAACCTTGATAGCAGTTGTAGCGGTTATGTCACCCCTAACCCGACCTACCGCTTGAATTTTTCTCCCGGCAGTTTAGGGCTTGGTATTTATACGCTTGCAGATATTGATACGACAATTGCCATCCAGTCTCCGAATGGCACCTGGTATTGCAACGATGATAATTCTAATTTGGAATACAGCTTAAATTCTGGCTATTACTTTGCTAGCCCAGCATCCGGTGAATACGATATTTATGTTGGGGCCTTTTCAGAAAGCAGTGTTGGCCAGAGTGCGACCTTAGCCATTACTGAGTATTCGGAAAGCAGTTGGAACTCTAATGACGAATCAGTTACCCCAGACATTCCTGATGGTGAAATTCAGTTCGGCCGAAAATTATTCTAAATCAGTTTAGTTACTTTTCTTAGGTACCTAGCTTAGGACAATAGCTCAGGCAATTTTTTTACGATGGCTGCAGTGATACCAGCGCTATCCAGGCCACATTCAGCAAGCATTAGCTCGGCTTTACCGTGATCCAGAAACTCATCAGGCAGGCCAAGGTTGATCACCTGCGCTTTACTTCCCTCTACTTCACTCTCTAACGTAGCTAAAAACTCATTGACGGCTGAACCCGCACCACCTTTTATAACATTCTCTTCAACGGTCACTAATAATTGATGCGTCTTTGCTAGTTTTTCTAACAATGTTTCATCGATTGGTTTCACAAAACGCATATCAACTAAGGTTGCATTTAATTCTTCCGCGCTATTATTGGCTACTTGCAACAATGTGCCAAAAACCAAAATAGCAACTTTCTCACCTTGCTTTTTAACAACAGCCTTGCCAATATCTAATTGTTTTAAATCTGCATCTTGCGCACAACCCGTCGCCTTGCCTCGGGGGTAACGTACTGCGGCAGGACCGGGGAAGTGATAACCCGTATAAAGCATATGTCTTGCTTCATTTTCATCACTCGGCGCCATCACAATTAAATTTGGAATGCAGCGTAAATAACTTAAATCAAAACTACCCGCATGGGTAGGGCCATCTTCCCCAACCAAGCCTGCACGATCGATGGCAAATAGAATATCCAGATTCTGTAAAGCAACATCGTGAATTAATTGATCATAAGCACGTTGTAAAAAAGTCGAATAAATAGCGACTATTGGTTTTAATCCATCGCAAGCCATACCCGCTGCAAACGTTACTGCATGTTGTTCTGCTATCGCCACATCAAAAAACTGCTCAGGAAAATTCTCTTCAAATTCACGCATGCCAGAGCCTTCGCCCATGGCCGGGGTTATCGCCATTAATTTAGGATCTACTGATGCCATTTCACAAAGCCATTGTCCAAAAATTTTTGAATAAGTCGGCGCCGTATTTTTTTCTTGTTGTTGTTCCTGTTTAAGTTCATCTGCAGAGGCCAGCTTATTGAGTGCATGCATGCCGTAAGGATCTTCTTCTGCAGGCAAGTAACCTTTACCTTTCTGAGTAACTATATGCAACAATAAAGGACCCCTAAGATTTTTAATATTATTCAGTATGTCGACCAAGCCACCAACATCATGGCCATCAATCAAACCAAAATAATTGAATCCTAATTCTTCAAAAATTGTTGCTGGCGACACCATGCCTTTCATGTATTCCTCTGCACGATGGGCAGCTTTCCAGGCTGGCGGTACTTTTGATAAAACTTTTTTAGAACCAGAGCGCAAAAAGTTGTAAGGCTTACTCGCCCACATCCTTGCAAAGTAACTGGATAAACCTCCAACATTTTTCGAAATCGACATATTATTATCATTCAAAATAACAAGAATATCGTCATCCAGTTCACCAGCATGATTCAATGCTTCGAAGGCCATCCCTGCCGTCATCGCACCATCTCCAATAATGGCAACAACTTTACGTTCACTCTCACTTTTTCTTGCCGCCATCATCATGCCAAGTGCGGCAGAAATTGATGTACTAGAGTGACCCACCCCAAATGTGTCGTATTCACTTTCCTGTCGATTATTAAATGCAGCCAAGCCATCCTTCTGACGTATACTCAGCATACGCTCTCGTCTGCCCGTAAGAATTTTATGCGGATAACTTTGATGTCCAACATCCCACACTAAACGATCTTCAGGTGTATTAAAGACATAATGCAAAGCAATGGTTAATTCAACGACACCCAAACCAGCACCAAAATGTCCGCCGGTTTTACCCACACAATATAAAAGATACGCTCTTAATTCTTGAGCCAGTTCTTCGAGTTTACTCGAATCCAATTCACGTAAATCAGCAGGTGAATCAATATTATCCAGTAAAGTAGTTTGTGGGCGTTGCTGAGGAATTTCTTCAAACATAATCTATATTTTAACTTATGATTCTTAACTTTTAATTAATTTCTAATGCTTTCTTTGTACAACATATAAAGCAATTTCACGTAGGGCTTGAGCATCTTGGCCAAAATCTTCTAAAGCAGCATTCGCTTCTTCATAGAGCGCTTGAGCTTTTTGCTTGGCACCATCAAGCCCTAATAAAACCGGATAAGTTACCTTGCCAAGCTCTTTATCCTTGCCTTGCTGCTTACCCAGTGTTTCAGTGTCACTCTCAATATCCAAAATATCATCTTGCACTTGAAAAGCGTGCCCAATGGCTCTGGCGTAAACAGATAAACGCTCAAATTGTTTTTGCTCAATACCACCAGAACTTAAAGCACCTAACTGCACACTGGCTGTAATCAAAGCGCCGGTTTTAAGTGAATGTAAAGTTGCTAAGGATTCAGCATTAGTATTCTTTGATGAAGCCTGTAAATCCAGACTTTGACCAGCCACCATGCCAGTAGCCCCAATTGCTTTAGCTAATATAACCAACATTTGCAGACGTATCTCATTAGAGGCCTTGATCTGAGTGGAAGCAGCGAGTAATTCAAACGCATAACTGTGTAAGGCGTCACCAGCCAGGATTGCGGTCGCTTCATCAAATTTAATATGACAGGTCGCCACACCCCTTCTTAGCACATCGTCATCCATTGCCGGCAGATCATCATGGATCAATGAATACGTATGAATAAGCTCTACCGCACAAGCCGCTATATCAGCATGTGCTTCATCAACACCAACCGCTTGAGCGCTTGCGTAGGCTAATATAGGGCGTAAACGCTTACCCCCATTCATAACCGCGTATGTCATCGCATCTTGCAGAATGGAAGAACTGTTTTGTGCGCTCAATAATTCGGCGAGTAATTTTTCTACTCGGCTTTTTCGCGCTGTTAAAAATTGTTGGATTTGCATGAAATGCTTAGCGGCTTGCCTTTATAAAAATAAACTCAGACAGCCTACTCGTTATCTGTATCCAGATCGAAAGGTTCAGCTTCAGGAAGTTCATTTTCCTTAGTCAAAATTTGAATACGCTGTTCAGCCTTCTCAAGCGCAACCTGACATTCTCTTGTCAACTTAATGCCATTTTCAAAGGCTTTAAGCGATTCCTCGAGACTTAAATCACCTTCTTCCAAAGCTTCCACAAGCTCTTCTAATTGCTCTATGGAATTTTCAAAATTAAATGCTGTCTTTTTTGTGCCCATAGTTTATGTAGTAATCAGTTTTTATAATTGGTGAAATTCTAATCTTGCAGGGAAGCCCTGACGAAGAAAGAATTAGAGATCAATCGCCCCTTTAAATCAAGCACTTATACTGTTAACTAAGATTATCTTGGTATTATTTGAAAATTCACCAGATTTACACAATTTCAACATACCCACATGGCACAATGGCAGTCGTAAAAGAACGCTGCTGTTAGCGGAAGCCCAGCCTTGGTGACTTTCTTTGCAAACTGCTGTTAAACTAGCGCACTTGGCACTCTCAGTGGCTTAACTCAGGCGAAATCAGAAAACGATAAAGCCTGTTTATTAACTAAAACCGATTTTACTAACGTTTAACAAATGGGGATAACATTATGAAACGTATCATTCTAATCGGCGTTGCTATATTCAGCACGCTAATTTCCTTTAACACTATGGCTCAGCGCAATATGACGCCAGAACAAATGGCTGGCATGTCTGTTGCAAACAGACAGGCAGTATTTAAATTACTTGGCTTCAGCATGGGTCCTTTACAGGGCATGGCGCGTGGCGGTGATTTTGATCAGGCTGTTGCTATTCGAGCTCTAGAACGTATTCAAACTTTAGCCCCAATGATTCCTGAATTATTTGCCAGTGATACCACTGCCTATGATTTTGAAACTCGTGCCTTAAATGGTATCTGGAGTGATATGGATGGCTTTGCTAATGCCGCTAATGATCTGGTTATGGGTGCTTGCAGCTATAGACTTAATCAATTCTCAAGGCGCTGACGGCGTCCGTAGTGCTATACAGCAAGTTGGCCCAACTTGTGGTGCTTGCCACGATGCGTATCGTGCAGAATAGATCTTCTGAAAAACTAAAAAAGGCAGCCTAGGCTGCCTTTTTTATTGATCATTTTTTAAGCTCAAACTAACTCATTATTAACCAGAACTTCCGTAATTTATTTTTATGAACTCTTATAAGTTAGTCTTCACGAAAGAAGAAAGCAGCCAAGGCTTCTCTATCTTCTTGAGTTAATTTACTGGTATGGTCAATCACATCCAGCATTTCCCCACCAACTTGCTCAAAGTTAGCGGTGAAACCATCTTCAAGAAAGTAGACAAAGTCTTCATAACTATAGGCACCTAAGCCATCTGCTGTTAGGGCCGCAGATGCGACACCTTCTTGCCCGGCGAATTCATTATTAAAATTTGAAATACCCAGAACATTTCTTGGTGTATGACATTCTCCACAATGACTGAAACTTCTTGCTAGATAAGCACCACGTTGTACTTGCTCATCATTACCTACCGCCGAAAGTTCACCTTCCAGAAAGTCTGCCATGATGTTCCAACCACTCATCATCCAACTGAACTGCCATGCCGGTAATTCATGCTCTGGGGCTTCACTATTAACAGGAGGCAAAGTCACCATATAAGCGGCAATATCAAGAACATCTTCGTCCGTCATGCCTTGATAAGAACGATATGGAAAAGCGGGCCAATAAAATCCACCAGTCGGACTACGACCATGTTTAATTGCCAAAAGAAAATCACGCCCACTCCAGCCACCAATACCCGTTTCTGTATCAGGCGTAATATTTGGCGTGGAAAAAGAGCCACCAAAGGGTGATTCAATTTCATATCCACCGACTGGACCTTCTGCCCCATCTACTTGGTGGCAAGCTGCACAACCAGCAGCATTATAAAGGTATTCGCCATTCGCCATTGCCTGTGTAGAAGCTGGAATTTCTGGATCACCCACTCTAGGGAGTCCAAAAGCCCAGTACAACCCAGCAACAACAACTATTAACACTACTAGCAATGAAATGAATTTCTTATTCATGTATTTACCTATTTCTATCTATTGTTTTTATCAATACAGCTAAAAATTTGAGAATGATTCTACCATTAAAATTTGAATTAATTTTGATCTAGGTTGCTTCATTAAGCGCTTTCTGTTTTTCTTTCAACGCCAGCTTTGAAGCCTTACGCTTTAAAATAGTTTGAGCCACTTCAGATCCAAGATGTTCTTCCCCTCTTGCCACTGCAAGTTCAATCTGTTTTTGTCTTTCCTTAAATGCAGTTTTTTGTTCATCACTTAACTTATGGTAACAACGTGAGCAACTCACTCCTTTTTCATAGAGTTCACTTTGCTTATCTGCCTCTGTAATTGGCAAGCGACAAGCATGACATTGGTCATAATCACCTTTTTCTAAAGAATGATTTACCGCGACTCGATTATCAAAAACGAAACACTCGCCTTGCCACATGGAATCTTCTTCTGGAACCTCTTCAAGGTACTTAAGAATTCCACCTTGCAAATGATACACCTCATCAAAGCCTTTCTCTTTTAAGTAAGCAGTAGATTTCTCACAACGAATACCACCCGTACAATACATAGCAACTTTTTTATGCTTATTTGGATCAAGGTTCTTTTCAACATAGGTAGGAAATTCTCGAAAAGAAGTTGTATTGGGGTTTATTGCATTCTTGAAAGAACCTATTTCAACTTCATAATCATTACGTGTATCAATTAATAGCACATCCGGATCAGCAATCAGAGCATTCCATTCTTGAGGTGGAATATGCGTTCCAACTTTTTGATTAGGATCGATGCCCTCCACGCCCATTGTGACAATTTCTTTTTTCAGTTTCACCTTGCTGCGATAAAAAGGATAACTGTCATCATAGGATTCTTTATGATTCAGATCCTGCAATCGTGAATCTAACTTTAGCCAGTTAAGCACTGCATCAACGCCCACTCGATCGCCAGCAATTGTGCCATTGATTCCTTCACTGGCAAGCAGCAAAGTACCTTTGACACGATTTTTTAGCATTATATCCAGCAGGGGTTGCTGTAGAGTTTGGTAATCATCTAGCCTGACAAAATGATACAGCGCACAGACGACAATTTTTGAGATAGTCATAATTGGTTTCCATTGCGAATCGGAACGTAAATCCGGAGCAAAAAATATCGAATGCGATTATAACAAAATAATTCCAGCTGAAAAGATTTTAAGTGAATTCAATGCCTATGAGACAAATCAAGCAGCCTGCATGAGTTGTTGATAATAGCTCATAGGCGCAGGCCGATAGTGATTGTAGTACTACTGGTAGCCTGCCAAAGCTTTATTCACCTCGTCAAGCGGCCTTCGTAAAATGGGTAAAACTGGGCCATTAACGCATTCAACACAAGCACTCCATCATGGTTTTCTAAGTGGCAGTACAAATAATGGAAAACCGTCTGTTTGGTTGTAACGACTACCAGCTTTTCTGCCCCCAGCATAAATTTTTTTCGCCCACTTAAGAACGGGGAAATATTAAAAATACTCACACTCCATAGGATTATCCAATAAGTAAATCATGCTCAATATCATTCAGTACAAAGCGTTCACACTTGTAGAAAAATCATTCTTTAGTATGTTTTTAACCCCAAATTTTCTTGCTAGAGTAAGAAAATTAAATCTCCATCAGGAGTCAGCTTAATGCTTAAGAGGGGGAAAAATAATGGCCACTAAAAAAAGAGTTCTACAGCCGCAAAATAGAGAGAATGTAAACAAGGAAAGTGAGCATAAATCCGACACTCCCCGCAGAGCAGCAGAAACATCCCCACTCTCAAAATGGTTACGAACATGGGGAGTCCCGCAACAGCCAGAGAATACGAACCAGGAAATTTAGTACAGCTTTTTAGTACAACTTTTTAGTACAACTTTTTAGTACAACTTTTTAGTACAACTTTTTAGTACAGTTTTTTAGTACAGTTTTTTAGTACAACTTTTTAGTACAAAAAACTTTCTAATACAAAAAACTTTTTAGTACAAATAGCTTTCTAGTACAAACAACTTTTTAATACAAAACAACTTTCTAGTACAACAGGCTTAACAGCAGAACACAGGCGTATAACAGACGTAGGACGTAGAAAATCTCTAAGTTTTTTCTCAAAAGAGGTCAATTCCTTCTCTAAAAGTATTATCGGTAAAGCCACTCACATTCTTTACCCGCCCTCTACTAAATAGTTAATCTATAGAGCCTAGTGTACAGCCCCTGAGAAAGTCTTCGCAATAGGGCTATAAAGATAATTCAATACTGTTTTTGAGCCGGTTCTTATATCTATCGTCGCCTTCATTCCTGGCTTTAACACCACCGAAGACAGGTTTGATTCTCTCGCCATATGCTCTTCATCAATCCCTATCTGAGCCAAATAAAACTCTTCATCACGCCCACTGGCATCACGCTCGGTCAAGGTGCCTGAACTTATATATTCAAGCGTTCCTTGCAGATTCCCATAAATACTGAAATCAAAAGCATCCAGCTTGATAAAAACCAGCATTCCCAACTCCAACTTCCCTATATCAGCAGGCATTATTTTTGCTTCAATCACCACGCCACCTTCTGATGGAGAAATTTGCATCAGCTCATCACCAGCCCGCAAAACCCCACCCAAAGTTGTAACTGTAAGATATTTAACTACTCCGGCTACAGGTGAAACAATTTCTGTATGATCTAAAATATTACTGGCCGAATTCAATTTATAGCGAAGGGATTCCAGCTCAGCCTCTGTCCTGGTAATTTCCTGATGCGCCTCTTCCAAGTAATCATTACGTATTTCTAGCATTTGTCCGCGAACATCATTCACTTGACGCTCAGCTCTCATTACTTCAATAGCGCTAACATCACCCGTTTCCAAAAGACGCTCATTCATCTGCAGCTCTACAGATGCCATGTCCAAATTAGTCTGCAATGTCCCCAATTCTTCCTGCAAACCCCGCTTCCGCTGATCGTAGTATTCTCTCTGAGCTCTTACAACCCCTGGTATTTCTTCCTGATAGGCACCAAAATCCAGCGTTTCATCATCGTAGATTTCAGTGCGCGCTCTCAACAAAGCAACTTCTAAAGCCGTAACTCGCGCACGCTCTTCCTGATACCCTGCCGATGCTCGCTCTTTTTCCATCACGGACAGCAATTCACCTTCTGCAACTACACTTCCCTCTCTGACTAACAGCTCTGATAACACGCCACCATCTGCCGCCTGAATCACTTGCGTGCGAGCACGAGGAATTACGTCCCCCATCGCTCTTATAGTAGTATCAAACTCAAAAAGTGCTGCCCAGATTAAAAAAACGCCAAGTAGCACCGCCAACACCAATATCATAGGAACTCTACGCTCCTCTTGATATTCATTCTGTTTACTCCCTACCAATACTCCCTGGGTACTCACGAGACAGCCACTCCACGATTATTACTTTCCACGGAGGAGTCTTTTACATTATTGAGCTGTTTCAGCACCTCATCCTTTGGGCCATCCAGCGCAATAGAGTGATTAACCACCACTAGAATACGATTAACCAAGGCCAGCATTTCCGGTTTATGTGTCACAATCACTAAAGTATCCTCTGCCTTAATTGACGTCATTAAACTCTCTCTTACTTGTCTCTCGAGCTGTCTATCCATAGATGCTGTAGGCTCATCAAGCAGCCAGATACGCGGCTTAGCTAAATAAACCCGGGTCAAATTAACAAGCTGACGCTGCCCGCCTGATAAACCCGTACCACCCTCATGTATTTGCTGATTCAAGCCTTCCGGATGAGGAAGTATCACTGCTTGCATTAAACCTGTAACCCGTGCGGCATCAAGAATCACATCATCACCTGGGTCAAGCAGACCTAATATCAGGTTTTCTCTTACTGTTCCCGCGAACAGCCGTCCTTCCTGCTGAAGAAAACCCATACTTTCTGCCAAAATGGGCTTCGAAATATGGGACAAATCAATATCATCCAATAATATTCGCCCTTGTTGAGGCTTATACATTCCTGTCAAAAGCCTTAATAAAGTAGTTTTACCTGCACCAACCGGCCCTAACACACCAATTTTTTCCCCTGCCCGAATCCTTAACTTCGGTATTGAAAGAGCCTTGTTTTCACCATACTGTGAAACAACCTCTGAAAATGAGTAATCCCCCCTGACAGCCTCTAACGTAATTGGCTTCTCCTGCCCATGATGATCATCCTGCAAAGCCCATAATCTATCCAAGCCCTGAAGAGCCGCTTTTGTATGCGCCCACTGCACAAGCATTCTTGGAATACTCGCCACAGGTGCAAGAATTCTCCCAGACAGTATAGAGCAGGCAATCAGCCCCCCCATTGTCACCTCGCCAATGGTGATAAGTAGCGCTCCTGATGCGACTAAAGTGATATACGAAACCTGCTGTAGAGAGGCTACAAGATGTTGAGAGTGCTCACTTACCCGCTGCATTTCCTGTTCATATTCACGCGCCTCATCCGTTACATTCATCCAGCGCGACAGCATACGCCAACCCGCCTGTCCGGACTTGATAGTTTCAGCCCCTTCGACAGTTTCAACCAACATACCCGTTTTAAAATTAGCAGCAGCAGTGGCCTTTTCAGCCAACACATCAACTGACTTCCTGAAGTGCAAACCGATAAAGACACACACCACAAAAAAAGCTATTGGGATCATTGCCAGCCAGCCACCAATGGAAAAAATAACCACGCCATAAAGCAAAGAAAAAGGCGCATCAATCATTAGGTGCGTTGTCACAGTGGTTAAAAAGCTCCGGACAGTTTCATAACCACGCATCTGTGTTGCCAAACTTCCTACACTTTGCGGCATCTGATCCAGGCGTATGGACAGAAATCGCATAAAAACAGTACGCGACAGACGCTGATCAACCAGCGCCACCAGCTTTTCATACAGCTTCATGCGTATTGTTTTTGTAGAAAGCTCAAAAAGAATTGCAACAAACACACCTAAACTAAGCACCAGAAGCGTTTGTTTTGCACCAGTAGGAACAACTCTGTTATACACTTGCATGGTGTACAGTGATGTTGCAAGTGCAACCAAATTGATTATTATGCCGCCTAAAAGAGCCTCAAAGAGCAGACTCTTATTGGCAAATATTTCTCCACGTATCAGACTGTAAACAGGACTTTTACTGGCCTTAAAAGACTTAAAAAAATTAACCGTAAAAACAAAAAAACCAGCCAACGAACTATACTTTTTCTCCTGCCACTGATTCGACTCATCATCCCATACTTCAATTATCCATTCACCGAAAGCATCATGCCCACGTAATACTCCCCACTCGTTATTATCCAGAAAAACCAACGCAAGCATTGTCGACTTATCAGGGGACTTCAAATATTTAGCCACAGGCAATGCAAGATGACGCATCACAACTGCCAATTGATCTTTTGCTCTATCGCTACTGCTTACTGACTCTACAGCCTCTTGAAGCTCCAACCGATCAACAGTCACTTTTTGTAACTGGGCCACCTTAAATAAGGATAGTAATAATTTATTATTCATTTCAGGTAACAACGTCCAATAGGTTTTCTTAACTTTTTATATACAATCAACTGACCATAAACACTAAAATTTAACGGAAGGTAATGCCCCTTAGACGTCTTTCCGCATTAACTAAAAACTTCTCCATTCGCCAAAATTCAACACGAAATTTTCCTGACCTCATCGGAGTAAGCTACAGAGTTTTGGAATTACAGAGAAAATCTGATCATTACACTGACTTCATTCAGCCCTGTAAGCTCCAAAACCGAAAAAACAGTCACAGCCGCCTCTTCCCCTGAGGCTATACAGGCTCTTCCCTGCCTAGCTGTTCTTCTCCCACATTAATGAACCAGCTCATTTAATGAGTTTGTTAATATAGCGAGTCTCCAGGTAGTGACCAGATACGCAGCCTCTGCATCAGCTAATAGATTACTGCTTTGCGCCAGATCACGAGCAGAATTCAATAGGTCAAACCAAGTCTTTCTTCCTTCAAGAAATTGACGCCTATACGAAGCAAAGACCTCTTCACTTGAACTTAAAGAATCTCTCAATGACTGTAATCGGCTTTCGAACGAACTCTTCAGAAAATACTCTCTTTGCACCTGCTCCCGCACTATCCGCCGACTAGCTTCCAGAGCAGAAAGGCTCGACTGATAAGTCGCTCGAGAAGAGTCAGCAGCAGAAAAACTTGAAAGCCCCGCGCCAAATGCCGTTCTTACACCAAATAAAATACGGGAATCTTTAAAAGACTGTTGACTTACAGAGGTTCCAAATTCATGTTCAATTCTCACAAAAAAAGCAGGTTTCGTACTCGACCGTTGCACTAAAACATCAGCCTGAGCTACTTCAGTCTGCGCCTGAGCTTGAGTAACAGCAGGGCTCAAACTCAGTGCCGCCTCAATCAGCCCCTCAATATCTTCGGACGTTTCCGGCAATATATCCTCAATATCAATCGAGCTACTAGCCATTTCCCTGCCAACTAACTGAGAAAGTGAAGACAATGCTACGCGCTCCCCTGCCTGAGCCTCAACCAAATCGGCAACAACCGAATTCAGACGACTTTCAGCCAGCAGGCGATCACTATTTGACGCCAAACCCTCCTCAAATCGACGGGTCACTGTGGCTATCAGCTCTCGGTGTATTGCAAGACTTTCCTGCCAACCCTTTACGCGAAGAATAGCGGATAACCAATCCCCATAGGCCTGAACAATTTCTAGCGCCACATTTTGCCTGGACTGTTCCAACCCTCCAGACGCATCCCTAAAGGCAGCGTTGGCTCTGTCGAGCCCCCCCCTAAGTCTTCCTCCTGTCCATAAAGGCTGCTCCAAACTCACAGTAGTCGTATTATTATCATCAAGATCTTCAAAAGAATCAGAAAACGAACGCTCTGAGAACGCACTTGACCGATCTCCTGTGTTGAATTGCAAAGCCAATGTCGGATAATACTGCCACCGTGCAGTTTTCATATCCGCCTCTCCACTTGCAACGCGATACTCTTCAGCACTAACCGATGGGTGAGATTGCAGACCGACCTCAATCAACTCCCTTAGCGATTCAGCAGAAGCCGAAAAAGACAAAAGAAACACAATCAAAAAGGTTGATATTTTTTCAAGCACAGTGAAAGGCGTAACATCCAAGAAATAGTAAAATATTGCAGCATTCTCTCTGGAAACTCAGACCAAAACATCATCCTTTAGAATGAATTTATGTGCCACTAACACAAAAGCAGCCAAGGCCATTAGCAAACATATCTTACCCTCGATTATCTAGGTGCCAGCACCTAAACAACACTCCAAACCTCGATCCAAGCACCACAAAAAGGAGCTCCCGCAAAATATAAATCTTGCGAAATAAAGAACCAAAGCGAACAACAATAGATACCAAGAATCAAAAAAGTACTCGAGCAAGCACCTTAGATAAACACACAAACTTCATGCTTTAGCATAAAGCCCAAAAGCCCCCCAATTAATAGCAAACAAGAGAACCTAGGGATTTTTATACGCATCAAACCAATTAAGATAGAAAGGTATTTTCTCCTTTCGTTAGCTTATCCCTTAACAGGCAAACAGAGCTTGAGCCTGCTTATTCCGTTATCACATTAAAATGCTTAGGGTAAACCCAATATTACTTGTTCAACGTTAGTGCCTTTTATTGAAGGACAACCGTAAGCAAAGCACCCAAAATCAATAGGATCACAAGCAGCATTATAATATCTGGACTCTTTTTCATTTTATCCGCAACCATATAGAGTCAGTATTCAAAAGACAGCGTTTAACAATTAGCACCTTATAAAACAATACCTTAGACAATAATGGGCAGCGCCCAAAGGGGATTTTATTATTCAAAATTTCTCATACCAAACAACCACCCCGAAAGGTGGTTGTTGGTTTTGAGTTAAGTGCTTTTGCTACACCTAAAGCACGATATTGGCGGTATCCAAGCCAGACTCAAGCAACGAGAGTACTGTGCTAGCATCCGCCGCAGTAGTACCACCTGCACCAGTTAAGGTAATGATAATATCTGGGTCTGTACCATCATAATCAGCAGTAGTATTACCCGCCTTAACCTTAATAATAAGATCACCGCCCGCAGCGTTGCCATTACTGTCGGTGATGTTAATCTCCTTCAGTAATTCAAAGTCAAAGGTGGTGGCGCTTAGCAAGTCAGATAGGTTACCTCTCCTTCCTTTCCCCAACGATTACTAGCATATTGAACTTTGGGGTAACTTACGCTAAGAAATTCCTCAAACTTCTTCTTCATTTTATGATCGATACCGTTTCCCGGACTGAAGAATGATACAATTAGTCGGTGATTCTCTCCAGTATTGGATTTTGTATCCTCTATTTGCGCAGCTTCTGTTGACGCATTTTTAGTGCTGTTGCAAGCTATCATGACCAAAAGAACAACTAAGATCAACCCATATTTTAACCGCAATAGAATTTTACTCATTGACAGCGTTAAATTTAATAGTGCAGTTAAATATACTGATTCTAAATCAGCATCAAATGAAATTAGAAAGTCAATGGGAATAACGGTAGAAAAACTTCTCTGAAAAGACCTTATAAACTCGAATTAATACAAGCTTCTTCTTCTGTATTTTGAGCCAGCTCCGTATTTAAATGGATTGGGATTAAT
>NVWI01000005.1:0-62869 GCA_002746215.1 SAR86 cluster bacterium
CTTCCCGGGCAATGTAACCGAGCTGATTCCTGGGCAAGAAGTGATCCTCGCTGGCAATGATTTAAGCTCGCCTTTTACTCTGAACACTGAACCGCCTTATATTTTCCGTGGCGCGGGTAGTTTCCTAGACTTTACTGATGGCACGATCACCCAGGGCGGTGAAAGGCCTTACGATTTTGAAATAGGTATTTGGGGTAGCTCAAGTAACCCTGTTTCTTTATACACAGATTTTACAGATAGAAGCATTTTCGAACAAATTGAGGACACTTTAATCGTTGTCAGTGTTGATCCCGCGCCCCTTGCTGCACTGACAGGTAGTGTGGTTTACGTCAGTAATTTTGATCGGGTTCTGGGTGGCTCAAGTCTTGGTGGTGGCATCTCTCAATTCTTTACAGCCTTTAATGTTGATTTTTCTGCGGCTCTGATTACTGATGGTCAAATGGAATTCTGTATCGGTGGTGATGGTTCATGTACCGATAGCGGTTCACAATTCTGGGACTTTGATTACTCTGGTGAGGTGGTGAATGGTTTTGTTGTCGCACGCCCAGTTGATAATCAAGGTGAAATCAACGAGCAGCTTGCCAGCATCTTCGGCACAATTGAAGGCGTCTTTACCGGTGATAATGCCGAAGCTTTTGTTGGCGGCTTTAATCTGTTTTATGACGATGACCTGGATATCTATAGAAGCGTAAATGTAGTTAATGATGCAGCGTCAGGTATACCTGATACCACCGTTGATGGTGTTTTCCTGATTGAGAAAGATTTACGCTTCAACTCTGCTGATTTCGATACGTTTCTGAATAGTGATTCCTTCCTCCTTCAAGAAGGCTATGCCAGAATTTTATTAGGCAATAGTCGACCTACATTAAGTAACCCTATTTTGTTTGTTGATGGACGCTCAAAACCAAGACTGGTTTTTACTGATCCTGATAATGAAGCCTCTATCACAAGGCGTAATGAGAATTTATCAACCTCTGTTAGCAACAGCTTTGGCCTTGATTGGGAGCGTTGGGAAGGGCCACTAACAGTATCGACTGACAATCTTAATTTGTCAGCAATTCAAGATGGCGCTAACGACCCTATCCATGACGTAGCATTCTTCTCCACCTTCAGAACATCCGAGATGCATGATATTACTGGGCGATACGAAACGGTGCTTGGCTTCACTGGCGAAGGTGATGCTGGCACGCCGATCAGCGACTTGGAAATGCGCTTTGATATTAACTTTTCTGCTGCGGGCATGAACAATATTGAAAATGGAAAAATACTGATTGATGTCGGTTCTGGTCAATCCTGGTTAGCCTTTTTCGAAGGCGCCCTTTCTAACAACATTGTCGAATTTGATATTCTAGGCACTAACCCTTTTGATGGCACTGAACAGTCTGGCATCTATAACAGCAGTTGGACTTTCCTTAATGCCATAGATACTGCTGATAGCCGCATGCAGGGTGCTATCGTCGACGATGGCTCAACACCGGCTTTATTGAGTAGTTTTTACTTCAGAGAACAAGCACCTTACCTCTCTTCTTCTTTAAGAGAAGCAGTTATGGGCTTAAGTCTCGTTAGTCTTACTGAAGATTTAAGGTTTGATAATAGCTCTATTAAGTCAGGTGGAATACTACAAAATAATTTGGATAATCTGGGTATAGTAATACTGGGAAATCCAGCTAGCGTAACCACTAATATCAATGGTAGTGGAGTAATTCAGGATTATATTATTCCTGTTTTTGGTTCTGATACCGCTTCTAGCTCGCCTCAAGACAGACCTATCTTTGGTCAGTACACACCAACTCCAGGCACCAACCCATACCATTTAAGTTTGGAAAGGGTATTTATTAATCAAAATAGTAGCAATGGAGCTGACTACTTCGACGACGATGATGGGGCGGGTATAGGAGGGTACGACATTGTTTGGGGAATCTGGAACAGTCCTGGAAACAGCAATCAAGGTTTGTTTGCTTATACTGACCGACAAGTCTTGATTAACAATGAAAACGACTTTAACGCACTGCCTTGGCTGTTAGTGAATAACCCCCAAATCAGTAGCTATGATGGCACTGCAACTTATTCATATGTAACTAACTTCATAGGCGGCAATGATACTGAATCCATAACAGGTATCTTTACTGCATTTGATGTGAATTTCAATACAGCTATGGTTAGTAATGGATCCATTAAAGTTGAGACAAATACTGGAAACCTCTGGGAAGCCAACTTTAATGCGTCCATCAGTGGAGCGTCCTTAAACTCAACTAGCTTAACCGGAACTTTCACCCAAGATTCATATTATTATTATCCAATCAGTGGTGAAATTGCAGGGGCTTTTGTCGAACCAGATTCTGGCGATAATACAGCACCTTATAACGCTTTTGCTGGCGGTTTCAATTTCACAAAAAACGGTTCTGAAAGTTCTTACTTCTTAAGCGGCCTTTTCCTGGCTGAACGAGAAGCACGCTTAACTCAAACAGAGTTAGAGCAGACCCAGCATCACTTGGGTATTATCGTTAATGAAAACTCAGTTTCCTTTGGCGTTGCATCACACCCTTCTAGTTATGCTGGAGGTATCTCTCCTAAAGTGGCTCTTAATGATCGTGGCAATCAAACAATTTCTACTATTGATGTCTCTGGGCCATTCGATGAAGTATTTACAGGAACCTCCTCCACTGTGGTGCAGTCAAGTTCCATTGTGACTGATATGGGATATTGGGAATCAACCAATATGTCAATATTACATAATCAGTTTAATGCTGCACTCACCTCAGCAATATCACAAGATGTTTTTTGGGCAAACCCTGAAGCTATGGACATTGCAGACTTAACAGGAACATATGCTTTTACACAAACAGGAGATTTTGTCGGACTCTCAAGCCTAAATGGAGAAATTGATAATTTCAGTATGGCTTTTTCAGTATCCTTTTCAGGAAGCGGTGCAATTTCCAGTGGGACTTTAACTACCGGAAACACAGCTGCAAATGAGTCTTGGGCTGCTACTTTTTCGGGTGGGTCAATAAATGGATCTTTTGTTGAGTTTACTGGGATCAACGGTAATTTCAGTAACAATTCTATCAATTGCTCATCATGTATAACTGGAGAAGTTCGCGGAGTTTTTACTGAGCATATGTCTACAGGAATAGGGTTTACCAGCGGATTTTCTTTGAATAATTCAGGAAACTCTTCAGGGTTTACTGATTCTACTTTCGGTATTGGCGCGTTAAGCGGCGTCTACGTAGCCCCATAGATTCTTCTATTGCGCTCCCCGCAATGTCAAAGACGTTTGAATGGCCTATGTGACTTTTAATTCATTCTGATGAACCTGTCTTTTTCCTCAGCATTTCTAAGTTGTTCTAACTAAACTAAGTCGCATACCAAACCTTGGCAGTGACTTTTATCACCAGCGTCTTAATTGTAAATTTCAGGAAAGCTGGTCGGAATGGCCGGATTTGAACCGACGACCACCACACCCCCAGTGTGGTGCGCTACCAGGCTGCGCTACATTCCGAATAAGAAAATTTAGACAGTAAAAAACTAAGAAGCTAGATGAGTTAAGGCTTCTTCGATTTCTTCGATCAGTTCCTTGATCACCTGCTGACTTATAGCGGGTTTAACATCAGTATCGTGCCCAGCCATACGTTGCCTGGCTCCACCGATTGTAAAACCTTGCTCATATAGAAGAGTACGAATTTGACGAATCAGAATGACATCCTGACGTTGATAGTAACGACGGTTACCGCGACGCTTAACCGGCTTTAATTGGGTAAATTCCTGTTCCCAATAACGCAAAACATGTGGTTTAACTTCACATAATTCGCTAACTTCACCAATAGTGAAGTAACGTTTGGCCGGAATTTCCGGCAGTTCTGAATTATGACTCGGTTCCAGCATAGCCTTCTACTCTCGATTTAAGTTTCTGCCCTGGCCTGAAAGTCACCACTCGGCGTGCCTGAATGGGTATCTCTTCTCCGGTTTTGGGGTTACGACCTGGACGTTCACGTTTATCGCGCAAATCGAAATTACCAAAACCTGATAATTTCACTTGTTCATTGTTTTCCAGTGACTGCCTGACTTCTTCAAAAAACTGTTCAACCAGCTCTTTGGCTTCACGCTTATTAAGACCCATTTCGTCAAAAAGACGCTCGGCCATTTCTGCTTTTGTCAGTGCTCCACTGCCCATAGTTCTTGCCTTAATACTTGTATTTTCTAGCTATTTTTCTACTTGGGTCGGTGATTATGGCCTAAGTGTAGACTAAAATCACCTTAATTCTGCATTAAATTGTGCTTCTAGTGCCTTGATACACTTATTAATTATCCCATTTATCTCATCATCATTAAGCGTTCGTGATGGATTCTGGAAGGTCAGTCCAAGAGCCAAGCTTTGTTTGCCAGCCTGAATATTTTCACCCTGGTAAACATCAAATAACACGATTTTTTCCAGAAATTCACCGGCATGTTCACGAATGACACTTTCTAAATCAGCATAATTAAGGTTTGTATCAACCACTAAGGCTAGGTCACGGCGCACTGAGGGGTATTTAGACAAGGTGCTCACTTTAGTCTGAGAAGCTTCTATTAAATCTTTGATAGCTAACTCAAAAAGATAAACTTTACCGGGTATATCCAACGCTTTCTGCAATTGAGGGTTTAACGCTCCCAACCAGCCTATAGCCTTCTGATCTCTTGTGATACATGCCGTTTGACCGACTTGTAATGCAGGGTGCTCGCCTGCTTCAAAGCTAAATGCAGAAAAATCATTGGTCATACCAAGAAGACTTTCGACATCGCCTTTAATATCGTAGAAATCATTCGAACGAGCACTTTCAGCCCATTGTTCTGGCACCTGATTTCCCCAAATCAAGCCACCCAACATAGCGTCTTGTTGAATGCCATCATCAGTTTTTGAAAAAACCAGACCCGATTCAAAAATCCGCACTCTGTCCTGCTGACGGTTTTGGTTATATTTGAGCGTTTGCAAAAGGCCGGACCAGAGATTTCTGCGCATAACCGACATTTCGCTAGAAATAGGATTCGACAAGGTAATAGCCTGTACACCCTGTTGAGATAGCTTATTTTCCAGCTCAGGTTCTACGAAGCTATAACTTATAACTTCTTGATAACCTTGTGAAACTAACCGTCTTCTAAGCTGCTTTAAGCTTATTTTACTCTCAGTAGCGCTTTTTAAATGACCGCCTGTCGCAGCAACACTAATGGGTAAATTATTGTAACCGTAGATACGAGCCAGCTCTTCTAATAGGTCAACTTCTATACTGATATCAAAACGCCAACTTGGCACTTTAAACAGCCAGCTTTCAGAGTCACTTTCCAACACTTCAAGCCCTAGTCGCGTGAGAATATCGACAATCTCTGCTGCTGGAATATCCAGACCAAGCAAGCTGAGAACTTTGCTTGCGCGTAATTTAACTTCTTTGCTTGCAGGCAGATCAGCATCGGTGACAATCACTGGCCCCGCTTCTCCACCGACTATTTCAAGCAATAATTGCGTCGCTCTTTCAATGGCCAGTTTTGGTAAGCCATAATCTACGCCACGTTCAAAACGATGAGAGGCATCTGTGTGCATACCATAAGTTCTGGCTTTACCAGCAATACTTAATGGATTAAAAAATGCACTTTCCAGAAACAGGTGCTGAGTATTTTTGTTTACACCACTGTGCTCCCCGCCCATTACACCCGCAATAGCCAAGGCCTTTTCATGGTCAGCAATAACCAGCGTTTCTTTATTCAAATCAACTTCACGGCCATCCAGTAAAACCAGTTTTTCGGATTGTTTGGCCTTGCGTACCTGAATACCTTTATCAAGAACGTCCAAATCAAAAGCATGCAAAGGCTGACCAAGCTCCAGCATGACGTAATTAGTAACATCAACCGCAGGATCTATACTGCGTATGCCGCTACGTCTGAGCTTCTCCTGTAACCACACAGGTGAAACAGCACTGACATCGACATGACGAATGACCCGACCTAGATAGCGAGGGCAATCTTCAGGGCTCAGCAGCTCAACTGGAAAAACATCATCAATACTATTCGGAACGTCATCAACTTGGGGGGCATTTACTGCAGACTTATTCAGTACGCCTACTTCACGTGCTATACCCCGAATACTCAGGCAATCACCTCGATTAGGCGTCAAGTCGACATCGATAACTGTATCATCCAGCTTTAGGTAGTCACGAATATCCTGTCCAACTTTTGCATCTGATGGGAGTTCTAAAATTCCGTCTGATTTTTCTGCTAAGCCCAGCTCTTCGGCAGAGCACAGCATGCCATTAGATTCGGCGCCTCTGAGTTTGGCCTGTTTAATTTTAAAATCTTCGGCTAATTTGGCGCCAACTAAAGCAAACGGAACCTTTTGCCCCACTGCGACATTGGGTGCACCACAGACGACCTGGAAAGTTTCTTTGCCGTTACTAACCTGGCAAATATTGAGCTTATCGGCATCAGGGTGTTTTCCCACGCTGATCACTTCACCAACCACGACGCCATTAAATTGGTTTGCAGCGGATTCGGTCGCATCAACTTCCAAACCAGCCATAGTCAATTGCTCAACTAATTCTTCAGTAGAGATTTTTGGACTTACCCATTCACGCAACCAATTTTCGCTAAACTTCACTTGGTCAACCCTCTATGAAAACTGCTGCAAAAAACGCAGGTCATTTTCAAACAACAAACGCAGATCTTTAATTTGATAGCGCAGCATGGCCAGACGATCAACCCCCATACCAAATGCATAGCCCGAATAACGCTCAGAATCTATCCCCGAAAGCTCCAACACTTTAGGATGAACCATGCCGCAGCCGAGAATTTCAATCCAACCCGTATGGCTACAAACTCGGCAACCTTCACCCCCACAATTCACACATTGCACGTCAACCTCAGCTGATGGTTCTGTGAAGGGAAAATAGGAAGGACGAAAGCGTACGGATAAATCAGCCTCAAAGAAAACCTTAAGAAAGTCTTCGATGATGCCTTTTAAATCTGCGAAGCTAACATTTTCATCAATCAGTAGACCTTCTACCTGATGAAACATGGGTGTATGCGTTAAATCTGAATCACAACGGTATACCCGACCAGGACATATAATCCGGAATGGGGCTTCTCCAGCTTCCATGGTTCTTATTTGAACGGTAGAGGTATGTGTTCTTAGTAAAGTATTCGCATCAAAATAAAAAGTATCGTGCATAGCTCGGGCAGGATGGTGATCAGGGATATTAAGCGCCTCGAAGTTATGATACTCGTCTTCGATCTCTGGGCCTTCAACGGTATCAAAACCCGCCGCAGAAAAAATATCCTCTATGCGCTCAATAGTTCTGGTCACTGGATGTAATGCACCAGCTTGTTGAGCCCTACCAGGCAGAGTGACATCGACAGCTTCACGTTGCAGCAATTCAGAGGTAGCCGCACTGTCTATGGTTTCTTTACGTTGATTAATCGCTGCTTGAACTTGCTGTTTGGACTGGTTAATAGCAGCCCCAGCAGCAGGCCTTGCGTCAGCAGGTAATTTACCCAGCGTTTTCAATTGCTCAGTAAGGCTACCTTTTTTACCCAAATACTGCACTCGCAGACCATCAAGCTCAGCTGCATTTTCAGCTTGAGTGATAGCCTGCAAGGCTGAGCTTGTTAGGGCTTCCAGATTATCCATACAGATCTCGTCTAGTAATAATTTAGGCGAGTGCCGCTTTTGCCTCTTGAGCGACTGCCGCAAAAGCATCTTTATCATGAACCGCTAAATCGGCCAATACACGGCGGTCAATTATAATTGAAGCTTTCTTGAGGCCAGCTATCAAACGACTATAAGTAATGTCATTAATACGTGCCTGCGCATTGATACGGGTAATCCATAAAGCACGGAATATGCGTTTCTTAACTTTACGGTCACGATACGCATATTGCCCCGCTTTAATGACAGCTTGTTTAGCAACACGGAATACACGGCTACGAGCACCATAATATCCTTTAGCTTGCTTTAGAATTTTTTTATGTCGACGGTGTGCTACTACACCACGTTTAACTCTTGCCATTATTTAATCCCCTTTAATTCTGACGCAGCATGCGTTTTACATTAGACATATCTGCGGGATGAACCTCAGAAGTGCCGCGTAATTGACGCTTACGTTTGGTCGTCATTTTGGTGAGGATATGGCTTTTATAAGCGCTTTTACGCTTGAGGCCGGACCCGGTCTTCTTGAAACGCTTTGCAGCGCCACTGTGTACTTTTTGTTTAGGCATTGTCGTACTCCGCATTTAAGGTAAGCCATATTTTTTTGTTGGGCTTCCTTACGTTTAAATTAAGTAAAAGCATCTCCTCCCAGGCTCTTCGGGTTTCACGAAGAACAAAGGGGAAACTCTTACTGCTTTTTCTTTACCGGGGTTAACACCATGGTTAACTGTCGACCTTCCATTTTAGTTTCCTGGTCGACGGTGCCGTGTTCAATGAGATCAGTTTTCAATCTCTGAATCAGCTCCATTCCGATATGTTGATGAGCCAGCTCTCGGCCACGAAATCGTACTGTGACTTTCGCTCTGTCTCCATCATTGAGGAAACGTATCAGGTTGCGTAGTTTTACCTGATAATCTCCTTCTTCCGTCCCTGGCCTAAATTTGATTTCTTTAACGTGAATGACTTTTTGCTTCTTACGATTAGCAGCATTCTGTTTTTTAAGTTCAAAAACATGTTTGCCATAATCCATAATTTTGCAAACAGGCGGTTCCGCATCAGGAGAAATCAGTACTAAATCCAGTTTAACCTCAGCAGCCTCCTGCTTTGCTTCATCCAGACTCACTACCCCTTTCTGGGAACTATCGGCAAGAATCAATCTAACTTGTTCTGCCTTGATATCATCATTGATAATGGCCTTTTTGCTTTTGGCATTTTCACGCTTAATAATAGTTCTCTCCGTTCAAGTTAATCTTTAGTACAGCTAGTCCCTTAAAAAAGCCCTTAATACTAGGCCTTAATATTACCCCGGCTGTAATTCTCAACATCCTGCTGCAGCAACCCTTCAAACTCGCTGATATCCATTACACCGAGATCTTTACCTGTACGATCTCTGACCGAAACGGTATTCGCGGCAACTTCTTTATCACCGACTACAAGCAGGTAGGGTATTCGTTGTACTGTGTGCTCGCGGATTTTAAACCCGACCTTCTCATTTCTCAAGTCACTTTCGACTCTAAACCCTTTATTTTTAAGGGAATCCTCTATTTTAGTGCAATAATCGGCCTGTTTATCAGTAATATTCAAGATAACGGCTTGTGTTGGTGATAACCAGGCTGGAAACGCACCTTCATAATGTTCTATCAAAATACCGATAAAACGTTCAAAAGAACCAAAAATTGCTCTATGCAACATGACTGGCGTATGACGACTATTATCTTCCGCCACATATTGCGCGCCTAAACGCCCCGGCATGGAAAAATCAACCTGAATAGTGCCGCACTGCTGTTCACGCCCCATGCAATCTTTTAGCGAAAATTCTATTTTCGGGCCGTAAAACGCCCCTTCTCCAGGTAATAACTGCCATTCTCTGCCAGTATTATCCAACGCCTCTTTCAATGCAGCTTCGGCCTGATCCCAATCCTCATCCGCACCAACCCGCTGTTCAGGTCGCGTGGATAAGCGAAGGGTAACTTCATCGAAACCAAAATCCTCGTAAACCTTGTAAACCAGACCAATAAATACAGACACTTCATCCTGAATTTGCTCTTCAGTACAAAATATATGCCCATCATCCTGAGTAAATGACCTCACACGCATCAATCCATGCATGCTGCCTGAAGGCTCATAACGATGACATGAACCGAATTCAGCTAGTCGTAAAGGCAAATCACGATACGATTTTAAACCCTGATTAAACACCTGCACATGGCATGGGCAATTCATCGGCTTAATGGCATACATACGGCTTTCAGATTCTACGCTAAACATTTGCTCTGAAAATTTAGCCGAATGCCCAGATTTATCCCAAAGGCTGTAGTCAACTAATTGTGGTGTGTTAATTTCCTGATAACTATTTTCTTCAAACAGGACTTGCATATAGCGTTTAATAATCTGATAAATTTTCCAGCCATTTGGATGCCAAAATGCCATACCCGGCGCTTCTTCCTGGAAATGGAAAAGATCCAACTTCTTACCGATCTTTCTATGGTCACGGCGTTCGGCTTCTTCCAGCAGGTGCAAATAATTTTTTAAGGCTTTTTTGTCGGCCCAGGCGGTACCATAAATTCGCTGCAGCATTTCATTATTGGAATCACCACGCCAGTATGCGCCCGCCACAGACATTAATTTAAACGATTTAATATGCCCCGTACTAGGTACATGTGGCCCACGACAAAGATCAATGAAATCACCCTGACGATAAAATGACAGACCTTCAGCGTCAGGAATGCTTTCAATAATTTGAACTTTGTATTTTTCGCCCATGTCCTTAAACATGGCAACAGCGTCATCTCGGCTCATAATGCTGCGTTCAACCTGCACGTCCGCCTTGCTCAGTCGAGTCATTTCTGCCTCGATGGCTTCTAAGTCTTCAGGTGTAAAAGGTCTTTCAAAAGCAAAATCGTAGAAAAAACCACTTTCAATAACCGGACCAATAGTGACTTGTGCAGAAGGAAATAAGTTTTGTACTGCATTTGCCATTAGGTGGGCACAAGAATGACGTATAACTTCCAGACCTTCTTGATCGCGAGAAGTAATAATAGAAACTTCAGCATCTTGCGTAATTTCAAAAGAGGTATCGACCAATTGCCCATCAACCTTGCCGGCAATAGCCGCTTTAGCTAATCCAGGCCCAATTGATTCGGCTAAAGCATAGACAGTAACCTGCTGATCAAATTCACGCTTGCTGCCATCTGGCAAAGTAATAATTAACATCTTTCTTGAAACAGAAACGCTTGCTCTGTTATCCCCTTCCTAAAAATATTTTTGACTGACATTTACCACTTTTGAATTGGTAGGCACGACCAGATTCGAACTGGTGACCTCTACCATGTCAAGGTAGCGCTCTAACCAACTGAGCTACGCGCCTATTTTTCATTTCAACACTCTTTCAGAACCCTGTATTTATGCTGTGTACAGGCATCCCGAAAAGAGCGGCGATTATAGAGATAGTCGGTCAAAATCACAAGAAAATTAAGGAGTTGCTGTCTGTTTTAAACGTTATTAAAGCAGTTAAGATTAAGACGCTAAATGATTGTTTGTTAAAATTGCGAGCTATGAAATAAATTTTTCATTAACTTGCGATATTTTATCACGAACGTTAGCCGCCTCTTCGAATTCAAGATTATGCGCATGCGCATACATCTCTTCTTCCAGGCGCTTAATCTCTTTGGTCAATTGAGAAGGTGTCATATTCGCTATAGCAATAGAGTATTCGCCGTCAGCTTCAGCGACTTCTCGTAGATTCGTATAACCACGCTTGCTCTTGCCTGGCATTTGGCCTGCACCTACCATGATATCCGCGACACCCTTTTTTATGCCCTGCGGGGTTATGCCATGTGCAAGATTATATTCATGCTGAATAAGACGACGCGCCATCGATGTGTCAATGGCTGCCTTCATGGATTTTGTCATCCTGTCTGCATAAAGAATAACTCTACCATTAATATTTCTTGCGGCGCGCCCCATGGTTTGGATCAATGAGCGCTCTGAACGCAGAAAGCCTTCCTTGTCTGCATCTAATATGGCCACCAGGGAAACTTCCGGGATATCGAGCCCCTCACGCAGTAAATTAATGCCTACCAGTACATCAAATACACCTAGGCGTAAATCACGAATAATTTCAACACGCTCAACCGTATCTATATCCGAATGTAAATAGCGCACACGCACACCGTTATCAGCTAAATAATCCGTTAAATCTTCAGCCATGCGTTTAGTTAAGGTTGTAACCAGTATTCTCTCATTGATTACCACTCGTTTTTTTATTTCAGAAAGCAGATCATCTACTTGATGAGTAGCCGGCCTGACTTCAGGCTCTGGATCTAATAAGCCTGTCGGTCTGACCACCTGTTGCACCCGTTGACCTTCATGTTCTTCTTCATAGACCGAGGGTGTTGCAGAAACAAAAATAAGTTGCGGCACCAATTGCTCCCACTCGGCAAAACGTAAAGGTCTGTTATCTAACGCGGAGGGTAATCTAAAGCCGTACTGCACGAGTGTTTCTTTGCGCGAACGGTCGCCTTTATACATGGCACCTATCTGTGGGATAGTGACATGCGATTCATCGACCACAACAAACGCATCTGCGGGTAAATAATCAAATAGTGTGGGTGGCGGCTGCCCTTCTTCGCGGCCCGATAAGTACCGCGAATAGTTTTCAACTCCGGTGCAATAACCTAATTGCGCCATCATTTCCAGATCAAATTGGGTGCGCTGTTTAAGACGTTGAGCTTCCACTAAAAAATCATGTTCTTCCAGGTATTTTAACCGTTGCTTCAACTCCACCTTTACTTGCTCAATAGTCTCAAGCATGCGTTCACGGTGAGTAACATAATGTGATTTTGGAAATACAGTAAGCCTTGGAACTTTTTGTAAAATTTCGCCCGTGAGAGGATCAAAATAAGCAAGATTTTCAATTTCATCATCGAAAAGTTCAATCCGTATGGCATTGCTATCAGACTCTGCCGGATAGATGTCTATGACATCACCTCGAACTCTGTACGAACTTCGATGTAAATCCATCTCATTTCGTGTGTACTGCAATTCAGCAAGACGCTTTAACAAAACCCGCTGATCCAGCTTTCCACCAACATTCAGGTGAAGCACCATATCCAGGTACACAGCCGGATCACCAAGACCATAAATCGACGAAACCGTCGCAACGACTATTACATCCCGCTTTTCCAGTAAGGACTTGGTAGCCGATAAACGCATCTGTTCAATGTGTTCATTTATAGAGGAGTCTTTCTCGATATAGGAATCAGAAGCCGGGACATAGGCCTCTGGCTGGTAATAATCGTAATAGGAAACAAAATATTCAACTGCATTATTTGGAAAGAACTCCTTTAGCTCACCATAAAGTTGAGCCGCTAACGTTTTATTATGTGCCATTATTAGCGCTGGACGTTGAGTCTCCTGAATCACATTCGCAATAGTGTAGGTTTTACCTGAACCAGTAACACCCAGCAGCGTCTGTGCAGCAAGACCATCCTCCAGCCCATCTACCAGATTTTTGATTGCGGCAGGTTGATCGCCTGCGGGTGAAAAAGGGGATTTGAGTTCGAAACGATCCAAGTTAATAATCCACGCGAAAAATGGTCTATTGTAAGCGCATTAATATTTGAAATGAACTCCAATTGGAAGAATCTTAACCTTGACCGCTAACTAGATTACCCGTAAGGATGATCCAACACCCCTGCGAAAAGGCACTTAATTCGTACAGCTCACCTATCAAAATAAAACCCAAAATAAGACCCGAAATAAGGCCAGAGAAAGATGAGGTTGACCCTTCACCTAAATCTCATTAACATACCGCCGCTTTCGAGTTATAATCTTTCGCTCGAAGTTAGTGTCAAAATTAATATCGAAAATTAATGCCCAATAGCTCAATGGTAGAGTAGGTGACTGTTAATCACTTGGTTCCTGGTTCGAGTCCAGGTTGGGCAGCCAATTCCCCCTAGTAATATCTTTAGTAGCACCTTTAATAATATCTTTAGTAGGAACGCTACAAACTAGTATTAATATTAGATAGAGGTTGGGCCGGATAAAGCTGAATAGCAGTCATAGCTCAAAAGCAGATTAATGGCTAACTATTAACGAACAGTTATTAACAAACAATCATCCGGCCTTTTTGCTTCTCTTTTACTTAATCGCTAACGAGAAGAATCTTATCGACATTCTTGCTTAAAGTAACTTCTCCTATACCAACAACCATAATCAGATCATCGATAGCCTTAAAGTCTCCATTTGATTCTCGATAATCAACTATCGCTTCCGCTTTGCTTAAACCGACACCGTCCAGCACCAGCGCAATCGTTTCTGCATCCGCTAGATTAATATTAACCTGTTCGTTTATCTCGCTATTTAGATAGTCAACACGATCTTGATTATCAGACGAGCTTTGAGCCAGGCTTGTGTATGAACCCAGTAATAAAAGAGCAAAAAAAGCCAGTTGCAAAAAACTGAACCTACTTTTTATTTCTTTTTTTATGCTATTTGTGATTCCTTTCATATCTATCTCCTTTAGTTTGGTTTTTTACTTGGTTGAAATGTTTTTTTGCGCACACAGTGTTAGTACTGCATTTTAAGACTAGCAGAGCATCTGGAATTTTCCTGTTTTATTTTAGCGCTGATTTAGAACTGATTTGAAGCTATGCTTCGATCTCCTGGATAATGCTATCCAGTTTTTCAGAAGGATTGCTCGCTTGAGTAATAGGTCTACCGATCACCAGAAAGTTACTACCTTGCTCTAATGCTAAGCGCGGACTAACAACACGTTTTTGATCGTTGGCACTATCACCGCTTGGACGAATACCTGGAGTTACAAGTTGAAAATCACTTGGGCATTGCAAGCGTAAAAAGTCTGTTTCCTGTGCGGAACAAACTACACCATCTAATCCAGAATTCACTGCTAAACTTGCTAGAACCTGCACTTGTTGTTGTGGAGTATTAATCACCGCTATTTGTGACAAGTCTTCAATACCCATACTGGTTAGTACCGTTACAGCAATTAATAAAGGTGCTTGTTGGTAGTTTAACGCTTCTCTGGAGGCATCCAGCATAGCTTTTCCTCCCGAGGCATGCACATTAACCATCCATACCCCAAGATCAGCAGCAGCCTTTAATGCGCCTGCAACTGTATTAGGAATATCGTGGAATTTTAAATCCAGAAAAACATCATAACCTTCGGCGTTAATTTTTTTGACTAAAGCTGGACCACAACGTGTAAACAGTTCTTTGCCAACTTTCACACGACATCTCGCAGGGTCAATATTTTTCAAAAAATCTAGACATGCCTTTTCTGTCGGAAAATCCAAAGCAACAATTATTTGCTTGTTATAGTTCATGCTAACTACCTGTAGTACATTAATTTTAAAATATCTCTCTACTTTTATTTAGGACATTTCTTCTTGCTAACTTTTGGGCTCTTCTATTATTGAATCAATCGGTTTAACAAAGCCCCATTCATTACATCCCGGGCATAACCAGTGTAAATTTTTCAAATCAAATCCACAGCTTCCACATTGATACCTGGATTTATTTTCTAAAAACTCTTCTAAAATTTGATTAAATTTTACAGCAGTAGAATCACTTTCAGTCTTTTCATTCAGCAAAATAGCTTGACCCAAAAGCTCTATTGATGGACTGGAAGCAATCCTTTGAAATAATAGTTGTCTCGCCTTATCTTTTCCTTCAGTGCTTTTTATATAAGCTATAATCATCAATAATAAGGTGGTTGAGAGTGGTTCTTGCAAGTTACTTTCAATAAATTTTTGTAATTTATTTTGATCATGCAAAGCCTGATAAGATGCAATGATTAAATCAAATGCCTCCACCTTATAGCTAGGATCTTGACTCGATATTTTCAATAAAGCTTTTATCGCTTGCTTATAGTTTTCTTGTTCAAACTCAAGCCGGCCCAAAATAAGGCTGGTTCTGACATTATTTCTTTCCATGTCTTTAGCATTACTGAGGTATTTCTTAGCCTGATTGTAATGCTCAAACTCTAATTCTTTTTCTGCTAACTCACAGTAAAAATGAGAAGCTCTGATTTGAAATCCTAAACGCTGATTTGGCAAACACAGTTTAAGCAAATCATTAACCACCATGATCGCCTTTTGCCATTCCTTTTCCAATTGATAGACAATAAGGCCCTGGTTTAATGCAGCAATTTTCACTTCTGTTTCTGCTACTTTCAATTCATCAATTAGTTTCTCAGCCCTATCAAGCAATCCAGCTGCAACATAACTTTTAACTAAACCAAGTTTGACCTGATTTAATTCAGCATGATTCAACTGAGAATTAGCAAATAATTTTTGATAAACAGCAATAGAGCCATCTACCTTACCTCGACGCCTCAACAGATCACCTAAGGCCAGATGACTTTCAAGTGTATTAGAATTTACTTCAAGAGAAGAAATGAAGGTGTCAATTGACTGATCAGGTTCATCATTTAATAAGTAGTTCAGGCCAATAAAGTAATCCTTATTAGCATTTTTATGCGGGAAATATTTCACCCGTAGTTGCGTCTTATAACCTGAATACCAAGCTAGGGCCAAGGCAATAAGCATCAACAGCAATAGAAATAAATTTCCAAATTCCATAACTGGCCTACTTTTCTCTGCCTTTTTGTATACCCTGCTTTTTTACTAAAGGTAAGACGCTATTGCTATCCTCAGATTTTTTGAGCAGAGCTTCCAGCTGACTTATTTTAAATTGGGCTTTTATACGACGAAACAGGCCATAGCCTAGTAATAATCCCAGCACGCCCCCCCAAGCAAAAGCTAAAAGAGTCCAGACGGCAAGGCTTTGTGGAGCCAGCTCTATACCAATCCAAAGCGGCACCACAACACTATTGTTACTAGCAAATATAAAACCAGCCAGCACGACCAGCAAAAAAAATAAACTAGCGATGAATCGAGTTATTTTGGACATCTTGTCACTTTATACTAAAACTACAGTAAAAAAACACAGTAAAAAAATGAAGTTAAAAAAAACGGCGGTTCCTGCTATAGGTTCCGCCGTTTTATTAGCTTCAAAGAAGTTTACTAATCTTACGATCTTTCTCTTTGCAAACTGTCATTAACACGATCCCTTAATTCCTTACCAGCTTTAAAATGCGGAACATGCTTGCCTTTTAAATCTACTGCTTCACCGGTTTTAGGGTTTCTGCCAATACGAGGCGCTCGATAATGTAATGAAAAGCTACCGAATCCACGAATTTCAATGCGGCCTCCTTCTGCAAGAGATTCCGACATATAAGAAATAATAGCCTTAACTGTTAACTCAATATCTTTCAACGATAATTGAGTCTGTTTTGCTGCTATTCGTTCTATCAATTCCGATTTAGTCATAACATTGCTACCTTAACAGTTTGCTATTTACAGCTTTGCTTTAGCTATCGACGCTATTGTTTATTGTTTATTCCTTATTCATTTGCGCTTTAATCAAATCTCCAACTGTCGCGGGTGAGGCAGCAGTAGACGTTTGTTTATTATGCTCAGCAACAGAGTCTTTTTCTTCAGCAATTTCTTTGGCTTTTATAGAAACAGTAATTGTTCTATTTTTGCGATCTAAATTAACGATCTTAGCTTCAATTTCATCGCCTTCATTCAGCACCGTGCGCACATCTTCAACTCGTTCACGACTGATATCTCCAGCTTTTAATAGCGCGTCAACACCTTCTGCCAACGTTATAATAGCTTCTTTTGTATCAACTGAACTCACGATACCAGTGACAATAGCGCCTTTCTCATGCTCATCTGTATAGACAGCAAAAGGGTCACCCGATAGCTGTTTAATACCTAAGGAAATACGCTCCCTATCAGAGTCAATAGACAGAATCACAGTATCAATCTTATCGCCTTTAGTATATTGACGAACCGCTTGCTCACCAGGTTCTTCCCAGGCAATATCTGACAGATGAACTAAGCCATCAATTTCTCCATCCAGCCCGATAAATATACCGAAGTCTGTAATGGATTTAATGTTGCCAGAGATTCTGTCACCTTTTTTGAAGGTTTCTGCAAAGGCATCCCAAGGGTTTTTCTGACATTGCTTGAGGCCAAGTGAAATACGACGACGTTCCTGGTCAATATCAAGGATCATTACTTCAACTTCATCACCCAGATTAACCAATTTTGAAGGATGAATGTTTTTGTTAGTCCAATCCATTTCAGAAACGTGAACCAGCCCTTCAACACCTTCTTCAAGTTCGGCAAAGCAACCATAATCAGTCAGGTTAGTAACAACAGCCTTAACTTTGGTGTTTTCAGGATAGCGCTTCTTAATTTCAATCCAAGGATCTTCACCAAGCTGCTTCAATCCCAGAGAAACACGATTACGTTCACGATCAAACTTCAATATTTTAACGTCTATTTCGGCACCAACTTCAACGATTTCACTCGGGTGCTTGATACGCTTCCAGGACATATCGGTGATATGTAACAAGCCATCAACACCACCTAGATCAACGAAGGCACCATAATCTGTAAGGTTTTTCACGACACCTTTAACCGACTGGCCTTCTTGCAGACTAGCAAGTAATTCATCACGCTCTTCGCTGTTCACAGACTCCAACACCGCGCGACGAGAAACCACTACGTTATTACGCTTCTGGTCCAGTTTAATTAATTTAAATTCGAGTTCTTTAAACATCAGATGATCAACATCACGCACTGGGCGGACATCTACTAATGAACCAGGCAAGAATGCCCGTATAGTGTTTACATCGACAGTAAAACCACCTTTAACTTTGCCATTAATGACTCCAATAACAGGCTCATTATTCTCAATAGCACTTTCCAGCACCATCCAAGTCTCAGCACGTTTAGCCTTTTCTCGAGATAATTTGGTTTCACCGAATCCATCTTCCACAGTCTCCAAGGCAACTTTGACTTCATCGCCAACCTTTAGAGTAAATTCGCCTTGATCAGTTAAAAATTCTTGACGTGCAATGACGCCTTCAGATTTCAGACCTGCATGAACTGTTACCCAGTCTGAATCAATATCTATAATGATTCCCGTAACAATGGAACCCGATTTCATTTGAATGTCTTTTAAACTTTCTTCAAATAACTCTGCAAAACTTTCGCTCATCTTTTTACCTATATAAGAGAAAACTATATCTAAGTCGTATCTAAACTATGACTAAGCCAGTTTTCATATCAAGCCATATTCCAGCCAATATGGGTCAGTTCTAATTAAGTACGTTTCAGTTTTTACTGGCACATGAAACACACTTTCTATTTATCTTTCTCTACTACCTGTCTAAAGCAGTGCCTGCTGGGTAGCAGCCAGTACTTTTTCAAACACCTGATCAATACTTAATTCCGTGGTATCGATTAGTAAAGCATCTTCAGCAAGAACCAGTGGTGAAATAGCGCGTTGTAAATCTCGCTCATCACGAGCTTGTATATCCTGCAAAAGGGCGCGCAGATTAACACCAAGTCCCTTATTTATCAACTGCTTATATCGTCTTTGCCCCCGCTCATCAAGTGACGCGGTGAGGAAGAATTTTTGCCTAGCATCAGGGAAAATGACCGTTCCCATATCGCGTCCATCGGCAACCAATCCCGGCGCCTGCCGAAATGCCAACTGTCTTTCTGCAAGCGCTTTACGAATTTCTGGAATCGCTGCCACTTGAGAAGCCAATTCCCCGCTGGTTTCCTGCCTTATAAGCGTAGATACTTCTTCGTTATTTAGCTCTATAGAGCCTTCAAATAATCGGGAAAAACACACATCCATTCCTAAAGTAAAACTTACTAACTCATTGATATTGCTGTATAAAATATTTTTTCTTTCAGCGCCGACAGCAACTAATCGGTACAGAGCACCACTATCTAGCAGATGCCAACCTAATGCTTTGGCAAGCATATGCGCAATAGTGCCTTTGCCAGTACCGCTGGGACCATCGATAGTAATAACTGGCGCTTTGTTTGCCATAAGCTCTATCATGACTCACTTACCTTTAAATCAATGCCGCTTGTTTGTGCAAGCTCAGCGAAACCAGGAAAAGAAGTTGCTACATTGTTGCAATCCAGTATCGTAATAGCTCGCTCTGCAACTAATCCAGCTATAGTGAAAGCCATAGCAATGCGGTGATCGCCTTTACTGTCAATTTCTCCACCATTAATAAAGGGGCTAGTGGCCGAGCCTGTAATAATTATGCCATCAGGAGTAACTTGATGTTTAACGCCAAGCGTTTTCAAACCATCAGCCATCGCTTGAATACGGTCACTTTCTTTTACTTTTAATTCTTCTGCGCCACTTAGTGTCGTTGTACCTTCTGCACAGGCAGCAGCAATAAATAAAGCAGGAAATTCATCAATAGCTAAAGGTACTTGATCGACAGGAATCGTGATGCCATGCAAGGGCGCATAACGCACTCTAATATCGGCAACAGCTTCGCCACCCACCTCATATTCTCTTAAATATTCAATGTTGGCTCCCATCGCACGTAAAATATTAACAACCCCAACTCGAGTAGGATTAATCCCGACATGTTCAAGGGTAAGATCCGATCCTGGGGCTATACTTGCTCCAACCAGAAAAAATGCAGCCGAGCTTATATCCGCCGGGATATCAATATCGCAGGCTTTAAGTCTACCCCCACCCCCCAGCTCTACCTTAGAGCCACTTATTTCAAGCAGCGGGTAGGCAAAACCCTGCAACATCAACTCAGTATGATTACGACAAGGTGCGGGTTCAACAATAGTGCTCGTTCCATTGATATAGAGTGACGCCAATAATAAACAAGACTTCACTTGGGCACTGGCAACYGGCATATCATAGCTTATGGCTTTAAGCCGAGCTGGACTGATTTTGATAGGCGCTAACCCTCCCTCTTCCAGTTCAATCTGTGCACCCATAGTCTTGAGCGGGTCAGTAATTCTCTGCATTGGCCGGGTCGAAAGAGATTCATCACCCACGAGCACAGAAGAAAATTTCTGAGCAGCAAGTAACCCGCATAACAATCGCATAGCAGTACCTGAATTCCCCATATCAAGCGGCTGCTGTGGTGCTTGTAGTCCATGTAAGCCAACGCCTTGAATCCTAAGGCTGCCATTATTGGGCTCACTAATAGTCACACCCATTGCTCTGAATGCTTCAAGCGTAGCCAAGCTATCTTCACCTTCCAGAAAACCCTTGATCTGAGTTGTTCCTTCGGCAATAGCGCCCATGATGATGGCACGGTGTGAAATGGATTTATCGCCAGGAACGCGTATGCTGCCCTGGAGTGCGCCCTTAGGCTGCACTTTAAATGTTTGTTTAAGGCTCATGATTATTTAATCGGAAATTTATCTCTGGATTGTTTGGCTCGTTGTAACACTTTCATGATTTGCTCAGCATCAGCAGCTTTAATTGCCTGCTTAAACACCGTCAGGTCAGCTTCAAACTCTTCAAGAATTGAACAAAGAGCGTCAGCATTACTTAGAAAAACATCTCTCCACATATCGGGGTCACTCGCCGCAATTCGGGTGAAATCCCTGAATCCACCCGCGGCATAGCGGAAGATTTCATCACTAGTTCCCTGCTGAGAAAGTGAATCTACCAATGCAAATGCCAGTAAGTGTGGCAAATGACTGGTAGCAGCCAACACCGCATCATGCTGTTGAACGGACATCTCTAGAACTTCAGCACCGAGCTCACGCCACAGACTACTGACCAAATCTATTGCTGCCTTATTGGTTTCAGGTACGGGTGTCAAAATCACCCTTCTTCGTACAAATAACTCAGGGTCAGCGGCCAGGAAACCACTTTTTTCAGAACCTGCAATAGGATGACCCGGCACCAGGTTTAAAGGCAGCGTGCCAAAAGCATCTATTGCGGCATCTATAGTCGACTGTTTAACGCTCGCAACATCAGTAATCACACAGTCATCTTTAACCAGCTTAGCCAAACCTTGCATTATCGAGGCAACACTTAAACCCGGCACTGCTATCAATATCAGATCCGCATCCGCGCAGGCTGATTCGAGTTCAGTGCTATAACCCGCAATAACGCCTTTGTCTTGAGCATATTGCAGGCTCTCCAAATCTCTGCCAACTGCCCAAATTTGAGCGCTTAAGCCTTTATCCGACAATGCTCTGGCAACCGACCCGCCAATAAGACCTAAGCCAATAATCACTATTTTTTTACCCAGCAGGACCGGCTCTGATAACGCGCGCGTTTGCTCGTTATGTACCAAACCTGAAACCGGATAAGAACCTAAAATTTTGACAGCAATTTCTGGTTGTTTTAGCGCCGTTAAAGCAGAGGCTACATTTGAATCTTTTTGATGACCGTCCACATCAATATAGAAACTGTAAGACCAGGCTTCTTTACCTGACGGCCTGGATTCCAATTTACTCATATTCACCGAAAAACGCTTTAAAGGCTCCAACACCTTAAATAACGCACCTGGCTCGTTATAGACAGTTACGATCAGTGAAGTCTTATCATTGGCACTATTGGCGCTAGGCTGGGCCTGGAAATTCTTACTGATTACCAGAAACCGAGTCGTGTTATCGGCTGTATCTTCTATATCCTGAGCCAAAATTGAAAGTTGATATATTTCAGCGGCAGATCTACTCGCAATAGCCGCCACACCCGGCTCTTGTGAAGCGATAAGAGCCGCTTCAGCATTACTGCTGACAGGCACTCTTGCAACACCTGGAAAATGTTGATCCAGCCACTTACGGCATTGCCCTAAAGACTGTTGATGAGAAACTATTTTTTGAACGTTTTCTACATTTAATAGTGCGCTTGATTGCGCATTTGATTGAGTGAGTCCTAACAGCACGTGCTTTATGCGTAGCGAAATTTCACCACAAATAATCAGAGAACTTTTATTGAAACAATCAAGCGTAGCAGTCACTGAACCTTCAGTGGAATTTTCAACCGGCACTATAGCGTAATCACAATCCCCAATCGCAACGCTTGTAAAAACATCTTCAATCGTGGCTAAAGGCAGACTGGATTGTTCTGAACCGAAATATTGTCGAAGAGCACTGTGAGAATATGTGCCTTCAGGACCTAAGTATGCAACTGGCAGGTCCGTCTCAATATCATTCATCGTCTGCTGGTGGACTTTCTTCATTTTCAGCAGAACCCTCGTCAGAATTTTCTTCAGAATCCTCTGCTGGTGATGATGAATCTACCGCATCATCATTCTGCTCTTTCCTGACATTAGGCGCACCTTCAGACTCTTCATCATATTCAGGCTCCTCTTCAGGCTCTTCTATACGCTCTAAACCAACCAGACTTTCGCCTTCTTTTAATTTAATCAGGCGTACACCTTGAGTATTTCGGCCCTGAGAAGAAACTTCACTAGTCCGGGTTCTTACCAGCGTGCCTTTATCACTGATCAACATTATTTCATCACCCTCGAAAACCTGCACGGCGCCAACAATTGCTCCGTTACGTTCACTGTCTTTTATACCAATGACGCCTTTGCCGCCTCGTCCTTTACAAGGAAATTCTTCAACCGGTGTACGTTTGCCATAACCATTCTCACTAACAGCAAGTATTTGTCCATTATCTTCAGGAATGATCATGTCCACCATGTGATGGCCTTCTTCCAGTCGAATTCCTCTGACCCCACGCGCCGTTCTACCCATGGCCCGAACATTACTCTCATTAAAGCGCGTTACTTTGCCCGAGCTACTATAAAGCATGACGTCTTTCTCGCCATTAGTGATAGCCGTTTTAACCAATGTATCGCCTTCATCAAGCTCAATGGCACGTAAACCCACACTGCGTTGACGTGCAAAATTAGTCAGTGCTACTTTCTTAACAGTACCGTTAGAGGTCGCCATAAAAACATATTCATCTTCCGCATATTCCCTGATTGGCAACAGACTGGTGATGTTTTCACCTTCTTCCAAAGGCAAAATATTAACAATAGGTTTGCCTCGAGCCGTTCTGCCAGCAACAGGAATATGAAACACTTTAATCCAGAACACCTTACCCGTTGAAGTGAAACACAAGAGTGTATCGTGGCTGCTAGCTACCAGTAAGTGCTCAACAAAATCTTCTTCTTTGACCGTGGCAGCAGCTTTGCCTCGGCCTCCTCGGCGCTGAGCTTGATAATCCGAGAGTGGCTGGCTCTTCGCGTAGCCTGTCTGAGAAATAGTCACCACACGATCTTCTTCCGTAATTAAATCTTCGATAGTCAGATCTTCCTGAGAATCCCGAATTTCAGTTCGGCGCTCATCACCATAACTTTCGTTTATTTCATGTAATTCAGATCGAATAACTTCCAGTAGACGGCTATTGTTAGCCAGAATTTCCATATGCTCAGCAATTTGCTCTAATAATTCTTTATAGTCATTGATCAGCTTTTCTTGCTCAAGCCCGGTTAAGCGATGCAATCTTAATTCAAGTATGGCCTGCGCTTGTTCTGGAGACAGGAAATATTCTTTTTCTTTTAGACCGTATTGTTCATCTAAATTATCGGGTCTACAGGCATCCGGATCAGCGTCTCCAAGCATAGCCAACACACCTTCTGAATTCCAGGCGCACTCTAATAGCTTTACTTTAGCCTCTGCCGGGCTGGGTGATGCCTTGATCAACTCAATAACCGCATCGATATTAGCCAGTGCAACCGCCAAGCCTTCAAGAACATGGCCTTTTTCTCTGGCTTTACGTAATAAATAAACCGTACGGCGAGTAACAACTTCACGCCGATGTTGAATAAAAGCATGCAGAATTTCTTTTAATTTTAAAATCTTAGGCTGACCGTCAACCAGGGCAACCATGTTAATGCCAAACACCATTTGCATCTGAGTTTGAGCATAGAGATTGTTTAGCACGACTTCGCCGACTTCACCTTTGCGTAATTCGATAACGATGCGCAAACCATCTTTATCAGATTCATCTCTAAGCTCACTGATACCTTCAAGTTTCTTTTCTTTAACCAGTTCAGCAATACGTTCAATCAGACGCGACTTGTTCAGCTGATAAGGAATTTCGCTGACGATAATGGTTTGCCTGCCTGTTTTTTCATTTTCTTCGATGACTGCACGAGAGCGCATATAAATCTTCCCACGCCCTGTACGGTAGGCCTGCACAATGCCCGCACGACCATTAATGATAGCCGCAGTGGGAAAATCTGGCCCCTGAATATGCTCCATTAACTCATCAACTTCGATATCAGGATTGTCCATTAAAGCAAACGTAGCACTGACCACTTCTCTAAGGTTATGTGGCGGAATATTAGTCGCCATACCAACGGCAATACCCGATGAACCATTAATCAGTAAATTTGGCACACGGGTTGGTAAGACATCAGGGATTAGCTCTGTACCGTCATAATTCTCAGTGAAATTAACGGTTTCTTTATCTAAATCGGCGAGTAAATCATGCGCCATTTTTTTCATGCGGATTTCGGTATAACGCATGGCTGCTGCAGAATCACCATCAATAGAACCAAAGTTACCTTGTCCATCTACCAGCGGATAACGCAAGGAGAAGTTCTGCGCCATACGCACAATAGTTTCATACACAGCGGAATCTCCATGTGGATGATATTTACCGATAACATCACCAACCACACGGGCAGACTTTTTATAAGGTTTATTGTAATCGTTAGACAGCACTTTCATCGCAAACAACACGCGTCTATGCACGGGTTTGAGCCCATCTCTAACGTCGGGCAAGGCCCTTCCTACAATTACGCTCATCGCGTAATCCAGATAGGACTGACGCATTTCACTTTCTATGGTAACTGACTGTATTTGACCGCCATTCTGACCGCCATTCTGACCTTCACTTTGATCAATATCATCTGACATATAATACTTTCTGTTCCCTGATTTAATCCGCCATTTAAGACTTCATGAGAGACTCTTAGTCGATTAATAGCTGATTAAAAATTAACAAAATTAATGCGCCAAATTCTAGCATATTTTAAGCCTGAACTGACAGTGAAAACTGCCTTTGAAACACCCTGAGAAAGTACCTACTTTGAGCAATAATCGGTATACTCGCAGAAACCCTAATTACCAATGAAAAATCAACCTTTTATGTCTCCGCAACAAACCTCTGAAAGCCGTCAGGAAGTCGACTCAATTATCCAGACAAAGTGGCTAATTCCGATGACAGATAAGGGCTTAATTCTTGAAAATCATAGCTTGATTATTCAGCAAAATATGATTCGAGAAATTCTGCCCAATAATGAAGCAAAAAAAAATTTCCTCAGTAATAATACCTATCAGCTAAATCAGCATATTGTGATACCAGGCTTGATCAATTCTCATGGTCATGCAGCCATGAGTTTATTCCGTGGTTTTGCTGATGACATGCCGTTAAAAGCCTGGTTAGAAGAAAAAATCTGGCCGGCTGAAGGACTTTGGGTTAGTGAAGATTTTGTTAATGATGGCGCTGAACTTGCCATTGCTGAAATGTTGCTTGCTGGCACAACAACTTTTACTGATATGTATTTTTTCCCAGATATTGTTGCCAGGGTAGCGATTAAGAACAATATACGTGCTCACCTTGCCTCACCAGTCCTCGATTTCCCAACTGTCTGGGCACAAAACCCGGAAGAATATATACATAAAGCCATGGAGCTACATGACAACTATAAAAACAATGAGCACATCTATGTAGGATTCGGCCCGCATGCTCCTTATACTATTTCTGATGAGCCTTTGCGAAAAATTGCTACTTTAGCCAGTGAATTAGATATCGCTATTCATATGCATGTACATGAAACAGCTCAGGAAGTTCAAGAAGCCCTTTCTAAAAATGGCACTAGACCCCTTTCACGCTTACAAGATTTAGGCCTGATGATTCCAAATTTACAATGTGTGCATATGACTCAGATTATTGAAGAAGAAATTCTCATGCTCGCTGACAGTGGGGTCTCTGTTGTGCACTGCCCAGCTTCAAACKTAAAGCTGGCTAGTGGGTTTTGTCCGACGGCTCAATTACTGGATGCTGGCGTTAATGTTGCTCTTGGTACCGACAGTGGTGCCAGTAATAACGAACTTAATATGTTAAATGAAATGCGTCTCGCTGCCTTAACCGGCAAAGGCACATCTGCAGACGCCAGTTCTTTAACCGCATGGGATGTGCTTGCAATGGCCACAATAAACGGCGCCAAACAAATAGGTTTGAATGACCATATCGGCACACTCGAGTCGGGGAAATTTGCAGATATTACCGCCGTAAACTTAAACCAAATAAATACAATACCTGTATATGATCCTGTCGCCACGTTGGTTTACAGTGCACAAGCCTCTCAAGTCAGTCATGTTTGGGTTGCGGGCCAACTCAATGTTGAAGATGGAAAATTACTCAATGTAAATAAAGAGACGCTCTTAGATAAAGCACAACAATGGGCTGAAAAAATTCAGGCAGCCTAAAGTACAAATAAAAGCATAAACGTAAGGAATGATGCCTTGAATAACAAAATTGACGCCAATGTCGATTACAGTGAGATAGCAAAATTTGAAGCATTAGCTTCACGTTGGTGGGATCGCAACAGTGAGTTTAAACCCTTGCATGATATCAACCCTCTGCGCATGGGGTTTATTGACAGCAAGGTCAATCTGGCAGCTAAAAAAGTGTTAGATATCGGCTGCGGCGGTGGAATTTTAGCTGAAGCAATGGCGCACAGGGCTGCTCAAGTTACTGGCATTGATATGGGGAAATCCCCCCTGTCTGTTGCCAAGCTGCACTTACTGGAAAGCAAGCTGGACATAAATTACCAGCAAGCTTCAGCAGAAAAATTTGCAGAAGAACATGCTGCCGAATATGACGTCGTAACATGCCTGGAAATGCTAGAGCATGTGCCAGACCCCGGGTCTGTATTGCAAGCTTGCCACACCTTGCTTAAGCCTGGCGGCCATCTATTTCTTTCGACTATTAACCGCAATCCCAAGTCTTATCTCTTTGCCATTCTTGGTGCCGAATATATTTTACAGATGCTACCCAAAGGCACGCATGACTATCAAAAATTTATTAAGCCTTCTGAACTGGCGCAAAAGGCTCGCGATGCGTCTCTGGAATTAAACACCTTAACCGGCATGACCTATAATCCACTGACTAAAAAATATCGCTTATCCAACAATGTTGATGTTAATTATTTAATGTATTTAGAAAAACCTAAATAACTTCAGGAAATTTGTGAGCAAACACGTTCTTTTTGATCTCGATGGCACCTTGCTTGATACTGCCAAAGATTTTACCCAGGTACTCAATCAGCTACTCCAACAATATGGAAGCGATCAAGTCTCTTCTGCACAAGTTCAAGAGACCGTTTCCGATGGTGCCAGAGCGCTGATAAAACTAGGCTTCGGCATCAATGAAGCACATGGAAATTTTAATAATTACCTGCAGGAATTACTTGATTTATACGCTATAAAGATCACCGACACCGAAGCAGAATTATTCAAAGGCATCCCCGAACTTTTAAGTAGAATCAATGCTGAGAACTTTCAGTGGGGCATAGTCACAAACAAACCAACTCGATTTACAACACCTTTACTAAAAAACTTCTCAGCCATGAAAAATGCTGCTGTTATTGTTTGTGCCGATCAGGTTACTCAGGGCAAACCCTCTCCTGAAAGCCTGCTGTTAGCGTGTGAGACTCTCGCTTGCAAACCTGAAGAGTGTATTTATGTCGGCGATCATAAACGCGATATTGATGCCGGGAAAAATGCCAATATTCTTACCATCGCTGTGCGTTGGGGCTATTACCCAGAACACATCCGACTCGAAGATTGGAAGCCGGATTTAATTGTTGAGACCCCTCAGGAAATAGCAGCTTACTTATTTGATTAAGAAATAAAAAAACGGGATAGAACATGTTTGATTATCAAGCGCCTTCAGATTTATTAAAAGACAAAATTATTTTAGTCAGTGGCGCGGGTTCTGGCATTGGTAAAGCTGCGGCCTTGGCCTATGCGCACAAAGGTGCCACTGTCATTTTGCTGGGGCGTACTGTTGAAAAACTGGAACAGGTTTACGATGAAATAGAAAAAGCAGGAGCTCCGCAAGCAGCCATAACACCTTTTGATCTTGCTGGTGCAAATGATGATAACTATCAAGAGCTCGTTAACAGCATTCATGCTAATTTTGGCCGACTGGATGGCTTACTTAATAATGCGTCTATTTTAGGCACCCTAACTCCAATCCAAAGTTATAGTCTTAACACCTGGAATCAAGTGATACAAACCAACCTGAATGCTCAGTTCGCGCTCAGCAAATACTGCCTACCTTTGTTGCAGGAGGCAGAAAATGCCTCAATCATCTTTACCTCTTCCGGCGCAGGTCGTAAACCCTATGCATATTGGGGTGCTTACTCAGTCTCGAAGGCCGCCACTGAAGCCTTGGCACAAGTGCTGTTTCTAGAGTTGGAAAACACCTCAAAAATTAGAGTGAATACGATAAATCCAGGTTCTACTGCCACTAAAATGCGCAGCCAGGCCTTTCCAGGTGAAAATCCTGAAAAGGTCGCCAAAGCCGAAGACATCATGCCAGCTTATTTATATCTGATGGGTAATGGTAGCTTGCAAGAAAACGGTAAACAGTTTGACGCTCAATAAAAACTAAGCGCTCTTCCTCCTTCATAGCAGGGTGTTAAAAAAGCGTCATGAACATAATCAAGACAAAGTGAAAATTGGAAAAAGCGCATTTTACACGTAGCAGATGAGCATTTTTATCCAATTTTTAATACGGGATTGACAAGCATAATAGCTTTTCAGGCATCTACTGGATGAGTTTCCTTAAAAGGGGGATACTCATCCATGCTCTCCAAAAAAGCCACCAGTTTCGGATAGGCATCAAGACTAAAATGTTTACGAAAGCGCACCCAGCCTAAAAAACAGGCCAGTCTTAATTCAACGTCACTCCATGGCGCCTGCTTTGCCAGGTCGGCATTTTCAAACTCTGCCAAGCCGGTTTGAATACGGTTTTGTTGACGCTGCAAGTACTTAACATTTTCTGGCGTAAAGCCTTCTTTTTTAAACAAAAACAAATTCACTTGCGTATCAACTAAGGTGTTTACTGTACAAAAACTATTCATATCTTCTACCGTCGGCAAATAAACCTGGCCTGCACGCTCGCGAATATAACGCAGGATGGAACTGGAATCCGTTAGTACTTTATTTTTACCATTTCCCTCATACTCCAGAAAGGGAATCTTTTGTGTCGGAGACCGCTCCTGACTGAGCTTATAATCAGTATCAATCAAAAATTCAAAATCCAGGCCGCTTTCTATCAAGGCAATGCGGCAATGGCGAACAAAAGGGGATGGGGAATTACCGTATAGTTTCATAAGTATTTCTTCTCTCTGGAATGTGTACTAAATAGAAAACTATTTTATTTGCGTTTTTTATTTAAATTCTTGCTGATGCGTTGCCTTGATGTTTTAGCAGGCCTGTATTTTAAATCTGCGAGTTGATATAAATCTTTAACGTCATTGACTGACAGCTCACGATGCTGCCCGACTTTAATCACACTGGGAATAAAAACATTACCATAACGAACGCGCTTCAAACGGCTGACTTTTATACCCTGAGATTCCCATAAGCGTCTTACTTCCCGGTTTCTACCTTCCATGAGGACAACGTGGTACCACTGGTTTAAACCCTTCCCGGAAAAAAACTGTATATCGCTAAACTTAGCCAAACCATCTTCTAACAAAACGCCTTTATGCATGATTTGAATCATTTCCTGCGTTACTTTTCCAATCACTCTCACCGCATATTCACGTTCAATCTGCATGGAAGGATGCATTAAGTTATTGGCTAGCTCGCCATCAGTCGTAAAAAGTAAAAGTCCGCTGGTATTTATATCTAATCGCCCTACCGCTACCCAGCGCGCATGTTGTAAGTGAGGTAATTTATCGAATACAGATGGACGCCCTTCCGGATCGTTTCGAGAGCAGATTTCACCAATGGGCTTGTTATAAATTAACACCTTTTGGGTAATTGCTTTAGCCGTATTAGCAGAAAGTTTTTTACCATCGACAGTGATTTTATCTTCACTACTAACTCGATCACCAAGGCTGGCTATTTTACCGTTTACTTTAATCCGGCCGGCCTGAATCCAGCTTTCCATCTGTCGGCGAGAACCGAAGCCCGCTCGAGCGACCACTTTTTGCAGCTTTTCGTCTAAAACTGTATCCATTTTGAACCTATCTTGATTTCTCACGAAATTAATTATTTACGGCTAATTCAGCCTAGAGATTCTTCATCTTCATTATCTGTGCTTTCTACTGCTTCACCTTGCTCTACTATAGATTCCTCAGCGGTTTCATTTTCAATACCTTCTGGCTCTTCAAAAGCTTCATCCTGGCCCTCTTCACCGTCTTCAGGCTCTTGTTTTATACCAAGAATTTCGTCTATCGAGCGGGTGCCAATTGCTGCAGCAGCGAGTTCTTCTTCATCCGCTACCGCTACTTCATCATCTTCCACTGTGCTTGGAAATTCAATCACCTTGCCTTCTGGTTTTTCTTCATCAAGCGTCAGTTCCTGATTCAAGTCTTCCATATCTCGAATTTCTGTTAGTGCCGGTAATTCATCAAGATTCTGCAAATTAAAATAATCCAAAAACTCTCGCGTTGATGCATACATAGCTGGACGTCCCGGGACATCACGATGCCCAACTACTCTGACCCAATCTCTTTCCAATAAGGTGCGAACAATACTTGAGCTTACCGCTACACCACGAATTTTCTCAATATCGCCACGCGTTATTGGCTGTCGATAAGCTATTATTGCTATAGTTTCCAGTAGCGCTCTTGAATAACGCTGCGGCCTTTCTTCCCACAGACGACCAACCCAATCACTGAGCTCCTGACGCACTTGGAAGCGGTAACCAGAAGCAACTTTCTTTAATTCAAAACCACGACCTTCACAGCTCTTTTCAATTTCCTCCAAAGCGGCTTTAAGCACTTCACGCTCAGGCAGCTCCTCCTCAGTAAAGAGGCTTGCAATCTTATCAAGCGTTAAGGGTTTGCCAGCCGCAAGTAGCAGGCCTTCAATAATTTGTCTTATTTTTTCCAGGTCATTCATGTGCTTATTGCCTTGATATGAATCGGTGCAAAAGGTTCACTTTGGACTAACTCTACAAGCGATTCTTTAATTAACTCCATCACTGCCAGAAAAGTTACAACAACACCTAATTTCCCCTCATCTTTTAAAACTAAAGATGATAATGCCGTAAACTTTTTATCTGAAATACGTAATAATATTTGAGACATTTTTTCACGAGTTGATAACGCCTGCCGTTGTATATGATGACTTTCTTTTAAATCAGAACGACGTAACACGTCAGCAAAGGCCATCAAAATTTCCTGCAAATCAATCTCAGGCAGTGGCACTTCCTTTTCTAATACAGGGGTTTCTGCAGAAGCCATATGAAAATCTCGATAATGCCTTGGTAGTTCATCAATTTTTTCAGCGGCCTCCCGATAACGCTCATATTCCTGCAAACGCCTGATGAGCTGCGCCCGGGGATCTTCTTCATCTTCCTCATCTTCTTCCATACGCGGTAACAAAAATCGTGACTTTATTTCTGCCAACATGGCGGCCATAACCAGATATTCAGCCGCCAATTCAAATTGAGAGGCTTCCATTAATTCGACATAGGCAATGTATTGCTCAGTAATCTCGGCAACATTGACATCCAGAATGTCGATATTCTGGCGCCTGATCAGATAAAGCAGTAAATCCAACGGCCCTTCAAAAGCTTCAAGAAAAACTTCAAGCGCATCAGGCGGAATGTATAAATCTCTGGGTAAGTCAGTGACCGCTTGCCCAGCAACAAAGGCAAAAGGCATCTCGGCTTGCTCACCTTCATGCTGCTCCCTGGCTTGGTGCAGAAGGCTGACACGCTCATCTAAAACTGTTTCGGTATCTTCACTCATCGCTAATCATCGCATCCTCACCGGCATTACCGGTAATTAAGCCCCATGGCCTGGCGTACATCGTTCAATGTTTCTTTTGCAACTTCACGGGCTTTCTCTGTTCCCTCAGTAATAATTGCTCTTACGGTTGCGGGATTTTCTTCATATTGCTTAGCCTTTTCTTTAATAGGCTTTACTTCTGCCACAACGGCATCAATGATCGGCTGCTTACATTCCAAACAGCCAATTCCGGCACTACGACAACCTTCCTGTACCCAATTACGAGTAGACTCATTAGAATAAACTTCATGGAACTGCCACACTGGACACTTATCCGGATCGCCAGGGTCAGATAAACGCACCCTGGCAGGGTCGGTTTGCATGGTTTTTAATTTCCGCATAATGTCATCATCGTCTTCACGCAGGCCTATGGTGTTGTTATATGACTTGGACATTTTACGACCATCGAGTCCAGGCATCTTTGCAGCTTGAGTTAATAAAGCCTGAGGTTCAGCCAAGATCATTTTCCCTACGCCCTCAACGTAACCAAAAAGACGCTCACGATCTCCTAGGGTAATGTTTTGTTGTTCTTTTAATAAAGCCTGGGCTTTTAACAAAGCTTCTTGGTCACCTTCTTCTTGGTAACTTTTCCGTAACGCACTATAGAGTTTTGCGGCTTTTTTACCCATCTTTYTTACTGCAGCTTTAGCTAACACTTCAAAATCGGGTTCACGGCCATAAAGATGATTAAAGCGACGTGCTACCTCACGCGTTAATTCGACATGTGCAACCTGATCCGCACCAACCGGTACTCCGCCCGCTCGATAAATTAAGATATCTGCACTTTGCAATAAGGGATAACCTAGAAAACCGTATGTGTCGAGTTCCTTTTCTTTTAAGTTTTCCTGCATATCCTTATAACTTGGCACTCGCTCAAGCCAACCTAAAGGCGTCATCATGGAAAGCAATAAATGTAATTCTGCATGTTCAGGCACCCTCGACTGTATAAACAGTGTCGCGGCATTTGGACTAACACCTGCAGCAAGCCAATCAATCACCATGTCCCAGACATGGGCTTCAATAGCTTGTGGGTTAGCATAATCCGTCGTCAACGCATGCCAATCAGCCACGAATAAAAAACATTCATATTCATGCTGTAGTTTAATCCAATTTTTAATAACGCCATGATAATGGCCTAAATGGAGGCGTCCTGTTGGACGCATTCCTGATAATACTCGCTGCTGCGAATCTACTGAGCTCAATCTCGTTCCCCAACTACTAAGAGTTTTTATTATAACGAGTTTTTATGTTTACGTGGCAGGTTTATCACTAGGAAAAATCATTTTATGCTGCTCAAAATGTAAACTATCGAGGCAAGTTCTGAACAAAATCCTGGTTAGTTTTGAAATGGTGCAGTATCAGCTTTACCCGCTCTTAAAAGACGGGGACTGCCTTCAACCAGATCGACAACTGTTGTCGCTTCAAGACCACAAAACCCAGAATCAATAATCAAATCAACAGCATGACCCAGATCGCCCTTAATATCGTCGATTTCATGAGGAGGATTCTCCTCGCCTGGCATGATCAAAGTGCTACTCAGTATTGGTTCATCCAATTCGCTTAATAAAGCATCCACCACAGGATGATTCGGGATTCGAATACCAATAGTTTTGCGTTTTGGATGCATCAATAAACGTGGAACTTCTGAAGTCGCTCTCAAAATAAAAGTGTAAGCCCCAGGAGTATAAGCTTTGAGTAGACGGTATGCGCTGTTATCCACTTTTGCATATAGAGCGATCTCAGAGAGGTCTCGACAAACCAGCGTAAAATTATGCCTGGAATCAAATTGTCGAATTTGTGATATTTTTTGCAAAGCGGCTTTATTACCTATACGACAACCCAGTGCATAGGCAGAATCTGTCGGATAAATCATGACCCCCCCGGCTTTGATTATTTCAACAGCCTGTCTTACCAACCTTAACTGAGGGTTTTCTGCGTGTATATTTAAGACTTGTGACATTTGAGTACTGCTTGATTACTATTCCGATGAATATTTATCGATAACGACCAAGATTAACATAGCTCGAGCATGGGATAGCGACTTTCAGCGATATCCTCTAGAATACAGCCATGAAACAATTAATTGACTATATCCCACTAATAATCTTTTTTGTCGTCTACAAAATAGAAGAGCGAGTGATACAGCTCGGCTCCTTCACTTATAATCTGGGTGGCATCTTCAGTGCGACTGAAGCATTAGTCGCCAGTTCTATTTTGGTTTATGGCGCTCTTTTTGTAATCAATAAAAAGCTAGAGCGAACTCAGCTAATAACACTTGTTGCCGTATTATTCTTTTGTTCCTTCACTATTATTTTCCGTGAAGAAGCTATTCTTAAGTGGAAAGCACCCGTGGTTAACTGGATTTTTGCTTCAATATTTCTTGGCAGCCATTTCTTTACCAAAAAAAATGCCACCCAGTTAATGTTGGAACATGCCGTTGAAATGCCTAAGCACGCCTGGCGGCGCTTAAATTTTGCCTGGGCCTGTTTTTTCCTGTTTCTTGGCGCTGTTAATCTTTTTGTTGCTTTTACTTTCCATGAATACTGGGTTGATTTTAAAGTGTTCGGCAGTATGGGATTAATCTTCCTTTTTATTATCGGACAAACATTTTACTTATATCCTTACCTACAGGAAGAGGATAACGACAAAGAAATAGACACGTCCAAAAAACCTTCCGCCTAGCCCGTAAATTTAATCAATAAATTTAGTCAATCAATGCTTCTTTTAGGTTAGGGAAGCGTTCATCCAGTATCTCATTCCACTGATAAACCCTGTCAGCCCGTCTTTCCAGAAAGGTTCTGGCATTACCTTCTATTGTTATTGAAATGATGGCATCGTCACGACTGATTTGTCTAATCAGCTCCCTGCCACTATGAATTTTACCGAAGACTGTATGCAGGCTATTCAAATGAGGTGTCGCAACGTGGGTGATAAAAAACTGGCTGCCATTAGTATCAGGCCCAGAATTAGCCATCGATAAAATTCCATCCTGATTATGGCGCATGCGAATTTCATCTTCAAAATTATAACCTGGCCCACCGGTACCATCTCCAAACGGATCCCCACCTTGCGCCATAAAATCATCAATCACACGATGAAAGGTTAAGCCGTCGTAATAACCCCTGGTCACCAAATTAACAAAATTCGTTACCGTTATTGGTGCTACAGATTTATACAGCAAAAACTCCAGCGTGCCATGCTCAGTTTCTATAACTGCATATAACTCGGCTGGATCATTTTCTTGTGCATATGAATTAAAGGCTATGGTGCTGCTTATTAATAAAGCCCCTAAAATTTTTATTAATTTCATTGATAGTTTCCCGAGTGATTATTTAATTTGCCAAAGCTCTTATTTTAAGCTTCTTATTATAATGCCAATCAGACCTGCTTGTTCAAGAACTTCGCTATGGCTGTGACCAAGGGTTTCATAAAGAAAGTCCTTGCTGGCATTATTTCTACTGTAACACCTTTATTATTTAATACATCCCTCACAACAGGCCCCATAGCTGCCACATGGCACTTATTCAGGCCTATACTGAGTTCTCCTTCCAGTTGATACTGCTTGGCTACTTTGAACAAACGATTAACTTGGGGTTGAGAGCTAAAGGCGATGACATCAACTTTTCCATTATGCATTGCCCAAATCAAGTCTATAACTTTTTCATCATCTAACTTATTCGCATAAACATAAGGAGCAACCACACTCACTTGTCCACCAGCCTGCTTCAAATAGGCAATCAGTTTCACATTGGGTTCTTCACCATAAAGCTGCACCGCAATATTTTTACCTGACAATTCCAGCTTATCCAAACTAGCAATAACCCCAGCAGTCGTTGGCGCCATTGCATCAATCTCTCTTTCAAGCCCTATTTCGCGTAATGCTTGATTAGGCTTAGGCCCTCGACATAATTTATCGACTCTGCTGAGCGCCATAACGAAATCATTTTTTAAACCGTTCTGCTCTGCCAGCTTAATTAAACGCCTGAGGCCCTCACCTGTTAATAGGATAAGAATATCAGGAGGGTTTCGAACAAAGCCCTTAAGCCAGTTTAATACCGGCAAAGGGTCTGGAGCATCATGAATAGACACCATAGGAACCGCCATAACATCAGCCCCACGCTTGCTCAGCATTTTACTTAATAGCAATAATTGTCGACTTTCCGGTACTGCGACAACCTTTCCTTTCAAGCTCTCACTCGCTTGCAGCATTAAATTCTCCATCTTTCTTTGTTGGGACCCCTGAATTCATTATGAAAGGCTTCTCACAGCGTGCAAGCGCTAACCTTTTGCTCAATAAGTCAAAAGTGTGAATCAGGTAGCACTTTTTTCACGATTGATAAAATATTGTATATATTTTAACCGATATTTATAAATATTTACCCAAATGTGTTACCTAAACTTTATAAATTACATTATTCTTACTAAATACGCATGGTAAAAGGCTTCAAAAAGCTTAGCTCATGTGAAAAACATACAATAAACAGTAACAACCTAAGCAAATGTGTGAGATATCAACACATAGTGTTACCTTACCTGAAAACTTGTGTTACTATAGCGCCACGTTTTTAAAAGAAACGTATTAAATCATCCAACATTCTTATAAGGAGCCTAGTGATGAACAACGCAGGAATAAGTATCGAAGACAAAGAAACATTAGTGGAATACATCAAGTCAGCGCTAAGTACGCTAGCAGTATTGGTAGTTCCAATATTAGCATTATGGGCTTCGCTCGCTTAACAGCCCCAACCAAATTAAGACACAGTTGATAAAGTCTTTCCCCCTTGTTTTATCAGCTGCTAATTAAGAAAAATTATTATTCGCGCAGCCTATGAGTTATCCCTTCTTTTTTGGCTGCGCTTTTTTTTGCCTGGCTTTTTTGCCTAACTATTTTACCTAATCTAATGACCTGTAATCCTGCCAACAAAATTGCAGGGGCTATGCTGACTATTCAGCTGTTCAGCAATTACGCCTTCCCAAGCTGTCTTACATGCCCCAGTTGAGCCTGGCATACAAAAGACAACGGTACCATTACTAAGACCCGCAAATGCTCTAGATTGTATCGTAGAGGAGCCAATTTCCTGATAGGACAAAGCTCTGAATAATTCTCCAAAACCATCAATGCTGGAATCAAACAAGGGTTTTATTGCTACTACAGTATTATCCCTACGAGTAAAACCTGTCCCTCCGGTAACTAATATGGCATGAATGCTTGTATCCGCCACCAGGTTTGCAATCAATGCACGCAAACGGTAAACATCATCTTTGCAAATATGCTTTTCCGCCAGGCGGTGTCCTGCACTAGTAAGCTCTTTTTGTAAATAGCCTCCTGAAGTATCGTTTTCCTCAGTACGCGTATCTGACACTGTCACAACAGCAATATTTAAAGCCACAAAAGCTGCTTGAGCTTTATTATTCGACACAGTTACCCTCCTGTCATATTCATGAATCTTACTATTTGCGGCTGCTCTTCATCATAAAAATAATGACGTAAGGGCTTGATATCCATAGATTTTACAATAGTTTGCTTTAACAATTCTATGTTTTCAGGCTGATCTCGAAGTAACTGCCTTAAGTCTGTTGAGTATTCATTGCCTAAACAGAGGAGCAGACGCCCTTCTACTGTCACTCTTACACGATTGCAGCTCTCACAGAAATTATGACTAACCGGAGAGATGAAACCCACTTTAGTACGCTGCCCTTCAACTTGATAGTAACGTGAGGGGCCCGCAGTACTCATATCGATAGGGCTAATCGCATAACGTTCTAAGATAAGTTCTTTAACCTCTTCATTAGAAAAAACCGTGTCCTGTCTTTCATGGTCATTAATATTCCCCAGAGGCATTTCTTCGATGTAGGCAATGTTTATCCCTAAACCCATAGCGTATTCCAGCAAATCAATAATTTCATGATCATTGACGCCTCGCAAAACCACGGCATTCAGGCGGATACTGTCAAATCCAGCAGCAACAGCAGTTTCTACTCCTTTCAAGACTTGTTTCAGCTTGCCTGTACGTGTCATTGTCTTAAACTTTTCAGCATTTAGACTATCAAGACTGATGTTAATGCGGTTTACCCCTGCTTCTCGCAAGGGTCCTGCCAGTTTTTCTAATTGTGAGCCATTCGTCGTCAACAACAGCTCATCCAAACCAGGTAACTGGCCAATGTCTTTGATCAGCGACATGACGTTATTTCTGATCAGAGGCTCCCCACCGGTTAAACGAATTTTATTGACACCTAATTCAGTAAAAGCCTGTGCGACTTTATAAATTTCTTCCAGACTTAAAATTTGATTTCGAGGCAAAAAGGTCATTTCTTCTGACATGCAATAAACACAACGAAAATCACAACGATCTGTCAATGAAAGGCGTACATAGTCAATATGACGCCCATGTTTATCAATTAGCCCTATTGCGGGATCAGTTGTGGAGTCAATTGTAGGATCAGTCGTGATATCAGACATTCATTTCCGCTCTAAATACAATAAAGTCGCTTTTACAGGAGAGTAGTAATAATACAGGAAGAAAAAGCTCTAGCGAAATATAACTGACCGTCCTTATCTTATAACTGGACACAAAGCCTCAAGCACACTTACCATTCATCTATTCATTTTTGATAAAAATATTAAGTAGCGATTCCTGATGTTTAGCCCTGCCGACTTAACAGCATTCTTTTTAACACTAAAACTAGCTTTTGTGACTACCCTGATTTTATTAATTCTCGGCACACCTTTAGCCTGGTTCCTGGCACGAAGTCGTTGGCGTTTTAAATTTTTTCTGGAAGCACTTGTTGCCTTGCCTCTCGTCTTACCGCCAACAGTCTTAGGTTTTTATCTATTATTAATGCTGGGAAACAACGGGCCACTTGGCTACTTTATGCAATCGATTGGCGCTGAACCCCTGGCTTTTAGTTTTACCGGCCTGGTAATCGGTTCAGTTTTTTACTCTATACCCTTTGTCGTTCAACCCTTACAGGATGCATTTAATAATATCGGTCAGAGACCTTTAGAAGCTGCAGCAATGCTAGGTGCTTCTCCGCTCGATCGCTTTATAACCGTTGCTTTACCATTAGCCCGTCAAGGTTTCTTGACAGCGACTGTATTGGGCTTTGCCCATACTCTTGGAGAGTTTGGTGTTGTTTTAATGATTGGGGGGAATATCCCTGGCGAAACTAAAGTACTTTCTATTGCCATTTATGAGCACGTTGAAGCGCTTGAATATGCTAATGCACATTTATTATCTGCGAGCCTTGTTCTATTATCTTTTTTAATGCTAATTGCTGTTTACGCACTCAATGGGCGTTTTAAGGTTATCCGCTTATGAGAATCACGGCTCGGTTTAAGATAGCACGTGCAGAGTTGCTGAATTTTAATTTTGATATTTCTGCAGAAAGTATCACTGCAATATTTGGTGTTTCTGGCTGTGGCAAAACATCATTATTAAGAGCTATTGCAGGCCTTGAAAAACATGCAGGATCAAAATTGCAAGTTGGCAATGAGACCTGGCAAGATGACAACGTCTTTCTTGCTCCACATCAGCGAGCCATTGGTTATGTCTTTCAAGAATCCAGTTTATTTGAACACTTGACTGTTAAAGAAAATATTGAATATGGCTATAAAAGAACAGATGAAGCTGCAAGAAAGTTTTCCTTAGAAAAAATAATTTCTTTATTAGAGCTTCAAACTTTATTAAACAGAAAACCCACCTTACTTTCTGGCGGTGAACGTCAACGCGTAGCGATTGCCAGGGCCTTAGCCGCTAGCCCTAAACTACTATTAATGGACGAGCCTTTGTCATCACTTGATCAGGCAAAGAAAGATGAACTACTACCTTACATTGAAAACTTAAATAAAGAGATGAACATCCCGATTATCTATGTCAGTCATTCCAACGAGGAAATTGCAAGATTAGCCGATCAGCTTATTTTTATTGAAGATGCCGTTGTTAAAGCATCGGGCCCTATCAGTGAGTTACTCACTCGTTCAGACCTATCACTGGCTCATCGGCGTCAGGCAGAGTCATTAATATTTGCAGAAGTAGAGACATATGACGAAAGTTTTCAGTTAAATTATTTATCTTCAGACCTTGGTACTTTTATTGTGCCTGGTGAAAAATTCCATACAGGCAGAAAAATTAGGCTACGTTTAGCCGCCCAGGACATTAGCATTACTCTTGAAGCACAAAAGAACACAAGTATTTTGAATATTTTTCCTGCAATTATTGATGAACTGCATGCGGAAGATAAGGCTCTGCTTACTGTCCGTTTGCTCATCAACAAATTTCCAGTATTAGCAAAGATTACTTTAAAGTCTGCAGATAATTTAAAACTGGAAAAAGGCAAAGCAGTTTTTGCGCAAATAAAAAGCGTTGCAGTTTTAGCATAGTTAATGATTGTTAGTAATAAAGAATAACCCTATTACCAATAATTTTCAGTTGTAATCTGCCCCGGTTTACGACGTAGATTTTTAATAAAGCCTCGACCTTTTAACAATTCAACACTGCTTTTTACCATGTCAGGATTACCACACAACATGACTTGTGAGTCAGCTGGACTAAGTTTTAAACCAACTTTTTCCTCAAGACTACCGTCACCCAGACTAACCGGTATCCTGCTTTTTATCGCATTCGGAAAGTCTTCCCGACTGACAAAAGCTTGAAATGTAAATTTATCAGGGTGCTCCTGTGAAAATTTTTCAATTAAGTTCTGATAGGGCAGGTCTCTGCTACTACGAACCCCCTCAACCAATACAATATTGTCATACCTTTGCCAAACTTCTTTACTACCCAATATAGAAAAATATGGGGCAATACCGGTTCCTGTACCTATCATCCACAAATCACGAGAAGCTGGCACTTCATCTAAAGTGAAAAACCCATTCGCCTTGTGCTTAAGCATTACTTTATCACCAACATTCAGCTTAACCAGCGCATTAGAAAGCGCTCCGTCGGTGGCAACATAGAAAAAAAACTCTAATGGTTGTTGCCCCGGAGAGCTTAAAAAGGAATAAGGTCGGGCAACTTGTTCATTATTAATCTCTAATGCCAAACTAGTGAATTGACCAGCAGTAAACGGTTCTATTTCCGCTTCAACTTTTAAAGAAAATAAATTCTCATGCCAGTGAATATTGTCAACGACCTTACCATCAATCCAGGTTGCCAAAATTGCTACTCCTCTTTTAAAACTGATTGATAAGCTTAGCGAAGAAATTGTACGATTCTGCGCGTTAGCGCGACATCCATCAAGAATTGTTCTTCGCTTAAAGTATCAGACAGTGGGATTACTTCTGTTAATCGATCCAGCGTTCTTACTGCATGATTATTATCTGTCCAAATGCTAAGCAGCTCTTCACGTGCAAGCGAGATATTTTCTCTGAATATACTACGCATAAACCTTTCTTTTAACACATTGCCACTGCCATAACCAAAACCACCGAAACCGCCCATAAAGTTTCCTGCTCCCAAGGCTAAGTTCATATCCCAGCTAATTACTGTGAATTTCTCATCAACCAGATCATACCAAAGTAGAAAATTATGGCCAGGGCCAGACATATCATCGAAATTCCGCACTATATCCTGGGTTGCTACATAACGTGAAAAGCTATCTATATCCACCCAATTAGCCAATTCCTTTTCAAACGTTTCAGCATCGGCATCAGACAACCACTTCAATAAATTAATGACTGGTGTCACATCTTGCGTTGCCTTGGCATTAATCTGATCGAAATCAGATTCGTAGAATAAAGGTGCATCACCAAGGTAACGAAAGCGGTTGTCACTACGGGATTTATAAAGCACGCCACTGCCTAAGCCAATTGCCTCAGCGTAGCGTCTATCCGGATTTTCAATGACCAGGCGTGTGGCATCTGGGTAACCATTTACGCTGAAGTTAATCCAGATATAGTCCTGAGATATTTGTCCAGAATCTGCAATGAGTTGCAAGGTAAGGGCTTCATTAATATTCGTACCTCCAGTTCTAGCGGGTCGAATGGCTAACTCTTCTCTTCCCTGGTACGCAAGCCCGTCTTCGAATTTATCAAAACTTACCGCGAATGGCAAAGTAGAAGGGTTATCAAATGTTGCATTACTCATTTGTCCTCGTCGCCCCCAGCCACGGGAATTCTCACTTAATTCTCTTAAGGTTGAATTACCTTTTAACCTCACTCCAACATTTTCAATCAAGGTTCCATCAATAGTGATATCAGCAGCAATCCAGGTTTTTAATCCCTGGCGCTGATAATCGTTAATCATAAGCTGATAATCCCCAGACCTTATTCCTAGCTCAATGTTATGCGGCACACTCAAATCAAATAAATCGACAGTGCCAATAATATTGAAGCGGGAATGAGTTTTTTGCTCCTGGCTTTCCTGGGTGAAAATGATGGGATCTATACGAAAAGAACCCAGCACAAAAGCCATCACAACCAAGGTGAACACAGAACCAAATATCAATCGACTATGATGTCTGACCCGTAACGGAACAGTACGTTTCCACCAGGAACGGTGGATTGTTACGGTGTTTTTTCGCTGACCCATAAACTGCAGCCAATTTGCTTTAGTTATTTATAGATTCCAAATGGAAGCTTTTGGTCATCTTAGCATAGCGCTAATATTTTGCTTTAGCTGCTCAATATCCAGAGCAATTTGTTCTGAATTGAGATTAGCCGAAGGTGGGATAGCTAAACTCAGCCTATCAATAACTCTGTTTGTATAATCAACAGTCCATAGAGTTGACAACTCTTCTCTGGCAATATCAATCTCAGCACTAAAAAACTCGCTCGCCACAAATCGATCTTTCAACTGATTACCAATTGTCGGCATGCCCGGTATCATGTCTCGCATATTGGCAAACATGTCTAACATATTAAATTCGTCGCCCTCTGGCATTGGAAAAGGCATGCCCGGTGGTGGCGTCATACCTGGGGGAGGAGTAAATCCACCGCCATTTCCTGGAGGCGCCATACCTGGCCCACCCATGCCGGGAGGAGGACCACCACCCATCATCGCTGCCATGGGGTTATTTCCAATAAGGGCTAGATTCATATCCCAGGTGATCACAGTAAATTTTGATGTCTCCAGGCTATACCAAAACAGGAAATTGCGCCCTGGACCAGCCATATCATCAAAATTACCCAATAAATCCTGAGTGATCACATAGTTGGCAAAACTGGGTATATCCAGCCGTTCTGCCAGTTCTGCATCAAAGACCTCATCAGTGGCAGAATCTATCCAGCGCAAAAAATTTATAACCGGCGCCATATCCATGTTGCCGATGGCGTTTAGCTGGTCAAAATCATCCACATAGTTAGTGAGATCTTCGCCTTTATACTCAAATTCATTGTCGCTGGTGGATTTATACAAGACACCGCGGCCCTGATTGATTCGATAGGCATATTGTTGATTCGGGTTTTCAATCACAAGCCTTGTCGCACTAGCACTGTCGTTAATGCTAAATTCAACCCAGCTAAAATCCTGTGAAACCTGTCCTGAATCTGCAATTAACTGCAAAGCCAGCGCTTCATTCATACTGGAGCTGCCTTCATTTGCGGGTCGAATGGCAAGTTCAGGATAACCCTGAAAAGCTCGGCCAGGAAAAAACTCATTAAAACTCAGTAATAATGGCAATGAAGAAGGGTTTTCAAAACTGGCGCCGCCAACTAAATTATCCGCCATTTCTTCCATCCCCGGCATCATTTCTCCAAGCCCACCAAAGCGAGCTTGCATCCCCATAGGCCCATCACCCCCAAGTGAAAATAAGGTTGAATTACCTTTTAGACGTATACCTACTGAAGGAATATAAACACCATCAATCGTGGCATCTGCAAGAACCCAGGATTTCTCTCCGAGGACCTGAAAATCACGAACCATTTGCTGATATTCAATATCATTGATTGCCAGCTCAAGACGATGCGGCACACTGGTATCAAAAAAGTCCTGATTGCCTGCTACATTGAACGTAACATTGCTAATATCCAGTACGTTGGCACTGGCAAAAACAATGGGCCGAATTTGAAAAGTCCCAACAAGTACACCTGTGACAATGAGGGCAAACACAGAGCCAAAAATAAGGCGCGCGTTATGCCGAATCGAAACTGGTAGTAATCTATTCCACCAGGAACGTCGGATAGTGTTATTCACGTTTTGTTTTAACGCCATGCTACACCCCCACCTTTAATTCAGCTTATAAATCTGTCTGATCGTAGCCACTTAAAACAGTTACACGCTGACCGGTATTGACTTCAGTTAATTTATTGACCAAATCACGAGGCTCTACCCCGCGGTCCATTTCTACAGTATAAAACAACTCCATCAGCGCGCCACTTCGAATTGATTCTGTACTGACCAGCTCAAAGCTTTTAGTCAATTTAATTAATACATCTTCGACTAACTTATCGAAATCACCTTCCGGAGGCACATGCACTTTAACAACTTGACGTTGAATATTGCTGGCAAAAGCATTGAGTTTGGTCATTAGAAGAATCACCACACAAATCGACACTGTCGTAGCAACTGCCAATGCATAAAATCGAGTTCCTGTAGCCATACCTATAGCCATCACCAAAAATATAAAGCCAACATCCCGTGTTTCTTTTAACGCGTTACGGAATCGAATAACCGAAAAAGCACCAACCAGAGCAAATGCTCGCGCAATATTCGAACCAACCACCAACATCAATACTGCGATGATCATTGCAACAACTATTAATGTCTGCACATAAGATTGGCTATAAGAAATATTTCGATGTGTAGCACGGTAAACAAATCCAACGACAGTCGACAACACAAACGACAAAGAAAGTACCAGAATGATATCCAGTGTATTAAAAGTACCTGTTAAATCGACCACATCGAAATTCATTTATTTATACTCCTTATTACTTACATTTAAAAAATTAACCTGCAAAAAAATGATAATGTTTTATTTTTTAAGAGGCCGCTTTCTCGGCTATTTCACCCTTTATTGATTCAGCTTCTATAGCTTTACAATATTTTGATACGCGAATAACATCCAAACTTAATTCTGCTGCAAGATCGGTAAACCAGGTTGGAACTCTCTCATTTGCTTTAACTTCTACAATTGAGATATGTTGTGGAATTATAAATTTATTAGCAGCACTGGTACCTAAATTAAAATCGTTACCCCTGCCTTGAACTCGGTGATCCATGGTGATTCTTAAACCCAGATCAGCATCAATGCCGACAAATGCTTCTCGATGATAGGTCGTGATGACTGTAGGTTGCAGATTGGCGGTCTCACTAAAAACGAGCACTTCATTTATAAAAGCCTGTTGAACTGCAGGGTTTTCAGGATCTTTACGCTCGTCACACAGAATTTTAGCTTCTCTGTATGACAAGGGAATCCGACGCTTTTGAGTAACCCGGTTGACTCTTTGTTTAATTTCTACAAACACGATAGTGTCATCATTAATATTTTCCGGTTCACCATAAGCACGAATTCGTAATTTTCGCCGAAACCTGAGCCCTTCAATTTTTTCCCAGTAACACCTCAAATCGCTTGAATCATAATACAAACTGGTAATGCGCCTGGATTTGTCATTTTTGTTAGCATCGACACCCATACGCGCCTGAACTCTTTCTCTAAATTCTGGAATGGTGGACTCAGGTAAATAATATTTTATTTCATAACGATTAAAGCGATGCAAAGCACTCGCAGTAGCTGTCGCAGTAGATAAACTTTCATCAAGCGCCATCGTGTCCCTACCCTAAAAAAGTTAAAACCACTCTTATTTGAAGTATTAAGATTTGATTAAGAAAATATAAAGATTCGCAGCTTAGCTGTGTCGTAAAATAAAGTCTATACAAATAAAAATGGTGTTTTTCAATTCCTTTTTTACTTCACATTTGCCTTATTTTATAAACAATAATTTCAAGTATGTTCAGTATGAATTAACTGTATGAACTTAAATCTTGACAAGAAAGAAGCGATCCGTCTTGTATGATCTGCTTTTTATCTGATATAACTAACTCATGTCTTCATGGTTTACCAACAACAAATTAATCATAGTGCTGGTTTTACTCATCAGCCTATCCAGCCCTCATATCTACGCGCAACGTGAATTCCGGGTTTTACAAAGCATGGAAGCTGATGCTTATGCCGTTTTGCCTGATGATTACAGAGTACCAGGAGAATTTGTCGTTGGGCGCCTGATGTACCCGTCTTATGGAGGCGCTTTTGGTGGCGGCGGAAACTGGCGAATGGGAGGCACCAACTGGGCAGTCGATTACCCACTTGGCGATAGAACTTACGCGCGCTTGTTAAGACGTCTTACGACTATTAATGTTCGTTCAGTTGAGCAACCCGTTAATTTGGATGATGGTGACGATATATTCAATTGGCCTTTTCTGATTGTCGGCATGCCTGGCAGTTGGGATTTAACTGATGGCCAAGCGGCTAAGCTCAGAGAATATTTACTCAAAGGCGGCTTCCTACTCGCAGACAGTTTTTTTGGCACAAACGAATGGTCAGGTTTTGTAAACGGCCTTAGACGTGTTTTCCCAGGCCGGGCTATAGTGGATCTTCCAAACCAACATGCCGTGTTTACTATTATTTATGATTTAAGCGAACGTAAACAAATCAGCAATATGCGTTCACTCTCTGGTCGAGGCGTACCATACCGCGGCGGGCCTTCTGGTGCAGACCCTCAGTGGAAAGCTATCCTGGATGACAATGGCCGGGTAATGATCGCTATCTCATTTAATAATGATATGGGAGATTCCTGGCAACATCAGGATAACCCTCGTTACCCCCAACAAGATGCAGCCTTGGGTATCCAACTGGGCGTGAATTATGCGATTTATTCTTTGACACATTAATAGTTTTCTTCATTAGAAAAATACTAACGGTTCAGTTTGAAGTCTTGGTCTTATTGCCGGAGTAAGCCCTATTTCGCTCGCCAAGGTGCCTTCACTTACAGTATTACTTCGGCGTAGCTATCTGAGAAATTTCCTGCGTGAGTTTCAAGCCAAGAGTTGCCAATAAAAGACTTAACTTTCAAAGAAGAGCTGCATTTGCCGAGACTTTCGCCAAAAAATAGCCAAGCCAATCAAGCAAATCAACGCCGCGATAATATTAGGCCAGAACAAACCAAAATAATCTGCAAACACGCCTATTAACAAAACACCAATAGCGGTGGCCCCACGAGTAAGGGCAGCCCAAAGACTTAATACCCGGCCACGTATTTCATCATCAATACTATTCTGCACCAGGGTTTGACTGGAAACAGAACTTAAAGTGATAGACCAGCCAATAATAAAGATCATCAGTAAACCCAACAAAAACTGTGTTGCCCAAGCAAAAATCGCCAGGGCAATAATAGCGACGAAACTGTTAACCAACATACTTTTAACTAAGCCCCGAGTGCCGCCACGTAAAGTTACATACATACCTCCGGCCACAGCACCAAGCCCGAGCATTGCGGTATAGAAAGCCAGTTCATCTGCCCCACCTTTGTAAACGGCGCCTACAAAAGCGGCCAGCATAAGTGTTACTGGCCGAATGCCACAGGCAAGAATAGTTTGTAAAATAAAAATATTTCCTAGGGCTGGAATATTTTTTACATAACTAATTCCTTCCTTTATACCTTTAATTATAGAGTCACTCTTATTCAAACTTTTATTAACAGGGATTTTTATAAAAGACCAAGCACACAAAATTGGGATATAAGTAAGAGCATTACAAAGTACAGCAATAGCAGAACCATATACGCTAATTATTATTCCTGCCAGAGCCGGCCCCACCAAACGCGCAACATTAAATACGACAGCCGTAAAAGAAGAAGCGGAAACAATATCCTTCCTCTCGACTAAATTAGGAATAATTGATAAGCGTACAGGTTGATGAGCGGCCTGCAGCATGCCGTCAAACAAGGCGAAAATAAATAAGATTTCAATGTTGATTACATCCAGCATTATCAACATAAACAAAACAAACGATTGCAGCATCATAGCTGACTGACAAATGACCGTTAATAACTTCCTGTTGAAACGGTCTGCCCACACGCCAAAGATCGGACTAATAATTAACAGCGGTGCCAGCTCCGCAAAGGCAACGGCACCAACCCAAAATTCTGAACCCGTTAGTTCCCATGTGAGCCAGCTTATCGCCAACCTTTGCATCCAGAAACCAATCAGGGAAATAATGTTGGCACTGACATAAATGGCAAAATTTCTATTAGAAAAAAGCGAGCGCAATGCAGATAAATCCGCCACAAAATATTCTCTTGATTAATGCTTTAAGGAAATTAGCTTAAGGAACTGGGTCAATTACCAGCAGGTCTATCGGGCCTTCTTGCTCAGCGAGTATAAAAGACTCTGATTGAACACGGAACCCTCCAGTATCAGCAGTGGCAGTTCTCGCTATTGTTGCTCCAACAAAAACAGTTTCTACTGTTGAAAGAGTAAATTGCGGCATCATTGCCATACTGTCATCCAATATTACATCAAGCGGCAAATCAGCCAGTGCATATTCTCTTGCTGCCAACGGAAATTGCACACTCTCACTACGAGCAAACACAAATACTCGCATTTCAGGGTCAATTTGATCACGTATTGATTCATCAATACTAACCCTAACTGTAACTGTGTAACCATTCTGAGCAGCATCCAGCTGATCCTCACCTAGAAATGATTCTATTGTGGCAATGCGTTCATTTAATTGTGCGATCTGCGCACTACCCACGGGCAGTTGTGAAATTTGCCGACGCCAATAACTCGCGGCTCCGGCAAGGTCATCCCCCAATAATGCTTCAACCGCCAGAATACTCATAATAGCTTGTTCATTTGAGTTGAGTAGAAGCGCTTCATCGATAGTCTTCTGCGCTGTTGGGGTAATCGTTGAATCTGCCAACAAGTACTGAGACTGAGCCAGCTGTCCAAGCACGGTCGCTTTATCTATATTCGGCTCCATCCCCTCTGACAATTGAGAAAAGACTCTGATCGCATCAGCATATTCTTCCAAAGAAATATACAGTGTGCCAAGCGTGTAACCGGTTTGAACATCGTCACTGCGGCGCTGAAAGCGTTGATTCAGCACCTCAGCAATTTCAGTCAACGATACTAGTTGCTCATCTACCGAATCAGAACTATTAAGCCGCTCAATTAATTCCGGTAATACCAATTCAGGTCCAGAACCAATACTGCGATAGAACAAGAAACTGCCTATCGGAATAAAAAACATTAAGACTAAAGGCGCAAGCTTGGTATAAGAAGATGCAGATTTTTTCTTACTGGCTTTCCCGCTTTCCATATCATTCAGAAAGTTTCTTTCAAACTCTAGTTTTAATTTTTCATGCTCATCCTGTGTAATTAAATTATCAGCTAGATTGTTTTCGAGTTCAGAGATGTTTTGTTGGAACAGTTCGATGTTTTTCTGCTCTCTTGCGTCACTTTGCTGACTCATTTTCTGATGTCGAAAGCGTAAGACAGGTACCAGTACAAACAATGTAGCAGCCAGCATTAATAATAAAATATAAGGTGTGAGCACAGTCATTAGTTAAAGTTAATATAATCCTATTGTCTTACTTTTTATCTGCAAGAATATTATCTAGTTTTTCTTGTTCTTCAGTAGTTAATTTACTCACACTTAGTTTCTGACTACTCCTGCCTATTCGCCATACAATCACTAAACCCGTTAGCAATAAAATTAAAGGCCCAAACCAAAGCAAATATGTCCCAGGGTTTAAAGGTGGACGGTAATTAATAAAATCTCCGTAGCGTTGCGTCAAAAAATCAATGATTTGCACATTAGAACGGCCATCGAGTATCTGCTTATGAATTTCAGCCCGCAAATCAGCCGCTATTGGCGCATCAGACCCAGACAAATTAGAATTCAAACACATGGGGCAACGTAACTGATCAATCAAGGTATTGAAGCGTTCTTCTTGCGACTCATCATCGAATTGGTAAACTTCTATTGCTGCATTGACGGAAAAAACACAGGAGAAAAACAGCAAGCAGAAGAGAGAAAAATTACGCATCTTACTTAATACGCGAGATAACAGGTTCAAAAGTTTCTTGCCAAATTTGATGATTAATCACCCCAACATGGCGGTAACGAATCATGCCGAAGCTATCGACAATAAACGTTTCCGGCGCACCCGCCAGACCGAAATCTATGCCAAGGCTACCATCCAGATCGACAATAACTTTTTCAAAAGGTGTCCCCTTCTCTTCCAGAAAAAGACGAGCGTCCTCTAAGTCATCTTTATAATTCACACCAATAAAAGTGAGATCTTGTTCCCGTTCACTTATTTCTACCAGGTAAGGATGTTCTATATGGCAAGGTGGACACCAGGTCGCCCAAAAGTTAATGATAAGAACACCGCCGCCCGTTAAATCTTGCGAGGCAATGACTACATCAGTATTAACAAGGTCTGGCAAAGAAAATTCAGGCAGAGGACGGTTCACCAGAGCAGAAGGCACCATATTCGGATCTCGACCCAAACCGAAAAGTAAAAGCCCAATCATTAAGATAAAAAATACACCGGGAATTAATAACAAGACACGCTTATTCATCAAGTCTCCGTCGCTAATTTTGGCGTGGAGTTAACATTAGCGCTGTTTACAAGTTCAGCTTGCGCAACAGTTTTTTTGCTACGGTAGCGTTTATCCATAACAGCTAATATACCTCCAAAAGCCATTAAAAAAGCCCCTAACCATATCCAGAGTACAAAAGGTTTATAGTGAATGCGGACGACCCAACTGCCACCACCTCTTTCATCGCCCAATGCCGTGAATAAATCTCTGAATAATCCAACATTTATTCCTGCCTCAGTCTGTACAGCGCCAGTAGCAAAATATAAACGCTTCTCCGGCTCCAGAGTTATATATTCTTCACCCTTTCTAAGCACTCTAATAACGGCACGGTCAGCCTGATAATTTGGCCCCTGCACCAGTGTTGCTCCTTCAAAAATAAATTCATAATCGCCAATGATTTCAGACTCTCCAGGCGCTAGCCGAACATCCCTTTCTACACTGTAATGGCTAGTCAGACATATACCCAGAATAGTCACTGCCATACCCAAATGTGCAAGCTGCATGCCGTAATAGCTCAAGCTCAGCGCTTTTAAACCTTTGATGAAATTCTGTTTATTTGAGGTTTTATCAAAAATATCTTTTGCGCTTGCAAATACGATCCATAAGGCCAAAACCACAGCCACAATAGCCGAAATATTAACTTCAGAGGTGACAACTACCGGGATAATAATACCGAAGGCAAGGCTCGCAATTAATATTTTAGAAAGTTGTTGTTTCAAGTAACTCACTGATGTTTTTTTCCAGCGTGAGAAAGTCCCCACTCCTAAAACAAAGGCTAACAAGCCCATTAAAGGCACAAAAATCGTATTAAAATAAGGAGGCCCAATTGAAACACGGTTGGCCTCACCATAAATTGCTTCGTGAATCAGTGGGTATAACGTTCCCAGTAATACCGCCGCCGTCGCCACCACTAAAATAATATTATTAATCAGTAGAAACACTTCCCGGGAAGTTAAGGTATATGATGCCGAACCCTTAACCACTGGCGCACGTATCGCATAAAGTAGAAGTGAAGCACCAATAACAATCAGCATTATTGTCAACAACACCATCCCTCTTGCCGGATCAACGGCAAAAGCATGAACCGAGGTAAGTACACCAGAACGCACAATAAATGCGCCTAGTAGACTTAAAGAAAAAGCGGCAATTGCTAATAATACTGTCCAGCTTTTAAACACACCTCTTTTTTCAGTTACCGCTAAGGAATGAATCAAAGCGGTGCCTACCAGCCAAGGCATAAAAGAAACATTTTCAACTGGATCCCAAAACCACCAACCACCCCAACCCAGCTCGTAATAGGCCCACCAGCTACCCAGGGCAATGCCTACCGTGAGGAAGGCCCAGGCGGCATTGGTCCAGGGGCGAGTCCAGCGCGCCCAGGCTGCATCTAACCTGCCACTCAAAAGCGCAGCAATGGCAAAAGCAAAGGCCACTGAAAACCCAACATAGCCCATATATAAAAATGGAGGATGAACAATTAAACCAAAGTCTTGCAATAAGGGATTAAGATCGACACCATCAAGTGGCGTATTTAATAATGTTCGCTCAAAGGGGTTTGAGGTCAGTAGCATGAAAAGCAAAAAACCAACGGTAATTATGCCCATCACTGACAACACTCGCGCTAAAATATCCAACGGCAGGTTTTTGCTGAATAGACTTACGGCATAAGACCAACTGGCAAGGATTAACACCCAAAGTAACAATGAACCTTCATGCCCTCCCCAAACGGCAGCAAACTTATAGCGGTCGGGTAAAAGGCTATTTGAATTTCTGGCCACATAATTAACCGAAAAATCATCTTGCAGGAAGGCATAGGCCAGGCAAGCAAAACTCAAGATCATAAACACCCAGATACCTGAACTTAAAGGGCGACATAATGACATCCAGAGCTGATTATTGGTCACTGCTCCCGCCATCGGGATGACGACCATCAGAGAGGCCAGACAAAAAGCCAATATCAGAGAAAAATTTCCTAATTCAGGGATCACAAGTCGCTCCTGAGGCTTCCATAGCAGCTACTGATTCAGCCGACATATAATTTTCATCATGCTTAGCCAGTATTTGGGAGGCCTGAAAAACCCCATTACTATCAATGTAGCCATCGGCAACGACACCTTGACCTTCACGAAATAAATCCGGCAACACCCCAGTGAAAGAAACAGGAATGTCGATAGCACAATCTGTTGTTAGAAACTCAACCAAAGTACCTTCCAGTTCACCTGTACGTAGACTGCCAGTTTTCACCATCCCGCCAATACGAAAATTCTGACCAGTAGGCACTGCGCCCTGAGCTACCTCTGTTGGCGTGTAGAAGACATTAATACCTTCACTTAGAGCGAACAGCACTAAACCGATAGCCACTGCTGAACCCGCTACGATAAAACCAACAATCGCCATACGTTGTTTACGAGGTGCTGTCATTAGTCATGTCCTCCCTTTTTTGCTTAGCCTGAGCACGTTCTTGTTGTACCTGCTCACGTCTTAATAAGAGCTTAAAGTATTTTTTCCTGGCCAGCATAGGTTGCCAAATATTAAAAACAAGTATGACAACAAAAAATGCATAAGCTGACCAAACATAAATAGCATAACCACCCATGGCTAAAAATTCGCTAAAGCTGTTGAAACCACCCATTAACTTAAGCCCTGCCCTTTACTCTTACTGGCACTAAGAATTTCATCAACCCATTCGGTGCGTCGCTCTCTCATTAGTATTTCATTACGCGTACGTAAAATAATGGCGATCAAATAAAAACCCAACAAGCCAAAACCCACAAAAAATGCCGGAACCCATATCTGTGGAGGGTTAGCCGCAGTATTACTCAAAGACAAAGAGCTCGCGCCCTGGTGCAAAGTATTCCACCACTTAACTGAATAAGTAATGATCGGCACATTCACCACACCAACCAGCGTCAATACAGCAGTTGCCTTAGCGCCTGCCGCTTCTGAATCATAAGCAGAACGCAGAGCCATCACCCCTATAAATAAAAACAACATTATTAACGTTGACGTTAATCGGGCATCCCAAATCCACCAGGTTCCCCAGGTTGGAATACCCCAGACAGAGCCGGTGAACAAAGCCAGAGCTGTAAAAGTCATACCAACAGGAGCACAGGCTTTAGCGATCATATCTGCCATTTTTATACGCCAGATTAAAAAAGCAGCGGCCATGCAGGCCATCATGTAATAACAACCCATAGCAATTGCAGCAGAAGGTACATGTATATAGGCAATTCGATAATTTTCACCCATTTGATAATCTGGTGGTGTAAATGCCAAGCCCCAAACCAGGCCCACACCTAACAAGAGTGTAGTTAACGTGGCCAACCAGGGCATCAACTGCCCACTAATGGTATAGAACCACTTTGGAGAACTTAATTTAAAAAACCATTGCCACATTAAACTTAACCTGTCACTTCACTTACGGAGATAAACAACACCCTGATAACACTTATAAACTCACACTAATTCTTAGAGCCGCAATTATTGCAAGAGGAGCAAGGCACAAAGCCAATACCAACATAGCGCCCAATAGTGCCAGTAAGCCTGAAATATCTATGCTATTTAGCGCTGAATTTACAATGCCAGTACCAAAAACCAACACTGGAATGTAAAGCGGTAATATTAACACAGACAGCAATAAACCACTCCTGGAAAGGCCTACCGTTAAAGCCATACCAACCGCGCCAAGCAGCGTCAATATAGGTGTTCCGATTAACAAGCCAGCTACCAATGGGAACATCCCGCCCTCAGGCAATGCCAACATACTGGCAAAAACTGGCGCTAATATAACCAGAGGTAAGCCCGATACCAACCAATGACTACTGACTTTAGCTAAAATTATAAAATATAAAGGTTGCGGGCTTAATAATAATTGCTCCAGTGAGCCATCTTCGTAATCTGCTCGAAACAGACTATCCATTGATAGCATGACTGCCAGCAACGCTGTCACCCAAACCACGCCTGGGGCAATTTCACTTAAAAATGCTTGATCCGCGCCAACCCCGAGTGGAAACAGGCTCACAGCAATAACAAAAAACATTAAAGGATTGATAATGTCGCCGGGACTGCGAAAAGCAATTAATAATTCACGTCGCAATGTCGCTTTAATGATGCTCATGCTGCTACCAAGCCTGCCAAAGCATCTAAATCAATTGACTGCAGTGGATAATCCATCTGCAAATTGTGATGAGTGGTTAAAATTATTGAACCTCCAGTCTTGGCGTGCTCACTGAGTAAGACCTCCAATTCCAGTACGCCTTGCTTATCAAGCGCTGTAAAAGGCTCATCTAACATCCATAGCATTGCCTGGCTCAACAACATCCGCGCTAGACTAACTCGCCTCTGCTGACCGGCTGACATCAAATAGCACGGCATATCTTCATAGCCATAAAGATTAAAACTGTTTAGCACCGTTTTAATCTGATCTGTATTTGTTAAACCTCTAGAAGCACAGTACCAACTCAGATTTTCTTTGGCTGTTAGCGCCTTATTGATTGCTGGCGCATGACCAAGATAGAAAACTTCACGATTAAAATCTTGGCGGGCTTTGCGTTGCTCTATGCCACGCCATAGAATTTCACCTGTAAATTCATCATTTAAACCACATAAAATTCTCAGTAAGGTAGTTTTACCGCTACCGTTAGACCCTTGTATTTGCCAAGCTTCTCCCTCAGCAACGCTAAAATCCAGGTTCTGAAACAGAACCCGTTCATCACGTTCACAATATAGGTTATTAACAGTCAGCAAGTTCAGCCACTCTACTATTCAACAGCAACATTATATCCTGCGATAAGCAGGTAGTTGTATGAAATAAAAAAGGATTTTCATGCATCAATCATAGCGTTATGAGCGATATAAAGACGAGGCAAAAGTAAAACTTCACGAAAGAGCTTACTTTTAAAGTAAGTGACTGAATAAAATTTTGCCTTTAACGAGGTGTTTATGAGCGTAATAGCTATGAGCGTGGTGGAGTAACGCCAGTCTGCTTCATATACTTGCCTTGTCTATCTTTATACGTCACTTCACACTGCTCATCAGACTCATAAAACAACATTTGAGCCACACCTTCATTCGCGTATATTTTTGCCGGCAGTGGCGTCGTGTTAGAAAACTCCAGGGTTACATGCCCTTCCCACTCTGGTTCCAGCGGTGTGACATTAACGATTATGCCACAGCGCGCATAGGTCGATTTACCCAGGCAAACCGTTAACACATTAGAAGGAATACGGAAGTATTCAATGGTTCTAGCCAAGGCAAATGAATTTGGCGGAATAATACAATAATCCTCATTAATACTGATAAAACTGGATTCATCAAAATTTTTGGGATCAACAACATTAGTGGTATGCACGTTGGTAAATATTTTAAATTCACGGGCGCAACGGACATCATAGCCATAGCTGGAAGTGCCGTAGGAAATAACCTTATTCCCGCCTATTTCACGCACCTGGCCAGGTTCAAAAGGCCTAATCATGCCCTCTTTTTCTACCATTTTGCGGATCCATTTATCTGATTTAATTGTCATCTTTGAATTTACCAAACATTTTAAAATACTAAGATACTCGGCTTTGATCTTAAGCAGAGCCGATGTGAAAAAGTGCACATATTACGCAGTTAAAGCTAACTTTGACAGTCTAATATTTGTTACAATGACCACCGTATTTTGATTACATAATGATCCAATCAACTTACAAATAAAAATGAAATAGTTTTTATAGAGAGAATTCTTGAGCGAGTTCTTATGGAAATCTTTATATAAAGTACTTTAAATAGTTTTTTGAAATTGGGAGCAAACAATGAAGTTAAAACTGGCTTTAGCATCAACCATCTTTTTAACAATTTTTTCCGGCAATGTGCTGGCTCAGGATATTGACGCCGGACGTCTTCTTTTTGGTGTTTGTAGCGCTTGCCATGGCCCTAATGGAGAAGGCCTGCAAGCATTAAATGGCCCAAGAATTGCTGGCCAGCAAGCCTGGTATACCATTCGCCAGTTACAGAACTTTAAATCCGGTGCTCGTGGATCTGATTCTAGAGACATCTACGGTCAGCAAATGGCGCCAATGGCACAAATTTTAACGACTGATCAAGCCATTAAAGACGTTGCAGCCTATATCGAATCATTAGGCAGTTAATGCCGTATTGAGAAAAAGCCCCGTCTTTACGGGGCTTTTTTATGCCTGAATAAAATGTTCGACCAGCAACTGAGCAGAACGTTGACCTCTGAATTCATTCACCTGCAAGCGATAAAGCACTTCAATTTGATCCAGCTTGTTCTCTAATAACTCTGCTTCAACATTAAAGGCAATTGCATCGATCAAGAGTTCTGAGCCTGAAACTTTCAAGTGCAATTTGAGATGCTTATCACTCAGAACTCTTCCTTCTAAAACCTCAAAGCTTCCAGTAAATACAGGCTCAGGGAAATGCTGCCCCCATGGGCCTGCTTCTTGTAGAAGTTCAGCAAATACCAGGTTTAGACAGTTCTCCGGTAAACTACCATCTGTGTAAACTACCTGCTCAAGCATGGCGTCATCTACCAAACTCTCCAATTCCTTGGCAAGTGCTTTTTGAAAAACCGGGAAATCTTGTAAGCGTAAACTCAAGCCCGCGGCCATTGCATGCCCACCAAATTTACTCAGTAAGCCAGGATTATTAGTGGCAATAAGATCAAGTAAGTCACGAATATGTAAACCAGGAATAGAGCGGGCTGAACCTTTTATTTCTTCTTTATTTTCTGTTGATCTGGCAAAAATTATTGCCGGCCTATGAAATTTCTCCTTAAGCCGAGATGCCAGAATACCAACTACCCCTTGATGCCATTCAGCATTGAATAAACATATGCCTTTTTGTGCATTTTCTAAAATTTCTATGCCAGACAACACTTGTAAAGCCTGTGTTTGCATAGATTTCTCTATACTTCTTCTATCCTTATTCAGGTCGTCCAGTTGTTGAGCTAACTGGTAAGCCGTATGAGGATTTTCAGTAAGCAAGCATTCAATACCTAGACTCATATCATCAAGTCGCCCCGCAGCATTCAAGCGCGGCCCTAATACAAACCCCAAATCACTAGCATTAATATTTTGTTTATTTTTCCCGGCTATATCTAAAAGTGCATTGATACCCGCACGGCAGCGACCAGTCCGAATTAACTTAACCCCTTGCTTAACCAAGCAACGGTTATTTTTATCCAGAGGAACAACATCAGCAACTGTTCCCAATGCAACTAAATCTAGAAATTGCATCATATTGGGTTCTGACCTTTCATTGCTGGCAAACCAGTTTTGCTCACGTAACTTTGAACGTAAAGCCAGCATTAAATAAAACACCACCCCAACACCCGCCAGCGCTTTGGAAGGAAACGGGCAACCATTCTGATTAGGGTTTAAAATACAATCTGCAGCCGGCAGGCTGGCAGCAGGTAAATGGTGATCAGTTACCAGTACCTTTATCCCAAGTTCTTTTGCCCTGTTAACACCCTCTATGCTGGCAATACCATTATCGACTGTAATTATCAGCGCTGGTTGTCTTTGTTTTGCTACTTCAACAATCTCTGGCGTCAAACCATAGCCAAATTCAAATCGATTGGGCACCAGGTAATCAACATGCTTATAACCAAACTTGTGCAGACAGAGTTTTAATAAAACAGTGCTAGTTGCACCGTCAGCATCAAAATCGCCGACAATAAGAATTTTACTCTGCTGCTCTAAAGCATCGAGCAGCAATGTCACAGCGGCATCAATATTTAATAAGCGATCAGGTTTATATAGCTCGCTCAAGGGTAGAGAGTAATCCGTAAGATCAGTCACCCCTCTACTTAGCATTATTTTTTCTAACACAGGATGTAAGTCGAGTGCGGACTTAGAAGAAACGAAGGCTTTGCGAACTTGTATTTTCATGCTTTGATTATCTTTTTAAATCTACGCTTTTTTGCGACTCTGTCAGTTCAGTTTGCAATTTTCTTTTTAAAATTTTGCCAACATTGGAGAGCGGTAGTGATGTTCTAAATTCAACAATTTTCGGGATTTTATATGCAGCCAGCTTCCTTCTGCAGTAGTTTAAAAGTGCAGTTTTGTCCAACAATGGATTATCTGGAACTACAATTAACTTCACCTGCTCAACCCCTTCTGCATTTTTAACACCGATGACTACAGCATCTTTTACGCCTGAATAAGCACTGACAACATTCTCAATTTCTACAGGGTAAACATTAAATCCAGAAATAATAATCATATCTTTAAGCCGGTCTATTATTTTTAAATTGCCGTTTGCATCAATGCTTGCGATATCGCCTGTTCTTAACCAACCTTCTTTATCCAAGACCGCCACGGTCTCTACTACTTGCTTCCAATAACCTAACATCACTTGTGGCCCGCGCACACAAAGCTCCCCTTCTGAGCCTTGTGCAAGAGCATTACCATGCTCATCTATAATTTTTAATTCAGTAAAGGGCAATGCTTTACCAATACTGTCTATTTGATAGTCCTGGTAATTATTACAGGCAACTAGAGGGGACGTTTCTGTCATACCGTAACCTTCAAGAATTCTACAGCCTGTCACTTCATTCCATCGCTCGGCGATATCTTTAGCTAAAGGCATACCCCCAGACGTGCAGATTTTTAATTCTGAAAAATCTACTTTGGTAAACTCTGGATGCTCACAGAGCTTTTTAAATAAAGGATTAATACCACAGAAAATATTTACTTTGTGCGATTTAAGATCTCTAATAAATAATGAAATAAATCGCGGGTTTACTATCAAAATGTTGTGATAACCCATCATAAGGCTAAAAAGAATATTCACCGTAAAAGCATAAACATGATAAAGCGGCAAAGGTGCGACAACTATCGCCCCAGCCTCCGGGCAACCTTCGCCAAGGTGCATCTTTAATTGTAAAAAATTTGCTAACAAATTGCGGTGAGCCAACATGCTGCCCTTGGATAGTCCTGTCGTACCTCCGGTATATTGAAGTATTGCAACTTCATCATTTTGAATACTGTTTTGAATACTGTTTTGAATACTACGCGCCTGTTTTAAATCATATTTATCAAGCGATTGCTTACCTAAGGTTAATGCTTTTCTATATTTTTGCAGAGCAGGAAATTCTAAACAGGAATGATAACCCCCAACAACACGCGCTAATGTATGTATCACTGAACGCTTAAGAGGAGGATGTAAATCTGCAATATTCGTTACAATCACTTCTTCAACAAATGTTTGTTCCTGAATATTCAAAAATGTTTTTGCACATGCAGAGAAAACGATTAACGCTTTAGCACCCGAATCTTTTAATTGATGCTTGAGTTCATCCTCTGAATATTCAGGATTGGTATTAACAATGATCATGCCAGCTTTCAATACGGCAAACACGGCTATAGGATATTGCAAAATGTTAGGCAGCTGAATAGCTACCCGATCACCCGTTTTCAAGGCGGTATGATGTCTTAGATAAGCCGCTAGATAGTCACTTAATTCATTCAGTTCTCGATACCGTAAATCTCGTCCAAGTGAAGTATAGGCTTTCTTTTCAGCATACTTCTCACAAGCGTCACTGAGTTGGCTTATTATATTTCCATTAACTTCTAACAACTGCTCGCCCCTGAAGAACAACTCATTAAGCTAAATATTACTTAATAGCCTAGCACTGGGTAACCCTGAACTTTTAGATTAAAAATTCACCTAACTCTTAGACCAGCATTTTAATGATTTAAATAGATAAGCCTAGTAGAGAACTCTAAAAAGCACCATAAAAGTACTATGAAAAAGGCCTACTTGTTAGCGTGGCCCTTGATAGCACTGCTTTTCCACAGCTATATCTTAGTTTTCACTATGAAGGTGAAGCTAATAATATTGAGTTTTGTGCGAAGCCAATCCAGCAACTGCCTATGTTGCCAATACGACACTGGTTAAAAGTCGCCCCCTTTTACGCAATGTTGAAGAGATATCTCAAGGAGTCGGCACAGGGTTTGTTTGGGGTGAAAGGTCTTTTGAAGTTGAGCTCTCGAAACCTTTATAATTCGTATAAACCCTTTTTTATCTTTGCCATTCTTACTTTCGTTCTTTTTCTTTGCACAATAAATACTTGTATTTATTTTTTAATAAACCATACAATCAGTCCGCTTCATATAAAAATAAACGGCAGATCACTAAATAATATCCTCAGGGGGGATTATGAAAAGTATCACTCTGACTAAGGTGCTAGGATGCACAATAATATTAATATTCAGCATGTTAGCCAACGCACAGCAAATAGATTTCTCAGGCGAATGGCGTCCTATATTCCACGAAGATGCTCCTGAACGAGTACCAGGCCCAGGCTTTGGTGACTTTTCAGGCATCCCTATAAATGATGCAGCCCGCATGCGTGGAGAAAGTTATGACACTAACCGTATTTCAATAGTTACTGAATATATTTGTCGTCAGCATGGTGGAGACTATGCCATGAGAGGCCTTGCAGATTTACGCATATTGCGTGATATCGACCCGCGCACTCAAGCAACTGTGGCATTCAAAACCAGAATGGGTTTCCATAATATGCAGCGTACCATTTGGCTCGACGGACGCCAGCATCCATCCGTTGATGCGCCTCATACATTTCAGGGATTTTCCACTGGAGTCTGGGAAGGTAACATGCTGACCATCACCACCACTCACCTCAAACAGAGCTATCTGAGACGTAATGGCCTGCCAGCCAGCAGCGAACGCACTTTCACTGAACATTGGCTCTTGCATGGCAAATACCTAACAGTCATCACCGTGATAAATGATCCCGTGTTTTTGACAGAACCTATGTTGCGTAGCCAGGATTTTGAATTTGATCCCACGCGGCGTGGAGGCTTTAATAACTGCGAGTACACTACCGAAGTTCCGATTAATCCGGACAACCTGGTTCCCAATTATCTGCCCGGCGAAAATCCTTATCTGGACGAGTTTGCCGAAATTTACCATCTCCCCATGTCGGGAGTCCGCGGCGGTGCAGAGACTTTGTATCCTGAATTTCGCGAAGAAATGGGGCCTCCTGTTGGTGACAGGCAATTTTGTACTAACGAAGATTGCGATGCTTAGCCCTTTTTCAACTTATGTTTACACATTGGAGTAAATCAATGTCAATCAGCAAGTTTTTTACTATTTCCACAGGTATCAGGATTTTATCTTTATCCCTGTTGCTTGGTTCTTCAGCACTTTATGCTCAAGATTTACAACTTCTGCATGTGCAAGGTAATATTTATATGCTCTCAGGCGCAGGAGTAAACGTATCTATCCAAATCGGAGATGATTCTCTGGTCTTTGTTGATACGCCAGACCCAGAGCATATCCCTGAAATGATGGCATTAATCAGAGAGATATCTGATCGTCCTGCCAGATACGTCATTAATACCGCACTTGACCAACAACATATAGCCGGCAATGACATCATCAACACCATGGGCGATGAGGCTGGAATAGGCCTGTTCTCCTTTGGTCCACCTAGAGAAAGTGTCGTGGCTGCCGGAGGGTCCTCAGGTGGTGTCACCATTATTGGTCATGAAAACCTGCTTAACCGTTTTTATCTGACAGAACATAACATTCCCAGCCTTACCCTGACGACCACCTACTATACTGACACTAAAGATTTTTATGCCAACGGTGAAGGAATAGTTATTTATCACATGCCTAATGCCCATACAGATGGCGACAGCATTATTTATTTCAGAGGGTCAGATGTTATCAGCACTGGGGATATTTATATCCCAGGTCAATATCCAGACCTCGATGTTGAGC
>NVWI01000005.1:62878-204890 GCA_002746215.1 SAR86 cluster bacterium
GTGTTGATGGAGAAATTGATGCGCTTAATTTCATACTTGAACTCATGGTGCCAAATCTATTTGCTGAAGGCGGCACTTATGTAGTGCCTGGGCATGGCCGTATTGGGGATGAAATTGATATTGTCGAATATCGGAATATGATTTATATCATTAGAGACCGCATTCAAGACATGGTTGACAGAAACCTGAGCCTTAGGCAGGTTCTGGCAGAACGGCCATCTTTTGATTACGACACAGAATACGGCGGACACCGTGGTGGCCCAAGCAACGAAGAATTCATCACTGCTATCTATCAAAGCCTGACTAAAGAATAAGGACCAACGACTATGAAAACTTTTATACAACGCTTATGCTTTCTAGTAATCACCGTATTTGGCTTTAATATTAATGCCTCTATTGCCCAACCTCGGCCGCCTGGCCCTCCACCACCACCTCCTCCAGGTCAAATTAGTGCACCTATTGATCTCACGGGCACCTGGGTTGCCATCATTACAGAAGATTGGCCAACACGCATGGTCACGCCTTTAATTGGTGATACGTCCAGTATCCCGGAAAACCAGGCGGCCAAGGACATTGCTATGGAATGGCGCCCTGAAATGGATGTTGGTAATGAGTGTAGGGCCTATGGCGCTGCAGCCATTATGAACGAACCTAGTAGATTGAGAATCAGCTGGGAAGATGATCTAACCTTGAAGATGGAAATTGATTCCGGCATGCAAACACGGTATTTCCATTTTGGTGATTCAATTCCTGCTGGTGCTCCCTCCAGGCAGGGCCATACAGTCGCACACTGGTCAGGCCCCTTTACCCAAACACCCCGGCAATTTGGCTTGGGAATTAACCAGGTAAATCAGCCTCCCAGCTTCATGGAAGCTCACACGGGCAACCTTATTCCTGGTTATTTGCGGAAAAATGGCATACCCCACAGCGATCAGGCTACTGTTACAGAATACTTCGATGTTATCCAGATTGCCGATGGCAGCACCTGGTTAATTGATGTGGTTATTGTTGATGATCCGGTTTATTTGAGTCAGCCCTATGTTGTTAGTAGAAACTTCAAAAAAGAAGCTGATGACTCAAAATGGAACCCTCAAGACTGTTTTGTAACTAACCCTGGCTGGTAAATTTTTAAACTCTCTCGTTTACCTTTGACTAATACTTCTCCCAGCTCCTGATAAGAAAACTCAGGAGCCTGGGACATGGTCGATTCGCTGACTATCAATGCCGCCCCCTTTTCCTTGCATAAGCCTTCAATACGCGAGGCAATATTCACGCCATCACCAATTGCCGTGTAGTTAAGACGGGACTCTGAGCCCATGTTTCCCAAAACAACTCTGCCCGTATTAATACCAATCCCGATATCTAAAGCTGCAATACCTCTAGCTGCAAAGCGCTGATTAACACCTTCCAGCGCATTGAGCATATCCAATCCTGCGGCAACTGCGTTGGATGCGGCATTAGTTTGAACTAAAGGCGCGCCAAACAGTGCCATTACGGCATCCCCAATAAATTTATCAACCACACCGCCATGTGCTTCAATAACTTTTGTAATTGCCGAAAAATATTCATTCAGCAAACTCAGAATATCTTGCGGTGATTTGCCTTCACATAAAGTTGTGAAACCCCTTATGTCCGAAAACAATATGGTCACTTCACGCTCCTCACCTCCGAGTTCAATATCCTTGCTTAATAATTCATCGGCAATTTCCTTTGAAACAACCTTGCCAAGTAAACTTCTAATTTTTTCTTTTTCTGCCAAACCTTCTGCCATGCCATTGAAGGCCGTCGCCAACTGACCAATTTCATCTTCATTTTCGACGATGACTTTTTGCTGGTATTCACCGGCTTCAATACGTTTAGCGCCACTGACAAGTTCAAGCACAGGCCTGGTTACTGTTCGAGATATAAAAAGCACGCCAACAATAAGCGCGACGAAACCCAATGCAAAAATTGTCAGCAAGGTTCTACTTAACGCTTCATAGGGCGCTAATTGTTCCGATAAAGAACGTTGTAAGAGCACATAGACTGAATCAGTGCCAGCAACAATAGGTTGCGCCAAACTCACGAATTCTTCTCCAGCAAAGGTACTAACATTGGTCTGATCAAAATCCATATTCATTAAGCTGAATCTCGACAACACTTCATTTTTGACAACACTTGATACAGTCGAAGCATTACTCTGCCATAGCCCGCCTTCACTTTTAAAAAGCACCGTAACATCTGCCGATATCGAATCTTTAAACTCTTGGGTAAAAGCCTGATCAATTGCAAAACCCATGGCAACCCAGGCTTCAATATCTGGATTTAGGAAAGGTAACACTGTCAGATGATAAGGCTGCTCATCAATAACCACTATGCCCGCCGCTTCAGGATATTCACCTTGCCTATCCAGCTCCCGAGCCTGCTCTATCAGGTTAATCCAGGTTGGAGCTTCGCCTTCAACAGCGGGTTGCTTTGTATCAGCAATAATCAGATTATTATTAGCAATCAGCACCATAAAATCTGCATTATCGACACGGTATAAAAGGTTTTCCATAGCAGACAGAATTGTCGCATGGTCATTCGTCGCATAGACTTGTTTGAAAGCAAAATCGGCAGACAAGGCATCCGCTGCAATTGCTAACGATTCATTTCTGCGAGAAATGGTGGCATCAAAATTTGCTGCTCCAATTTCAAGGTCAGAGCTTATAACTGTCAACGCATTTTCAAAGTTTTGGCTGTTAACCAGAATATAGACCGGCCCGAGAACGAGTAAGAGCAGGCTGAACAGGAAAAAAAGCAGGCGAGTCTGGATGCGTTTAAATCTGAAATTCATGCTTACTTATCCAACTCCTTATCCAACTCGGCTTTCCAGTATAAAGCCTAAAGTATAGAAGCCCTGCTTCAAGTAAGCCAGTCTGGTTTTAAACCACGTTATTGGAACAGGATTGGGTGGGAAAGGTCTGCAATGGCTGATTTCAGAATCTTATCAATCATTGCATTATCTGATAGTAATGCTTTGAAAATTTAGCGTGTGACAACTCTCTTTTATGCTTCACTCTGTTTGTTCTTTTTTAATATGCTTTTGGATCAGTCGCCGCGACATTGCTCCACCCGCATCTATATCCAGAGAAAGCAGTCTGCGTTTTGGATTTGCAGATAACGACAGTTGCTGACGTTCCAAAATGTCCATATCTTCTTGGAATATTTCTCCCTGACCTTCCTTTATGATGCTGGTCATTACTGAGTCTGCAACACCCCAGGTACGTGCCAAGCCCCAAAAATACCAATGGCTGTCTGGCGTTTCAGGTGTAATAAAGTCAACTATAACCGCATATGCTTTTACACTTAGATCGGCATCAAAACCGCCATTACCTGCTAAAGCTACGCCTACATCTACCATGACCTGACTAGGTGCTTGAAAACGGCAGATTTGCCAACGATCGACAATGGCATTGTCATCAAGACCTTTTTGGCGCATAGCCATTTTCCAAAATGGTGGGGCTTCAACACTTTCCATAAACCGACTTGTAATAACCTGATCACCTTCCAGCTTGGTATGCACCGGCTGCTCATCAATTTCTTTTTGTCCGATGCTTGAACTGTGCACATAATTTTCATGGCTCAGGTCCATAAGATTATCTATCATTAATCGATAATCGGCAGCAACATGATAGACACCACCGCCATAAGCCCAATCCGGATTATCTGCCCAATGTAACTCTGGCAGTTGATCTATGTTTGCTTTTTCAAAGTCTCCAGGCCAAACCCAGATAAAACCAGCTTTCTCAATAACAGGATAAGTTCGATTACATGGGAAATTATGAACTTGCTGCTTAGGCATGCTTACTGTTTCACCACTCTGCCCCATACACAGGCCATGGTAACCACAAACCAAAACGTCGCCTTCTACTTTACCTAGAGATAAGGGCAGCCCTCGATGTGGGCAAAAATCTTCAACCGCAGCAACGACCCCTGAGCTATTTCGGAAAAATACAATTTCTTGTTCACAAATCGTACGTCCTAAAGGTTTATCTTTCAGCTCTTCTGATGTGGCAGCAACGTACCAGGAATTTACTATATACATAATTTATTTATGTGTTTATTACCACGTTTATAGACACCGCCTTATCTTTAATAAGATGCGCCGAAAATCAGCACTTAGCCCTACATATGATTGTGCGGATACAGTCTCAGAATAAATTTTAAAGATTCACTCTAACACCTCGATGTTAATAATGTTATTTTGGGTTCCGGAATTAATTAGGAATAATTTAAGCCAAGATAAACTAAACACTCTCTTGTCCTAAACTAGGAAATGTTACATCCATAGATGTACATGAATTACGTTTCAAATAATTGAAGGATGAAAAATAATGAAAATTCTGACCGCCGTATTATTTTATTTTATCTCGGCTCTTCATGCGCAAGCTGCTTCTGATTGTGACAAAGAGTGTTTAGAAAATTTTGCCGATCAGTACCGTGCGGCGTATCTACAACACGACCCCGCTTTGGTAAACATTTCTGCAGATGTTAAATTCACTGAAAATAATGTTGAGTTGCCTTTCCCCGATGGAAGCTGGGACACAGTCAGTGAAGAAGTTATTGAAGCACTAACATTCTCTGATCCTGTAACGGCTAACGTGGGGTTTTATACGGCTATTATGCAAAATGACACCCAGGGCTTCCTTGCTGTTCGTTTAAAAATAGCGGATGGGGAAATTACCGAAATAGAACACATACTTTCTACTCGACGGAATTTGAGTTCACCACCTACACCTTTTGCTGACCCTCATGGTTATAGCCATGATCCTGATATAGATAGAACAGTCCCTCTGGATGAACGGGTTTCTCGTGACAGATTAATCTATCATGCAGATGGCTATTTCTCGATATTAGAAAATAACACTGGTGAGATTCGTGGAGTAAACTTTGCGCCTGATGCCAGTCGTTTTGGGAATGGTATGGAGTCTACTGAAATCGAAAAGGGTTTCTTATCTGGGAGTTACCGTTCTAATGATCGAGTGCGCGAGCGCGATTACTTTCTAGTCGATGAAGAACGAGGCATAGTAATGGCAAGAGCTTTTATAGATCACAAAGGTGTGCTTGATGAGTTTACTTTAACAGACGGAACAGAAATGAGATCCCCTTATAGGGAGCCACAAACCTGGTCTTTACTTGAAATGTTTAAAATTAAAAATGACATGATTACAGCTGTCGAAGCAACCTTTATTGCAGTGCCTTATTATATGCCCTCATCATGGACTGCAAATTCAGACTCTCGTTAACTCTATTAAGCAACGCAGCCAAATTTTAGACTATGGGAAAATTAATTAATCGTTAGAATGTTAGTCAGAGCACATCTGTAGCCATTGATTTCATTAGCGCCAAAAAAGGTGAAACGATAGCAGAGCAACATTTACAGTTCACTCGGAAATGAGAGGCTAGTAGCGTTTCTTACCACGTTTAGGTGCACGCCTGACCATACGTTCGGGTAGGAGTTGTACATCAAAAGCCAGACTCAAACTCTCATTTTCACCTAATGGAATTTGCTGAGTCAGCTCAATCTCAATTTCCAGTCGCGGATGCCAGAGCCTAAGTTCCAGATTGCCAGCGGGGACATTTTGAATTGCACCCTGGCCTTCTTCAATTTCAACAAAATACGGCGTATCCAGTACCAATATATAACCGCGCATGTGGTCATGAATATTACAGCCTAAAACGACCAAACCGGGGTTATCAAACAACACAGGCTCTGCTGGCACATCCAAATAGAGCGGTAATTCAAAAGTTTTCGCTGCAGAAAAGGAATACACATGGTGCTGCACATCATCAGAGTTAGGAAAATCAACCAGAGACCCAATTGTTGTTGCTCTTACATGCGGCACATACATTTCATCGCGCTGATCAATAACAACGCTAGATTCAGGCACCGATTCTGGTATTTTCCCATTTATGGTCTGGATATAAACAATGGCATCATAAACTGGCTCACCATACTGGTCATGAACCGACACTGTTAATGATCCGGCATAAACTAGTGGAGAAAAACAAAGTGCTGTGATTAAAAATAGTGTTTTCATCTGGTTACCAGCTCAACATCAATCCTGTACGAAAGATATTGGTATCATAGTTAATCCCTGCACTGGCTTTTGAGTCCTGCTTCTCATAACCGACATAAAATGTCGACGACTCTGAAATTGCCCTATTCCAATCAATACTGTACACATCAGTTTCGGCATCAAGTCTATAGGCAATAATCGGCACGCCATTATCAAAAGTATGATCTCTATTTGTCGCCGTTGAAGCATTTAACATTAGTGTGGATGTTGAAGAGCTTGAGGTTATTTCACCTGACCTTCTTGTATAAGAGAAGCCTATCCAATCGCGGGCATTTATATCTAGAAAACCACTGACATAAGTTGAAAAACTATTAGTGTCTAATGAAAGATAATGATCACTTCGCCTATCTTCATGCTTAACACCAAAGCTAAGCTCCAGGTAATCATTAAAGCGCTTTACTAAAGACAAATCAGCGCGTCTAACTTCAACGTCACGGATTTCATATTCATATTTATGCTCGCCAATACTAACCGTTCCATTAAGCCTTGGAACTTTATCTCCCACACCGAATTTATGGTTAAAAGATAGGCCTAAATTTAAGCTAACATTATTTAAATCTGAGTATTCTTGGAAATGCGCCAGCGTAAATGCTGCACTGGCAGTGACGCCGGTATATTCTGCTACTTGAGAAAAATAACCGCCGACAAAAGCCCCTTCAAGGCTGATGTCACTGCGGATATCTGACTCCAGGATAGCTCGATTGAGATTGTCATTAAAAAGAAATTCAGCAGAACCTTCCTGGAACCAATCAGCTAAAGCCTGCTCTGTAGGCCACAGGGATACGCTAACGATAAACAGAAGAATACTCGTTTTTAGTCGAAAAGGTTTGTTATACATGCTCTGCTAAAAATCCAATATTTAACTTATTAGATTACAGAGAAAATGGAAAGTTACAAGGACTTAACAATATAGCTTTTCACATCAGTTAAGTCTTGAGGCAATACGACATAGCTTTCGTCACGCTCAAGCAAATCTGCCAAATGATCAGGTAAAGCAGGCGCTTCTAAACCTGCTCTTTCAATCGCTTCGGTAAACTTAACCGGATGCGCGGTAGCCAGAGAAATCATGGGGATGTCCGAATTTCTCTTACAAAGCTGGGCAGCCCTCACACCAATTGCTGTGTGAGGATCAAGCAAATATCCATATTTGTCACTGACTTCTTTAATCACTGCACAGGTTTCTTCATCATTAATGCTCGCCGAATCAAAGTTAGCTTTGGCAAATGCCCACTCATCCTCACTAACCTGATTCAATTCTTTACTCAAACCGGTAACGAAAGCTGTCACTTTGTCAGCATCGCCTTTGAACATATCAAAAATAAAGCGTTCAAAATTACTGGAGACCATGATGTCCATACTTGGAGACAAACTGGCTTCTAGGCCTCTCAAATTGTACTGATTCTGACTGACAAAACGATGCAGGATGTCATTTTTATTGGTCGCAATAATTAATTGATCAATCGGCAAACCCATTTTTTTCGCTAGGTAACCGGCATAGATATCACCAAAATTCCCAGTTGGCACCGAAAAAGAAACAGCTTCATTCTTATCAAGAAATTTTAAGGCGGCATAAAAATAATAGACAATCTGCGCCATGATTCTGGCCCAGTTAATAGAATTCACAGCGGCCAATTGATAACCATCAGGCAGAAAACTTTGATCCGAAAATGCCTGTTTAACCAGTTGCTGGCAATCATCAAAGTTGCCTGATATAGCAATGTTATGCACATTATTTCCAGCAACAGTTGTCATTTGTTTACGCTGTACTTCTGAGACGAGGTTATGCGGATGCAAAATAAATATATCGACAAATTTGGAGTGCTTACACCCCTCCAAGGCAGCAGAACCTGTATCACCGGAAGTGGCTCCTAAAATAGCAACGTGTTGCTGACGCTTTTCCAGAAAGTAATCCAGCAAACGACCCAGGAGCTGCAAGGCAAAATCTTTAAACGCCAGTGTAGGCCCATGAAATAATTCCAGAACCCACTCGTTATCACCTAACTCATGTAAAGGAGCGACTTCCGGGTGGCTAAATTCAGCGTAAGTGTCTGTAACCATCTGCTTTAATACATCGTCCTCAACCGCACCATCGACATATAAGCGGATAATTTCATACGCCAGATCAGCATAGCTCAGATTCTTCCAGCTTAATATTTGTTCACCACTAAGCTGCGGCACTGTTTCCGGAATAAATAGTCCACCATCAGGTGCCAAACCTGTTAGCACAACTTCTTCAAAGCTGTGTGGCTCACATTGCCCACGAGTGCTTATATATTTCATGTGATATCTACTTTTCTAACGCTGATCAGCCGAGTTCTGCAACCCGAATTCGTATAATCCCTGCTGTCACTGCATCAAGCCCTTCTAATTCAGTAATAGCCTTATTCATAACGGCTTCCTGTATTTCATGCGTCATAATAATGACTGGAATTGCCTCATGATCTTTACCAGATTTATCAGGATCCTTTTGAATCATGGCATCAATACTGATACCGTTATCACCTAATATTTCTGTAATATCAGCGATGACACCCACTTTATCCTGCACTGAAATTCGCAGATAATACGCACAGACAATTTCTTCAATCGGCAATATCCGGGTATCTCTGAGTGCCTCATGCTGAAAAGCCAAGGCCGGAATTTGTTCTTGCCCCTCTTTGGAGTTATCAATACATCCCATGCGTCTTACTATATCAATCACATCAGCAACTACCGCTGACGCTGTTGGTTCCGCGCCAGCACCAGCACCATAATAAAGCGTTGAACCAACCGCATCACCATGCACTAACACTGCATTCATTACGCCATCAACTTTAGCAATTAATTCCTGCTTAGCAATCAATGTTGGGTGAACACGCAAATCAATTCCCTGCTCAGAAAGGCTGCTAATACCTAAATGCTTAATGCGATAACCTAATTCATCAGCATATTCCAAATCTTCAGGCGTAATCTGGCTAATCCCTTCTGTATAAACCTTTTCAAGCTGCAAGGGCGTTCCAAATGCCAGTGCTGAAAGAATAGTCAATTTATGAGCAGCATCGATACCTTCAACATCATACGTAGGGTCAGCTTCTGCATAACCCAAGTCTTGTGCTTCTTTCAAAACATCGACGAAAGGCCGCGACCGGGATTGCATTTCAGTAAGAATATAGTTGCCAGTACCGTTGATTATCCCTGCCAACCAATCAATTTTATTAGCCGCTAAACCTTCTCTGACTACTTTAATGATAGGTATGCCACCGGCAACGGCAGCTTCGTATGCAACGATTACATTGTTATCACGGGCGGCCTTAAAAATTTCATTGCCATAAGTCGCAATAAGAGCTTTATTCGCGGTAACAACATGTTTTCCATGAGCAATAGCTTCGAGGACTAACTGGTAAGCAAATTCAGTGCCGCCGATCAATTCCAGTAAAATATTCACCTCAGGGTCTCTGGCAACAACCATAGCATCATCAGTGATTTTTACATCACCTATATCCTGGCCATCTTTTAAAGACAAGGTCGCAATATGTGAGACACACAAAAGCTTCCCCAGCCGACGGGAAATTTCCTCTTGGTTGCTTTTAAGCACACCATAGCTGCCATAGCCAACAGTACCCAAGCCACAGATACCAATATTGATTGGTTGCAAGCTAATCTCCTGGAGATTTAATGAAGTAAATAGTTAATTAAATAGAAAAGGCTTATTCGTCTTCGAATAAAAATGCGGCCAGATCATCAGCGGGCACATAGCCAGGCAAGATAGATCCATCTTCAAATACCAATGTTGGCGTACCTGTTACACCAACCAGTCTGCCCAATTGGTATTGATTGGCGACAGGGTTAACACAATCCGTTTCAGGAATGGCCGCTCCCCGCGAAACCGTCGTAAAAATTAAGTTACGATTTTCAGCACACCAGGTCGAAACCATTTTGGGGTAGGTGACTTCATCTAGCCCACTGCGTGGGAATGCCAAGTAGCGAATGGTGATGCCATATTCATTAAGCTGTGAGACTTCACTATGCAGACGCTGGCAATACGGGCAGTCAACATCTGTAAACACAGTAAGAGTCGCCTTAACTTCTCCTTCTGCGGGATAAATTATCATATCTGCCTCATCAACTGTTGAGATCAAATCAAGTCGAATATCGTTACGGCGTCCTTCACCCAGATTAACCAAACCATCTGAAGTAGCCTGGTACAAGTCGCTAGGAAGAAAATATTGCGCATCGGCACTGGCAAAGATCGCTTGGCCGTTTTGCATTCTGACCTCGAAAAGGCCATCGACCGGGCTGGAAACTATAGATTGAATGTTTATAGTCGGTTGTGTTTCCAGCAAAACTGAACGAATTGCTGCAACTTCTGGAGTATCATCAATTTGACTGCTTGATAAGCCTTGCGCCAGAACTATTTCTGAAAAAGGTAGAAATAAAAGCGACAAAGAAATTGCCGCAATTCTAATTTTGCTGACCTTGCCAAACAATATTTCAGGAAGATTAACCGACATGAGAGCCTCTTTTCAGTTGATCTGTTCAAACTCAGACCAGTATGTTTAAAGGCATTGTAACAAGCCGCAAAGTCTTAAAGCAAAAGCACTTTAGAAAAGTGCTTAAGAAAAGTACTTAGGCAAAAATGCCTAAGTCTTAAACGTCTTGTCCAGCCTTCTTGTCTAGTTTTTCAGAGATGCGCGCTGCACGACCCGTTAGCTCTCTTAAGTAATACAGTTTAGCTTGACGAACATCACCACGACGTTTCAGTTTAACGCTTTCTATCAAAGGACTATGGGTCTGAAAAGTTCTTTCCACCCCAACACCATGAGACATTTTTCGTACTGTAAAGGCCGAATTCAGGCCACGATTGCGAATACCAATAACGATACCTTCAAATGCCTGCAAACGCTCACGCTCACCTTCTTTAATACGCACTTGCACCACAATCAAGTCACCAGGACTAAATTCAGGCATATCAGTCTTTAACTGATCTTGCTCTACTTTTTGAATAATAGCGTTCTTGCCACTCATCTTCTTACTCCGGTTTACTTATTCAGATTAACTTTTTTAGTTTAATTTTTTTAGTTTAACTTTCTTGTTCATTGATGAACTCTTCCAACAAAACCTTCTGTTCATCATCTAATGTAAATTTATGCAACAAATCGGGCCGTCGTAACCAGGTTCTGCCCAAGCTTTGTTTTAAACGCCAACGAGCTATAGCTGCATGGTCGCCACTAAGCAAAACTTCTGGCACCTTATGTCCAGCAAATTCCTCTGGTCGAGTATAGTGTGGATACTCTAAAAGCCCTGTAGAGAAAGAATCTTCAGCAGCAGAGTCTTTATGACCCAACGCTTCATCTTGCAAACGAATCATGGCGTCCATTAAAACCATCGCCGCCAATTCACCCCCACTGATGACATAGTCACCTAATGAGTACTCTTCATCTACCTGGGTCTCTATAACCCTTTCATCTATTCCTTCATAACGACCACACAGCAAAATCAAGCTACTTTCTTTTGCTAAGCGGGCAATATCTTTCTGTTTAAGTCTTTTTCCCTGAGGACTAAGACATAATACTTTGGGCTTACTACTGTTACTGCCTTCTGTTAATTCTTCACGTGCTGCATCAATTGCTGCGATAACTGGCTCAGTCTTCATCAGCATGCCAGGGCCACCGCCATAAGGCCTGTCGTCTACTGTGCGATGCTTATCCTTGGTGAAATCTCTTGGATTCCAACATTGAGCTTGCACAAGCCCTTGCTTCACCGCCCTGCCACTAACACCGTATTCGGTGAGTGCAGTAAACATTTCTGGGAATAAGGTGACTATGGCTATGTTCATCATGTCCCCTTTAAGGCTTTATAATCAATGCCTTAACAATGTTTCAGTAATCCCTTTCCCAGTTAACCTTTATCAGTCGTTGATCTGGGTCAATACTGTCGATTACCTGCTCAAGCAGGTAAGGAATCAATCTTTCTTCTTTATCTACACTGAGTGCATCAGGCTTAACCACCAGCACATCATTCACACCCGTTTCAAGTAAATGACCCACAACACCCAGATCATCCCCACTCAGTGTTTTTACTCGCATCCCCTGTAACTGATACCAGTAGTATTCATCGTCACCCAGCTCAGGCAGCAAGGCTTTTTTAATATATAAATCTTTGCCGGTAAATTCCTGGGTAAGATTTCTGTCGTCACAACCCTTAATATGGGCAACAAAGCCTTTTCCTTGTGCTTTGCTTTGATCTATTTCCAATTCAACCAGAGAACTGTCTTGTGGCGTCAAAAAAACCGAGTAATTGAGGATGTTGCTTTTCGGACTGGAAAATGAAATCAGTTTCACCCAGCCTTTAATCCCGTAAGCAGCCCCGACACGTGCAATCAGAACATGATCAGCAAACTGCTGTTCTGTCATTTAAGCTGCCGCAGCTTCCTTTAACAAACTAGTGACACGCTGACTGAGCTGTGCACCTTGACCTTTCCAATATTCCACACGCTCCAAATCAATACGAATGCGCTCTTCCTGACCTCTGGCTCCAGGATTAAAAAAACCAATGCGTTCTATAAAACGTCCATCACGAGCTTTACGTTTATCAGCCACGGTAAAATGATAAAAAGGACGTTTCTTAGCACCGCCCCTAGCAAGTCTAATCATTAACATAAGTTATTGTTCCTAAATAATAAATTCTGTTTTTCTTCAACTTAAGGTTGAGAGATTTCTAGCCTAAACTTTCCAGACCGGAAAAAAGGCGAGTATTCTAAGGGAAAAGCACCAGTATTGGAACCTTAAATGCCTGATTTAACGTAAAAATATACCTTTTTACCTGCCAGGGAAACCACCGCCAGGAGGAGGCATGCCGCCAGGCGTATTCATCCCTCCCAGCCCGCGCATCATATTGGCTAACTTGCCACCTTTCATTTTCTTCATGACTCGCTGCATTTGCTTATGCTGCTTAATAAGACGGTTCAAGTCTTGAATATTGGTACCAGAGCCTTGTGTAATACGGCGTTTACGGGACCCATTCAATACGTCAGGATTACGTCTTTCCTTCATCGTCATTGAATTGATTATCGCCTCCATGCGGCTAAACATCTTATCATCTACTTTGCCCGCCGCCGCTTGTGCCATACCGCTCATACCAGGCATTTTATCCAGCATGTTGGCAATGCCGCCCATATTCTGCATTTGTTGCAACTGTTCTTTGAAGTCTTCCAGATCAAAACGTTTACCGCGTTTAATTTTTTGCGCTAATCTTTGCGCTTTTTGCTTGTCGACTTTCCTTTCAACATCTTCGATCAGAGACAGCATATCCCCCATACCGAGAATTCTTGACGCCACTCGATCAGGGTGAAAGGCTTCCAGGCCATCAACTTTTTCTCCAATGCCCAGAAATTTGATGGGTTTACCCGTAATATGCCGCACTGATAAAGCAGCACCACCTCTAGCATCACCATCGGTTTTGGTCAGAATGACACCGGTTAAAGGCAAAGCTTCATTGAATGCTTTAGCGGTATTTGCTGCATCTTGGCCGGTCATGGCATCCACCACGAACAGAGTTTCTGTTGGCTTAATAGCGGCATGCAAAACCTTAATTTCAGACATCATCTCTTCATCAATAGCCAGACGCCCGGCGGTATCGACAAACAGCACATCAATAAATTTTTTCTTGGCTTCAGCTAAAGCACTTTTAACGATATCTTCAGGTTTTTGCTCAACATTACTAGGAAAGAACTCAACCCCGACTTCTGCAGCTAATGTCTCCAATTGCTTTATAGCTGCCGGACGATAAACATCTGCACTGACGACCATAATCGATTTTTTCTGATTATTTTTTAGCCATAACGCCAGCTTGGCGACAGAAGTGGTCTTACCAGCACCTTGCAAGCCAGCCATCATAATGACGGCTGGAGGAACGGCTTGTAGGTTTAATGCTTCATTGGCATTGCCCATCAAGGCTTGCAGCTCAGCTTGGACAATTTTCAAAAAAGCCTGGCCTGGATTTAAACTGGCACTGACTTCCTGCCCAACTGCACGCTGTTTAACTTGTTCAATAAAGTCTTTAACGACTGGCAAGGCAACATCGGCCTCAAGTAAAGCTCGGCGCACTTCACGCAAACTTTCCTGAATATTGTCTTCCGACAGCTTAGCTTTACCGCTTATGCTTTTTAGAGCCCCGGACAATCTCTCTGTTAACGTTTCAAACATTTTTCATCACTTTGTCGCTACTGGTTCGATCCGGTAATTCTACAACAAAAAAGCTTCTATGGCGTGCGTACTTATGAGAGACTTTCCTAATGCTTGCAACAGTTTCAGGAATCACCGCAGTCGCTCTTTATTTGCTGGGAACATGGTTCCAGGCTCAAGGTTTATTGCAAGAACGTAGTACCCGGCCACTTGTCTTAGCTTGTGGTAGTTTTGCTTTGTTAGCCCATTTGATCAATATGATCGAAGTGATTAACACTCCGCTAGGCTACAATTTTGGTTTCTTTAAAATAGCCACCTTATTCAGTTTCGCCATTTCCTCTTTAGTTTTATTGAGCAGTTTAAAAAAACCGCTGGAAAATCTGTTCCTAATTATCTTTCCAATAGCCATTATCAGCATTTTATGTTCTCTGTTTGCACCTGATAACTATATCCCACACGCAGATTATAGTAGGGGTTTAGCTCTGCATATTGTTCTGGCCATATTAGCGACCAGCATCATCACTATTGGTGCCGTGCAAGCGGTTTTTATGGCTTACGAAAATCAGCAACTGAAACAAAGGCACGGTTTTCGTTTAATCCGACACATGCCCCCATTACAGACAATGGAAAGTTTGTTGTTTGAAATTGTCTGGGTCGGAATTTTCTTATTAAGCGGCGTTATTATTACTGGCATCTTGTTCACAGAAGACTTCCTGGGACAGCATCTTTCACACAAAACCGTACTTTCAATAAGTTCCTGGATTGTGTTCGCTATACTGCTATGGGGTCGGCACTTTGCGGGTTGGCGGGGAGCCACTGCAATTCGCTGGACTCTGGTAGGTTTCTTATTCCTGGTGTTGGCTTATTTTGGTAGCAAATTTGTGCTTGAATTAGTCCTGGAACGCACGTAATGCACAGTAAAACCGTATAGTGAAACACCACTGCCTTACCTATAGTTTTTTAACATAAATGAGTAATCTTTCCTTAGAAACCCTGTTCGGCATTCTATTAGTCTTGATCATTATTTCGGGCTACTTCTCAAGCTCGGAAACTGCAATGATGGCACTGAATCGTTATCGTTTGCGTCACCTGGTAAAGCGTCAACATAAAGGTGCAATCCGAGCTAATAAATTACTCGAACAACCCGATCGACTCATCGGTATTATTCTGATCGGCAATAACTTTGTAAATATTTTTGCATCTGCAATTGCCACAATCATTGGCGTCAGACTATTCGGTGATACTGGAATTCTTATTGCGACTATTGCACTGACTATCGTGATATTAATCTTTTCAGAAGTCACCCCTAAAACCATTGCAGCGGTTCATCCTGAAAAACTGGCCTTCCCTTTCAGCCTGCCTTTAATTTTTTTATTAAGGGTTTTTCATCCCCTGGTCTGGGTAGTCAACACTGTCTCTAATTCATTGGTACGTCTGCTGGGTTTTGACACTGATGATATTGACCATCATCAGTTAAACGCAGAAGAATTAAAAACAGTGGTTTATGAGTCCGGCACCCACCTACCTGTACGACATCAAAACATGCTGGTTAATATTCTTGATTTAGAAAAAGTATCTGTGAGCGACATCATGGTTCCACGCAACGAGGTTGTTGGAATCAATATAGACGATACTATTGATGGGATTATGCAAACCATCATCAATAGCCAGCATACCCGCTTACCCGTTTATAAAGAGAATCTCAACAATGTCGTCGGTTTTCTGCATATGCGAAGTACCGCGCAATTAATCAACGTAGAGAAGGTGAATAAAGCTGAGCTTATGCAGCTCACCAGAGAAAGTTACTTTGCCCATGAATCAACGTCCTTACACACCCAGTTGGTAAACTTCCAGAAACTTAAACGTCGAATAGCAATGGTGGTCGATGAATATGGCGATGTGCAAGGAATAGTGACGCTTGAAGATATTCTGGAAGAAATTGTGGGCAACTTCACAACCAGTCTGGCCGATGAAACAGATGAAATTCATCCGCAACAAGATGGCTCCTATCTAATAGAAGGCAGCACAAACATTCGAGAAATTAATCGCGCATTAGGCTGGGATTTACCTATTGATGGTGCAAAAACGTTAAATGGTCTTCTAACGGAAATTCTCGAAATTATTCCCGAAAATAATGTCGGCATTCAACTTTCATATTACCGAGCTGAAGTTATTCAAGTTAAGGATAATATGATAAAAAATGTTCGCATGTGGCATTTAGCCCTTGACGATGAAGCCAAACAAACACCATTACTTTAAACATAAATACCATGAACTTTTGCAACCTCTGCGGCGAAAAGTTAAAATTTATCATTCCTCCAGATGATGATCGCGAACGTTTTATTTGTGAAGGCTGTGGACATATACACTACCAGAACCCACGCATGATCGTTTGTACTTTACCCGTTTATGAAGATAAGATTCTCTTATGCAAACGTGCCATTGATCCACGTTATGGCCTTTGGACATTACCCGGAGGTTTCATGGAGAACGATGAAACAACACATGAAGGGGCCATAAGAGAAACTCAGGAAGAAGCTTGTGCCAACATTGAATTAGTGGAGATCTATAGCTTATATAACTTGCCTCATATTAATCAGGTACATTTATTTTTTCGAGCAAACTTGCTTGATTTAAATTTTGCAGCCGGCACCGAAAGTCTTGACGTTAAATTATTTACTGAGGATGAAATTCCTTGGCAGCAATTAGCATTTATTCCCGTTATAGAAACTTTGAAACATTTTTTCCAAGATAGAATTCGCAATGTTTTTCCAATGCATTGCGCTGAGATACTCGTAGATCCTGACACTAAAAAAAGCACAACCAATGCACTATTAACTAACCAACTAACCAACTAACCAACTAACCAACTAACCAACATGTTTATCAACACGATAAAAGTAAACCCTCTCTCTGCGACCAGCAAAGAACAAGATGACGTAGTTGCTGATGAAGAACCGCTGGAAATACGCCTGGGCTATATTGATGCTCAACGCGGGCGGGTTCATAAAAGCATCGCCATTACTATGCGTACACCCGGGCAGGATATTGAATTAACACTTGGATTTTTGTTTAGCGAAAATATTATTCAATCTGCCAACCAAATTATGGATGTAGATACGACCAAGGACAACCTAATAAGAATAGAGTTGTCTAACGAAACCAGTTTTGACCTAAAGCGCCTGGAAAGACATTTCTATACCACGTCCAGCTGTGGTGTCTGTGGCAAAGCATCACTGGAAGCACTCAGCATGAACGGCGCAGAAGTCCAGACAGGTGGTCAGTTTCAAATTCGTGCAGAGCAACTCGTGACTCTAGGGGAAAACCTGCGAATTAAGCAGAACTTATTTCACAGCACTGGCGGCACCCATGCCTGCGGTCTATTTGACAATCTGGGTGTGGTGTTGGAACTGGCAGAAGATATCGGCCGACATAACGCTATGGACAAACTCATTGGCCAACGACTCATGGCAAAAGCCTTGCCTTTACGTAAAAACGGTTTAATTGTCAGTGGTCGAGCAAGTTTTGAGTTATTACAAAAAGCCTTAATGGCACAAAGCCCATTACTAATTGCGGTGGGCGCTCCTTCATCACTTGCGGTTGAACTTGCACAAGAATTTAATATTTCTCTCGTTGGCTTTCTGAGTGACACTGAATTTAACATTTACCATGATGACGATCGCATCATAGTCTGAAATATAGTCGATCTAAAATAGTCTGCTCTAACTATAACCAAGCTGATATGAGCCCTAAGTATTAATTAATAACTATTAATTAAATTGGGCTTTACTCGCGCCCCTGACTCCAATGGGAAATACCACCATCAATAACAGAATTACCATCAATACATCTCTATCTACGGAATATTGGAGTAAAAAATCGCTAGGTAAATTCACGGCCAGACTCATTACCAAAGCGATAATAATAAGCAACAAGCCCCTATATACCAGCAAGCCACTGACTATCAATGCACCTAAAGCGACAAGTAAATAATCGGTTTCCATACCAACACGCTCTAACAATGCCTGACTGAGAGTAATCCCCAAAGTCATGAATAGTATTAAACCGTAACCAAGTATCTTCATCATTCGCCTCAATAGCCTTCAAACCACAGCTATCTGTTACTGTTATCTATTATAGGGCTGCAGTGTAGTTAAGAAGTGCGACTAGAAACTGTTAATGCCATCACAATAACATTACAACTTGCTACTTATGGTCAAAAATGCGAACTAAGTCTACATATTCAAACATACGGACTGGGCGCTAAAAAAGCAGCCCTGAAACTGTCAAAGTTCCGGCCAGCCTCGCCTCGTGTCAGCTGCTAAGGCATATGTTAGGATTATTAACATTAATTTTGAATAAAGCTTTCAGAAGCTAGCAGGAAACACCGTGTTAGATATTGCTCATAACGTCCCTAAAAATCATTTTGAAGACTGGCAGCTGGAACTGGCTGCCAAGCTGTTAAAAGATTTTGATAGCGAAGAACACAACCTGTTGGATGTGCTGCATTTTTTTCAGGGTACTTTTGGTTATATAGATAAAGAACTCATCCCTCTATTAGCAAAATTTTTTAATTTATCCCGCGCTGAAGTACACGGTGTTATTAGTTTTTATCATGACTTTAGAGATGAAAAACCCGCTGCTTATGTCTTGAAAATATGCCAGGCAGAATCCTGCCAGGCCATGGGTTCTAATAAATTAACAACTGAACTTAAGGCGGCTCTAAACATAGATTTTCATGAAACCAGCACTGCAACTGATATCACCTTGGAACCCGTATATTGTCTGGGAAACTGTTCTTGCTCCCCCAACCTAATGATCAATTCACAAATGTTCAGCCGTGTTACTAGTGAGAGTTTAACGCAAATATTACAAGGGCTTACGGAAGAGCAGCATGACTAAAATTTATCTACCAAGAGAAACTACGGCCCTTTCATTGCATGTTGAAGAAGTAATATTGGCGATAAGGAAAGAAGCAACTAAACATGACCTTGAACTACAGATAATCAGAAATGGCTCACGCGGTGCTGCCTGGCTTGAGCCTCTGCTGGAAATTGAATATGAAGGTAAGCGTATAGCTTATGGCCCAATAAGAGCTGCTGATATTAACAGCCTGTTTAAGGCAGACTTTTTACATGCTGGAGAGCATGAATTAAAACTTGGCGCTATTGATGACATTCCATGGTTTAAGCAGCAGCAAAGATTAACATTTAAGCGTAGCGGCAATACCGAAGCGCTATCGATAGACGATTATCGTAAGTTTAATGGCTTTGCTGGATTAGAAAAAGCACTCAAATCAGACAAGCAAGAAATTATCCAGACCGTTCTAGATTCTGGCTTGCGCGGTCGAGGTGGTGCAGCTTTCCCTACCGGCATAAAGTGGCAAACCGTTGCGGATGCCGATGCTGATTGCAAATACATTGTCTGCAATGCTGATGAAGGCGACAGTGGCACTTTTTCTGATCGCTTATTGATGGAAGGTGACCCTTATTGCTTGATCGAAGGGATGTTAATTGCGGGTATTGCAGTAGGCGCAGAACTTGGCTTTATCTATCTTCGCTCCGAATACCCCTTAACTAAATTAATACTCGAAGAAGCCTTAATTAAGGCCCGAGAAGCAGGTTATCTCGGCAACAAAATACAGGGCAGCGATTATAACTTTGACATACGCTTACACATAGGTGCTGGCGCTTATATTTGTGGTGAAGAAACGTCACTGCTGGAAAGCCTGGAAGGTAAACGTGGACAGGTCAGATTCAAACCTCCCCTACCAGCATTGGAAGGCCTGTATGGCAAGCCTACTGTGGTTAATAATGTCATCACTTTTGCTTCTGTCCCTCTTATACTCTCTAAAGGTGCAGACTATTATGCAAATTTTGGTCAAGGAAAATCCTTAGGCACTATGCCATTTCAACTCAGTGGAAATATTAAACACGGCGGTTTGGTGGAGCTTCCTTTCGGTCTGACATTACGTGAATTAATAGAAGACTTTGGTGGCGGAACTTATTCAGGCAAACCAATCGGTGCCGTTCAAGTTGGCGGGCCATTAGGGGCTTATTTTTCCGGCGATCAACTTGATACATCTCTGGATTATGAAAGCTTCAGTGCTGCCGGCGGCATGCTGGGTCATGGTGGTATTGTGGTGTTTGACGAAACCGTGGATTTACTTAAACAAGCACGTTTCGCCATGGAGTTTTGCGCTATTGAATCCTGTGGTAAATGCACACCCTGTCGGATCGGCTCTGTACGTGGAGTAGAGGTCATTGATCAAATTCTGGATGCTCAAGATCCATCAGATACAGGCCATCATTACGAATTACTTGAAGACCTTTGTGCCACCTTGGAAGATGCCTCACTCTGTGCCATGGGTGGATTAACACCAATGCCTGTGCGAAGCGCTGTGAAATTGCATCAACTGTCAACTTCGACTGTCAACTACAGAGAAGAGGCAGACCAATGAGCCTTGATAAAGACATCGATTTTGGAACACCGGAATCTAAAAATCAGGTCTTAGTCAGCCTGGAAATTGATGGACATCAGGTCATCGTGCCGAAAGGTACCAGTATCATGCGAGCGGCCAAACAACTGGGCACTAGCATTCCCAAACTTTGTGCTACGGACAATCTTGAAGCCTTTGGTTCCTGCCGCTTATGCTTAGTCGAAATTGAAGGCCGACGTGGCATGCCTGCATCTTGCACTACGCCTGTAGAAGCTGACATGGTTGTGCATACACAAACTGATAAACTGGCTAAATTACGCAAAGGCGTAATGGAGCTTTATATTTCAGATCATCCTCTGGATTGTTTAACCTGTAGTGCTAACGGAGATTGTGAATTACAGGATACGGCAGGAGAAGTTGGTTTACGTGAAGTTCGTTACGGCGGCTACCAGGGTGAAAACCACCTTGCAGCAACAACTGACAACTCCAACCCCTATTTCTCATTTGATGCCAGCAAATGCATTGTCTGCTCACGCTGTGTCAGAGCCTGTGATGAAGTACAGGGAACTTTTGCGCTTACCATTAGCAAGCGCGGCTTTGAATCACATGTAAGCGCGGGTATCGAAGAAAGTTTTCTCGCGTCAGAATGCGTCTCTTGTGGTGCCTGTGTACAAGCCTGCCCGACGGCTACATTGATGGAGAAATCAGTCATTGAACAGGGCATTCCAGAACATAGCATTGAAACCACTTGCGCTTACTGCGGTGTAGGCTGCACCTTCAATGTTGAAATGAAAGGTGAGCAAGTGATCAGAATGGTGCCCTCTAAGAAAGGTAAAGCCAACGACGGTCATGCCTGCGTTAAAGGCCGGTTTGCCTGGGGCTATGCCAGCCATAAAGAACGTATTCTAAAACCCATGTTGAGATCTTCCATCGATGATCCCTGGCAAGAGGTCAGCTGGGATGAAGCTATTCAGTTCACCGCTAAGCGTTTTCAAGAAATCCAACAACAATATGGACGTAAAGCTATTGGCGGCATTACCTCATCACGCGCCACCAACGAAGAAGTTTTTGTTGTACAGAAGCTGGTTCGAACCGCCTTTAAAAACAATAATGTTGATACTTGCGCTCGTGTCTGCCACTCACCAACCGGCTTTGGATTAAATAAGACACTTGGCACTTCTGCTGGCACGCAAGATTTTGCCAGTGTTGAAAGTGCTGATGTGATTTTACTTATTGGAGCCAACCCAACCGATGCTCACCCGGTTTTTGCTTCTCGAATGAAGAAACGTTTGCGCGAAGGTGCACAAATTATCGTTGCCGACCCAAGACGCATCGATATGGTTGAAAGCCCACACATTAAAGCTGTTGCGCACCTGGCCCTAAGGCCAGGCACTAATGTTGCGCTTATCAATGCCTTTGCACACACAATTGTTGAAGAAGACCTGGTTGACTGGGACTATGTCAATCAACGTTGTGACAAAGAACTGTTTGAACACTGGCTAGCCTTTATCAAACAAGCAAATAATGCACCGGAATCAGTTGCCACCCTTTTAGGTGTCGATGCTGAAACACTTAGACAGTCCGCACGGCTTTATGCCGAGGCGGAACGTGCAGCAATTTATTATGGTTTAGGTGTTACCGAACATTCTCAAGGTTCCACCATGGTCATGGGCATGGCGAATCTAGCCATGCTAACTGGCAACCTTGGCTTTAATGGTTGTGGTGTCAACCCACTACGTGGGCAAAATAACGTGCAAGGTTCCTGCGATATGGGTTCATTTCCCCATGAATTACCCGGTTACCGCTCTGTCAGTGATGACCTAACCCGGCAAAGTTTTGAACAGGACTGGGGGCTGAGTCTGGATAATGAACCCGGCTACCGCATACCAAATATGTTTAACGAAGCCATAAGTGGCACATTCAGAGGCATGTACATTCAAGGTGAAGATGTTGCGCAATCTGACCCGGATATTCACCATGTTGAAGCGGCTCTACGTAGCCTTGACTGCCTTGTGGTGCAAGATTTATTTCTCAATGAAACCGCAAAATATGCCCATGTTTTTCTGCCAGGGACTTCTTTTTTAGAAAAAAATGGCACCTTCACCAACGCCGAACGTCGCCTGGGTCGGGTCAGGCCTGCTATCAAACCTCGTACAGGCAAGCATGAATGGCAAATAACCATGGATATTGCCCAGGCTATGGGTTATCCAATGCACTATGAACATTCATCAGAAATCATGCAAGAAATTGCGCGTTTGACCCCAACATTTGCCGGTATCAGCTTTGACAAACTTGATCGTGAAGGCAGCGTGCAATGGCCATGCAATGATGAAGCGCCAAACGGAACCCCCATCATGCATGTCGGTGGTTTTGTCCGCGGCAAGGGCGCCTTTGAAATTACCGAATTCGTCGCAACTGAAGAAAAAGTTACCCCTAAATTTCCCTTACTTTTAACCACAGGAAGGATTCTTAGCCAATACAACGTTGGGGCACAAACACGTCGTACCGAGAACAATGTCTGGCATCCAGAAGATATTCTGGAAATTCATCCGCATGATGCGGATGAGCGTGGCATTAAAGACGGCGACCTGATCATGCTGAAAAGCCGTAAAGGTGAGACATCTCTACATGCTCTAATCTCAGAACGTATGCAGCCGGGCGTTGTCTATACCACTTTTCACATGCCTTTTTCTGGCGCCAACATTGTCACAACGGAATACAGTGACTGGGCGACTAACTGCCCTGAATACAAGGTTACCGCAGTACAGTGCAAATTAACTGATCATATTTCTGAATGGCAACAGCATTTTCTGGATTACCAAGAAAAGCAAAATACAACCAACAAGGTTATTCCTGCTTAATTAAAATTTCCGCCTTCAAACAGATCAATGTGCAAATAAATAAATTTCACCTCTAATCTTGTTTCATTGCCTTTTATTACTTACATCTCTGAGGTATTCTCCTGCCTCCAAAATTCAGTATCAAGGAACTCTTTTGGCTAAGTACATACGGATATTAATTTGCTTATCACTGAGCTTGCCAACTCTGGCCTACGCACAGCCAACTGCTGTCTCTGCCAATAATAAGTCTATTGAAATCCAATACACGAATACGCCTCCTGTCATAGACGGCCTTATCGATGATGCCGTTTGGGAAAATGCAGCGTTTATAGATGATTTACACCAGGTAAATCCGGTTGAATACGCCACTCCTTCTGAGCGCACAGATATCTATCTGCTTTATGATACTGATGCGCTTTATGTTGCTGTCCGATTATTTATTGATGAGGCAGACCTGACTGACAATATATTGCGCAGAACCGGTAATGTCATTCAAGATGACAATATTGTTATCAATGTAGACCCCTTTAATAATCAACGCACTGGCTATTATTTTGGTGTAAACGCAAATGGCGTGAGAGTCGACGGTATTTTTCAAAATGTCACCCAACCTGACAACGACTGGGACAGCATCTTTTATGTTGAAACCTCTCGTTTTGAAGGTGGCTGGATTGCCGAGTTTGCCATCCCGTTCAAGTCTCTGTCCTTTGATCCAAACTCAAGTACCTGGGGCCTGAATTTTACCCGCGCGATTCAAAGTCGTAATGAAATGATGGCATGGCAAAGTTATGACCGGCGTTTCGATCCAAGTAGTTATGGGGAATTAACAGGCCTAGACAATATCAATCAAGGGCTTGGATTAGATATCACACCATCATTCAGCATGAACAGTGCTCGACGTTTTTCGCCTGATAATACAAATGAAAATTTTGAACCCAGCCTGGATCTGGTCTATAAAATCACGCCATCCCTTAACGGCTCTTTCACCGTTAACACCGATTTTTCTGCCACCGAGGTCGATAACCGTCAGGTCAACCTGAGTCGTTTTAATCTATTTTTCCCAGAAAAACGTGACTTCTTTCTACGTGAGTCAGACATTTTTCAATTTGGTCGTATTGGCGCAAGCGGCACGCTTGGTGGCGGGCAAAATGGCCGACCCTTCTTTTCCAGAAATATCGGACTGGGCAATTCCGGTGGATCGGTTGATCTGAATTATGGCGCCAAAGTCAGTGGTCGTATTGGCAACCTGGACATAGGCGCATTGAGCATTCGTCAGGCAGAACAAGCTACTGCTGATGCCAGCACGCTTTCAGTCGTGCGTGCCAACATGGGGCTAACAGGCGAATCTACCTTGGGCTTTATTATGACTGATGGTAATCCTCGCTCGAATCTGGATAACAGCTTATTTGGGGCTGACTACCTCTATCGAAACTCTGGCCTTTCAGGCGGACGCAGTCTTGAAGTTTCTGGCTGGTACCAAGCTTCAGATACAGAAGGCATAAGTGATAATGACAGTGCTGCAGGGGTAGGTTTTGCACTCACCAACAACAATGGTTTTAATGGCGGTGTTGCTGTAAAACGCTTTGAGAGTAATTTTAATCCCGCCCTGGGTTTTGCTAACCGCACAGGGGTGGAGGATTTTTCCGTTCAATCGGGATACAGCCATCGTTTTTCAAGTGGCTACCTACAAACCTACGACTTCAGACTAACCGGACGTCGCTACGATAGCATTGGTGGTGGACTAGAATCCCAGACCATCCTGTTCCAGCCTTTTAGCATTTCCAACAGGAGTGGCGACCGATTTTTATGGATATCAAAATATAATAAAGAAGTTCTTATAGCTCCTTTTGAGATCTCTCCTGGCGTCATTATTCCCGCTGGTGAATATCACTTCAACGATGACGGTTTTACCTTTAGAACTGCAGGCTTCAGAGAATGGTCCGGTAGCATCAGCTACATCCATGGAAATTTTTATAGCGGGACTTTTGATCGTTCCTGGGCTGATATCACCTGGAAACCAAGCCCTAAGTTCAATACCACAATAAGCTATGATATTCAGTTTGTCGATTTGCCCGAAGGTAAATTTACCACTCGAATCTTAAGTGGCGGCATCGACTATATCTTTTCAAAAAGCCTGTCATGGATCAACCTGATTCAATACGACAATGTCAGTGAAACGATGGGTATCAACATGCGTTTACACTGGATTCCTGAGGAAGGTCAAGAGTTCTTCTTTGTAATAAATCAAGTTCTGGAAGATTACGATCGCGATAATCGCTTCCATTCTGCATTAACCGATATAACCGCTAAATTCAGTTATACCTTCCGTTATTAGTTGGATAGTTGAACAGTAATCAATCTGTTGCCTTGGCTAATACGCTATTTTTTCTGTATCAACTCATTCAGTTAGCAAATTCATAGTGCTTATTTCGCATTCAATGTTCTATTGTTCCAAGCTGATTTATGGCAATATTAAAATAAAATAAATTCGGAGCTAAACATGTCTCGCCTATTGATTCTTATTTCTGCCCTTACTACTTTTTGTCTTTTCGCAGGCTCGGTTAATGCCCATCACAGTACTGTTGCTTTATTTAATGGTGATCAAACAATTGAGATCACGGGAGTAATTGAGCAAGTTTCCTGGCGCAACCCCCATGGTTACATTCTTTTTAGCGTAGAGGACGAATCGGGTGAATCCATACTTTGGCGTGCTGAAACGATATCCTATAGTGTGATGAGAAATCGAGGTATTCAGGGTGATGAAATCAGGGTTGGTGACACCATAACCATGGCTGGCGCACCTTCTAAACTTGGTAGACCTGAGATACTCGCCAGAAACCTATTGCTACCCGGCGGGTATGAGTTTGATTTTGGCACTGGCAATCCATATTTTCCGGCAGGAAAAGCGGGTAATTTAATCGGTTATGTCGATCCAGAAAACTCTGGTGTTGATATTGATGCAGCAATGGCCTCTGCTGACGGTATTTTCCGAACCTGGAGCACCATCATGAACGACCCTGAGGCTTTTCCCATGTTTACAGGCAACTACCCCCTAAATGATGTCGGCGAAGCCTTCCTGACTCAATGGGACCCCTGGGATAATGAACTCCTGCGCTGCGGTACTAAAGGTACTCCTTTAATTATGATGACCCCTCTCCCCGTCGAATTCACAGATCTTGGCAATACTATTGAGCTGCACATGGAAGAATACGATGCCATGCGCACTATTCATATGAACCCTGATGCAATTGCACCTGAAGGAAGCAGCATGTTTGGCTTCTCTCGTGGGCATTGGGAAGGCAACACCTTAGTGGTTGAAACTGACCATATCAGTGCAGGTTATTTTGGTTGGACAGGTGAACCGCAAAGCGATCAAATCACTATCGTTGAACGCTTCATACCTTCAGCTGACTATGCACGCATGGATTACCGCCTGACTGTCACTGACCCAATTTATTACACCGAAGCCTTTGACTTAACTAAGTATTTTGTCTGGCTCCCATACCGCCAAGTTAGAGCTTATGAATGCCTGGAACGAGAATATGAAAACTAAGCCTCAGATAAATCTGAGCTGACATTTCATACCACTCAATAAATGAAAAAAATTATCTTTCTGTTTCTTTTGACATCTATGAGCCTTACTGCAAAAGAAACTGAAATATGGTCTTGTCAGGGAACAACAGCCGGCGGCTTATATTGGCAGGATGGTGAATGGAAACCTGGCGAATTTGGCACTAGAATTTACAAAATAGAGCTACAAGGTTTAAAAGCCGTAATATCCGAAAATAATGACCCTCCGTTATTACTTATGGATTGCGAGTCAAACACATGGTCCTGGAGTTGTTCTAATGACGCTGCTGCTCTAGAGTTAAATAAAGCAAACACAACTGCCGTATTCATGCGCTTTTTTGGCGGAATATTCCCCGAACCCAACTCGAATCAGAAAGACTCTATTTATATCGAAGCTTTGCAATGCAGAAAATTTTAACGATTAAGGCCGCAAAAAAAACAATTAACGTTACCCCGGCAACGATAATAAAAGCGCCCCTTTATCGATCATTACATTTTTAGGAGGACAGTATGGAAGTAAACATGGCCCATTTTCGGCAAAAAACTGTAATTGGGGGCTTTATAGATTTTGCTATTTTCGATGCTAAATCAGAATCTGGCACTGAAAGTGACAACCTGGAACTTTTAAACAGTTTAACTCGCGCTGCAATTCAATCAAAAAACTTAAAGATTGATCAGGCAGCTCTGGTGTTTAAGAAAAATGATCAGGTACGTTTCTATGGTTCTAACGATCTTGTCAATTACCTGTCAAAAGCAGGTTTCCCTAAGTGGACACATACTCTTGAGGTAGAAGATCCATAAGGGAGCTAATAGTGGACGCCGAAAAATGAATATTAGAGAGCCTCTGGTTCGAAGCCTGCTATTCTACCCATTAAAAATAAATTGAATCAATTTAGCTAAGTATAATCATTACCTATTATCACGAATCCTCCCATTTCATAGCTATTGGTTTTATTGAGAAGAGTATTTTTATATAGGATAGTTTTATATGAATATTTTCCTCATTAAAATGGAATAATTTTGCTATTATCAATAACGGGATCAAAGAAGCCCTTTTATCAACTGTTAACTTTCTAGGAAATTACCTTTTTATGCTGGATAAAATTACTCTCGTACGAGATTACCTGAACAAGGTTAAGACTCGCTGCACCAACAATGCAGCGGCTAAAGCTCTAGGTATTAAGCCGGCCGAATTAAAAAAATTACTAGGTGACCGTTGCCCGGAAAATTCTTGGTTCGTAAACATCGCTGCTGGAGAACCAGTAGGATACGCTGACAACGAAAAACATCCTGAGCTTTATCGGACAAAACGAATTATTGAATCCGCAGAGGTTTTAACCAGGAATCTGGATCTGTGAAACCAGCGTAACCCCCTTACAGTCGGCGACTGTTTGAGGCCTTAGTAGAGATAGTCTTTATTACTCCTTCAAACTCTGTCGGTTTTTTCCAGTACTGGAAATACTTTACAAAAGAGTAACCTGCTTCGAAGCCTGTTACTCTTTCCATGTTCACTCAACTGGTTTTAGCATCAATTTCATATCAATAAAGCAGACAGGGCACTAACTTATACTTTTATGTTAAGCGTCTTATTATAATCTTCAGGTGTATTGATATTACTAAACATGCCTTCAGAAAGAAGACCTTTTGATATTGGGTTGCTGCTACAGAATTTAAGCACCGCTCGCATAGACCGTTTCCCTCCAAGCTTGTGGCTTTCTTCAAATAGCTGTTGCAGGTATTGTCTTAACTTATCACTGGCCCGCACCACACAAGGAAATATTTCGTCTTCAAAATGACAGGCTTGTTGTCCTTCCATATTACTGAGCAAAGCTGTTAATACATCCACATTCAATAAAGGCATATCAACTGGCAGCACTAGTAAAGGTGAGTTATCCAACTTTCCAATCTTTAATAAATAATCCAGACAGGAATAAAGACCACCAGGCGGGCCAGAACGAGGAATAATATCTGGAATTGAATTCAGCAAGCCTTCGCGGCCGCTAATAAGAACAAGCTCACTGCCAGTAGCTTCGAGTAGATTTAATCCTCGCTGTAAAAGACTTTCCCCCTCTATTTTCAACTCGGCTTTATCTTCTCCCATTCGAGAAGACAGACCACCTGCCAGCAGAATTGAATAATGCACTGTTAGCTCAGGAGTCACTATCCCGAATCAGGTGAACATCACGTTGGGGAAATGGAATTTCAATATTGTTCTCAGTGAGAGCTTTATGCACTGCCATATTGATTCGATATTTAGTATCAAACAGCTCTGTCGTCATTACCCAACAGCGTATGCTGATATTAATACTGCTATCACCAAAATTATCGATGCCAATTTGTGGCGCTTTATTTTGATCAAGCCCTTTCAAGCCATCAAATACCTTGCTGATCACCGTTATGGCTTGCCCAGGATTACAGTGATAGGCGATACCTATAGATAGCTCCAAACTACTACTCGCATTTGAATTATGAATAATTTCACCAATAATATGCCGGTTTGGGATGGTAATAATGACGGCATCTTCATTGGTTAAAATGGTGTAACCCAGCTTGATCTCTTTAACCACGCCAGCAACTCCCTGCACCATGATGGTATCTCCTACCACAAAGGGTCGGGCTACAATAATGCTGATGCCAGCGCCATAATTCGAAAGTAGCCCTTGTAAAGCAAGCCCAGCACCTAAAGACAAAGCACCAATGGCGGCAACGAATGGGGTAACACTAATGCCTAATCGTCCCAGCACCATAATAGCGACCATAACAATAATAATGGCCTTGATAGTACTGGCCGTAAATTTGCTCAGTGTCACATCCATATCTTTACTGAGCATAAGCTTGTTCAGCTTGTCAGTAACTTTACCGGCGACAAATATGCCTACAATTAAAATAATAATTGCGCCAAGCACCTGGAAACCATAGGTAACCAGGTAAGTCGTAATTAGATTATAGATTTCCTGCGCTTGTTCGAGTTCTTCAGACATAACATTCTCTTTTTACAAAAAATTAAGCTGGCTCTTCTTCACGACCATCTTCATGAATGGCAAAGCGCTCTCTTCTACCATGAACCTGGTCTTGATCTTGCCAGGGCCATCCACCAAATTGGTCTTTTTGATAATCACTAAAAGCTTGTTCCAATTCACTTCGAGTATTCATCACGAAGGGGCCATGCTGTGCGACTGGTTCACCAATTGGCTTACCTTGTAACAACAAAAACCGAGCTGGTTTTTCGCCAGTATTTTTAATATTCAAACCAGCATCAGAATTCAAATGCATTCCAGTATTTACAGCGATAGTATGCCCATCAGCTTGTATGTTATTACCATCATAAAAATAGAGTCTACGATTTAAACCCGCTTCTTCTGCAGATAACGTCCAGTCTGCACCTGGTGCCAAATCAATTAACCATATAGCCACCTTACTTTCAGCTCTGGCAGCCCAGGAATCAGGTGGAGGTGTCAGGGCTTTAACGCCATTGATTTCACCCGCTATCACTTTGATTCTAATATCATTACCGGCTTCATCCTGAGCCTCATAAATGGGAATTTCCTGATCCCAGAACATGGCAAAATGCGGATCAGCCATTTTACTTTCAGCAGGTAAATTCAACCAAATTTGAAAAAACAACAAAGGGTTGTTAGCTTCACGGTTTAACAACGGAAACATTTCACTGTGTTGCACACCTTTCCCAGTTGTCAGCCATTGCACATCGCCGTTACCGTAGCGGCCAGCCGCGCCCATCGAGTCAGCATGATCCACCAAGCCAACTGGCACAATACTGACGGTTTCAAAACCTCGATGTGGGTGGACCGGAAAACCTGCGACACGTTGACCGTGATACATGCGCCAACCATCTTTTAGCTGAAAATCCTGACCGATAGGCCTACCTGCTAGAGATGCATCTGGCCCTAAGTTTTCATTTCCTTTTGGAAAATTATCGTTATGAAATGCACAGAAAAGAAAAGGGTCTGAGACTTCCCAATGTAAACCTAATACTTGAGTGCTAATGATTGCATTTGACATGGTCGAACTCTTCCTCTTATTTTCTAATTTTTTCTAACTTATCTTCTAACCTAATCCAGGCTAGGCGAATCTAGTCTTCACATTATGTTAATGAATGGCGCTATGGAAAAATACACCAAGACAAATACGATAACTATATACAGCCCCACCTTGAATGGGTTCTCCCTGACTAGATCCATAAAAGTGCGGACTTTACCCGTCTCTTTCAAGTACTGATATTCCTCGCGCGCGCGTTGATATCTTTGCTCACTATATTCATCCAGCATAGTACGAACCTGGGTGTAGTCTTCCTCATTGACCAACCACAATGCCGGCATGGAAATACCCCAATTACCAGCACTGGTCTCATAAAATTCAACCTCATGAGACTCTAGTAATTCATAGATTTCAGCAAGTTCGTCTACCGGAACATTACGCAGTTTTAGCAGTTGTTTAGCCATAAAAAGGAAGGTACAGGAAGCCTATTAAACTATAAAGCACAGCATTGTCTTATTTGCGCAATAATTGATCTGATTTGTTATCAAGCTTTGCCTTTTTGCGTAAGAAATTAAAGCCATCATCACTACCTTCAATATGACGCTGTATTAGCGTCTCTTCTTGTTCAATTTTACTTTCAAGCAATAGACGTCTTTCAACAATAACGAAGTAGGCTGCAAAACCCAGAATATACAAAGTAATTTTTAGCAGAGAAGCCTGCCATAAAAAACTGGTATCAGTAGACAGTTCAACATAACTGATATATTCAGCATGTAATAAGCGAATGACAAACCAGAAAGCCAGTAACAACAACAAGCCTTTGAATCTCGGTTTTAAAAATCGCCCGCTGACAACCAAAGCACCAATTTTAAGCAAATTATTAATCATTAGTAGAGCCCTAGTGCCAATAAGATAAGAACCAGGGACGAGTTTTTGTAACGGCGGATTATCTTGTCTTCTTCAGCTTTCACGATTATTTCCAATTGTTCCTGGTCATAATCTTCTACCTTTTTCCCAGCCAAAGAAATTTCCACCTTAGCTTGCCCAATAGCCTTCTCACGGATAATCAAACGATACTTGGCAATGATGCCTTGCTTCTTTGTCGCTACCCAATTTTTCATAGTTATCAACTCTGTATTTACCCTATTAATGTACAGCTTTAATTCTGCACTTAGTATCTTTTATTGTACTTTTTCAAAGCACGGCTAAAAAAACCATTTATTGGTAAATAATGAAATATAAATTTTTATTTTATTTTAAAATTTATATAACTAATTGTTTTTATTATAAAATAAAAGTTGGCATGATATTAGCTTATATAGTTAGTGTTTACGGCTAATTTCACACAGGAAACAATAATGAACTTTTTAATGACAACGTTGGTTACTTTCATTTCAAGTATTGGGCTGGCTATTTTGCTCCCGCTGCTGCCAGTTGGACTTGCATTTTTATCAGTGACAGGGGCTTTTTTAATCTGGCTTTTTCCGACTGTTTATTACGGAAATCTATAGCAGATAGAAAGCTTTTGAAACATATGAACTGTTAATTTTATTAATACTGAAGGAATCCATTATGAACATTATATTAGCTATTTTGGTTCTTTGTGCGTTAACTTTTGGCTTCGTGGCATTGATACCTTTACTTACTATAGGGGTAGCGCTTCTTTTTGTTGGAGGGGCATTTTTAATTTGGTTTCTTCCTATACTAATCATCGCTTCCTCGGATAAAACGACCGGTGGAGAGAAGTGTTGCTGGATACTCGCCATTATTTTTCTATCCTGGTTTGCCTGGGTTTTCTATTTTTTCATCGCACCGATAAAGCCAAAGCCACAGCCACAGCCACAGCCACAGCGCTATGATTATCGTAATGGCTATAGCCGTTATCACAAATATCAATACTAGGCGAAAACTATGCATTACCGGATTCCTGAAGAAAAGCAAAATTCATCCAGACTAAACAACTTGCTAGCTAAAATATTGGCAGGATTTTTTGTTTTGATTTGCCTTGCTGTTGGCATTGTTGGCTTGATACTGCCTATCATCCCTGGGCTACTGTTTCTTTCCATTGCCGCCATGATTACAGCCAGGCATTCACCCTCCCTCGACCGTTGGTTCAGAAAGAATCGGATTATCAGAGGCTATTTGGACAGCGGAGAGGGCTTTTTAAATCTGAGTTGGCTGAGAAGGATCCAATTTATATTATGGCTGTGCCTAAAAATCTTTATCGACACCATAGTGATGATCTTTGCATTGATAGCAGGTTTATTAACCTTTTCAGTTAAAAAGTATCAGTCCTATCGTTAAGAACTTAGCGTTAAGAACTTAGCGTTAAGAACTTAGCGTTAAGAACTTATCACTAAAAATTAAGCGCAGGGTAATTCAAACCATAGCTTGAGCTGTAGGCAATAAGGCGGCCACAGACGACGACACCCACCCAAAGGCATATCGAGATAAAAGCAGAAACTCTGACTTTACGCGGCGGCAATACGTCCATATCCCACTGGTCAATGTCTGCAAGCAGAAACTTGTGCATCCAAAGAGCATTTAGGCCCGCCAGTATTATCAGCAGCATCTTGTATTGGAAAATCGAATTTACTGGGTATTCCCAAGGTGTTACAAAGAAAAAAACTATCCCACTAAAATTTGCCAGCGCAAAAGCAAACCAGGCTATGTTTAAAATATGACGCATGGTTTGCTGAGTCGAGATGAAACGACCGACACCTAATAAGCGAAAATCCAGCATCATCATGCCACCAAAAAAAGTTCCGTAAGTGACAACATGAACAACTTCTACAACAGGAAAACTATAATAAGATAAACTCAAAAGATCCGTCAGCGGATTCTCAGCAAGCAAACCCGACAAGCTCTTCATCATTTCATCAAACATAAATTACTCCTGTCCCATCAAGCTTTAAGGCTATCTGATTAGCCTAGCCATAGCTAGCGGCATTGAGCTTCTTATGCTTTAATCTTGCGTCTTTATTTCCTTCTTAAAATAGACATGAGGTCGGGATGCTCCCTACAAATAAACTTCTTTTAAAAAGCCTGTTCCTGACTGCTACATGCTGCGTACTATTGGCTTGTAGTGACTCCGATAACCTTGATAACGAAGACTCGGCGTCAACCAACACCACCTCAGAAAACTCAGTAAGCAGCGCCCTTCCCGCCGGTGTTACCCTGCTTGAGCGCGTTGAAGCTAATAATAACGAACTACTTATCTCTTATAGCAAGTTTCAATTAGACAATGGTTTAACTATTGTTATTCATGAAGACCATTCAGACCCTATCGTCAAAGTAGATGTTACTTACCATGTTGGTTCGGCACGTGAAGAAGCACGCCGTTCCGGTTTTGCGCATTTCTTTGAGCACATGATGTTTCAAGGCTCCGAGCATGTTGGAGATGACGAGCACTTCAAAATTGTCACTGAATCTGGTGGCACTATGAATGGTTCTACCAGCAATGACCGAACCAATTACTACCAGACTGTACCAAGCAACCAACTGGAAACCATGCTCTGGTTGGAATCCGACCGAATGGGCTTTTTGTTAGATGCAGTCACTCAGGAGAAATTTGAGATACAGCGCGACACCGTGAAAAATGAGCGCGGCCAAAATGTTGAAAACAGTCCTTATGGGCGATTTAACGAGATCAATTCATCAGCCTTGTATCCCCCGGAGCATCCTTATTCCTGGCCTACTATCGGCTACCCTGAAGATCTGGATGCTGCCACGCTGGACGACCTGAAAAATTTCTTCCTACGCTGGTATGGGCCCAATAATGCCACCTTAACAATTGGTGGCAACGTCGATGAGACTGATGTGTTGAATCTGGTCAAGCAATACTTTGGTGAAATTCCAGCAGGCCCCGAAGTGCTGCTGGATTCTCAAGAGTTAATCACTCTCGATGAAGATCGCTACGTTTCCTATGTTGATGAAAACATACGCTTCCCTGCGCTTCTTTTCACTTACCCAACGGTTCCACTAAATCACCCAGATAAAGTAGCGCTGGAAGCTTTAAACGAAGTCATCACAGGTGGGCGTAAGTCAGTTTTCTATAAAGATTTTATACTGACCAACAAAGCCATTGCCGCAACAGGGTTTAACAATACAATGGAGTTGGCCGGTTCACTGACTTTCTATGTCATGCCCTTTCCCGGCACTCCTTTGAGCCAATTTGAAGAAGAAATACGTGCAGTACTGACAAACTTTAATGAAGACTCGATCTCTGATGAAGACTTACAAATATACAAAGCGCAACAAGAGGCCGGTTTGATCAACAGCCTGGCAAGTGTCAGCGGTAAAGTTTCGCAATTGGCTTATTACCAAACCTTTTACAATAACCCCAACATCATTCCTGAAGAACTGGAAGCCATTCAGAATCTGACTAAAGACGATATCCTGCGCGTCTATAACACCTACATCTCAGGTAAAGCTGCGGTGATTCAAAGCATTGTTCCTGGCGATGACCCTGAAGGTCAGGCTCAGCCCGATAACTTTACAATTCCTCAACAACTTAGCCTTTTAGAAAGTGCCAACGATAATTTAGAAGAACGTATTGTTGTGTCTGCCTTTGACCGCTCAATAAACCCTGAAGCGGGACCCATCCCTCTGGTCATAATGCCGGAATATTGGGAAGCTTCTCTGGATAACGGCATAGACATCATTGGCGCTCTCAGCAATGAAATTCCTACCGTTAATATCAGAATGAGTTTTGATGGTGGGCATTTATTGGAATCTCCTGAGAAGTACGGGCTGGCAAGCCTTAGCGCCGACATGATGAATGAAGGCACTGAACAATACAGCGCTGAAGAATTTGAAATTGAATTGGACAAGCTCGGCAGTAGCATCTCAGTCTCTGCTGGTTCGCAAGGAACCACCATTAGTCTACGCAGCCTGAGCCGAAATCTTGATGCGACATTAGACTTGCTTGAAGAACGCTTATTTGCCTCTGTCTTTACTGAAGATGACCTCGTTAGATTACGCCAACAAACCATCGAAAACATCGAAGCCAGTAAAGAGGAGCCAAGCTCAATCGCTGCTGGTGCTTATCGAAAACTGATTTACGGAGAGGGTCACCCTTTTGCAATATCTTCAGCCGGCGAAATTGACACACTGGAAAATATCAGCCTTGAAGATATACAAATTTTTAGTCGTCAAAGCCTAGTTTCACAAGCCCTTGATGTTGTGGTGATAGGTGATATTGAGCAAGAAGATATTCTGCCAAAATTAAACTTTTTGGCAGACATCCCCAATGCAGGGGTCGTGCTTCCTGAGCTTCCAGCCACTCCAGTCATTACAGAAAACACCTTATATCTCATTGATAAACCACAGGCACCACAATCTGAAATTAGAATCGGCTATATGGGCAATCTGACATACAACCCTACCGGTGAATACTTCGAACGCTACTTGATGAACTATACACTTGGCGGTGCATTCAGCAGTCGTATCAACCTTAATTTACGTGAGGATAAAGGCTATACCTATGGCGCACGTAGTAATTTTTCAGCAACTCAATACCCTGGGCCCTTTACTGCCTCTGCCAGTGTCAGAGCCGACTCTACTGCCGATTCCATCGTGCAATTCATCAATGAAATAACGCAGTTCCGAGATCAGGGCATCACAGCAGAAGAACTCGCTTTCACCAAGAATGCCATTGGCCAAAGTGAAGCCTTGGATTATGAAACACCGGGGCAAAAATCTCGCTTACTGGGTCAGATTATTAAATATGGTCTGAATAGAAATTTCGTCAATGTACAACAGGAAATCATCAATGACCTTAGTATTGAACGAGTTAATGAACTCGCCAGAGAACATTTACCCGTGGAAGAAATGATACTCGTCGTGGTTGGTGACAAGATGTTGATTGAGCAATCATTGATAGAGCTTGGTTATAACATTGTAGAATTAGATAACGAAGGTCAGCCTCTTTAAACGTATGACCCAAATTCATGTGCTCACCGGCCCAGAGTCGTCAGGCAAGACGACTTTGGCATCTACACTTGCCAATTATTGGTCAGCCCCTCTGCTATTGGAACAATCGCGGGCCTATTTAGATAAAAAAGCCGATGACAAAGTCAGTGATCCAGCTTTCATTTATCAACAATCCGATATCCTTGCTATTGCAAAACAGCAAATCGCAAAAGAACATGAGGCCCTTCTACAACAGCCAGAACTGCTTATTTGTGATACTGACCTGTTAGTTCTGATTATCTGGAGTGAGGTTAAATTTGGTCACTGTGATAAATGGATTTTAGAACAATTTGAGCAAGAGCTTGATGCCAACTCACGTCACTACATACTTTGTGATTGGCAAATCCCCTGGGAGCCTGACCCACTAAGAGAAAACTCTGAGGACAGAGAGCAGCTATTTCGCTTATATCAAGCCAAATTGAAAGCCTATGGCATAGATTACCTGGCTGTAAGTGGTAGTAATATGCAAAGATTTAAACAAGTCCAAGCGGCAATAGCTTAGTTAGCAGTATTAGAATAAATACACTTTAGGCGCAAACCTACGATATTGATCTTCGTTGATGGTGCTGGCAAGTAGTAAGCGATGTAAAATTTCTTCACGTCTGCACCATTTTTGAATATTCAATAATTTTTTGACTTCTTCCGCATTCAGATAACCCAGCTCAATTGCCACATCACCAAACAAACCACCGGTTTGCTCCTGAATCTCAAGCAGATTATTAATTTTTTCCATATCCATCAAATTGAGCTTTAGACTAAGCGCCCCAAGTGTCGTTCCTACACGACCCCAGCTACCAAGAATGGGCTTATCCGCCTCATCCAGCCCCAGCTCTCTAGATAAATATTCTATAAACAATTTTGTGCCTCTAATTGCCATTCTTAATTTTATTGAAACATCCCTATGTATATCGACAATGTTTCAGAATATTTAACCTCGTTTTACCTAAAAATAAATATTTGTAAATTTTAAAAAGCCATCAAGATGAAAATGATAGTAATTTAATATCAATATATGATATCGAAAATGATTATCATTTAGATTAATTAAACAATGCTTAATTAAAAAAGTCTAATCTACCAAAGTTTACACTTGTAAAAAACTAATTCTTATAATAAAGTGCCCGTCATCCTGAGGGGTGGCTATTGCCTGAGATGTTTCTACTAAAAAAGAAACGAACCCTTTGAACCTGAACCAGCTAATACTGGCGTAGGAATAGGGTTACGAAGTTGCGCATCTGCGACTTTGCCTTTTCTCCGTGAGTATTATTAGCGGAGTAAACATGAGACATTTTTTCCCAATTGCCCCAAGCCTAACAGCAGTTATTTTATATAGCGCATGCAGCACATTTGCTGTCGCGCAACAAAGTAACCCCTCTATAAACCCTACCATCGAAGAAGTTATTATCAGCGCTGACTTTTTCAATACGCCTTTAATGCAAAGCAGTAATAGTGTGAGTGCAATTTCCACTGATGCCATACAAATGCGAGGCGCACAACACCTTGAAGAAGCCTTCTCATCAGTTCCAAACMTTAGCTGGTCATCAGCGGGGTCTCGCAGTCGTTTTGTACAATTAAGAGGTATTGGCGACCTTGAGCAATTCCAAGATCCTAAATACTACCCTTCAGTAGGCATTAACCTGGACAATATAGAGCTTGGATCAAACGCCGCTGCTGCTTCTCTTTTTAATATTGAGCAAGTAGAAATTTTAAGAGGACCGCAAGGCACCCGATTTGGTAGTTCCGGTCATGCMGGTTTGATTAATTTAAAGAGCACCCGCCCTAGCGAAGAATTTAATACATCACTTTCAACTGGCATCGGTAATTATGGTCAGCGTAACCTTGGCCTCTCCACTAGCGGCGCTTTAAGTAACAACTTATTAGGCCGCTTATCCCTACAACAAAACGAAGGCAATGGCTTTGTTAAGAACCACTTTCTTAAAGTAGATGATACTAATGCTTATCAGGAAAGAAACGTACGAGGTATGCTCGAATGGCGAGCTAATAATGAGCTTAGTTTCACATTCAACCTCATACATTTTAACAGTGAAAATGGTTACGACAGCTGGTCACTAGATGGCATAAGAGAGACACAATCTGATCAACCAGGTATAGATAACACTGAACTATTTGCATCTTCATTCAGTGCAAATTGGTCAATTAATAACGCCTATGAACTAAAGGTAACCCTGAGCCTGTCAGATAATAAAAACGATTATTCCTATGACGCTGACTGGGTTAACAATACTTTCTGTAACACCGATTCTGCTTGTACAGCATTTGATTTCGACCAAGCCAGTGAGGGCTTTGTTCGAGACTCTACACATAAGGTGCTCGATATCAGGCTCAATTCAGTTGATGAAAAGCTGGTTACCGGCATTTATTTCAAAAAGTCTGATGAAAGTTTAGCCTATCAATATCAAAGTGTATTTTTTGGAAACTTTGCGTCAAACAGTGATTACTCTGCTCAACGCTATGCCCTATATGGTCAATATCAGTTTTCTCTTAGCGATAATTTGACCTTAATCTCGGGCTTACGTTATGAACGTTATTCTGATGATTATTCGGACACAAACCTGTTTGTATCTGACGGTTCTGAAAACCTTTGGGGCGGCAATCTTAGTCTTGAATATTTATTTAACGACACCTTAATCTATGCCAGCCTGACACAATCGGAAAAACCTGGCGGTGTAAACACATCAGCCAGCGCCAATGCCGTCTGGATGTCTGCGCCATTTCAAGCATTTACAGCCAATAAATTACGCTTCGATACCGAAACCTTACTGAATAAAGAATTAGGCTTAAAAAGATATTTCCTTAACGATACCTTAAGCCTGCGAGCCGCGCTCTTCCATACCGACAGAAATCAGGCCCAACTAGAAAGCTGGATGTGGGATGCTGGTGCCGGCCTGTGGATTGGCTACCTTGATAGCACTGGTGATGCCAGTAATTATGGCGCTGAACTCGAAGGAAATTACCAGGTAAGCAACGATCTTGAGCTCTTCATTAGCCTGGGTTTGCTGGAAACCGAAATAAATAACCTCAGTGTGTTCGATCTTGATAGCAACAGCTTTGTTTCACAAAACGGCCGTGACCAAGCTAAAGCCCCAAGTTGGCAATATGCGATAGGTGGAGAATATTTAGTTAGCGCGAATCTCAAACTAAAAGTTGAATTTGAAGGCCGGGACCAAAGTTATTACGGCTATTATCACGACGGCCAGCTCGATGGCTACAACCAGATACATGCGAGCCTTAACTATCAATTGGGAAATATTAACTTAACGTTCTGGGCAAGAAATCTGACTAATGAAGATTATGCCGTACACGGCTTATATTTTGCGGCCGATGCCCGCAACGGCTGGCAAAATGAGGTCTATAAGCAATCAGGTGCACCCAGAACTTTTGGTTTAAATGCTACCTATTCGTTCTAATAATTGATATTCCCAATTGTTCACGTCTGCTTTCGGCCAAATGCTTTTGTGAAAAGCACCATTACAGGCGTGTTCATTTAGTTTTTTTGTTTGCTCACGAACATTCTATTGAGCCACAATTAAACCTTAATAAACCGTGGGAGAAATAATAAACAAACGCCTATCACGGGCAAAGCTACAATATTGTTGATGAAATATGGGTAAATCATTAACGCAACACCCGAATAACGGACAACTATATTTGACTGCTTTTTGCCATATATAAAATACCCTAGCCCGATAGACCCAAAGATAAGACCCCAGAGAATATTTGAGGTATCCATATATTTCTATTCCTAATTATTAAAACTGTTAAATGACTGCTTTGGGTCAATATAGTGGACGTTAAACTTCTAGACATCATTCGTTTCACAAAAATACTTTATAAGTATATAAATACTCAAAACAGTATCGGTATTTTTGGCATAAAGATTAATGTTATTTCAGCAGCCATAACCCTACAAGCGCTTGGCCTCCCAACGTGCAGTACCTGTACTGTTCATACCCCCTCCTTCAAATCCGAGTGTGACTTCTCCACTTGCATTATTAGCCCGTGGGTAAGGGGCGTCGGCGGTGCCTGAACCAGTCCCCACCAACAGTCTCATATTTGCACAATTGGTATCCAGGGTCTCCTGAAACAGTAAGAGGCGAACTAAATCACCAGAAAATTGCACCGAAAAATCGAGGTTATATTCACAGCCGAAATTTGCTGTAGTTAGAAGAGTCCAGGAGCTGGCGTCACAAGCGCCACCTGCAAGGCATTGCATCGAAGCTGTGGCTTGTACTTGTTGATTCTGGTCAAGTATTGAGATTTCCCAGACTTGCATCTCTTGAGCACTTAATGATGAATTGCCCAATAAAAAGATTAACAATATTTTATAGTGTTGATATTGGAATAAAGACTTCATATAGCGCCTACGCCTCCTGATCGTTACTATTTTTTTCCAATAGACAGGCTTCAACGCCTTCCTCCAGGTTATAACGGAATACGTATTGTGTATTTTCCGGGCTGGATACCTGCTCGTCACTGAACGTCCAAATAGAGAATGCTGAGATTGCCGCTTCTTCGAAAACTCCAGGGGGGTCTGAATCTAACACTCTGATATTAGTTGCCATATTATCTGAGCTGAATTCGTAGGAAAGATGTACCCAGCCCTCAATACAATTTTCTAAAGCTTCTTCTGGATAAAATACTTCTTCAGGAGCTGGCCCCACGAAAGAAAATGCCAAAACTGGGTATATGAACAGTAAGAAACAGTGTCGATAGCAACGTCTATTAACCAGCCATACCAGGATGGAATAAGTCCTATCGATTTTAAAAGCTTTGCATCGTTTTAGTTCAGTAAAGAAGAACATAGAGGTCTCTTATTCTTACCTTTTAACTAATTCTAGCTGAGAATTCAGGGAAAATTATTATCAGAGCCAATATCCGCTTTCGGCCATGAGCGGTCATATAAGTTATATAACTTGAGATTTAACCAAAATCAGTTTGTAAGTTCTTTTTCAATCCCATCTAAAACTTTGCTTATAGAGAATATTACACGCTCATATACCCCTATGTGCTTAAGATTGATGCTGCGCAACTTTTGAAGGCTGAGGTTTTCTAAATAACCATCAGATTTAACTTGTCCATAATCCCGAGGAAACCATCCAGAATTTTCTTCTTGAGTAACCCTACGAAAGTTTTCAAAGAAATAAGGTTGAGCCATTTCAAGTGAGAAAAAGGTTTGATTGATGGCCATTGCCTGTAATAGAGGCACGTCGTCTTCAAATAGTGAAGACAAATTAAAACGTAAAGCTTCGTTTGAGATTAATCCTAAACCCCTAATTTTCAGAGTCTCAAAAGGCGCAGATTGAACTGAACTTACTTGGTACCTAATCAGTGAATTAAAATAAGGAGCAAATTCTTCTGTAAACGGCTCAACTGACTGTAGTAGTTCAACTATAGCAATAATATCCTGCTCAGCTAGGCGTAAATTGGATAATGCATTTGATAATTGCTCTTGATCAACTGTTAAAGACTGCTGTAATTGTCGCAACAGTAACTCTTCGTCTTGATCCTCCTTTAGACCTGCATACCAGGAATTAGCGGTTAAGGCTATTGTGATACCCACCACAATTAGCATTACTTCGCCTATTGCATATTTCCAATTAACTGAATTTAGAATTTTAGTAAGTTGCATAATCTAGATAACATTTATATAAAAGTTTTTAAGTTTAGCTATTTTTATATCGAATAGCGGCCTTCGGCCAATTGTAGACAAATTAACAGCGTTAATTCCATAAATCTACTAGGGCCGCTTTGGATAGTAAGCGGACAGTAACCTAAATTTGTTATATTAAGGTTGAATCTCTCTGGGCCTGGCTATGGAAATCAAACAATCTGACTAGTTGGCAGCTTTTATAAGCACTCCATAGTTTTCGCTAACCACAAAACTGGCCTATTTTAAAAAATCATCGGAGAAAATATCATGAAATTAGTTCTATCTGCATTCTTATTAACACCTCTGATTTGTTTATCTGCAGAACCTGATTTTATCCCTGATATTCCTCTCCCCGCCCCCGCGTTGCCAGATTTTTTAGCGTGCAAAAAAACACAATACATTCAAATAGACCATTTAACATTAGAGGAAGAAGAGGAAACTTTATATAGAAACGAAACGCTTTATAAATTCGATAGGGGTTTACTGTTCATAGCCAATTCTATTGGTGAAGAGTATAGATTTTTTAGTCAGGTTTCTAAGCCAGAAGGGAGTTTCTTAACTTTTCAAGCAGGCGATAAAAACATAACATTTCATAGCAGAGCTTTTGGTTATGCGACGATGACAGAGTTTAATCCTAGCAGTGACATTAGAATTTCCTTACTGGATTGTACTTAAGCGCTTAAAAGCCAGCCTTAAAGAGCTAATGTCTGCTTCCTATCTGAAGCGGACTCTGGCTAGCCCAAAATAAAATACTTATAAAAGACTCAAGGTCACTTTAATTAAAGTAGTTTTTAACTAAAGTACCTTAGCTAGAGACTGGGTTAAATAATCGATATTACTGCTGCTAATTCCTGCTACATTAATACGACTCGATTTAACCATATAGATACTATAGTCATCGATTAAAGTCTGTACCTGCTCAGGACTTAAACCCAGAAAAGAAAACATGCCTTTTTCTCTTTCAATGAAAGAGAAGTCTTGCTCGACCCCGACAGCTTTAAGTTTTGCCGCTAGCTGGCTACGTAGACCGTTTATACGCTCACGCATTCCTGTCAGCTCAGTTATCCATTCGGCTTTTAGTGCTGGATCAGATAACACAATTTCTACCATTGCAGCACCATGTGAAGGCGGCATGGAATAAATCTGCCTTGCTGTTGAGACTATCTGAGACGCTGATGCACTGACCTGGTCGGCTGATTCGCCAACCAAAGTGACCGTCCCTGTTCTTTCACGGTATAAACCAAAGTTTTTAGAACAAGATGAGGCAATAATAACTTCCGGTAATTTTTCTGTTAGCAAACGAACACCATAAACGTCTTCTTCTAGGCCGTCACCCAAGCCCTGATAAGCTAAATCAACAAATGGCGTAAAACCTTGCTTTTCAGCAGCCTCAGCAAAGGCTTGCCACTGCTCTTTACTTAAATCGCCACCACAAGGATTATGGCAACAACCATGTATCAACACTAAATCACCAACGGTCGCTTGTTTTAGCGTATCCATCATCTGATCAATATCAATTTCATGCTTGTCATAGTTATAGTATGGATACTCAACCAGGTCTAAGCCTGCTGAACTTAGTAAAGGCACATGGTTAGCCCAGGTCGGCGCACTAATCCAGGTGCGAGTGTTTGGAAAGTTAGCTGATACAAACTCTGCGGCTAAACGTAAGGCACCAGAACCACCAGGCGCCAATATGCTACAAGCCCTTTTATCATTTAAGACCGCACTATCTTCACCAAGAATCATAGCGGCCATCTGACGCGTAAAACCCTCTGGCCCTGCTTGAGCGATGTAAGATTTTGAATCTTCAGTTTGCCAAAGTTTTTGTTCAGCTTTTTTAATCGCAGAAACAACTGGCGTATTACCACTTTCATCTTTATAGACGCCAACACCCAAATCGATTTTATTTGGGTTAGTGTCTTTTTTAAATGTCGCTGAAAGGCCCAGAATGGGATCAGGAGGGCGTCGCTCGATAGACTGAAACATCTTAATATCCGCTAAATAGTTGAAAGAATTTTGTTCGGCAGAAACAGCTTAAAATTATATCAATAAGAAGCAGCGACGGAAACTTACTTGGGAGGCAAACTGAAAACTTTTTAGAATAAATTACAACGCATCATTCATACGCTGAACTTTTTCCTGCAATGTCACTTTATAAACCGCCAGTTTTTCAGCAACTTCAGCATCGAAAGTTCCAATAATCTCAGCAGCCAAAATACCCGCATTCTTTGCACCATCAAGCGCAACTGTTGCTACAGGAATCCCGGCAGGCATTTGCAGAATAGATAGCACAGAATCCCAACCATCAATGGAATTAGAAGACTTTATGGGAACCCCAATTACGGGCAATGTAGTTACAGAAGCCACCATGCCAGGCAGGTGTGCTGCGCCGCCAGCGCCAGCAATAATAACCGTTAAACCTCGATCTCTGGCAGAAGTGGCATATTCCATCATCGCTTCAGGCGTTCTATGCGCAGATACCACAGACACTTCACAATCAATAGCAAATTCATTCAGCATATCAGCAGCCTGCTGCATCACATTCAGATCTGAACTGCTTCCCATAATAATGCCAACTTTTGGCTTACTCATTGTTGCTTCCTAATTGTTGGTTCTTCATTACAAAGACTCCTGTTTACTTTGGCTCACTGCTTTTATCGTTTGCTTCACTTGTTCAATCTTATTCATTAGCTTGCTTCTGTCTGCATCGACTATAGTGATATGTCCCATTTTTCGATGAGGTCGCGTCTCAGCTTTACCATATAGGAATAAGTGCACACCTGGGATAGCCAATAACTCATTAACCCCTGCATAATGCACAGGGCCAGTATAGCCCTCTTCACCCAGTAAATTCACCATAGCCGATGGCTTATTAATCGCGGTTGATCCCAGAGGTAAATCTAATATGGTCCGCAATAACTGCTCATATTGAGAAGTAACATTGGCATTAATGGTTTGATGCCCGCTATTGTGTGGTCTGGGCGCTGCTTCATTGACCAGGATTTCTCCGCTCGATGTTACAAACATTTCAACGGCAAGTATTCCAACAATATCCAGCTTAGTAACCAGGTCTTTGGCTATATCCTTGGCTTTATTTTGTATTTCCTCAGACAGCAGACTGGGTGAAATCAAGTAATCAACGAGATATTGTTCAGGATAAAAAACACATTCAACAATTGGAAATACTGCTATGTCCCCACGAACATTGCGCCCTGCAATAACGGAAATTTCACAATCAAACTCTACTGCTTTTTCTAACAATCCCGGCGCATCAAAGGCTTTATCCAGGTCAGCAAGGCTTGTTAGCTTGGATACACCGCCGCCATCATAGCCGCCCTGACCTATCTTATTAAAAGCCGGCAAGAAACTTTCATGTTGGCGAATATCCTCACGGTTATTCACTAGAACAAACTCCGCAGTAGGAATAGCGTTATCCAGATAGAACTGTTTCTGCCTGCGTTTATCCTGAATAATTTCAATGACACGTGGTTGCGGGTAAACCGCCAGGCCTTCTTTCTCAAGTTGATATAAGGCTTCAACGTTTACATTCTCAATTTCTATCGTCAATAAGTCGACTTGCTTACCGAAATTGTAAACAGTATCAAAGTCACTAAAGGCACCTTGATGAAATTCATTGGCAAGCCCCTGACAGGAGGCATTGCCTGAAGGATCCAGCACAGAGGTATGGATATCAAAATTTTGGCAGGCTTGAATCAGCATGCGACCTAATTGCCCGCCGCCGAGTATGCCTAACTTGAAGTCTTTATAGAATGCTTTCATGTGCGCCAAATACGCCTGTTATTCATGAAAAGCGGCGAATCATAGCAAGAAAGGTTAGTAAGTGCGAGGAAAGCCCTTGGCCTCCAGTTTGCCCCGCTGTTACCGGAAGAACTCGGCGTTCGTTCGCTAAGATGCTCCTCACCGACGACATGACTCCGATGTAACACTCAGATGAATGACACAAGCCTTTAACCTGGCGAGTAAAAAACCTTTGGCTTGGTGATTAAAAAGTAATTAAAAAGCCGTTTACTTCGTAATAAATATAAACAGCCAGAGCTTTAATAGTGGCAGCATCCAGCACCTCAGACCAAGCAGGGCAAACACCTTGACGACCATTAGCCAGCACATCATAAATCTCTTGACCACTGGAGCCAAAAAGCCAAACATCATCTGTTAAATCAGGCCCGCCAAAAGGCGTATAGCCCGTGCCATCCACGCCATGACATTCAACACAAATAGCCCAATCACTTGAGGCTGCCTCAACGGCTGATGGATTAACATCTTCACCACTCAAAGCAAGCACATAATCCACCATATTATTGAGCCTGACTTCATTAAACCCTAGCTCACCATAGGCTGGCATTTGTGAATAACGGGTATCAGGACAGCCACCAAACATCTTAATTTCTTCCGCACAGTCAGTGTTTCTAACGCCATAAAGAATGGTTTGCATAATTTTCATAACAGATTCAACGCCCGTCATTTCAAAACCGTCGACTCCCCACAACCACTCATAATCGACAAGATTGGGCACCCCTTCTCCCCCTGTCAGATCGGCGCCGTGACAACTGGCACAATTGTTAGCAATAGCGGGTTCAGCAAGGCTGTTCATATACGAAAGAAGATCAGGGTTAGCCTGAATAGTTTCTGGAGAAGCCAGCAGTAAACGTTCCGCCAATGCATTATCTTGCGCCCATGCAGGCAGAGCGCTTAGACATAGAGCACTTAAACATAGAATCGACGCCAGGGATTTTCTGAATAACACATTAAAAAATGCTTGCTGGAAGTTCATTTTGCCTCTTGTTTATATTTACTTGGAAGCATCCAGAGTAGATGCTTTTTACTAAAGTTAAAAGCAGTTTAAAAAAGCTGTTTGATGTCTATCAAACATGGCTTACAACAAACTCAACTCAAAACCTTCTTACCATACATTAATTAAAAATGGGCTTAACCTGAATCAAGCTAGCATCGAATAATTCTATGAATTATAGTGTGCAATCAAACACAAACATTGAACTAAAAACCATAGGGGATGAAACCCATGAATGACACCACTTCGTCAAAGACATACATAGACTGGATAGCCATTGCTGTTCTGACCGTAGGCCTGATTATTGGCCTTATCTTTTTAGCTGCCCCAGCAGGTACATCGCTTGGCCTCTGGGTATTTGGTACGGGTCTACAGATATTAATCACCCTTGACCCTTATACTCACTGGATCGCTATTGTATGTGCAGTTGGATTGCTTGCAGTGGTCATTATGGCAATACGTTCAAAGGCAGAAAACACCGTCAAACTTTGTACTTTTGCGGCTATTGGAACTTTATCTGCTTTTCTTTCCTGGTATATCCCCAGCACGGTTCAAGCTCGTTTAGTCTATCCTGTCATTCATGACATCTCTACGGACGTAAATAACCCACCAGTGTATGTGGCAAATGCGCCTCTAAGGATAGAAGCTGCGAATCCAATGGAATACGGTACTGTTGAAGGTCTAAGCCCGGAAGAACATGCTCAAGCTCAGTTAGAAGCTTTCCCTGATCTAGTTCCCCAGCTGATTGATGCAAGCCCACAAGAAGTCTTTGATCGCGCCCTTGCTGCACTTGAGACTATGGGGCTTGAAATTACTGCTGCTGTGCCGGAAGAAGGCCGTATTGAGGCAGTTGCCACGACTTTCTGGTTCCGTTTTAAAGACGACGTGGTTATTCGTATTCAAGCAGAAGGCAATCAAACCCGTATAGATGCACGCTCACTTTCACGAGTCGGCCGTGGAGATCTAGGGGCTAACGGTTTGCGCTTACAGGAATTTTTTAGCTTGTTGTAAAAGTTAAGCCCTGTGGTAAGGATGATTATTCAAAATAGACCAGACGCGATAGATTTGCTCAGCTAGCACCACTCGCACAATCGGATGTGGAAGCGTCAAAGCTGATAAGGACCAACGCGCGTCTGCCGATTCCAGGCAGGCGTTTGTAAGGCCATCCGGGCCGCCAATAAGCAAGGCAATATCATGTCCATTTTCCCGGACTCTATTGATTTTCTCCGCTAAATTTTCGGTGCTTAGACTCTGGCCTTTAACATCAAGGGCAACGACAAAATCATTTTTAGCGCAGGCATTCCTAAGCGCTTTAGCTTCCTTTTCCATGGCCGGTGCAATGGGTGAATTTTTGCTGCGAGTAGCTAAAGGGATCTCAGTTATAGACAGACTGAAATCGGCGGGTAGGCGTTTTTGATATTCTGAAACGCCTGATTTAACCCAGCTAGGCATCTTACTGCCCACTGCAATTAAGCGGATTTTCATTCTTTATTTTCATTTCCTGCACGCTCAGCCGTGATACTCCAGAGCGCCTCAAGATCATAGAGCGCTCGAGTAGAAGCTAACATGGCATGTACAATCACATCGCCCAAATCAACCAGAATCCATTCTGTTTGATTCTGCCCTTCCATGCCGCGTACCTTCACACCACTTTGCTTTACTTTTTTACTCAGCTCATCAGTTAATGCTTTTAAATGACGATTGGACGTACCTGTAACTACCAACATGTAATCACAAACTGACGTCAACCCTCTAACATCAAGACAAACGATGTCCTGTCCTTTTAAATCATCCAGGCTTTTATAAGCCAGTGCTTTCAATTCATCTACTTTCAATGCCTTACCTCAGGTGTAAAGTTTATGTTTCTTAATATACTTAATGACTTTATTCGGTGTTAAATAACGCACCGATTTGTTTTCTTTCAATAGTAAGCGAATGTCACTTGATGCAATCATTAAAGGCATAAAACTATAGGGCAACACCTTTCCAGTTTGAGCCTCACACATTTCTGAAAAACTGGAGACAGTCCTTTGTTCACAATATTCTTTAATAAGCGGTGATGGATTTATCTCCCAGCCAGGTCGAGTAACCGTAATGATATGGGCCAACTCAAATAACTTTTGCCAATCTTTCCAGCCTTCAAGTTTGTTAAAAGCATCGGCACCCAAGAGTAAAAACAATCTGTCATCTGGATATTCTGTGCGTAAAGATTCCAGTGTTTCAATCATGTACGAAGGACCTGGCCTCATGCATTCGCGCACATCTACCACCAGGCGTTTTTCAGCTCTGGTAGCCTTGTGCAACATAGCAATACGATGCTGGGCAAGAACTTCAGGCTCTTCTTTGTGCACAGGGTGGTGACAGGGGATTAAACGCACTTCATCCAGCGAAAAATCCTGTTGCGCAGCCAAAGCAGTACGTAAGTGCCCGAAATGAACAGGATCGAAGGTTCCGCCTAATATGCCTATGTTCTTTTTTTCGGGTATGGCCATCTAATTTCGGATTTGGCCATCACCAAGAACAATATATTTCTGGGATGTGAGCCCTTCTAGCCCAACCGGCCCTCTCGCATGAATCTTGTCTGTTGAAATTCCAATCTCAGCGCCAAGGCCATATTCAAAGCCATCGGCAAAGCGAGTCGATGCATTGATCATCACCGAACTGGAATCAACTTCGCGTAAGAATCGCATGCCTCTAGCGTAATCTTCAGACACAATAGTGTCCGTATGTTGCGAGCCATGAGTATTAATATGAGCTATGGCTTCATCCAGACCCGATACCACTTTGATCGCCAATATTGGTGCCAGATATTCAGTTACCCAATCTTCGCTGGTGGCAGCTTGAATACCAGGAAGAATTTTTAAAGTACGATCACAACCCCTAAGTTCTACCTCTTTCTCATCATAAACCGGCATGATTTGTGGTAAAAATTCTTGTGCCATTGAGTCTGCAACCAGCAGAGTTTCCATCGCGTTACACACGCCATAGCGATTTGTCTTGGCATTCAGAGCGATATTGACGGCCTTGGTCATATCAGCGCCATCATCAACATAAACATGACAAATACCATCAAGATGCTTGATAACAGGCACTCGAGCATCCTGGCTAACGCGTTCTATAAGCCCTTTTCCACCACGCGGAACAATCACATCAATATATTCAGGCATCGTAATCATGTGGCCCACGGCTTCACGATCAGTCGTTTCAACCACCTGAACGGCTGCTGATGGCAAACCAGCCTTTTTTAGCCCCTGGCTAATACACGCTGCAATGGCTTGATTGGAATGAATAGCCTCTGAGCCACCACGTAAAATTGTGGCATTACCTGATTTCAAACATAAACTGGCGGCTTCCGCTGTCACATTAGGACGTGACTCATAAATGATGCCAATAACCCCTAAAGGTACTCGCATTCGACCTACCTGGATGCCGCTGGGCATATAACGCAAATCACTAATTTCACCAATAGGATCAACCAGTGCCGCTACTTGCTGCAAACCTTCGATCATGTTGTCTATACGTGCAGACGTCAGCTCCAGCCGGTCTAACATAGCTGCTGRTAAACCTTTTTCTTTGCCCGCAGCCAAATCCTTAGCGTTGGCGCTAATGAGCTGCTCTCGATTTGCCTCGATTGCCTCTGCCGTATAGTGCAACGCTTGATTCTTTGCGTCTGTGGATGCGGCAGCCATTTCTCTGGATGCAGTGCGGGCATTTTCCCCGAGTTGCTGCATCAGGCCTTTGATTTCGGACATTCTTATTTCCATCGCTTTTAAAGAAGCGCGATTATACCTGATAATTTCATTAAACAGAGCAAAGAGCTCTTTTTCCTAATGACTCAGTTTGAAACTCACGTGAGTAGCTAAATGAATAGCTACATCGGGGTATATCGTAGGTAAAAAGCATCTTGGCGAGCGAACGACGATCCTCTCAGGCAATCAAACTGGAGCACTGGCTCCGTTCTTATACATCTGGAATTAACCGCTCACCGCTAATAATTTTTGACTTTTCTGTTGCTGATAGCTTTTTAATTCGGTATTCCAAACGAGAAGCCAGTGAGCGCCCCCCTACCTTGGCAAAAAATTCGAGGCTTAACGGCCCCTTTCCTCGTAAGAATTTCGCGGCTAGCCTGCCCCCAGCCTCATGCTCCCGAAAGCGACGCTTAACATCCGTGCTTATTCCAGTATAAATTTTTCCATGCGCAGTTTTTATTAAATACACACTCCAGACTTGTTTTTGTTCAGTTAACATTCAATGCTCTTGATCTGTCTAAAACTTATTGAAAAAACACAGGCTTTCACTGGAAATTCTACCTATTTCCTTGTATAAATGCGGCTTCTTTTTGAGGGGGGAACTCCACTCAAGAACCAACCCAAAATCTGGGCTGTTTTTTAACCAGATATAGGCAAATATAACAACCAAGGAATATCCAAAAGATGCATAAGATCCAGACGTTTAACCAAATTTCTGATAAAGGTCTATCACGCTTTCCAAGCTCTGATTATGAAGTTTCCCCTGAGGTTGAAGATGCTGATGCTATCGTCCTACGCAGTTTTAAACTCTCCATGGATAATGTCACACCTAACCTGAAGGCTGTTGGCCGAGCTGGTGCTGGCGTCAATAATGTCCCTGTAGATGATTACACAAAACAAGGCATTGTGGTTTTTAACACCCCAGGAGCTAATGCTAATGCTGTAAAAGAACTTGTTATCTGCGGCATGTTGCTTGCCTCACGTGGAATTGTCCCGGGTATAAACTGGGTTAGCTCGCTATCTGAGCAAGAAGATTTAAGTGGGCTAGGCCCGCAGGTTGAAGCCGGCAAGAAAAATTTCAAAGGCTCAGAACTCGCTGGAAAAACCTTAGGGATAGTGGGTCTTGGTGCAATCGGCGCCATGGTGGCTAATGCTGCGATTGATTTGGGTATGAAAGTGCTGGGTTATGACCCGGCTATTTCTATTGAAGCTGCCTGGCGTCTATCAAACCAGGTAGAAAAACAAGACAGTATGTCTGCTTTATTAGCTAAATCTGATTTTGTCAGTTTGCATCTGCCTATGCTGGATAGCACGCGCAATCTTATCGATGAAAAAGCCGTCAATTCTTTTAAGCCCGGCTGTGTATTACTGAATTTTTCTCGAGATGCGATTGTGAATACTAAAGCCATCTTACAAGGCATGGATAGCGACCGAGTTGGAAAGTATATTTGTGACTTCCCAACCGAAGAGTTGCTCAAGCATGAAAAAGCTATTCTGCTGCCACATATTGGCGCAAGTACTGAAGAGGCCGAAGATAACTGTGCCGTAATGGCCGTTGACCAAATTCGTGATTTTCTGGAAAACGGCAACATTACAAACTCAGTTAACTTTCCTCAAATTTCACTGGAAAGAAATGGCGGCGTCCGACTGGCTATCATTAACGAGAATGTTCCAGGCCTGCTGGGAAAAATCACCTCGATTCTTGCAGACAAAGACATTAACGTATTGGAATTATCAAATAAAAGCCGCGGCGATGTAGCCTACAACTTGATCGACATTGAAAGTCGCCCCGATGACGCGACTATTGCTGATCTTCAGAAAATAGAACATGTCACGAAAGCTTGGATAATCTAAGCCTTTTTAATTAACAGTTACCATTAACTAATTCGGATAAATACATGACTAAGCAGGTTTACAATTTTGGCGCAGGACCCGCAATGTTGCCGGTACCTGTTATGCAACAAATCCAGGAAGAGTTTCTTGATTTCCAAGGTATGGGAATATCCCTTATTGAATTGAGCCATCGTTCCAAAGAGTTCGAAGCTGTTATCAATAATTGTGATGATTTAATCAGAGAGTTAGCTAATCTGCCTGATAATTATAAAATTCTCTACACTCACGGCGGCGCGCAAATGCAATTTGCCGGCGTACCACTTAACCTGCTGGGCTTAAAACCCGCACATAAAGCGGTTTACAGTGAAACGGGTAACTTTTCCAAACTCTCCAATAAAGAAGCTGCTCGTTATGGTGAAATTATTATTGCCAGCACTAGTGCAGAAACAAACTACGATCGTATCCCTGCTTTAACCGCAGATATGATTCCTGATGATGCGTCCTATGCTTATATCACCAGCAACAACACTATTTATGGTACTCGCTACCACGAATTCCCTGATACCGGAGCAACGCCTCTCGCGATAGATGCCACTTCAGATATTTTCTCCCGTGTCATAGATTTTTCAAAAATCGGTTTAATGTTTGCTGGCATGCAAAAGAATCTGGGCCCGGCAGGCACTGCGGTCGTGATTGTGCGTGAAGATTTAATCGGCCATGCGCTGGAACGAACCCCTTCATTAATGGATTACGCCACTTATGAAAAATCACACTCACTGTCTAATACCAATAATACCTTTGCTATCTATACCATGAGTCTGGTGATGCAGTGGTTAAAAGATCAGGGTGGGATTGCGGCTATAGAAAAAGTGAATGAAGCCAAAGCTGCAACACTTTACGACGTGATTGATAACAGTGATTTCTATACGGGTACTGCACATCCTGATCATCGCTCTATCATGAATGTGACCTTCACCCTGCCGGATGATGATTCAACAAGTGCATTTTTGAAACAAGCAGGCGACAATGATCTTTATGCGCTCAAAGGTCATCGCAATGTCGGTGGTGTAAGAGCTTCAATCTACAACGCCATGCCATTAGCGGGTTGTGAAAAACTGGCTGAGTTCATGCAGGAGTTTGCTAGAACTCAAGGCTAAGAATATTTTTTAGCGCTATTTAAAAAGCAGCCGGAAGGCTGCTTTTTTGTTTCCCGAAACTCATTTGTCTTGATTTCCGAGGCTTTTAAAAATTGGATAGTAAGACTACTTTTTAATCAGCTCACTCACCCAGCAACGTTAATTTTCAAAAGACGGCGACTTTGAATCAAGGTATAACTTCCGCTTACTATTATGAGCAACCCTCCCAACAAAGTCATCATGTCTGGCCTTTCACTAAAAACAAGCCCACCCCAAATCAGCGCAAACAATAAACGTGTATAACGAAATGGGGATACCACTGATACATCGCCAGTTCTCATTGCTATAGTTAGCGCATAATAAGCTGCAACACCAAAAACAATTGCCCCAACTATTTGAAAAATCACGACTAAATCAAGTTGTATGGGCTCGCTATTATAAAACAGCATGCCCAACCCTGTCGGTATTAATACAAAAAAACCATACACCCCTAGTTGCATATTCGATAGCACCGATGGTGCACCGCGGGTTGCCAGATCACGTCCGGCAAAGCCTAACGTCGCTATAAGTGCAAATAATGAAGCGGCTTCAAAACCTGCGAGGCCAGGTCGAATAATTACTAACACACCAACAAAACCCAACAAAATAGCAAACCATCGCATTACCCCGATTTGCTCTTTAAAGATCAATGCTGCACCTACTACCGCTACCAGTGGCGTAGCTTGAAGAATTGCTGAAGCGCTAGACAGTGGGGTGAGGGTAATCGCTAATGCAAACGTTAATCGTCCAACAACTTCGCAGCTAGCACGGACTAATATTGGCCGAGAAAGAATTTCAGGATGAAAGATGACCTCTCCTCTTTGCCATGTCAGTAATGTAAAAATCAACATGCCACCCAAACCAAATAACGCCAAGATTAGGCCAATAGGAACCGTACTCGCAGCAGCTTTAATTAACATATCTTCGATGGAAAAAGCCGCCATCGAAAGAACCATAAATATACTGCCTCTAGTATTGCCCAAAATTAGTTCCTATATTATGTTTTTTCTTTGCATAAATTTACGATAAAAAACCTACTTTAGGTATCCATTCCCCCTCAAGAAGAGCTTTTAAAAATATCAATACCTAGATATAACTCTGAATATCAACCAATAAACTCTTGGTTATTTTTTGTATAGAGATATACCCATAAATCTCCAGCTCTATAATCTAGCGCATTAAATAATTCTTCATATTAGAAACTAATTCTATTTAGTATTCGATGTCTCTGGAAATTAATCTTACTGGAAAGAGTAAGACGCCTTCTTATAATTTAGCGCCCGCTTTGAATAGGCTGCTTTTAACTAATTGTTTTTAATTTAAAGGAGCAATCAATTTCTTCAGGTAAATAATTTTAGCGAAATTAATCCTTCACCATATATATATTTATATTTAAAGCCTCATGAGCGAAGGCGAGACGAAAGGTTTATTTTTCGAAGGAACTTACAAACAGTAAGTAACTGAGTGAAATAAACCTTTCAACGAAGCATTACCGAACGCAACAGCGTTAAAATTTAAAAGCGGAAGTTGCGGGTATATTTAAGAACAATCTCTGAATCTGTTCTGTTCAGTTCGGAAAAAGCACCAACCATTGAGTCAAAGTTGTAGTTCACTACCAGGAAAAAGTCCTCGCCGGCTCTGGGAGCCCAACGCAGACGACTATTTAAACCCAAGTTGCCAGATGTATTGACATATTGAATCAAATTAACCCAGGACCATCTGGCATTAAACGCATAATTTGCATCAAGCGAAATTTGACGAACAGTGAAATCCCCCGCTGGTAACTCACTATTTCTCACCCGGTAACTAAAATCAAAAGACAGATGCTCATTTGGTTTCCAGTCAACTCCCAAGTCATATTGTTCTGTTGTACCATCAAAGAACTCCCCCCATTCATAACTAAAATCAGGAGAGAATTGACGCCGGTTAGTGGTATTTAACGTTAACTTATAAAAGTCAAAAGTATATTCGCCTGTTGGTATAACAATACCAGGCCGGATTTCAAAATTTTGCTCCAAACCCTCAGTTTCATGATTCACTGTAAGGCGAGCAGAATCACCGTCATATGTCTGAATACCGAGCAGAGTCCAGTTAAGAGACTCGCTTTGTAGTTGCTTGGTATCAAGCGTCTCTGTTCTGGAGTATCGTATAAAATTAAAAATATTTCGTATCTGAGGATGGTTTCTTAAGTAGTAACGCCCGTTCAGCGTTAAGCCACCACGCTCTATTCCTTTACGTCTGGCAAAACCCAACGCTGGATTATATTCATTCCCGACATAACGATAAGAAGCCCCATAACTGAGACCTGTATTCTGAGTAGAAAGATCTATGCTGGCATTATAAGCTTTGTCATCACCCTCTACGCCTTGAGTATCAGTTTGCTGATAATCAAGAGCTCCTGACAGGGTATGGGAATCAGAAAAGCGGGTGTTACGGTAAAAAAAATCGGTGCCCATTACCGTGTTATCAATTTCACTGTTTGGGTCCCCCTCAGTGACAATGAAGCCAATTCGAGATTCATCAAGAATATTGCGCGTTACCCTGCCGATAAAAATATTTTGCCCGTCCAGGCCAATTCGATCGCCTTGCTGTACTGCAAGCACTCCAACGCTATAATCGCCAACTCGCCCGGCTATTTTACCCCCTACATCAATATCCACAGGTTGACCGGTTGCAGGATCAAGACCAATTTTTCTGGAATAAAAAGGATCTGCATCACTGGGCCCACCGCCGCCGCCAAATCGCCTACCTGTAGTTGCGCCAAAACCAAAAATTTCAGAATCCTGCAGAAAAAAATCTCGTTTCTCCGGGAAAGATAATGAGAAACGGGTGAGATTAACTTGCACATCATCAACCTCGGTTGCTGAAAAGTCCGTGTTTAACGTCAAAGCCCCTGTTAAGTTAGGTGTAAACTTATAAAAAACATCCAATGAAGGGTCGAACCTGGAATCTGACGTGCCTGCAACATGATCCTCTTTAGTCGCTATAGTTACAGAGGGAACAACATCCAAACCCATGCCTTGCCTGATATCCCTAATTCCCGATATTTGGCCAGCAGTAGAAGGGTTTGTACTACGGTTAAATGAAGACCAGGCTATTCTTTCATTATTGCTTGCCTTAGAACGAACCAGGTTAAAACCCCAATCTTCAGTAGTAGGATCAAAATTTAATGTGGTGAATGGAATCGCAAATTCTGCCACCCAGCCTTGCTCATCAATTGTAGCCTCAACCTGCCATATTCCACTCCAATCTGAATTAAATGAATTGGCAGCCTCCCAAACACCTTCACTACGAACCCCATTAGGATTGGTAGAAAAATAAAATCCAGTTCTAGAATTGTTAAAGGAATCAAGAAAAACACCAATGCTATCGTCAGAATTAATAGACTGACCTTGAATTAATTGACGAGCATTAATTCCAGAAGGGTTTTTATCAAACATTCTTGCACCTACATAGAAGTAATTCTCGCTGTACGTTACAAAAATCTCTGTCTGTTCGGACGGTGCGCCATGATCAACCGGAGAGGTCTGATGAAAATTGCTAATCCGAGTTGCCTGCTGCCAAATTTCATCGTTAAGAACGCCGTCTAAAACAGGAACTAAACTCGTACTGTTAATTTGAGTTCGGGTACGATCAAAGGCTTCTGTTGAGGATTCCTGAGCATAAATTGAGCTGGAAATGAAAACTATGTTGGTGATTAGAAAAACAAGGGTAAGCTTCATAGAAAAACATCCATTCCAGGTTGACCGACAAAGCGGGGAATTATAGGCGCGAGAGAAACAAAGAGAAAGAGAAAGAGAAAGATTGTTACAGAAAAGAAGGTGAAATATTCTTATTTTTTACACAGTTAGCCTGCTTACTTCAATTTGGAATTGTCAGGAAATGTAGACTTGAATCTCAACTTAAAGCCCTGCTCTCTGCTCACTTTGGGAACGTGTGTTCAACCACGCTAGCATATCGATCCACATTGTTTCAATTTGCTCTATGGAAGGCATAATACCAGCAGAAGGTAATTCAAGTGTCACTACCGGAATGCCAAGGTCAAGCCCCGCATAATTACCTAAGGAGCCAGGATAAACGCCTAATTGATGAAGGTATAAATCCCCAATTTTATCAGGCGCTTGTGATGGCCCATCAAAATCTAACAAATGATATGGCGCATGGACTGAAACAATGACTTCAGGATCAAATTTTTCAATTTGCTCAATAATCCAACGCACCTCTGGCTCACTTGCTGCTGCTTCCCCAGGATAACGTCTGGGATTTTCTCCAGTGTTATTACGCCAATATTCCAAGGCCGCTATGTCCCAGTCCTCGCTAGGAAAGTTCCGGTTTAAATCAACACCACTGGCATTTTGTCGAATAGCCTGACCATCCAGTAAACCATCAGGGTTAACCGATGGCAAAAAGCGCCATGCATAATTATTACCACCACTCTCGCGTAATAGTGACATCCATTTGAACATTATTGAGATAGAAGAATACTCATCACCATGAATTCCTCCCATAATTAATACTCTGGTTTTTACACCTTCTAACGAACGGGGGTGAAAATCACGTAAGGCCAAAGGGCGAGCATTAACGCTATAAGCGCCTGCAAACTCAAGATCCTGGGTTAAGCAGTCTTCAACACTAATACTGCCAAGTTTATTGCCAATTTCCTCACATAAAATATCAACATTACGTTGCTGTATTCTCATCTCTTCATTGATTCGAGCTAATTCTTCTACAGAAGGCAGCTCTTCTTCAATTAACTGACTCTCTGTCTCCAAAGCCGGCCCTCGTAAACCTGGTTCTACTTCCTCTACATTCTCTTCAGCAGTAGCCAACTCGCCAGAAGCAGCAGGTATTCCTTCAACTTGAGACGGGAGCACCTGCCCAACATCTGCGTCAGAAACAATAGTTGCCGAACCTTCTTCAACCGAAACCAGTTCGGTATTGTCAGTTAAGCCCGTATCAGTATTTTCCTCCACACTCTCTTGTACAATTTCTTCCGCACTCTCCTCCGCACTCTCCTCTACAATGGGTAGTTGCGTACAACTGACAAAAAGTAATACTGAGAGCAATATTATCGGCGAAATTTCTTTAATATTTTGGATTTCTATCTTCATATATCTCTAACTACAGCTAACCGCTTAAGCATTTCCCTCATAGATAATTTGCCAATCTGAGCCATGCTGGCGCCACAATTGTTGCTTCCAGCCACGCCAATTATAATTACTGCTTTGATAAGTTTGATAGTACCTCACAATAACGATTTCAGGTTGTTGTGGATCGCTTATAAAACTAATGTCGGAAAACTCAAGATCAATAAATGATTTGGCAGCGTTAACACGACGTTTATAGACCGACCATTGTGATAGATCACGAACCAGATCGCTAAAATCTTCGGCATACCAGGAAAGGTAGCGTCTGCTATCTTTGGACTCCCAGTCTCGACGCCAGGCATCTAATGCCTGGGATAAAGACTCAGCACGAGCATCTTCCTGATTAACGGGCTGCCACTGTAAATCCGCCTGGGAAAGAATGACTGGCGTTCTTCCCGTTTGGATATAACGAGTCATTTGTAACAAGCTGTTGTTATCAATAACAATACAGCCATCACTATCAAGTAGCGGCCTTTCACTGACGTTTTTTGGCAAGCCATGCAACCAGATTCCAGAGCCTGTTTTCCCATTCAGTAAATCAATCGCATTAGGGTAATTGATTGGGTAAGCACCTAAGCCGTAATAATCCATTAACTGATCATCATTTAAGAAACTGGTAAAGTGATACACGCCTATAGGCGTACGCTTATCGCCTTCTATTTGCTTGTCATAACCATTCGAGCCTATGGAAACAGGTATTATCTGACGCACGATAAATCCACCATTCTCCAACTGTTCCAGGACTTTAAGACGACCACTTTCGAGCGCCACCCAAAATACAAACTGTTCATCTTGAGGGATCTTTAAAAAGCCTTGTGGCTTCATGGGAATGCCTTGAATACTACTGCTGCTATTCAAGTTATCTGACACACTGGCAAAAAACGCTTGAGGCGACTCAAAAATAATCGGCGAAGAAGAGCCTGCCTGCCCTAATAATGAATTAGGTAGCATTAATACAAAGCCAAGAAAACTACTTCTAAGTAGGTTTTTGAAAACGACTGTTTTCATTAATGAACAAGGTCCTTACGAATCTAAACCAGCAAATCGAAGCATATACAGCCTACTACGCTAAATCAACAAAGCAGCAATTATTCCAACAAGCTCTGTATTTGATAAGCAACTAATAAAAATGAACTTATTGCCCCTAAATAAGGAATAAATATAGGCACATGTACTCTTACTGCTGAGTCTTTTTGCTTGTGCTTTATCACAATCAACGCAATATTAACTGTTACAAAAACCACCAGCATAATTAAACTGGTTAACCGAGCAAGACTAACCAATGGCAATAATAAAGCAAAGCCTAATACCAAAAGCGAGACCACAACACTGGCAATGATGGGTGTCCGTGTCCACGCATTAACATTTCCCAGCATTGCTGGTGCCAGGTTTATTTTTGCCATGCCATACATCACTCTTGATGCCATGATGATTTGAACCAGGGCGCCATTTACCACTGCTAGCAAACTTACCACTCCAATAAAGCCAGGGTCAGCACCGGCCCTTACAACTAAATCTGCTAATGGGGCTTCACTTTGTGCCAGGCTTGCAGCAGAACTTACCTGTAATACCATATAGGAAACACCAAGGTAACAAAGCAGCGATAACACAATAGCGAGAATGACGGCTATCGGAAAATTTCGTAAGGGATTTTTAACCTCTTCAATGACGTTGACCATATCCTCGAAACCAATGAAGGCATAAAAAGCCAGAAAAGCCCCAACAAAAATACCATTTATGCTTGATGCTTCCGGCAATATTGAAAGGTCAGTTTGATCAGGTATACGTTCCATTCCTGCTGCTATCCAAACCACATAGGCTAATCCGGCAAGCTCTAGTAGCGTAATAATAAAAACGGCACTTGCCGACAAATTAATCCCATAAACTGCAATCCCGCAAAGTGCTATGCATAAAAGAATAATTGCCCAATGTGCCTCAAGATCGATAAAGACATTTAAATAGCCCGCGAAACCATTACTGATTGCTGCTGCCGAAACGATACCCGTCAAAACAATCATCCACCCCGTCAAGCCTGATAACCAGTTGCGATTCCAAGCCTTCTTAACGTAAACGGCTTCTCCAGCAGACACCGGAAAACGTGAAGCCAGTTCGGCATAACTTAAGGCCGTAAATGCAGCAATAAGGCCTGCCAGTAAAAATGATAAAGGCATATAACTGCCTGCTACACCGGCTACTTCGCCTATTAATACGTATATTCCTGCACCAATGATGGTTCCTAAACCATAAAAAGTCAGGGTTAATAAGTTCATGGAGCGTTTTAATGTAGGCAGATCAGACATAATCTATCCGTGTTGTAAAATCATGGCATTATGTGAATTCTAAATTGAAAATGGTAACCTTCTCTTGATATTTTATAAATATAACAACATTAATAAGAATAAGTTCTTTGGAACCCTATGCAATATAAAAATCTGATTTTAATCCTGACGTTAAGCGCACTTATAAGCGCCTGTGGCTTCGAGCCTGTCACAACAGAATCCACTTTTGCAACGGATAGCGCTGCACAAGCAGAGCTTGCCGGATTATCCCATGGCGAGTATGTGGCACGCCTCGGAAATTGTGTCGCTTGCCATACAACAGAAAATGGGGCTCCACTTGCTGGCGGCCTGGCAATGAATGTACCGCTGCTGGGCAATATTTATACAACGAATATTACGCCTGATCCTGACACTGGAATTGGTCGCTATAGCTTTGCCGACTTTGACCGATCCATGCGCCTGGGTAAAACCAAAGATGGCCACCGTATGTATCCCGCTATGCCCTACACTTCCTATGCAAAAATGTCTGAACAGGATATGCACGCTTTATTTGATTTTCTTATGAACGAGGTAGAGCCAGTAAACCAGGCAAATATTCCTGCTGAAATCCCTGGCTGGAAAAATGTTCGTTGGGCTATGGGCATCTGGAATTTACTGGTTCATGATGAAGATCCTTACCAGATAAGCAATACTCAAAATGATGCCTGGAACCGTGGTGCATATCTGGTAGAAGGACTGGGCCATTGTGGCGCCTGCCATACACCGCGCGGCTTGATGCTACAAGAAAAAGGCCTGGACAGCAGTGACGATGATTTCCTTACTGGTGCGCCATTAGATTTCTGGTCGGCTTCACCTTTGCATGGCAATACCCTGACTGGTAGAGGCCGCTGGGAAGTAGAAGATTACGAAGAATTCCTACTCRCCGGGCGTAACCATTTTGGTACCGCTGTCGGCACCATGGTAGAAGTTGTCAATAATAGCACCCGTTATATGAGTGCTAACGATATCAATGCCATGTCCGTTTATCTAAGTGCACTACCTGCTACAGAAGATGAAGGAGACTTCATTTACGATAATACAGAAACACAGCAACTGTTAAGCCTGGATTTTTCTACCCAAGGTGCTCAGCTTTATTACGAATACTGCTCTAACTGTCATGTCACAAGCGGTAAAGGATATTACCCTTACCAACCAGCCCTGGCAGGAAACCCCGGTGTGCTCGACCCGGATTCAAGCTCCTTAATTAACATGACTTTAAATGGCTCCCTGCGGCTTGTTTCTTCGGAAGGTCCAGCTACAACAGATATGCCTTATTTTAGACAACTGTTAAATGACCAACAAATTGCTGACGTTCTGACTTTCATCCGCTCTGCCTGGGGAAATTCAGCATCCTCAATTGGCGCTGGACAAGTGACTGAAGTTCGCGCTGCTACAGACCCTACCCAGAACGATGACATTTTCGTATTAAGAATGAAGTAACAGGATGAAATAGCACGCACCATAATGACGCTCATTGCACCGTTAATAGACATAATATCTTTATTTCGCAGCTATAAATCTCTCTTCCAATTCAGGCATGCACTGGCATATATAGACCAATCCTATATACTTCGCTGTTCTGCTTACCCCCCAAACTAAGTGTGAAAAATAATTAAATTTAAGCTAATTCGGGAACGGTTTTTGCAAAAGAGAAATTGCGAATTTATAAAAAACAAAACTAAGGAGTAAATCTCATCATGAAAAGCAAGTTGGAATATATCTGGCTCGACGGCTCTTTCCCTACTCAGGGTCTTCGCAGCAAAACCATGGTCAGAAAGGATTTTGACGGAACCCTGGAGAAATGCCCAATGTGGATGTTTGATGGAAGCTCCACTGGTCAGGCCGAAGGTAATGCTTCAGACTGCCTTTTGAAACCTGTCTTTGTTATTCCAGATCCAGATAGAGTAAATGCTTACCTAGTCATGACAGAAGTCTTAAATGCTGATGGCACGCCTCATGCAACTAATGGACGTGCAACAATCGACTCAGCTGATGACGATGAGGATTTTTGGTTTGGTTTTGAACAAGAATACTTCCTTTGGGATCCAGAAACCGATTTGCCACCAGGCTTTCCAGCAGGCGGTTATCCTGCCCCACAAGGCCCCTATTACTGCTCGGTTGGTGCCAAAAATGCTTACTGTCGCAATATGATCGATGAGCATCTGGATATCTGCCTGGAAGCGGGCCTCAACGTTGAAGGTATCAACGCTGAAGTAGCTGCCGGACAATGGGAATATCAAATCTTCGCTAAAAGCCCCAAACGCGCTGGTGATGAAATTTGGTTGTCGCGTTACCTGCTGGAACGCACTGGTGAAAAATATGGCCTGGCTATTGAGTGGCATCCTAAACCACTGGGAGATACTGACTGGAATGGTTCAGGCATGCACGCGAACTTCTCCAACACAGCAATGCGCGAGTCAGGTAAAGAAGAAACCTTTACTAAAATCTGTGAAGAGTTTGGTAAAAATATTGAGCGTCATATGAGTGTTTATGGTGCTCACAATGAGAAACGTCTGACCGGGGAACATGAAACCCAGTCAATCGAGTCATTTAGCTATGGTGTTTCTGATCGTGGTGCTTCTATCCGTATCCCAATTACCACTATGGAAGATGGTTGGATAGGCCGACTGGAAGATCGTCGTCCTTCATCCAACGGCGACCCGTACAAAATAGCAGCAGCTATCGTGAAAACGACTAAAGAAGCCCTAGCATAGAACTTCTTTTACTGTGATCCGGAAAAGGGCTGATAATTATCAGCCCTTTTTTTTGCTTTGGAGAAACAGGTTATTTCTGTCAAACTTAGCTTATGAAATTCTCTGAGAAAAAATTCGATTACGCATCAGTCTACCTGGAGGAAACCGACAAAGCCCTGCCAGAAAAAATTAATATCCACACCCGCTACGCCTATTTCAAAACCATCGCTAAAGGTGGCAAATGCCTCATCCAATCCTGCAAGGACTTACATTTATCTCGCGTTATCTGCTACAAAAGCTTATTGCCTGAATTTGCTGATGACCCCATTGAACAGCAACGTTTTCTAAGAGAAGCTCGGGTAAGCGCAATGTTACAGCACCCTAACACTGTCCCTACTTATGAATTAGGCCGTGATAACAAAGGCCATTATTACTTCACCATGAAATTAGTGCATGGCTACACCCTGCGTGAAATTCTCGATTACCGCGAGCGTTACGATTTAAGCCAGTTAGTGGATGTCATTATCCAGGTAGCCCATGCTCTGGAATATGCGCATGCACATGGCGTGATACATCGAGATATTAAACCTGAAAATATATTAGTAGGCCCTTTTGGGGAAGTTGCATTAATGGATTGGGGTCTGGCAAAAGTGTGGAAAACTGACGGTACTGATGCCGCTCTTCCCTTAGATAAAGGCGACACTGATTCTGACAACCTAAGCATCACTAGAAAGGGTAAGTTGCAGGGCACTATTATTCATATGTCGCCGGAACAAATTGATAAAGACCCAAACATTGATGGTCGTACTGACATCTATAGCCTTGGCACTATTCTTTATGAAATTTTGACTGCACAAACGCCTTCTTCTGGAAAAACAATGGACCAGATAATTGACGATATTAAGCATCATGAACCAACCTTACCTTCTGCAGCCAGTCAGTTTAAAGTTCCTCCCCTCTTGGAAAGAGCCGCCATGGCCTGCCTGAAGAAAAAACCGGATGAACGAATTCAAACAGCTAATGAATTAATACGTTTATTGCAGGAAGCTTCGCTGTAAATTAAATAAGAGAAGCCAGTACTATTGTCGTGTTATCTCGAGCGCCCTCTTGTTTCACCTGCGCCAGTAAAGCCTCCAGGCAAACACTCATATCATCTTGATTTCCCAAGAGTATTTGTAGAATATCCTCTTCAGGCACTAAATCTGATAGCCCATCAGTACAGGCGAGTATCATGTCGCCTTTTTTAAGCGCATATTTACCAAATCCGGGGTTAATACTATTGCTCCCCCCTATCATGCGAGTTAAGACATGATTAGCATGAGCATGTAAATCTGGATGCAAATTCCTATCAAGTTTATTTTGCGAAAGCGTATGGTCAGTGGAAAGCTGTCTAATCTGACCAGCCTCACTATCAATATGATAAACACGTGAATCGCCAATATAAGAAAAATAAACAAAATTATCATCAAGATAAATACAGGTTAACGTTGTTCCCATCTGCTGATGCGAAGTTTTTTGTACCTTCATATCAATGACTTTCTGATTAGCAAAAACAACCGCTTTATTTAACAACTTAATGGGATCTTCAACCGTTAATTTATTATCCTCATCAAATTCATTCTCTAATAAGGCATAAGCGCTTTCAGCGGCAATCCGGCTTGCCACCTCACCGTAGTCATACCCGCCGACACCGTCAGCAATGATAATGATGCGGTAATCCCTGCTAAACAGATAGAAGTCTTCATTCGTGGAACGCACAAGACCTGTGTCAGTTAAAGAGCTAATACGCAGCATAGATTATCGCTTAAGTTGCTTTTATAGAGAGATTTTACCCTGTTAATGGCATTGTCTATAGCGCTGCTTTTTATTTGTCTTGATGCTGGATAAAAGATATAGGTGTCAGAGTAAAACTGGAAGCCTACCTGTGGTTACTTAATCACTTCAGGATGGAATTATAGTTAACGTTCATTTTGTAGGTTTACTCTGACACCTTGTATCCCCTACACCTTGTATCCCCTTGTATCCAAGCAAAAAAATGGGTGACAACGTTGCCATTGTCACCCAGATTCAAATAATCAAAGCTCAGTTTTCTAAAAAGCTTCTTAAACCCCTGAATTTTCAAAGAAAGGGAAAAAAGTATACATAACGGCTGTACAAATCATCAAGGTGATTATCATAACCGGCAGACCTTTCCTGAACCACAGCCCTGGTGTAATCGCCAAACTAGGATCACCCGCATCTTTCGCCATTTTTTCAGAAATGGTGACGATAAACACATTAGCCGTTGAACCCAAATGCGTTCCATTACCACCCATACCCACACCAGCGGCAAGCGCCCACCACATTGGTGAAACATTAATGCCTTGTGCTTCCATACCCAGAATGATGGGGATCATGGCGGCAGTAAAAGGAATGTTATCAATAGCGGCGGAGAAAGCCGCAGATACCCATAACAAGATTAAGCAGGTTGTTAGCAAGCCGTAATCGTCAACGAAAGGAACCACGAATTGTCCGATATATTGTAAAAACCCACTGTGCTCTACACCGCCAACAATAATAAACAGGGAAATAAAGAACATCAGCAAAGCCAGCTCAATATGCGTAAAACTTTCTTCGATATCGATATCCTTACTAACAAATACCAACAACGTCAAACCAATAGCGGTTACAAACCAGGGTTCCCAACCTAGAGAGTTGTGCATAATAAAACCAATCACCATGATGCCTAATACCGCCAATGACGCATACCAGGTTTTAGGGTCAGATAATGGTTCCCTGTCAGTCAGGTCTAATTTGGCTGGCGTTACGCTCAACTCTTTTTTAAACAGAATCCGCAGAAAAAACAGAATGGCAATCCATGCTAAAAACACCATCGGAAACATATGTTGAGCAAAGGTCACAAAATCGATACCCGCTGCTGAACCAATCATCAAGTTAGGTGGATCCCCAACCAGAGTCGCTACACCACCCGTATCAGATAACAAAGCCGCTGCCAGCAAGAAAGGAATCGCACTGACTCGCAAGGATTGGCAAATCAAAATAATCAGTGGCCCGAAAATCACCACGGTAGTGACATTATCAAGCAATAATGAAAGCACAGTTACTAATGTACCCATCATAGCCATCAAAAGGAAAAGCCGCCCCTTGCTATAATCAGCAATCTTATAAGCCAGTTGCTGAAAGCCACCCGTCGGAATCATGATGGCGACAATAGTCATCATGCCGCCAAGAAGAAATACCACATTCCAGTCAATCGCTTCTACGGCTTCTTCGGGGCCATAAAAACTGAAAATCTGTCCTACAAGCATCATCACAGCAGCACCTGCCATGCCTACTTTCACACGGTGAATACCGTGAATACCTTCAGTAAAAATTGCGATAAAAGTGACGACCAAAACAATGGCAGAAACCATCATCTCATTGCTCCAAACGAGTATTTCCATAATGCGTTACTACCTCAGTTTTGCCAGTTGCACGGCGCTCAATTCTCAGATACCGAAATTCCAAACAATGAATTCAGTTCCAGGATTATTATAATAAATAGTGGGATAACCTACAGACCTACCCATAATTTCGAAAGAGAGATACTAATAGTTCTCACTAGTGTATTCAAGAAAATTCGGATGTATACCAACCATATATAGGCTTGGGGAAATTGCCATGCTAGAATTCCGAGCGGAAATCACATAGCACATACAGAATAGACATTGGAGTGGCTTAAATGAGCACAAAGAACAAAATTTTGATAGTCCTCGACGTTTACGAAGATTTTCGTCAAGGCCCAGATAATTTCCCTATTGAGATCGAGAAAGCCCTCAAATTCATCACTGACAAGGCTCAAACACAGCTTATTCTCATTGGCTGTGGCTTTGAAGAATATTTACACGACAGTTACTCAAGCTTTGCCAAAGATGAAGTCGATATTCGTAAACAATATGTGGACAAGCTGGAAGAACGCCTGGCATCTGTTGCCAACAAATTGGCTGAAAATGGTTATAAAGTCGAAAGCAAAATTCATTGGGCTTACCCGCGTTATGAGCAGATTGCACAGGAAGCAGAAGACTATGATGTTGATCTGGTCGTCCAGCATGTCAATGGCGCATCCCAGGAAGATCGTCACCTCCTGTCACAGGATAGCTGGCAACTGGTGCGTAAGTGTAAACGCCCTCTGCTCCTAATCAGAGATAGAGCCTGGCCTTCACACCCAGTATTAATGGCGGCGGTTGACCCCATGCACAGCCATCATAAGCCACTACAATTAGACGACAAAATTATGCAGACGGCGCTTAACGCAAAGGCTGAACTGGATGGTGAACTACATGTTGTACATGCTTGTTCAGCCGCAGCTCACCCTTTTACGTCACCAGAAAAAATTGTGACAAAGCATCAAGAAGCGCTGGATGCCTTCATGGGAAATTATGATATCCCTGCCGGCAATGTGCACCTTTCAGAAGATAAACCCATCACGGCTCTTGTCGATTATAAAAAACAATTACATGCCGATATCATTGTCATGGGAGTGGTGTCTAAATCAAGATTGGCAGACACTCTGGTTGGTAATACAGCTGAAAAAGTGGTCGATTACATGAAAGCCGATGTCATGGTGATACGGCCTTAAAAATCAGATTCATGATGTCAGAGTAAAAACTCGCTATATTCATAGAAACTTTTTATTCTGACACCACGATTTTTTTGCGGCCTAATCAAGGCGTTCGAATGACCAGATTACGAATCTCTGACATATCTTCCATCGCAAAACGAATTCCTTCACGCCCAAGACCACTTTCCTTAACGCCGCCATAAGGCATATTATCAACCCGGAAAGATGGTACATCACCGATTAGAACGCCGCCGACATCCAATACATCCCAAGCTTTGTAAGCCTTGTAAATATCCCTGGTGAAAATGCCCGCCTGTAAACCAAACTGACTATCATTCGTCATCGCGAGGGCTTCATCAAAGTCACTGAATTTAGTTAACACAGCAACTGGGCCAAAGGCTTCTTCGGTACAAATCGATAAATCACTTGGTACATTCTCCAATAAAGTAGCCTCCATCATAGTGCCCTCTCGCTGACCACCCGTAAGCACATCTGCGCCCGCTGCTGCGGCTTCATCAACCCAACCTTGTAAGCGTTCCGCTTCGCTTTCTGAAATCATCGGGCCTATAAAGGTATCTTCATTCTTGGGGTTACCCATAATAAGCGTCTTGGTTTTGGCCACCAGTTTTTCTTTGAATTCATCATAAATATCTTCGTGAACTATTATTCGTTGCACCCCAATACAACTTTGCCCACTCTGATAAAATGCACCGAATACTATGCGTTCAACTGCATCATCAAGATCCCAATCATTATCCACGATACAAGCTGCATTGCCGCCAAGCTCTAACACCACTTTTTTCTTGCCTGCCTGTTGTTTTAATTGCCAGCCAACGACGGGTGAGCCGGTAAAGCTCAATAATTTTAAACGCTCATCAGTAGTAAAAAGCGCAGCGCCCTCACGTCGGCAAGGTAAAATAGAAAAAGCGCCTTCTGGTAAATCGGTTTCTGCCAGCACTTCACCAATTATCAAAGCGCCTATTGGGGTCAGGCTTGCTGGTTTAAGTACAAAGGCACAACCTACCGCTAATGCCGGTGCAACTTTATGCGCAGCCAAATTCAAGGGAAAGTTAAAGGGAGAGATAAAAGAACAAGGACCAATCGGCGTACGTTGAAACATACCTCGATAGCCTTTAGCACGCGGTGAAATTTCTAAATTCTGTAACTCGCCATTAAAACGCACAGACTCCTCGGCGGCCACACGAAAGGTATCAATTAAACGTGATGCTTCGCCGCGTGAATCTTTAATGGGTTTTCCCGCTTCAATACACAAAGCCTCAGCCAGTTCTTCACTGCGCTCAGTAAAGCGTTGCACACAATGTTGAAGAATTGCCTGACGTTCATAAGCCGGCATGGCATTCAGCGCATCTTGCGCAGCAACTGCGGCAGTAATAGCCTGATCAATATGTTCAGGTGAAGCCATCGCCACCCGGGTAGCCACCTCGCCTGTATATTTGTCATACACGTTAAGATCGGTGTTCGGTTGAACTGCTTTGTTCGCCAAATAAAAAGGATAGCTTTCTTGTAACATAAATTCTCTGCCTGCTTTCTAATGTCTATTTTTAGTCTGTGGCGTCGGAGTCATATTCATGACTGATTATCCCGGCGCCGATTATCAACTGCTTTTACTTAAATCATTTTAGTTAATTCAGGTAACTGTCGATTCAGGATCAAGTCATTCTCACTATAATCCACCGGGGCATCAATTAAATGCACGCCGCCTTCATCAAGGCAGCTTTGCAACAAGGGCACTAATTCATCGGCACTGCTTAAGCGATGACCCTTAGCACCATAGCTCTCAGCATATTTAATGAAATCCGGATTATTAAAATCCAGGCCAAAATCATCAAAATCCATGTTGGCCTGTTTCCATTTAATCATGCCATAAGCACTGTCATTAAGAATAAGCACAACCAAATCAAGCTTGAGTCGAAGCGCCGTTTCTATTTCTTGCGAATTCATCATAAAGCCGCCATCACCACAGATAGCCACCACTTTTTTCTCAGGGCTAACCATCTTCGCGGCCATCGCTGAAGGCAAGCCCGCCCCCATAGAAGCCAGTGCGTTATCCAGCAATACAGTATTCGGAGAATTGGCATGATAATTTCGAGCAAACCATATTTTATAGACACCGTTATCCAGGGCAATAATGTCATCTTTGCCCATGACTTTTCGCACATCAGCCACCAAACGCTGTGGATAGATGGGAAAGCGTGAGTCATTGATACCTTTATGTTCATGCGCCAGCATGGCATCCCGGACCTTCATGAAATAAGTAAAATCCCAATGTTTTTGTGGTGACAGCCTTTCATTAAGCTGCCAGATGCTGTGGGCGATATCTCCGATCATTTCAGTCTGCGGAAAATACACAGGGTCAACCTCTGCGGTATTAAAATTGACATGGATTACATTAAGACCATTATCGCGCATAAAAAATGGTGGCTTCTCGACGACGTCGTGCCCAACATTAATAATCAAATCAGCTTTCTTAATCGCCTGATGTAAAAAGTCGCCATCAGAAAGCGCAGCATTGCCAATACACAAAGGGTTACTCTCATCCACCACACCTTTACCCATCTGGGTAGATATAAAAGGTATCCCCTGCTTCTCGACAAAAAGACGCAACATCGTCGCGGTTAATTTACGATTTGCCGCAGCGCCAATTAACAAAAGCGGACGTTCAGCTTTCTCTAAACATTCGATGGCCCTGCTAATTGCTTTTTCTTCGACGACTGGGCGTCTTGAGATGCTGGCTTTAAAGGGCAGTTGATTCGATTCTTCAGCCGCGACATCTTCTGGTAATTCCAATAATGCAGCACCGGGACGCTCTTCTTCAGCGCGTCGAAAGGCTTCACGCACTTTAGAAGGAATATTATCCGCCCCCACGATTTGCCGCGCATATTTTGTAATGGGTCGCATCATATCGACCACATCAATGATCTGAAACTGGCCTTGTTTACTGCGTTTAATGGGTTTCTGTCCCGTAATCATCACCATTGGCATAGCCCCCAGCTGAGCATAAGCAGCTGGCGTTACTAAATTGGTAGCACCTGGGCCTAGTGTTGATAAACACACACCAGCCTTACCCGTTAAGCGCCCATAAGTTGCCGCCATAAATCCCGCAGCCTGCTCATGACGAGTAATGATTAATTTAATCGAGGAATCTTTCAGGGAATTAAGTAAATCCAGGTTTTCTTCACCAGGGATACCGAAAATATATTCTACGCCTTCGGCTTCCAGGCATTTTACAAACAGATCAGAGGCTTTCATAAACTTACTACTCAGCTAGTTAGGGGTTACGCGTATTAAGAGGCTAGCATTATATGAATGTTACTGGCTAATCTGAAATTATATTTATCTGTAAAGTGCGTTCTTCGTAATCAGCTAAAATAAATGTCTTTGATACATTACAAGCTCTACATTAAGTATGACTGTTAAACCATATTATTTTACCCCATCCTGATTAGTAGATTTACGCCACAGTATTGACCTCTATTGCGCTAAATCATTGTCCCTTTAGCAAAAGAAACCTACACTAGATCACAGTTTAAACTGTTCAATGTAAAAGGTGATATCTCGATGGATGACATGCTATACCTAGTGATTATGTGGGCAGGCGTACTGGTTTCATATAATCTGGCCAATCGCACCAAATTAACCCCTGTTTTATTTTTTCTGGCCTTTGGCTCTTTAATGGTCAACACAGGTATTCTGCCGCATGATAGCTCTGAATTTATTCGGGGCTTTGCCGAAATTGGCATTATTCTGATTATGTTCGCGCTGGGCTTTGAAGAAGATTCCAATCACTTCGTTAAAGGCATAAAACGCAGTTGGGGCATAGCCTTATTTGGTGCACTTGCACCTTTTGCCTTGGCCTATAGTGTCATCATGATTTTTTGGGGTGATCAACGCATTGCCCTGATCTGTGCGATGGCCATGACGGCGACGGCTGTTTCTCTGACCATGGTGTCACTCAAGAGTGAAAATTTACAACGTACAGGCGCTGCTACCGGCATTATGACCTCGGCTATTCTGGATGATGTGGCGGCTTTAGCCGCAGTCGCTATCCTTATTCCGATTATAACCGGTGAAGCTGAAGTCAGTGTCACTGGCATTGCATTTATTCTGTCCAAGGCCTTTCTGTTTTTCTTTATTATCACCATCTTTGAATTATTTTTATTTCCGCATAAAAGCAACCTGCCGCTTTTCAACAAACTGCCTTTTTTACGTAGCTTTGGCATAAGAAATTTTTTGCGGATGAGCGGCGGACAACATGCCACCTTAGCCTTGCTATTGATTGCCCTGCTAATTGGGCTGCTTTCTTATTCTCTGGGTTTCCACCCCGCTGTAGGCGCTTATATGGCCGGATTGATTATGAAAGAAGAGTATTTTCATTTTCATGATGAAGCTGGTGATACCTATAAGGAATCTAAAAAGATCATTGATAACGTGGCTTTCTCCTGGATTGGGCCTGTATTTTTTGTACAGCTAGGTACTCAAATTGCTTTTGAAAAAAGCATTTTGGTGAGTGTTATCCCACAAATTATTGTATTAGCTTTCGGTTTGTTGATCGTGCAAATACTTTCTGCCGGATTGGCCGCAAAATATACCGGTAATTTTGCCTGGCATGAAAGCATCATGATTGGCTTTGGTATGTTGGGGCGGGCTGAGTTGGCATTTGTAGTGATGGACATTGGTTACGTGCAGACTCAAATTATCACAACCGATGTTTTTTACACCTTAATGGCAACAACTTTTTTTCTTAATATTGCTGTGCCTGTGCTTATTGCCTGGTGGAAGCCCTATTTTGTTGGTGAGAAAATGATGCGCCTTGGCCGCGGAGAAAATGCTATTTATTTATCCAAACCGCCTTCCAAGGCTCTTTCCAATTCTCCATAAGAAAAATTTGACAGGATTCTTTCTATGGTCTGGAACAAAGGATTTAGAAAAACTATTCTTTCTTCTAAATTTGTATCGTAAAGATCGACAAAGCCAATTACCGCGATGACTTTACCGTTAGCAAGCAGCGGTATGCCAAACAAATTGCCTATCACCATGGTTCTTGGTTCACCTTCAAACACTTCGATATGGTCTACTTCTATGTTTTTTCTGCTGATAATAACCTGGCTAATATAGGCCTCAAGGCTTAAAGGCCGTAAGTTTAATTCATCAACTTTTAGTGCATCACCATTTAACTGAGTTAAGTTCAGCCCTCCCAAATTAACCAGCACTTTGCTTGACAATTCATAAGCTGAGCGTTGTTCTACCTGGCAAATAAACCCATATTGCACGCCACTTAAATTTATAATTTCTTCTAATACATTATCAAACAATTTAAGAGTTAATTGCTTATCCAGATACGCCGTTTGAATTTCAACTATTAATTCAGAAATAAGTTGACGATTTAATAAGGCTTTTTTTCCTTGCAAAGCTTCACTAGTTAACTCCACATTCGCAACAATTTGTTTACGAAAACGATTACCATTTACGATCAGGTAAATCATAAATAAAAATATCATGCTTGCCATGATATTTGGCATGTAGCCACCAATCGAAAAAAAACAAAACAGTAAAGGCAGCAGACTTGTTGCTAAAAATAAAGTTAATGACAGCCTGTCTACACCTAAACTGGTAATAGAAGCTGCGGTTATACCGGCGAAAACAAAAGCAATAAACACCATGTCGGTGATCGTGACAGTATCTATAACCAGCACGGGGAAAGCGCCAAGAAAAACTCCCGTGAAAATTGCTCCTAGTCTAAAATTTCTAAACATTTCATAAATGGAATAAATTTCACTCTGATACCGCCACCTATAATTATAATAATCTAAAAATCTTAGGCCCTGCAGAATAAACAGCCCGAAAAACCAGTAAAATATTTTTCCCACATTTTCATCATTCAAGACAACACTAGACTGCATTGCACTGAGCAGTAGTATCATAAAAATAGCAAGCGGGTAGTTACTGTAAAGATATTTTAATATTTGCCTTTCCAGCATAGCGCCAGTTCTCCCTTAATCCAGAAGCAAAGATACTAGCATTTATTTTTGTAAAACAAGAAAGTTTATTCAGTCAAAAATATAATTATTTTATCTTTAATATCAATACGATAGCATTTTAACATATCAGATGAGGTCATCTAATTTCAGTAATATTATTAAAAAACCTGTTTCTAAAAATTATTTTTATTTTTTTCTGGACAAAAAAACCACCTTGAAGGGTGGTTTTTTTAACTTAACTTATTTAGTTATTGCTTAGGATAAACTGGCAATCGCTGCATCATAATCGGGTTCATCAGCAATTTCGCCAACCAGTTGTGAATATTTCACTGTGCCCTCTTCATCTATCACCACAACCGCACGCGCAGTCAAACCTTGCAAGGGCCCATCCGTTTGTTTAACACCGTAATCGGCGGCAAAGTCTGAACGAAAAGCAGATCCCGGAACAACATCTTCTAAACCTTCAGCACCACAAAATCTACCCATAGCAAATGGCAAATCCATTGAAGTGCATATCACGGTGGTATTATTCAGCGCGCTGGCTTTAGCATTAAATTCACGTGTTGAAGTTTGGCATACAGGCGTATCTATGCTCGGAAAAATATTCAGTATTACGCGCTGACCTCTTAAATCGCTGCTACTCAATTCTGATAAATCAGTTTTTAATAGTGTGAACTCTGGTGCTTTGGAACCCGCTTGAGGTAAGTCACCATTCGTTTGAATAGGCTTACCTCTTAATGTGATTTCAGCCATGCTTTTACCTTTTTTTAAAAATTTAACATTCGTCTTTAGTGTTACTTTGATTCACCTTTGCAGACATAATTAATTAAGGAAGGAATTCGCCTCCAAATTAATAGCCCACTTGTTTTAATCCATTCTGTTGAGCAATTGATAAGCAATGCGCGAAGCCCTGAAAGAACCCACCCATACTTCTTTCCCACCGGGCAAAATCGCCATAGTGGCACCAGAAAATCCAGGTGTCGCTACCGTATCCATAATGACTCTATCTTGCATAGTCTCAGGATGTATAGTTACTGCAATCGTTCCACGTGGGCAATTACTTACGGGAGGAAGCCCGGTACCAACACAAGTCGGCTCATCATTACGCATACCTGCCGTCAATAAATAACCATTACTGTCATAGACAACATTATCCGGCGCAAAACCCATGGTTCTGGTACGTCTTAACACTCTGGTTGGATTGCTGTTTGCTAGCGTAATAATGGCACCGAGTCCCGATGCGGCAACAAATATTTCAGTTTCATCCTCAGACACCTGAATGCCATTGTTGCCTGGTAATTCAGACCCTTCCAACTTAACAAAGCCATTTGAACCTGGCACCCATTTATAAACAGCTCCAGTAGGAACGCCTGATAATAGTTCAGTAAAACTAAAACCTGGATGCATAAGTACGGTCGCTAAAATTGTGCCATCTCGCATTGCGCTCACATCATTAGCATCCAATCCATCTGGCATGAGTACACAGCCAACCCAGGTAATTTCCGGCATAGCCGAGTTAACATCAAGCTCAAAAACTTCTATTGCTTCACGTCCACCATGACTAACGGCATACAAAGTGTATATTCCATCACTATTAACGTGTGTTTGAATTCCCAGTCCATGGCTTTGGAAATTGTTTAGATCCGGCTCACCAGGGCAAGCAGCATAAAGATTTCGGTTTAAGCGGTTTCTGCCGGCCTGAGGAGAGTAAAGCGAGGTAGTATTTTTGCTTATAGCATCAATAAGGTAGAGACCTGTTGTACCCTCTTCTGAAGTGCTTGAAACAACCCAGTCGGTTCCTGGAATGATGACCAAATCCTCTGGAGCAGCAATATCACATATGAAATTTAACCCCCCTGAGCTACTGCAATCGTCCATCGAGTTTTCATCAGCAGCATGAACATTAACTGAGCAAAACAGCAGAAAAAAAATCAGGGTATGTCTATAGATATTTAGCATTGCGAGCACTCCAGTTATAACGCGTAAGAGGAGGCAAATATTATCACAGGCAGGAAGGTTTAATTTGGCTATTTCCCAGCCGCCATATTTGCCATTTTAAGAACTTCAACATCATGCTAGGATCACGCAGTTATAGTAAACTTTCAGATAAAAAACTCGGAGAAGAATAGTGAATAAACCCAAAATTATGCTAGCTGTACTCACTTGCATGCTGGCATCAACAGTCAGCTTTGCCCAAAATGATGAACAACCAGAAATGTCCTTTTTTATTACCAGTGTTGGCGGCGGTGATGGCGGCAACCTTGGCGGCTTAGTCGGCGCTGATACTCATTGCCAGGCCTTAGCCAGCGCCGTTGATCGTGGTGATTCCACCTGGCGAGCTTATTTGAGTACACAGGGAATAAATGCCGTAGATGCCCGAGATCGAATTGGCACTGGCCCCTGGTATGGTGCTGTGGGCAATTTGATCGCGCGTGATCAAGATCACCTGCATGGGGATACACTAGAGCAAGCAAGACTTGGCAATGGCCTGCATCCTTTTCATGCCCGTACAGAAAGCGGCGAAATAGTACCTGGCATCCTAACCAGGGAGTATGGCCTTGATGTAAGCAAGCATGACATCTTGACTGGTTCAACACCCGAAGGCCGTGCCTACCCCACAGGGGATGATCAAACCTGTTCAAACTGGAGTAATAATAGTGGCGGCAGCGCTCGGGTTGGCCATCATGACCGTCATGGTTTTATGGATAATTCCTGGAATTCCACTCATAACACGCGTGGCTGTAGCCAGGAAGAACTTATCCCAAGTGGTGGTGCCGGATTATTCTATTGCTTTGCAATAGAATAACTCTTAAATTTAATTCGCTGAGTTGGCTGGTTCTAACTACTGCTCCAGTTAATAAAGCTCAGCGTTTAAAGCAAACCTCTTAAAACTAAAAATGGTGAGCAGATTATATTCTGTCCGCCGTTTTTTTTGTTCTTCAAATAAAAAACACCAGCAGGCCAGTTAATTTTTCTTTTATTAAGTTCTATGGAATACTAACCCCAATTTAATTTCTTGTAGTATTATTCAGATATGCCAATTTACGAATATAAATGCCGCAGCTGTGGCCACCAGTTTGAAAAAATCGTCAAAATAAGCGAGACACCTGATTGTGAATCCTGTCAGGGTTCTGATTTGGAAAAGTTGTTTAATGCGCCGGGTATACGCACGAGCAAAAGCCAGCGCCGTTCATCAGGCCAGGAGCGAGCCGACAGAAGCAAAGTTCATAAGGAGCAGAAGGTTGCTGAAAGTGACTTCCTCAAAAAAGAACTCAGCCACGACCATTAAAATAATAAAAAGTTCTTGATTTGAATGAGAGCGTTTTTATTTCTATTTTTTTCTAGCGGTTTTTTTCCTAACCCTGTTTTTCTAGCACGGTCATTTGACCCGTATCAAGTTACCCTCTGTCAATATTAAAGACTTTTGATCAGAATACTCTTAAAAAAACCAGAGAGTACAGACATGTTTGAAGTTGCAGAAATCGGCCATAAACTTTCAAAAAAACAGTTTGATGAACTTACACCTCAGTTACATACCCGCCTGTTAGAGGCCCAATTCAAATTACAGAAAACCAGGCATTCAATTGTCATCATTATTTCTGGTGTAGAAGGTGCTGGTAAAGGAGAGGTTGTTAATCGTCTGAATGAATGGCTCGATTCACGCGGCATTGCAACTAATGCATTTTGGGATGAAACTAATGATCAAACATTACGCCCGGATTACTGGCGTTTCTGGAGAGCACTGCCTGCGCGCGGCAACATAGGCATACTGTTTGGCTCATGGTATACACGACCTATTGTTAAAAAAGTATTTGGCGAAATCGATGCAGCCGAATTCGAAAGGCAATTAAAAAATATTTGTGAATTTGAACGAATGCTTGCTGATGATGGCGTCATTATTATCAAGCTCTGGTTTCACATGTCAAAGGAAGCCGCAGTAAAACGGCTAGCAAAAGAAGCAACATTGCGTAAAGCGGCTCCTGAAACTCAAAAATATCTCGAGCAATATGATGCGTTTCTGCCTGTCTGTGAGCAGGCGTTGAGAGAGACAGAACAAAGCAGTTCACCCTGGCATATTATAGAAGCGACGAATAAGAAATATCGAGATGCAACGGCCGCGGAAATTATTTTAAATACTTTTTTACAGCATCTTGACGCAGAGCAACAACACCAGGAAAGCCAACATAAAGAGACTCATTTTCTACCTACCCAACCTACAGTGCTGGATCATGTAAACCTTGATCTTTCACTAACCAAAAAAGCCTACAGTACAGCGTTGAATTTAGCGCAAAATAAACTTAATACCTTGAGTTGGGAAGCCCGTAAACAGAGAAAATCAATTGTTGCCGTATTTGAAGGCTGGGATGCCAGCGGTAAAGGAAGCGCCATCAGACGTGTCACGCAAGCCATTGATGCAAGGTTGTATAAAGTCATTTCTACGGCTGCACCCACGGATGAAGAGGCAGCTCAGCATTATCTTTGGCGCTTTTGGCGCCATATACCACTTGCAGGCTATGTGACAATTTATGACCGCTCCTGGTATGGCCGAGTATTAGTTGAGCGAGTAGAAAAATTTGCCAAAGACCGAGAGTGGCACCGCGCTTATGCTGAAATAAATCACTTTGAAGAACAGCTATATGAACATGGCATCATTCTATGCAAATTCTGGATTCACATTAGCCCCGAAGAACAGCTCAGAAGATTTGAAGAACGCGCAAAGGTGCCCTGGAAGAAACATAAAATAACACAAGAAGACTGGCGTAACAGAGAGAAATGGCATGATTATAAAACGGCTATTGATGATATGGTTGTGCACACCAGTACACAACATGCCCCCTGGACTTTAGTGCCAGGTAATGACAAAAAATATGCCAGAATTAATATTCTGAATACCTTAAATCAAGCAATCGAAAAAAGCCTAGACAGTTCCTCTAATTAATTTTGAGTCTACCTGTCGCGGAGCCGTGTTAAAGTTATAACTCTGACACCAAAAAGCATCAAACCTTACTTGCACAAGCTATACATAGCTCTGTTTCAGGAATGGCTTCTAATCTCTGTTGACCAATGTCTTTTCCGCAAGTAGAACAGAGTTCATACTCGCCTTTTTCAAGACGCTGCAAGGCACGCTGAATTTGCTTCAGCTCTACCCGGCCTTCTTCATCCAAAGCATGAATAATTTCTTCATTCTCCATTTCCGTCACTTGTTCACTGAAATCAGCACTTACCGGCTCTTCCCTGTGATGTATATGTTTGTGGGTTCTTTCCACGCGGGAGGTAATTTCAGCCTGCTTTACAAGTAAAGCCTGCTTTGCTGCTTCTGCGTTCATATCTTCTCCAATCAACACAATTAACCATCAATATGCCCATAATAAACCAGTAAATATAAACCCAACATGACCCAAATCATTTAAATTAACAAAAACTCTCTGTTTTAAACTCATTAATAAACATCCATTGACACTCCATGCACGTGCGAATTAGCATAATGTTTCTGTATCGTGAAATTAAGTTATTAATTGAAGTTTTAAAACAGGACGCTCTTACTTTGAAATATTTAAGCTTTATCAGACCAGACGGTCAGGCCACCATTGGCAAAATAGAAGGAAAACTCACAGGCGATGTTGAGAACAATGAGGTCACTGAACTACTGGCTGAAAATAGTCATGTTACAGACTTAAAATCCGCACTCAAAAACAACAGTTTGCATCAGCTTATTGAAGGTTCAAGCTATAGCCTGAATGAAATACGCTTTCTTCCCCTCATTCCAAACCCTGGAAAAATTTTGTGTGTGGGTTTAAATTATAAAACTCATATTGAGGAAACAGGTCTTGGAAAAGATGCAAGCTATCCCGTTATTTTTACCCGCTTTGCTGACACCCTGGTTGCTCATGGTGAGCCGATAATACAGCCCTTAGCTTCTACTAAACTTGATTATGAAGGTGAATTAGCTATAGTCATTAGCAAAGGCGGACGCGCTATACCTGAACAAGATGCCTTTGATCATATTGCAGGCTATAGTTGTTTTAACGATGCCTCTGTTCGCGACTGGCAAAGGCATGCCAGTCAATATACACCCGGTAAAAACTTTCCTGCTACAGGTGGATTTGGCCCCTGGTTAGTCACACCCGATGAAATTGATAACTTGCAAGATCAGCATGTCACGACAAAACTGAATAGTGAAAAAGTTCAGGATCAACCAATTTCTGATTTAATATTCTCAATTCCATTTCTAATTAACTACATTTCTTCGTTCACGCCATTACTGCCTGGAGATGTAATAGTTACTGGCACGCCAGGCGGTGTTGGGGGCGCTCGAAAACCACCTTTATGGATGAAACCGGGAGATACAGTTAAAGTATCAGTAGGAGAAATTGGAACGCTAATTAATTCGATCCAGACCGAACAGCAATAGTATTTTCACTTGCAAGAAATACCGCCAGGATTTAAGAGAAATATGACCAGATATTGAGCCACAGTATTGACAATGCTCTTTGTCTAACCTATTTTGATTGGCTCCAGAGTTAGAAAAAAATCAAACTAAAAACAGCAAGTATACTGTTAATTATTATAATAAATATTGAGGCAAACGCATGTGCAAGTCCCGACCATATCTACCCCACCTACTACTGTTTTTTCTCTCGGCCTGTTATGTAACAACAGCTTCGGCTCAGACTAATCTCGGGGGGGTCTGGCTGGCCGATTACACAGAAGACCGTGGGGATCGCATTCCTGGCCCGGCACTGGGCGATTACGGCGGACTGCCATTAAACGATGCCAACCGACTGAGGGCGCAAAGTTGGAGTGCTTCTTTGCTGGGTTTGCCTGAATATCAATGCCGTGTGCATCCTTCAGACTATGCCCACAGCTTTAATAATATTAATCTGAGAGAAGAACGTGATCCCCGAACCCTCGAGTTGATTGCCATACATCTTGAACATTTCACTTGGCAAACGCGCCGGGTTATCTGGATGGATGGGCGCGAACATCCGCCGGAATACGCAGCTCACACCTCGATGGGTTTTTCCACCGGAGAATGGCTTGGACATAAGCTTAAGGTTACGACTACTCACCTTAAGGAAGGCTGGTTACGGCGCAACGGAGTTGCTCGCAGCGACCAGGCAAGCGTGACTGAATATTTTATCCGGCATGGCAATTTACTCGTTTGGACCGTCATTGTTGATGACCCGGTTTACCTGGAAGAGCCCATTATCCGTAATCGAAATTATAATTATTCCACAGAGGTGCAAATACTTACCTACCCATGTGAAAGCGTTATTGAAATAGTCCATGAACCCGGTTATATCCCACATTATCTGCCTGGTAATACCCCATACTTGTTCGAATTTGCGGATAGTTACAATATTCCTCACCAGGCCACCTTGGGAGGGGCCGCAACCATGTATCCCGAATACAGAAAGTTTCTCCTAGATTTACCTAGCCCTAGTACAACGCAAAACCAGGAGTAAAGAAGATGCGAATTTTAATGAAAACTATTTTATCCAGCATAGTGCTCCTATGCTCCGCCCCTGGTTTTTCTCAGCCCGACTTTGACAATATCGACATCCATACCCTTAAGGTAAGAAACAATATTTATATGCTAGTTGGTGCTGGTGGCAATATCACGGCACAGGTTGGCGACGACGGCATACTCATTGTCGATACTCAGTACGCTGAAATGTCTGACAAGATATTAGCGGCTCTGCAGGAAATATCGGGTGGCGCCGCCTTGCGCTATATTATTAACACGCATGTTCACGGTGATCATGTCGGAGGCAATGTCAATTTAGCTCGATCCGGGGCTACTATCAGTGGCGGCAATATGCGCAGGGATGTCACGGGTCAATCTGCCGCTATCATCGCGCACGAAAGTGTTCTGCTCAGATTAACCACCACTGATGCCGGTAGCACAATGGATGTCGATGGCTGGCCGACGAGTTCTTATTTTGAAGGCAAAAAGGATATTTATTTTAACGGCGAAGGCGTCCGCATCATGCATCAACCCCGTGCCCACACCGATGGAGACAGTATCGTTTACTTCCGTAAATCCGATGTCATAGCGACAGGAGATGTTTACCGGACTGATGCTTACCCCTTCATTGACATCGCGACAGGAGGCACAATTCAAGGCTTTCTCAATGCTGCTCAAGCCATTATCGACCAGATTATTCCGGTATATGGACAAGATGGCGGCACCTTGGTCATCCCCGGGCATGGTCGTCTCAGCGACTTTGGCGATGTTCTAAACTGGCGTGAAATGTTGACCATCATCCATGACCGAGTTAAAGACTTAAAAGATCAAGGTCTGAGCTTGGAAGAAGTATTAGAAGCCAAGCCCAGTCTTGATTATGACCCACGTTATGGTGACAGTGAACGTTTCATTACAGCTGTTTACCAAACGCTTTAGTTAACGCTTCATAGCCACCAGCAGCAATCAATAAATTCTGAAAAGTGAATTCAAAAATGACAAAAAAAACGCTACTAATTTCATACCTTTCTTTATCTTTTTTACTGGGGGCCAGTTTGGGCAATGCGCAATTTGGGCCACCTGAGGTCGAGGTAATTGATGATGCTCAAGAAGCCGCACCGATTGATATCACAGGAAACTGGGTTTCCATCGTCACTGAAGACTGGCGTTACAGAATTCTCACTGGAGACGTTGGCGACACCGAAGGCTACTTTTTAACTGAACTGGGTACACGCGTAGCAGAATCCTGGGATCCTGCTACAGACGAAGCTTCTGGGGAAGCCTGTAGAGCGTATGGTGCGGCAGGTATTATGCGTCAACCAACACGACTGCAGATAAGCTGGGAAAATAATAATACTCTCGAAATAGAGACCGATGCTGGCATGCAAACTCGCCGGCTTAAATTCGGGGAAGCTCAGGATGGAGCAGGCACCGGCTCCTGGCAAGGCGTATCTAATGCCAACTGGAACCTGCACCGTCAGGGACGAGGTGGTCCTGTAATTAGCGGCACTCTGGAAGTTGAAACCCATGGCATGCGACAGGGTTATTTACGCCGTAACGGCGTTCCCTACAGCGACCAATCCACGATGCAAGAATATTTTGATGTGGTGACTCAGGATGATGGCACTGAATATCTTATTGTCCTTTCCATCGTGGAAGATCCTGTATTTTTAAATGGCCCGGCGATGACCAGTAGCAATTTCCGTCGTGAAGCGAATGATAATCTTTGGGATCCATCCGGATGTCTGACTCAATAAAACCATTAGTAATGGTATTAAGGCTTCATACAATGAGAATCAAGCTGTTTTTAGCCAAGCCTGCCAGGATCGTAATAACCATCATCCTCCTCACTCAGAGTTTGCTGGCAGCACAAGCGCAAGTCATCACCGGAGGCAACAATTACATTAACACCGTTGCTGACCTTGATCGCAGCATTGCGTTTTATGAGGAAGCATTTGGTCTAAGTACGCAAACCATGTTTGCAGAGCCCACTGGCGTTCCAATGATTCAGAACCTGACTAATACAGGTAACGGCCTTATACGCATCGGCACAGCAGAAATACCAGGGGCAAATTTCCTGCTTGAGTTTACTGAGTTTTCTGAGCTCAACCGTAACCCTGGTCGTTTCAATATGCATGACCCAGGCAGTGCCAGATTGCTACTCGTGGTCACCGACATCGATACCATGTTAGAAGCCGCTATTGCTGCTGGAGCCACCATCGAGACCACGGGTGGAGAGATATTACGCCGAGATGCTTCTGACGGATCATACAATCGCGCCATCTTTCTCAGAGATCTTGATGGCTTTCTGGTAGAGCTGGTACAACGTTACTCTGCAACTAGTGTCATGCCAGCTATGGGGAACCCTGCTGTCATTGGAGGCGGATTTTCAATCACAGTCGAAAATCTGGAACGATCAATTGAATTTTGGCGCCATTTTGGCATTGACTTCATATCTACTTTATCAGGCCGAAGTGATCCTACCTCCAATGCTCTTGCCGCCACTGAAGGTGCTTCCTTATACGGTGCTAACGTGGTTATTCAAAATTCAGACTTTAGTTGGAGTCTGTTTGAGTTCAACAATATAAATCGTAACGCCTTTCAACGTAATATTCCCGACCCTGGCGCTCCTGCACTGTCGTTACTTATCAATGATATGGACGCTGCTATGGCCGCAATTGATGCTTCAGGTGCCGATATTGTCAGTGTTGATAATCAAGCAGTGTCGATAGGTGAAGGTGCTAACATCTTTATTCGCGACCCAGATGGATTCCTGATTGAGTTAATCAAAAGATAATCAGCGCGTTAATTTACCCGCTTTACCCCTTCACTAGAAATTAATTCTAACCACCGCTTGCATGGCTGATTCGTTGAAGCCAGCTCTACCAGTTTTATTGTGCCAATACAGATACTCTACGCCGAGATAAAGCTTGTCATGCACTTTCCACAGTATTTGTGGCTGAGCCTGGTAATGACTGGCGCTAGTCCCCTCACTACCCGTAATGTCATAGAAACCTTCAAAAGAAAAGTTTTTATTCCAAAATATAAATGGGTAATTCCAGGCAATTGTCATTTACTGAGTATGCCCCGAGATCGTTGGGTCATTACGATTAAACACGTGCAGTTTAAAAAAACGAAAACCTGGCAAAGCTAAATCAACACTAAGCCCAGCCAAAAAAGTTGTTTTCTCAACATGCTTGTTATGTACGTAATCAAATTCGCTAATTAAATAAAAATCACGGATTAGGCCGAAGGGAACAGGGCCATCACCCAGAATCTTCCCAGGGCTAATCCTAGGGGCCCACTCAAAATAGGTATTACCGGCATTTTCAAAATTGCCCAAATTAGAAAGGTCCAGAAAATAAAAGTTATCTCCAAAACTCCATGTGCGGCTATGTTTGTAGGTCATGAGGGACTGACCATCTCGCCCCCCTCGATCATAGGCGTCGGAATATACCAACTCTAACGAGTCACTTCCCTGAGCATTGGCCTGTAAATAGCTAAAAGAATTAAAAACAAAAATTAGTAACAGAAAGTTTTTCTTAGCGTTCTTAAGCGATTTAAGCAGAGGTGTAATGTTCAAGAAAATTTCACTGTTATTTAACTTGCAGGAATTAGAACTTTTTAAAAACAGGATCAGCAAGGTATATACTGACCCTGTTTGTTTTACGACTTAAAGTTTAATAAATGCTAGAGCATTATTAGGGTTCATAGGAATAACCAATTGGTGCTGGACAGAGTCATAGCACATTGACGCCGCACTAGGAATGCCAACCGCAATCACTACAGTTTCTTGACCCGGTACAATTCTGGAAACACTTCCAAAGCGAACACTGCTGACATATTTAGTGCCATCAGCTGTTACCACAACCCCATCATTACCCGCTTCAGCGGCATATTCCGTACGAACAACATCACCATCCGAGTTATAGCTAATAACGGCATTGCTGCCAATATTTACGACGACAATATTGCCATCATTATCCATAGCTACACCATTTGGCGTTGCTAAGGGCTCACCTTCTGTAAAAACCGAACTATCACCATTAGACATTACTTTATAGATTAAGCCAGCAGGCGTATCAGAAATATAAGCTGTGCCATCTTCAGCAACAGCGACGCCATTTAAAAAGCCTGAATCAGAAACAAAAAATGAATTTAATGGCTGCCCGCTTGCAAGATCAAAGGAACGTAAATAGCCAGAATCAACGGTATAAAGCACGCCACTCTGAACCGCACTACCGATGGGGCTGTTTAAATCCAGACCATCTCTGCTGGCCCCAATCCATTTAGCCGTATGTACACTGCCATCTGGATTGATTAGAGACACATACCCATCTTCTTCAGCGCCATCGTCACGTCTGCCGGCATTCATCGATAAGATCAGATTTTTATGAGGGTCAAAGGTGCAGCTTTCTGTGAAATTAAAGCTACCAAACACTTTTACATTTTGCGACATCTGCATTGCGATACCGGCTTCATTCACTGCTCCCAAAGGGGTTCCTGCTTGGAATTCTTGTGAAAATGCTGATGTTGCTGATATTGAAAGTACAGAAAAGACCGCTGCTGCTATTTTTATTTTCATTTTTTCTCCTTAAGTATTAAATGCTTAGTAAGTTTTTTAATTAATGTGAGCGTCTACTTCCTGAGTTAGAAGCCATTAATGATAACTCATAACAAAAGCCATAAGTAAGATAATAAGTTTATTAATCTTATGCATATTTGCTCCATATTTACCTTTAAATTCAGCCTCTTGCACAATTACTGAACTGGCGTATACTTCCTCCCCTCTTTCGACAAATCAATTAATAATATTCCGTAAAGGAGAATTTTCATGACAATTTATAAAAGGTCCCTGCAAGGAATGGTCGTCTTACTTGCTGCGCTTACAGCCGTGGGATGCTCTCAGGAAGAAGCATCAATGCCTGATCAAGCAAGCAACGACATGGCTGTTGATATGGCCACAGACATGACAGCTTCTATAGATATGGCGGCTGAAGAACATGGTGTAATGACTGCTCAAGAGCAGGCCAATTTAGAAAGAGCTGAAGAATGGTGGCGTACTGTTTTAATGGGTGGCCGCCTTGATCAAGCTGAAGAATACATGACTGACAGATATATACAGCATAATCCTGATGTCCCTACTGGACGTGAAGGTTTTATGCAGTTTTTTGGTGCTTTCGCTCAGCCAGGCCCAATTCCTGAAGATTTCCCACCTACTGATGTCAAATTTGCCAAAGGCGACTACGTAGTCTTTGTCTGGGAAAGACAATCTGAAGATCCTGAGACTGGCGAATCTTATGATTATAGTTTTTTCGATGTTTTGCGTATGGTTGATGGCCGAGTTGATGAGCATTGGGACAGTGTATTCCGTGCAACACCTCCTCCTGGCGCGCCAATAATGCCTGTTGCTGCAGGTGTGGGCCCACGTCCGGTTGCTCCATCTAATACGGCTGCTGAACAGGCTGTCGAAGACCTTGTTAACATTGAAATGAAGGATATTCTTCAATATCAAAATGTTGATCTGGCTATGCAGGTTATGGCCGAAGATTATATTCAACATAATCCTAATGTCCCTGACGGACGTGATGGCTTCATTGACTTCTTCAGCCGCTTTGCTAACCCACAGCCGATTCAAGACGAATGGTTAGATGAACCTGAACTGGTTATCACGCATGGTGATATCGCTTTGTATATCATGACACGCTACTCAGAAGATCCTATCAGAGATAATGAAGTCTACAAATGGAACTGGTTTGATATGTTCCGTGTAGAAAACGGCATGATCCAGGAGCATTGGGATGGTGCAACACGCGATAATAATGTACCGCCTAGTGTTGAGCCTCCAGCAGGGTTTGTATCATTCAGTAACTAATATAAAGCACGACTCATGAAGTAAGACTATTCATGAAGAAATAATATTAAAAGGGATCAACATTTGTTGGTCCCTTTTTTTATGCCCTGTTTAAATGCCCTCTTTAAATACCCTCTTTAAATCCCAGTTCTCTTATTCTTTATTGCCATGTTAAGCTGGAATTCATCACAACTTTTTTACACTGTCCTTGAAAATTAAATTTTTTTAATTTCGGCTAACAATGTAGGAGTCAATTATGAAAAAAATACTCTTTATTATTATCAGCTTAATAAGTTTCTCCGTACAGGCTGTGACAGCAGCTTCCGATGAAGATAAATATCACTTTGACAACCTTGAAGAAGTAAGAAGTTTTATCAATTGGCAAGTAAACGGCTGGCAAGTAATAGATTCACGTTCGTTGATTGTTAATATGTCCGCTTCAGAATCATATTTATTGATCCTGGATCGTGATCTAAGAGCACTAAAGTTCACTGAAAGCATTAGAATTTCATCAACAAATTCCAGAGTCAGATCAAATATTGATCAGGTACATGTCTTAGATCAGTTTGCCCGTCCATCAAGAATTAAAACAATTTATCGATTGCCGAATAGAGAAGCACGCCAAAATGCACGTGCAAAAATTCTTGCTGAAGAGATTGTGATAAGTGGCGAAGCTATATAAGAATAATTAAAGAAGCCTTTAACGTTATTCTTACCACTAAGGCTCTAATGCTTCTCTGACCAATAACTGCCCCATCATACCCACTTCGGCATGATCCAGGATATGGCAGTGATACATCCACATACCAGGGCGGCCTTCAAACCTTATCGCAATTTTTAGTTCTGTACCAACGGGGACATCAACCGTATCTTTCCATTCTGGCGCCCTGTTTTCATCCAGTACCTGAAAAAAATAACCATGCAAATGGAATGGGTGATTAAAGTCTGAATGGTTAACTAAAGTCCAAACATGGGTTTCCCCAACCCTGGCTTCCAGAGGTGACATATTCCAATAGGGAATGCCATTGAAACCCATAGTTACTTCATCTTTACCACCCAATTCAATCGTCATTTCAAGCTCTTTCTCCACGGCATTGCTAACATCAAGCGGCTGTATAACACGTAACTCGCGTGGAATTATTGCAGGAATAACTGGCGCTTCATCAACGGTTTCAATGATCAACATATTGACCGGTGGACGATAATCAGTGGTACCGAAACCCCTGTTAACAGCCCCCCAACGCATAATTTTTTCTACCCCTGGGTCATTAGAGGGGGTAAATACAAAATCTGCTCTTTCTCCAGGCGTAATAATAATGCGGGGAACTTCCTCAGAATAAGCGGCTAAACCATTGTCACCGCCTAAACGCATAAGGTAATGATCTCGTAAACTCATCCTGACATAGCGTGATCTTGCCGCATTGATAACGCGCCAACGTTGTTGTTTACCTTTACGCACTTTCAGCCTGGGAAGAACTTTGCCATTCACCAGTAAAACTCTTCCCTCACGCCCGAAGAGCCTACTAAACCCTCCACCGTTATTCGCTGGTAAAAAGCTCCCATCAAAATCAATACTAATATCAGAAATCAACAGCACGAGGTCGTCGCCAAACACTTCAGGATCCGCAGGATCTTCAACTACGAAGCCTCCATACATCCCCCAGCCTACCTGGTTGGTTGAATTAATATGCGGGTGATACCAATAGGTTCCAGCATCATTGACCGTAAACTCGTATCTGAATTCCTCGCCTGGTTCTATCGGAGGCTGAGTGACACCCGGCACGCCATCCATACCATTTGGCACTCTGAGTCCATGCCAATGAATACTGGTAGACTCAGGTAATGAGTTTTTAAAATGTACGATGATGGTGTCGCCGACCTTGGCCTTTATTAATGGCCCTGGCAAAGTTCCTCCGTATGTCCATACCGGCGTCATGAAGCCTTCTTCTATTTCAATATCGGTTATTTTCGCTTCTAGCTCGAATTCCAGAATATTAGGATCAGGGTTTATATCGAACGGTTGAGCCATGACCAAGTCTTCATCCCAACCTTCTGGCTGTTCAACATCTAAAGCACTTAACTGCTCTTGTGAAAATGACACACACGGAAAAAACAAACATAACAATGCGAATAAAGAAATTAAACGATTAATACTCACAGACATAAGTTGTCCCCACGGCAGATATTTTTCTAGTTAAGAATATTTAACTTTCGACGTGAAATTGTACTATGAAAATAAGCCTATAAAATGCAATGCTTTTGCAGGATAAGTAGATTCTATAGTTTAAGAGCCCGAACCTTGATCTTTGTCATCATCAGGGATATTTAGCCCCATCTTATCCGCTCGTTTCCGCCATCGACGCCTGGCATGTTCTTGCATGTCCATCTGTTTATCTTTTTCATCTACAATCTCAAAGCCAAGCAAAGTTTCCAGAATATCCTCAAGCGTAATGATGCCTTCCATGCCTCCATATTCATCAACAATCAACATGATATGTAAGCGGTTTTTTATAAACAGCTCAAAGGCATCATAAACTGATTTGCTGTTTACCATTGCTTTGAGCTCACGTTGATAGTGTTTAAGTATGTTCTCTGAATTTCCTCGAGTTTGCGCCAACAACAAATCGCTCTTCAGCACAAAGCCATTGAGGTGTTCACGGTTATAATCATAGATTGGAATCCGTGAAAAACGTGTGTCGTCATATGCACTGAAAAACTCTGCCACTTTCATGGAGTCTGGCAGTGAAAAAACTACTGGCCTAGGCGTCATAACTGCAGTTACGAGTGTTTTATTTAACAGGAATATATTTTTTAATATTCGTGACTCTTGTGCTTTAAGTTGACCTTCCTGTTCACCAAGTTCTGCCATAGCGGCAAACTCTTCACGTGAGAAACCTTCGGGTTCTTCATTGTATGAAAAGCCTCGGGTAATTTTTTCGGAAAACCAGACGAAAGGATAAAAAACCCACACCAACATGACTAATACATGGGCAGTAATCCCCGATAATTGACGCCAATAGACAGCACCAAGTGTTTTGGGGATTATTTCTGAAAAAACCAGTATCAGAAAAGTCAGTACCGCTGATACGACTCCAACCCAGGAGCTGCCAAAAACAGCAGCAGCCTGTGCACCAGCGCCAACTGCGCCAAGAGTATGAGCGATGGTATTCAAGGTCAGAATAGCTGCCAGAGGTTTATTTATGTCCTCCTTGAGCCTGCGCATTATCGCGCCACCAGAGCGGCCTTTTTGCTCCATCAGGGCTACGTGAGCCTGAGATACACTCAACAATACGGCTTCAACAATAGAACACAGAAATGAAAAAATCAGGGCTATTGCGACATATATGATGAGAAGAGTCATTATAAATGCACTTATATATCAATTATGATCCTTATAAAAAAGCCTTAGATATTGCTTATCAAAAGATCAAATAAATAGGATTGTCTCCATTATTTAGCTCTGCCTAAATAACCCTCAGCAAGCATTGGAATTCTGATAATCTGATTTGCAGCATTGGGGCCAAAAGCGCCATTAAGAATAATCGCATACAGTGACTTTTTATCTTGCCCACTAAATGCTACGCCGTGTAAGCCTCGAGGGCCTGGAATATTCCCCAGGAAATTGCCGTTAATTGAAAACACATCGACCGAGGAACCCGTACTCACATAAAGGCGTCCTTCAGAATCGATAGCCATGCCATCGCCCCCGCCTTCGCTGAGTCTGACAAAATCACGCTGATTCGTCAGTGACCCATCACCTTCCACATCATACGCCACAATAACCGGACCATTTGTCACATAAAGTGTCGTCTCATCGGGACTTAACACGAGTCCATTAGTGCCAATCACATCGCCATACTGAGAAACAACCCCATTAGCATCAGCATAAAAAAGCCCGGCGGCTGTAATTGTGAAATACACACCGCCTAAGTTGTCCGCAATCAGATCATTCATAATGCCACTTAAACAATCAATCGGGTCTCCTTGAAACTTATCCGTAAAAATATGGCGTTCTGGTTCAAGCTTAACAATGGCTGAGTTTAACCCTCGGTCCATCAAAAATAATTCACCTTGTTTGTTGCGGGATATAGCACCACCTGTATTTGTATTGTCATAGACAATTTCGGCAGAGCCATCAAGATTAAGCTGAATAACATTACTCGCATTATTATTAGCAAACATGATCCCGCCACCTTCTGTTGCAATGAGGCCATCCGCATTGTTGCCTAGCCAGGACCATACTGTTTCCCAGTTTTGACCTGCACTTATCACCCCTGGAATAGCAGGCGATGCAGACACAATTTGCTGAGGCTCTGGCCTTACAAGGCCAGGTAAGGATGTCCTTGTAGGTATTGAAAAGGCTGGGGCTGGGTTGCGGCAGTTTGCTCGCACTTTTTCGAGCTGAGGATCCTGCCAGGATTGCAGACTGTAACTCGGATCAAATGCATCTGACACATTTTGTGCTGATACTGGAAAGGCTAAAAACGCTAATAAACTAACCAACGTTACTTGGATCTTCATAGGAACCTCATTTCAATAAAAAAATATCTAACATAGATTGTATGCAAGGGCTTCTATACTGTCTAGGAAGATAAGAAATCTGAAAATCTAATTTCCGATTTTTATAGACATAGATCATGTATATTAAGCTCCTTATAAACATACTAAACATCAATGCCCGTCTAAAAAGCAAGCGGAAAGAAAATCAATGTCAACAGTATTAATAACCGGCGCCAATCGTGGTATTGGTTTAGAATTAAGTCGACAATATGTTGAAAGTGGTGACAGAGTATATGCCTGCTGCCGAAAACCCGAAGCCGCCAGTGAATTAAATACTTTAGCAGCTGCCAGTAAAGGTCAATTAACAGTTCACAGCATGGATGTATCAAGTGAGCATTCAATCAAAGCCTGTGCAAAAGAATTATCCAGTGAATCAATAGGCATCTTAATCAATAATGCCGGAATCATTGGCGGTGATCACCAGACTTTTGATGATGCTAATTTAGAAGACTGGCTCTTCACCTTTCAAGTCAACACTATTGGTCCTTTTAGAGTAGCCCAAGCATTTCAAGAACATCTTAAGTTAGCAGATAATCCTAAAATGATGACCATTTCCAGCCAGGTAGCGGCTTCAACTTTTAGCATGTCAGGGATATATGCATATGCCAGCTCAAAAGCCGCAGTCAATAAAGTTATGCAAGCGCTTGCTGTTGAATGGCAACAGTCAAAAATATCAGTCGGCTTAATTCATCCAGGCTGGGTACAAACAGATATGGGAGGAGCAGAAGCTCAAATAACACCGCAAGCAAGCGCTGCAGGTATTCGTCAGGTTATTGAGAATTTCAAGCTGGATGACACTGGTAGTTTTTTCAAATGGAATGGTGAGATTCACCCCTGGTAAGAGCAGTAACTTATATTGACTACAAGTATCGACGACTCCAAGCAATATTCAATAAGATCTTACTGTACCCCTCATTCTCAAGCTTCCAAAAACTAAAAAACCCCACTTTCCAGTTATGGAAAGTGGGGTTTTTTAATCTAATATTTTCTATTATTAACTCAAACTATTGAGGAAGACCACCACCATCACATTCCCCAAAGAACTCAAAATCCCCATGTAAATCAATGTGCATCGCAGCCGCATTTTCTGAAATAACGATGACAACAAAACCACCATTTCCTATATTGTGACATATCGCAACTTTATTAGCCTTGGCAAAAGCACTATAGGTAAACAAGGATGCCGACATGATGATCATTGAAAATAAAATGCTTACGATTTTTTTCATGATGCACTCTCCCGAAGATATATTTAAAAGCCCGTGCTGCAAAACCAATTTAAATCAAACTAATTCCAGCAATTCACTTTATTGTAATCCCATGAACGAACCACAACAAGCTTGTTTAGACCAGAGCCCCCTTAATGTGATCTAAGTCACAAAACATCTTTTTACTAAACAAAATTACGTTCATAAATTGGCATTAGATTTATTGCTACACTTTTGCTCAAAGTTTAAAAATTAAAACAGCGTTACTGCAAGACCTCATTGCCCCAAAAAGCTCTGGATCAAATTATTATACGTTTGCTTGATATTTTTCATGCAAAAATAAGTAAGGAATAGACTTAATACTAATGCCGACAATAGTAAACCGCTAAAATAAATAACTAAAGCAAACTTATGTTCCCTTGAGCATCTACGCGAAAGCTAGCTGCTAATGGTTTCTCACCGCTACTGGTTAGTGTTGTATCTGGCAAAAATATTCTGCCATCTCTATATATTATCGAGCCACCCACGACAGCAGGGTTGCTGTCTGTTTTTGTAAACATATTGACATACACTTCATAAATCCCTTCTGTTGCAGAGGGACTGAGCCATATTTCGTTACCAGGGCCATTGGTATTATCTTCTGCCAGCGCGGCATCAGAACCTGGAAAATTTCTAGCGGCATAATAATATTCATTGCCTGTTGGATCGATGACATGCAAATCAACATCGTCTCCTGTCGACCAATTGATAACGACCATTGCAAAGGTTTGCGCTAACTGTGCCTGGCAGGATTCCAATTCGCCCTGCACATCTGTGAGTATAATTTCCGGCGTATCTTGTGCATCCGCCTCACACATTGCCAATTCAATTCGAACCTGCTCCAAAGCATCATTAACAGTTTCTAGCTCCTGACTCATTTGATCCAATTGCTCACCCATTACAGCCTCTAATTCCGCTACCAACTCAGGAGAATCACCCGTATTTGGAAAAAAAGGCAGCGCAACAATTGTAAGCAGCATAAAAGCACCTAGCGCAGACGCAAACAGGTCTAATGCAGACATACTAAAGATATTGATTTCTCGGCTTCTTATTTTCATTTAACGCTACTTATAAGTTATCAATTTTAGGAAAGCTCTGATTATGTATTGGCTAAATTGCAATTTTGGACAAATATTAACACAGACTTTAGAGTCTCCCACGGATAAGGTTTATTGATAGATGATACTGTATTACCTCTAAATAGCTTAGAATTTAGAGTGTCTATAAACATTTAATGGCCTAAGGGAAAAAATGAAAATTTCAATTTTGAAAACTATTTTATCTATTTGCAGTTTATTTATGCTATCTGGCGCGATGGCTGTTGCCCCAGACTTTATTGAAAAACTCAATTCAGATGCAAGACCGGCTGAAGACCGTGCTCGGGATGGTTCTCGCCGCCCCTATCAGGTCATGGAATTAGCCGGCGTGGAAGAAGGCATGACAGTGGCTGATATCATTTCTGGCGGCGGCTGGTATGTAAGAGTCCTGTCACTTGCCGTAGGCGAAGAAGGAACCGTATATACGCAAGGCTTAGGCGGCAGAGGTGGCCAACCAGCAGATGTATTGGCTATGAGCAATGTAGAGCCTGTCGCTACAATTTCAGACATTCCAGACAATAGCGTAGACGTTTTAGTATTTGCCCTGGAGTCACATCACTTCGCTGGTGAGGCAGGTACAGACATGTATGGAGAAATCTACGATGCTTTAAAACCAGGCGGCACACTTATTGTCATCGATCATATCGCAGAAGCCGATAATGCTAATTTTATAGACATGCATAGAATGCCAATAGCTGTCGCTAGAGAGACTATTACCGCTTCTGGTTTTGTTATCGAAAGTGAGTCAGACATATTGCGTAATAATGTTGATGATCATATCCGTATGATTTTTGATCCAGTGCTGGGCAGAAATACTGATCGCTTTTTGTTTGTCGTTAAAAAACCAACGATGTAAGAATTGATTCTTCCCTGCCACCTGACTCTATTAACTAATCCGGCTCTGTTAAATAAAGAGTTGGGTGGCGGCAATAGTTTATACTTTTTGCTCTTACCTGAATCTCAGGTTTCCTCGATGTAAATCTTTAATCGACTTACATCCCATCAACTTCATATCTCTTACTAACTCTGCATGTAATAAAGCCAATGCTTTTTCAACGCCCCCCTGCCCTGCCGCAGCAAGCGCATAGAGATAAAGTCGTCCGCCTGAACAAGCCTTGGCGCCAACAGATAAAGCCTTGAGAATATGGGTGCCACGGGTGATGCCACCATCACAGATCACATCAATCTTGTCACCTACCGCATCAACAATTTCTGCCAATTGATCAAAAGGTGAGCGTGAACCATCTAACTGTCTACCGCCGTGGTTTGATACCATGATTCCACTGGCACCAATATCAACGGCTCGCTTGGCATCCTCAACAGACATAATGCCTTTAAGCACAAAGTCTTTTCCCCAGTATTTATTAACCTCTTCGGCAGCTTTCCAGTCCATGGATTGATCCACCATTTTATTGAAGTAATCGGCAATTGATATGGAAATATTAGAACCTTCTTTAACATGATCCTTTAACTGTGATAACTCAAAAGCGTCATGCGTAAAATAGTTAAAAGCCCAGGCCGGATGAGTAGCAAAACTAAGCAGGCTTTTTAAGGTTAAGCGTGGTGGCGAAGTAAAGCCAGTATGTAAATCCCGCTCACGGTTACCACCCACAATAGTATCCACCGTCAAAGCAAGGATGTCGAAATTTGCCTCTTTGCTACGGTCAATCATACTGCGCGTGAGCCCCTTGTCTTTATGATAATAAAGCTGGAACATTTTTGGCGTATTAATCTTTTCGCCTATTTCTTCAACACTCACTGTACCCAGTGAAGAAACACCAAAGATGGTGTTATATTTTTCTGCGGCTCTTCCCACTGCCATTTCACCATCATGATGAAATAAACGTTGTAATGCCGTGGGGGATAAAAATAACGGCATATCGATTTTTTGCCCCATCACCGTTGTTGATAAATCAATATCTTCAACACCAGCAAGAACATTTGGCACCAAATCTACCTCATCAAAAGCAGAAGTATTACGCCGGTATGTCAGCTCATCATCGGCAGCGCCATCAATATAGTGAAAAATTGGTCCCGGTAAACGTTGTTTAGCCAAGCTGCGAAAATCTGAAATATTGTGAACATCTTTCAAGCGTTTAAACATCTAAATTACTGCCCCTTTCTTAATTGCATGCTGACAAAACCCACAAGACTTACCACAATCAACACACTCAATATGCTGCCTATATTCAACCAACCTTTAGTGCTCGACCAAACAATTGCATAACCCATCGAACCAGAAAGTAATGCATAGTACACAAAAGCTGGCAATGTTCTACGAATCACTAAACCTTCTTTACCTAACAAGCCCACCACTGCAGATGCAGCAACAACATTGTGCACGCAGATAATATTTCCGGCAGCGCCACCCACAGCCTGTAAAGCAACAATCCAACTAGGGTCAACGCCGATGCGTTCCCCTACGCCAAATTGAAACAGTGAAAAGGTCATGTTACTCACGGTATTACTGCCCGCAATAAATGCACCCATACCACCAATAAATGTTGAGAAAATTGGCCAACTGGACCCAGCCAACTCAGCTACACCTTCTGCCAAAGCATTAGGCATTTTTGCAAAACCAGACAAACCACCCTCAGAGTTAAGAAATACTTGCACCATAGGTACTGTCATTAAGAGTGGCAAAGAAACCTTGAGCATATTTTTACAAGAATCTTTAACTGCTAAGCCATATGATTGAATACTCATTTTATGAATAAAAAATGTGGCCAGTGATACCACAATGAAAATTGCACCAGGAGAGTACAGTAATTGTATATTGCCAGTCCCCACTGCTGAATTAAAAATATTCGACCATGAAAAACTAAATGACTGTAAGAAAGTATTCACGCCAAGCGCAGGTATTCGTGTGATAATTAATAAGGTGGCTAACAAAATATAAGGGAATGCAGCACTCAAAATATGCATTAATTTATTTTCTTCCTGCCCAATTGGATCAACTCGATTTTCAACTAATCCACTCCATTCAGGGTCCCAATCAGCTTTATCTGGGAAGTCCCAAATCTCATCTTTATCTGGCATAAACCAGCCGGCCTTTGCCGCTGGAATAACAATCAATAAGCCAACCATTCCACCAAAAATAGAAGGAAATTCCGGGCCGAAAACATGTGCGGCAATGACATAAGGAATGGTCATCGAAAAGGCTGCAAACAATGCAAATTTCCAAACTTTAAGCCCCTCAGCAAAGGATTTATTAGCACCGAAAAAACGTGTCATCAACGCGACCACAATCAAAGGAATAAACGTGCCTATGATGGCATGTAATATTGCAACTTTTTGAGCGATTAATTCCAAAAATGGTCTACCAACAAACTCAGCTGTAGCACCCTCTATTCCTGCCTGCTGGATAAATTGATAAACACTGTCATCCCCCGAAAGGCCTGTACCAACACCCACTAATATCGGCGTGCCAAGTGCACCAAAGGATACTGGCGTACTCTGAATTATCATGCCAGAAACTACTGCTGCCATTGCCGGAAAACCARGACCTACCATTAAAGGAACAGCCACAGCTGCCGGGGTGCCAAAACCTGAAGAGCCTTCAATAAAAGACCCAAATAACCAGGCAATAAGAATGACCTGTACGCGTCTATCAGGAGAAATATCTATGAAAGCCTGGCGGATGGCCCTGATGGCACCACTTTGTTGTAAGGTGTTCAACATCAGGATGGCKCCAAAAATTATATAAAGTAAAGTAAGCGCAACAATAACGCCGTTCACAGTTGCTGCAGCTACTTGTGTAAAGGGTAACTTCCAAACCCCTAAACCCAAGCCTACAACCGTTATATAAGCTAAAGGCATTGCACGCTTGGCTGGCCACTTTAAAACAACCAGAAAAACTGCAACGACAAGAATAGGCAAAAAGGAAAGCAGTGAAAGCATTAATATATTCAAGATACGTTTCCTTAAAATTAAGAGTCAATTATCAACTAGGGTTATATACAAGAATACTCTTTATAAAATTTACTCATTTCTTCAGGCACGTGCTTACAAGGCGCTAAAATAAGCACCCTGAATAATTGAGTATTAATGTGAACAAAGATCAATGAATATTATTCTTATAATTTATTTTAATTTCTGCAAAACATTATCACGGACGCATTTCTTGATTGCAAGAGTCACAGGTAGACGTTTATAGTGCGATACTTGATGTCTTAAGACATCATTTTCATGTGTTTACATTATAAAAAAAATCACACTAAAGATTGACGTCTCAGAAAAATAGTAAATTAAGGATTTCATATGCAAAAAAGTCATTTTAGTTCATTTCACCCACCACAGCGGAAACTGTTGGGGCCAGGGCCTTCAGATGTAAACCCAAGAATCCTGGAAGCCTTGTCACGGCCAACCATCGGTCACCTCGACCCTCTTTTTATAGGCATGATGGATGAGCTAAAACAACTGTTACGTTATGCCTTTCAAACTGAAAATGAGGTAACGCTCCCAATATCTGCCCCGGGTTCAGCGGGCATGGAATGTTGCTTCGTAAACCTTGTCGAACCGGGAGACAAAGTCATTGTTTGCTGTAATGGCGCCTTTGGGGGCCGGATGAAAGAAAATGTCATCCGTTGTGGCGGTGAAGCTATCATTGTCGAAGACCCCTGGGGACGTGCAGTAGATCTGGATAAAGTAGAGGCCGCACTCAAGGCTAATCCCGACGCAAGCATTCTTGCTTTTGTTCATGCTGAAACCTCAACAGGCGCACTATCAGATGCAAAGGCTTTAGCGAAACTTGCTCATGATTATGACTGCCTAACCATTGTCGATGCAGTTACTTCTCTTGCTGGCGTACCACTTAAAGTAGATGAATGGCAGCTGGATGCTGTGTATTCCGGCACACAAAAATGCTTATCCTGCATTCCTGGCCTGTCTCCGGTAACGTTCAATGAAAGAGCCATGGAAAAAGTAAAAAACCGAAAATCCAAGGTCCAATCATGGTTTTTGGACTTAAGCCTTATGCTGGGTTATTGGGAAGGCGAAGGCAAACGTGCCTACCACCACACTGCGCCGATTAATCCTCTATATGGTTTACATGAAGCCCTCTGTATTTTACAAGATGAAGGGCTCGAAAATTCCTGGGAGCGTCACCGTATACAGCATAATTCACTTAAAGCAGGCTTAGAAAACATGGGCTTGAATTTGAGTGTACCGGAAGCAGAACGCCTGCCTCAATTAAACGCCGTCATCATTCCTGATGGTGTTAACGATGCTGAAGTACGCGGGGAATTGTTAAATAAATATAACCTTGAGATAGGTGCAGGGCTAGGTGACAGTGCCGGCAAACTTTGGCGAATTGGTTTAATGGGTTACTCGGCAAATACCGGCAATGTTCTGTATTGTCTCAGCGCATTGAAAGCAGTGCTTGATATTTAGCGATCAAATACTGGCATCTACATAACAAAATAAGTAGTGACTCAGTTCGAAACTCACGCCGGAGAAATGCCGTAGGTAAGGAGCGCGAACTACGGCTTACTCTGGCAACAGGGTCAAAATTAAAACTGAGCCACTACAACAAAATATGACAATTAAGGATGTTACTTAGCCGTGTATATAATTGGTGTTTAGCAACAATACAACTAACTGTCTTTATTGCTAAAACAGCTAAAAAAGAAGGGATGCGTCATGAAAAGAATTGTTATTTGTGCAGATGGAACCTGGAACAGACCTGAATATGATCTCAGTAAAGACTTCCCTACCAATGTGCTTAAACTGGCTAGAGCAATTAAACCTGTTGCCTCTGGAAAAATTAGCCAGCAGGTTTTTTATGACTGGGGTATTGGCTCTTATCATGATCAGGTAGTTGCTGGCTCTACCGGCAAGGGGCTACATAAAAACATTCAGGACGATTATCGCTACATTGTTCAAAATTACACTCCCGGCGATGAGTTGTTCTTTTTTGGATTTAGCCGCGGTTCCTACACTATTCGTTGCTTATGCGGGCTCATCAATAATTGCGGCATTTTAAAAAGACCTGATGCGGCCTTGATTCAAAGTGCGTTCGATCACTATAAAAAATCGGGTTCTGCCTATGCTCCTGATGGTGAAAAGTCATTGGCTTTTCGGAAAAAACATTCACACCAATCACGACAGATAAAATTTGTTGGCGTCTGGGATACTGTTGGCGCAATGGGTATACCGCTTTCATTTCTGGGATTATTTACTGATAAAGATGAATTTTATGACACTAAAATAGGTAAGAATGTCAGCATCGCCCGCCATGCCATGGCAATTGATGAACACCGCAGTGATTTCGAGCCTACTGTGTGGGTGCCTCAGGCAAATATGGATATACAGCAGGTTTGGTTCTGTGGTGCGCACAGTAATATTGGCGGCAGTTACAAACCCGATAAAGATGGCACTCTTTTATCAGATATCCCTCTGGCCTGGATGCTCAAAGAAGCAAAAAAAGCGGGTTTAGGTTTGGAAAGTCACCTTATACAAAAGCTAAAACCCAACCCTCTGGCAACCCTGCATAATTCTCGGCGTACATTTTATCGTGTAAAAAAGACATTTAATCGCACGATTGATCACCAAAAGGGGAATATCTTAATCCATCAGTCAGTGAAGGAACGCTGGGAAAATAATGTAAATTACCGCCCGAAAAATTTACAAGAATATCTAGAAGCTGATGCCTGGCCAACAAAGCTGGTTAGCTAAGATGAAGCGGGTAAAACACTGTCAGAGTAATATTAAGACCCTCAAATTATTCTGACACCTTGGCTGCTCTTACAACATGTGCTTTTTTGGCATAGTTAATCGTATAATTAAATAACAATGTTGTTATAAAGCCCAGCAGACCGAATGCAAAAATCACAGTAAAAACATGTTGATGACCTATTGCTCCCGGTGTTCTATCTAATAAATAACCCATCAATGGCCCCATAAAAACATCCGGTGTATAGCCAATAAATGAAACCAGCCCAACTGCTGCACCTGTATAGGCTAATGGAACCCTGGCTTCTCCAAGAGTAGAAAAATACAAACCTCTAAGCCCATATATTCCTGCGCTGGTTGCCGCTATGGTCATAAATAATAGCCACGTCACTCCAGGCACTAAAACTCCCGTGGAGATAACCAAGCTGCCTGCCATGACTACAGCAAAGCTGCCCAGCAACGCTCCCTGACTATTTAACTTATCCGCCAAGAAACCGACTCCAACGGCGGCAATAGGTCGCATCCAAAAAGACAAGGTACCAATTTGTGCCGCTTGAACCTCGTTATAGCCAAAGGCATCTCTTGCATAAAGGGAAAAATCATCAGTGCTTTTGTAAGCCACATAGGCACACAAGATAATTAAAGCCTGCAACCAAACAGCTCGCATTGAGCTTATTTGCTTTAAGCTTTGTAAATTTATCAGTGGTCTTGAGGCTGCATGCACATCAACAGGTTCTTTACTTTCTGGGACAAAAAACCAAACCAGTAAAGCGGATACAAGCCCTAATCCAGAGAATATTAAAATGATGATACTGAGTGCTGCAGAACGTTGCTCGAAGGTCGCACTTGCAACGTCTTCTGGTAATAAGGCGGCAAAAACAAACACTGAAAAAGAGGACAATACAGCAGCAAAAAGGCCTCGCCCTCCATCCAGTAAACCAAATGTTTGCCCCTGATTCGAATTTCCAAGCTCTCGAGTGGTTTTTATCAACGCCCCCCAAAACAAAAAAATCGTCGTAAGCCCCCAAAAAGCATAAAGCAGAGTCAACCAACCCAAAGCTGGAATCGTAGCCATTAACAATCCACCCGCTGAAGTGAATAACATAGCCGTGACTATCAGGCGTCGTGCTGAAAACCTGTCAGCAAGCGGGCCACCAGCAAAATAGGAAAACATGGCCACGACACCGTAAAGTGAAAATGCGGTGCCCAATTGCAGGTTAGAAATACCAAAAACATCTAAAAAAGTCGGTCGGAAAACCCTGGACAAGACGAAAGGCAATAGAAATATTGCCTCGCCAACAATGACCAAAGACATCAATGCTAAGGTACGCGATGCGTGTAAACCTTTCTGTGAAGCGTTAATAAGCGCTACTCGTATTAGTCACATAGACCTTATAAATCTACCATGAAACCTTAAATTCATGTAGATTTATGTTTTAACAATATTGTAGCGATCAGCCATAGAAAGCTTGCAATAGCGCTTCCAACTGCTGGTATTTAAATCAACAATAAGAATAAAAATTTAAAACAATTTGAAGAAGGGAAAAGCATGAAAAATATTACTTATTTGAAACTCTTAATGACAGGAAGCAGCCTACTATTATCTGGGTTTGCTTTTTCACAACGTGGTGGAAACATACCAGAATTAATGCCATTCCCAATGGCGTTTGAAACATCCAGGGAACACTATGATTATTTGTTGGATCATTACAACGGCGGCATCATCCATGATTACATGAGCATTCCTAAATGGGATGGGCTCTGGTCTGCTGGTGGAGACTCCGGTGTCCGTAACAATTCCCTGTTTCTTGATGAAGACGGTGAAATTGATGAAAACGTACTCACGCCAGAATATAGGGCCGCCTGGGAATATCGTCTCAATCTGGGAGACCAAGCCTACAATGCCGGTGTGGATTATGACCGCCTGACCACTTGTGAGCCTGCCGGCCTGCCACGTTGGTTTATGGAGCCTTATGTGCGTGAATTTATCAACACCCCTGCTTACTCTCTGTGGCACAACGATCTGGGCAATGATACACGCCGCATTTATATCAACCAGGAACATATCAATATCGATGGCACGCATTTCGCAGCGGGTGACAGCATCGGCTTTTGGGCTGTAGATGAAGAATTAGGCGATGTTTTAATTGTGCATACTGAAGATATCTATCCAGCGGACTTTTTCCGCGGCACGCCGCCAACTAGCAATCAGGCAGAAACCGTAGAGATTTGGTATGAGTGGTGGGATGCAGAAAACGATGCAATGAAAGTAGCTGTGAATGTCTTTTTTTATGATGACCTGATGTTGCAGGGGCCTGTCAACCTTGTTTATACCTACCAGCATCGTCAAGATATGGAAGATGCCGGGTTAAGAATTCGCTACTGGGAATGTGCCCAAAATAACAATACCTATCTGACTTTTGATGAGGAAGGTCGACCCAATACTCAGTATCGCCTGCCAGGAGAACCGGGTTATGTTGATCCACGAGGTGTCCCAACGACTCGAAACCCTGATTTACCAGCCGGCCTGGTTGGGCAAGAAAAAAACCCGGTGTTTGATGATGCTTTTGATTTTGCGTTTTAACTACTTAGCAAACTCAGAGTAGTAAAAGCCCCTCACTGCCTGGCAACGGGGCTTTTTCATAGGTGCTAAGCAAACCTTACCTAATACGCTGACCACGCAAAATGACAATAGCTGGTGATCTCAGTACATCCATATGGCGTAATGGATCACCCTCAACAACAATGATATCTGCACGTTGACCTGGAACTACCCGGCCTACTTCACCTTCTCTACCCATAAGCCTCGCAGGCAACGACGTCGCTCGACGAATGGTTTCAAGCGGCTCTATACCGAGAATATTGACCCAGKAATCCATTTCCTGCCACATAGCTTGACTGTGAAAATTACCGACTAAACCCGCATCAGTCCCAACCAGAAGCTCGACCCCAGCTTCACGCAATTGCGTCACTTTGCGAATCACAATATCTGCATCTACGGCAGTCGGTGAAAAGTTAGCAACAGCTTCCCTGATGTCCATTGCTATATCTTCAGGTAATCCTGCATAGTTTTCCTGAGCATCAAGTATTTCAGGATTTTCTTCAAGGTAGCTGCGAGCCAACTGTACGCTAACTGTCGGCGTCCAATACAAAGGAGGACCGAAAATCACTCTGTCCCTGATTGCCGCCATAATCTCCGAAGAATACTCAGGACTTTCTGCAGAAACACCTATGTGTTGAAATTCATCCACGCCGCCCTGAAGCCCCATGAGTATCTCTTGATCATTACGACCATGGGCAGTAACCATGATGCCTCGGGCATGAGCAGCATCAGTGATTGCACGAATGTCTTCAACGCTCATATTTTCAGCACCCGATATTTTGAGCATATCTGCGCCGGAATCAATAAGTGCATTGGCCACAGCAGCAGCCTGTTGAGGATTCGATACCGGCGTACGATAAAATCTTGCCCAGTCTGGAAAATTACGATTAATTTGAGGCCCCGCAGCATAAATAGTTGGACCGGGGATATCCCCACTTGCAATTCGATTGCGCAAGTTGAAGACAGCGTCAGCCGGGGCCCCTAAATCGCGAACACTCGTAACGCCACTCCATAACTGCTGAGTCGCAGTGGCAGGCATAATTTCCTCTTCAAACCGAGGCGTGTATGTCTCATGCCAATAAGGAATATTAGTATGCCCGGCATACAAAAGGTGAACATGCATGTCCCAAAGACCTGGCATGACTGTCATGCCTTCTGTAGAAATTTGTTCATACTCAGCGGGGATACTAGTATCGGCTACTGTTCCTACCCTTTCTATCCTTCCATCTCGAATCAAAATGACGCTGTTTGCTAATAGAGGGGCTATTTCACTGCCATCGATCAGAGTCCCTCCAACCAATGCCAGAGGAGAAGAAACTATACTGCCTTCTTGAGTCGATATAACCGCTTGTTCAGCCTCTATAGCACAAGCAGAAAGGCCAAAGATTACACTTAGTAAAAATAGTAAATTTTCTTGTTTTACCCTCATGAGGCATCCCGTTTATTCTTATTAAGCCTTAAAGGAATCTTCAAGCTTGGAAAGCATAGAACCTTATTTCTAGCTCACATTCAAGCCTATGACTCTCCGGTAGGAAAATCAGAAATATGTTGGCTAGTGACATAAAGGTAATCTTGGAGGCTATAAATGAAAAAAGACCACCTAACACTAAAGCAGTCTTTTTTAGACAAACAGCTTAATCACGACAACCGATTTATCATCAGCTTTTAGCGGTCAATCTACTTGCGATATCTGCCACATGCCGACCCTGAAATCTAGCCACATCAAGTTCGAGCTGGCTTGGCGGACGACTGCCATCGCCATCTGTTATTGTCGATGCACCATAAGGCGAACCACCGTTAATTGCTGACATATCTAATAGTTTTTGTTCGGTATAAGGCACGCCAACTATGACCATGCCGTGGTGTAATAATGTGCTGTGAAAACTGGTAATTGTGGTTTCGTGTCCGCCATGCTGACTCGCACAACTGGTAAAAACACTGCCCACTTTTCCTACCAAAGCACCACTCGCCCAGAGAGGCCCAGTCTGATCTAGAAAGTTTCGCATTTGTGCACACATATTGCCAAAGCGGGTTGGCGTACCAAAAATAATCGCATCAGCTTCAGCCAGTTTATCGGGCTCTGCATAAGGCACATCAGCAAAAGCCTTGCGGGTTTCCCGCGCACCACTGAGTAAAAGTACATCCTCTGCCATCAATTCTTGCACCTGGAGTAACTCAACCTCGGTATTTTCAATATCTGCAGCACCTGCTGCTATTTCTTCTGCCAGTGTATGAATATGCCCATACATACTATAAAAAACTACCTGAATTTTTGTTTTCATTATTTCATCCTGTTGTAAACTGTTGGTCATTACGCTTCGTTTTCACACACGCTTAACTGGTTTTATCAAGAATTGCCTGCAAGACTTCCAATAAAGCCGCTTTACTGTTGGCGTTATAGGCTTTCTCTCTCCAGGCAACATAACCATCTGGCCTGATCAATACCGCACCATCAGACTTGATATCGTATGCTTCTGGAAAAGGCCGAGAAAATGGGCTGGAAATTTTCTCTCGATGAACCGCCAGATCAATCAAGCCGGCTTTAGCCCCAGGCTGATTAATAAGTCTAAAGTCTATTTTTATGCCGCAAGCCTTGGCAGCATCAGCCGCGATTTCTTGCCATTTTTCACCCGCATGAGCAGTGAGCAAAACGAAATTTCCGCCAAACAAGTCAATCGTAGAACCAGTTTTTCCATCACTCATAAATGCAAGGTGTGGAGCCCGGGTGCCTGGTAAAGCGTAGGATTTTCGCGGATCAATATCCATCTCACCGTCGTCCTTAAAATCTTTTTCAAAAGCGACAGCACTTGAGCGATAACGGTTAAATTCAACATGCACATCTGGAATTTGTTTTTTAACACCTTCCATGCCTAAATCTGGATCGGAGCGTGTCACATAACGTTGATAGCCCTGCTGAATCATCTGCATAGCAGCCGGTTGTCTTTCATCATTGTAAGAAGCCAGTAAGCCCTCACCCGCTTCGCCTTTAAGCACGGACGCTAGTTTCCAGGTCAAATTATGCGCATCTTGAATGCCCGTGTTACCACCATAGCCCCCTGTTGGCGTAGTTACATGTGAGGAATCGCCTGCCAGAAAAATCCTGCCTTCCTGAAAACGTTCAGCAGCATGACAAACCGCTTCCCATTTATGCACATCCTCAACATCCACCTTCAGAGCCTGATCTCCAACGGCATCGCGCACCATTTGCGCAGCCTTCTCCTTCGTTATTCCCTCAGCAGTATTTCGTGCACTCGGCTTAGTAATATCGCCAGTTGTGAAAATCACCAGAAAACCACCCTTCCCAGTTTTCTCCAAGCGGAAAAAACCGCGAACATGCTCATTATTCACATAAATAACACCAAGGTTGCGCCCTCTAAGCGCTTTAGAGCAGTCAGCCTGAAAATAAATGGTAATGCTCTGAGACATAACAGGGTAACCATCCATCTTAATTCCCAGCTGTTCACGAACCGGGCTACGGCAGCCATCACAAGCGACCAGGTAAGATGCTTGAAATTCTTTTTCTTCACCGCTGTCTACATGTTTCGCGGTTACTGACACTTTATTTCCATCCTGACTAAAGCCTGTCACCTGATGTGAATACAGAAACTGCGCACCTAACTCTTCAGCGCGATCCTTGATGATTGGCTCAAGCACCTGTTGCGGCATAAACAGACGCCGCACTGGCGTCAAATCTTGAATACCCTGATTAATATCCGGAATATAATTTGCTATTTCCCGCCCAGCTAATGATTCCACAGCATTTAAGCCGCCATTAGGGTCATATAATGCATGCGCAGCAGTAACAACTTTCTCCTCTATGCCGGCCTGCCGCATCATTTCCAAAGTACGCAGCTGAAAATATCCCGCCCTCGGGTGTATAGCGGTACCACGATGCTTTTCTATTATCAGACTGGGAATGCCATGCATACCCAAAAACATTGCCGTAGATAGCCCAACGAGGCTACCGCCAATAATCAGCACCGGAGGTTCATTTTTAAATTGATCAATCGTCGAAACTGCTTGATTCATAATACTTATGCCTCTTATTATTTTTCTACTTTCTGTGTTTACATTATTTTTTTATTATCAAGAATGACTAGGCATCCACCCGATAACGCCGCAGGAAGGTATCAACAACTTGCCTGGCATGAGTTTTAACTTCGGTTTCTGAAGGCGACGCCATAGCACCAACAATTTGTGCCATCAAACGCTCCCAAAACAACAGCCCTTGAAATTCATGCGCAGCCCATTGCGGGTCATCCAATATTAATGTGCCTAGCTTTATTTGAGCGCTAAAATACTGTTCAAGCGCGGCCTGTGCAGTACCTGCCCCAACCTTGTAATAAGTTGGGCCAATTTGTGGGTCCTGAGGTAAAGAAGAGATCGTGGCTCTGACAATGGCAATGTGCTTATCGTTCAGAATTCGAGTCAGTGCCAGCTCGGCATAAAGTAAAAGCGTATCTTCAACGCTACGTTCCTGTAGGTAAAAAGCATGCAAGGCTTGTGAAAGCTCAAGTGCAACATCCTCTGTTAAGGCTGCCAGTAAACCCTGCTTGTTACCGAAATGCTCATAGATGGCAGATTTAGAACATGAGGCCCGCTCACAGATTGCCTCTAAACTCGTGTTTTCATACCCATATTCCACCATCAAATCCGTTGCAGCAGTTTTTATCGCATTGCGTTTGTTCAAGAACTTTGCAAGTTTATGGTCTTTTTTTAACTGAGCTACAGCATTTGAGGTCTTTAAATTTTTCATAAATAGTACTTATAAGTATTTAATATATTTATATTTATCAATATGATATTAATAATTTTTATTAAAATATCAATTAATAGTACTTAGTAGTACTATTAATATCAAGAATTTTCTGAATGATTAAAAAATACTTAGCCTTTCATAGGCGTTATTGCCTCCTAAAAAGCATGAAAATGGTTTATCTATTTTTCCTGCATAGCTAAACTTTCATTTTTGTAACAAAATTAACCTCAAGTTATCAATTCATAACAATAAGACGTAGGTGAATAAACATGATTCGCATGATATTTCTCTGGGCTTTTGCAACAGCAAGTTTGGCAACTGAACCTGACTGGAATGATTATGATGGCTTATTAAATTCGCATGTACATGCGGCTGAGAAAGATGGATATCCAGTGAACCTGGTTGACTATGAAAACATCTCGGCTGACTCAAGATTTTATGTTGTGTTCAATCAAATCATTCAATTTGATGTTCTACAACTCACCACAAATGAAGAGAAACTGGCTTTTTATATTAATGCCTACAACATTCTGACCATTAATCTAATTCTGGATAATTGGCCAGTAGACTCTATTAGAGACATTGGCTCTTTTTTTCGTGGCCCATGGGATATTGTTGTACTGGAAAATGCAGATGGCCAACTGACACTCGATGATATCGAGCACAACATTATTCGTCAGCTAGATGAACCACGCATTCACTTTGCTGTTAATTGCGCCTCTGTTAGTTGTCCTGACTTACGTCATGAAGCTTATCGTGCGGATAAACTGGATGAGCAATTAGATGAGCAAACCAGGCTTTTCCTGAACAATGAAAAAGGCCTGCTACTGGAAAATAATCGCCTTAGATTGTCTAAAATTTTCGACTGGTATGGGGAGGATTTTGACGTTTTCGGTAATTTAGAAGATTTTGTCCGGCTCTATCGCCCTGATCTACAGTTTGATTCTGTGCGTACAAATTTACCCTACAACTGGAACTTAAACGCCGTTCCTTAGGGTGCCTCTGAAATAATATTTTCGCCTAAACATGACACATTTTGTTAATCACTGAGCTGAAAAGAATATATCACCATAATACGCTGTTGCACTTTGTTCGGTATTATCACTATCGCTCATAACCGCTATGGCATGAATTTCTGTTATATCCACGCCAAAAAAAGCATTAAAATCATCACGAATATTGCGCTTTTCATTGACCCACTGACCCAGCTTATTTTCTCCAGACTGTAGCGCTAACATCATTGCATTTCGGGTAACAGCGCTTTCCCATTGACTGCCTGTTGGCTGATTACTGGACCAGACATAATTTATCGCTTTGGTTTCCCAGAAAAAAAGCCCCCCCGAGGCAACAACAAAAATACGCACAGGGTAATCGTCACCTAAGCGCTCATGTTCATCATTCCCCTGATAAACATTGTCGACTTTCCAGGACCAATTAAGGTAGGGAGTCTGTGTTAAATCAACGTCAATTTCACGAAATAAACCTGAGGCGGCAGACTCGGTATAGGCTTTTAAAACCCGCCCTTCTTGTTCGTCTACCAGTTGATATTGGGTATTACTTTCAAAGGATTGCTCTTCCCACCCAGACAAATCGCCTTCAGAGAACAGGCCAATATTTAAGGATTGACTATAGGCAGTTTGAGCAATAAAAATTAAGTAAAAAGCGCTGAGTCCGCGCATAAGCAACTTATGCTGCAACATAGCTCTCATAGATAATATAACTAAGATGTCAGTTCAGGAATTCAAGTGAACCGATATTTTATCTGAGCTGGCGCTGATCACGAGCATCGCCAATACCACCCGCATTAAAGGCATTAGTAAAACCTGCGTCTTCTAAAATAGTTAGCGCCCGACCAGCCCTTCCCCCTGATGCACAGTAAAGACCAATTCTAGTGTCTTGATTCAATCCCAGTTGAGAAGTTATTGCCGCGGCACTGAAGGTTTGTATAGGTATATTCAGATCACCATTGATATGATCATTTTCGTATTCCTCTAAGGTTCTGACATCGATCCAAACAACATCAGCATCAGTCATATTTACCGATGCGGTTTGACTGTTGTCCATGCTCGAACATGACACAAGAAATACTGTTAATAGCAGAGCAAATAATCTAGAAACTTGTATAAGGTTCATTTTTAAAACTCCTTTGATTTATTTTTACTTTCAAATTTCACTCAATCATTGCCCAGCCACTTACCTGAATCAAGTCTTTTCTAGACATACATTGAGCAAGCTTTAATCGGGTAAACGTAAAGCCACCAATTTGGCCGTAGAGTTCGAATCACTCAAGCCTGCTACGATATATTGAATGCCATCCAGCATAAAGGTCATTGGCATGCCGGAAACTGTTCCTGGCAGCTCAATATGCATTATTGCCTCACCCGTTGCTTTGTCTCTTACCCACAAACCAGACCCGCCACCCTGTCCTTCCCCTTGAAATAACAAAGTTTTGGTGAGTAATAAAGTCGAGTGAGTCGCTTTGCCTGTTGCTGGAATCTCAATTCCTTCCAAAAGGGGGTGGTTCTTGATTTCATCAGGCGTATCGCCATTGGCTTGCATCCAGACATGATCACCACTGGTCATATCTATTGCAGTAATTCGTCCATAAGGAGGCTTAACTAGAGGTATACCATCTATTGTTGGTGATCCAACGCCCTCGTAATAAACATATTGAATCGTAGAAACATCCGGTAAATTTTGCAGCGCTTTTACATGTACCTGTGTGATGGTCGGAATATAAATCAGCCCAGTTTCCGGATCATAAGCAGCGCCTTCCCAATTTGAACCACCGGTAGCATGCGGTAAATGCAACGTACCTAAAGTCCCATCATTTGGATCCTGATAAACACTAGGAGGAGTGAACAAGGTACTGAAACGATAATTCGATGCCAAATCTCTGGCCATTGCCGCAATTTCAGGCGTGAAATCAACCAGGTCATCCGCCTGAAAACCCTGCCTTTCATAAGGCGCAGGCTTCAGCGGAAATGGCTGCACTGCTGAAGTCCACTCACCGGGAACATCCGTTAAAGGCACTCTTCTTTCTTCAACCGGGAATATGGGTTCCCCATTACTTCTGTTAAACGCAAAAAGATGCCCCTGTTTAAGCGCCTGTATCACTATTGGTGTGCCATCCGGCAAATCAGCCACTATCGGGGCCGCAGGTGTATCAAAATCCCAGATATCATGATGAGTCGTCTGAAAATGCCAAACCATCTCACCGGTACGGTAATTAACCGCAACGGTAGAGCTGGAGAACAGATTATTGCCATGCCTGTCTCCACCATAGTAATCGCCGGTTGGCGCTTCCACTGGAATATAAACCAGATCTAGCTCTGGGTCGGCTGATAATGGCGCCCAGGCCCCAGCATTGCCAGTTATCTCAGCACCCGTAATCCAGCTTTCAAAACCAGGTTCACCAGCTTCTGGAATACTTTTGAAGGTCCAGAGTAATTCTCCAGTGTTGGCATCAAAACCCCGAATATCGCCTTTTACATTACTTGCTGTTTCTGGTCTGGCACCAACGGTATGTGCTGCACCGACTATGATTACGTCTTCTACGACCAAGGGAGGAAATGAAATGCCTATATCAATGACATCCCTATCTATAGCAAGGCGTAAACCATTTTTTAAATCAATAAAGCCACCCGCTCCAAAATTCTCTCTGGGCAAGCCTGTTCTGGCATTAAGTGCAACCAGAAAAAATCCTGGCGTCACTGTGAAAATAGTTTCCTGAGCGCCATTACGATAATAAGAAAGCCCCTTGCCTGAGCCTTTGCGAGGCGCCACATTAAAGCGCTCACCTTCCTGCGGGCGCCACATCCATAATAACTGCCCGCTTGCCGGATCCAAGGCGACGACATTCCGGGTTACACCTGCAGTAGCGTACATTGTGCCATCCACCATTAAAGGTGTTGTCACGCTGTTAGTTTCAGAAATGGGCCCAAATGGCCCAATATCAAATATCCAGGCCACTTCAAGAGATTCAACATTATCCGCATTAATTTGATCCAGAGGTGAGTATCGAGTGGAAGCCTCGTCACCACCTAAATGGGTCCAGTTAACTGTTTCACCACTGGTCATGACTAGAGGAGGTGGATCAATCTGAATGGATGCGAGAATTGCGCTTGTCGCATTATCTGGCAAATCGATTCTTGCTGTTTCTAATAAAAATGCGGTGAGATCGAGATATTGTTGGGCATTTAACGAACCCGGATTCTCAGCCGGCATGGTAAGTCGAACCCGGTCGTAAAGTTCCTGCGCACTGCGCCCGACCCAGTCATTCTGCAAACGAGCATTTATTTCTATAGGGATATGACAACGGACGCATTCAGCCTGAAAAACTGTAGCGCCTCGATTAGCATCTAACTCCTGAGCTTCAACTACAGGAACTATCGTAGCAACCAGAGATACTAAAACTAAAAATCTCTTGATCATGATCCTACCCCTTTTTTTATTTTAAGAATGCATACGACCGCTAAGTATAGACATAAGGCCACAGGGATCAAATAGATGTTTTTTCAAGGCAAAAAAAACGCAAGGCCAAAGCCTCGCGCATTGAAGAAAAAACTTCTTTTTAATCTTACTTAACGTTTCTTTAACGTTTGTCTAGCGTTTGTCTACAACAATTTCACCACCAAGAATTGTGACTGTGGTAGTCAACATGCCATAGATGTTTTCAGTTGGGTCGCCCGCTTGCAAAATGATGTCCGCTATTTTACCAGGCTCAAGTGTACCAAGCTCATCTTCCATTCCAATGAAGCGTGCTGAATTTGGCCCCATAATCTGATGAATATCCTGCATTGAGAACACAATGCTGAAGGACTTCAGTTCATGTTCGAGTACTGAAATATCAGCAAAATTTTGGTCAGTCGAGTAAGAAATTGTTTGGTGAGAAGGGTCAGCATCCCATACTCTGCGAGCATTAATAATGGTGTAGCCGCCTTCCGTTCCCATAGCACGACCTTGCGTATCACGGTTTGCACCCGCAATAGATTCTGGCCAAGCTTCACCATTACGGAATCGGGTCATATTATCTCTTGGATATTGTACYGGTGCAGGCGCTGCAGATTCCCGGTCAATCGTTGGGGCTCCGAATGCAATAAGTCCGGAAATTATGGCACCATTTTCAGCAACAATTTCTGCCTGGTCATAACTGGTCCAATCTTTATTGGGAAGATGAACCAAGCGGGTAACGCCACTCTCCACGGCGGCAACAGTTGCTGAGCTACTGACAGCATGAACATTTACTTGTACACCCACTTCTGCGGCCTCTTCGACAATTGCCTTGAGAACTGTAATTTCTGCTTGAGGAGGACCTGGCTCTGGCGTTAATGCGATTTCACCAGTGTACCTAATTCCCATGTCAGCTAATGCTCTTATCGCTGCCCGTGCTTCAGCAGGCGTTTGACGCAAACTAACACTGCCTGAAGGAATAAGGCGTGGTCCTAAAACCTCACCACTTGAGATACGATTACTTAACTCGAGGTTTCCAGCAGCTTGTCCGCCACCATTTAAAATGGTGGTATAGCCAGCTTCAAGCAACGATAACATTTGAGCATCGAAGTCATCACTATCACGGATATGCTTATGGTCATCAATAAAACCCGCCATGGCGGTCATGCCTTCTGCATCAATTACCTGCCCAACAGTTTGCCGAGGCGCACCAGATGTCACTGCTGAAATACGACCATCCTCAACCACAATAGCGCCATTCTCTATTACATTTCCTGGCGTCATAATGATTCGTGCATTTATGATCGTTAAATCCTGAGCCATAGCACTCACGGAAAGTAGCGGCATCACGCCTGCCAAGATAAGTGTTCTAATTATTGTATTTTTATTTCTTGTCATTTTTGATCTCCGGCTTTTACACCACTAATTATTTAACGTACTGAAAGTGTTAGGAGCACATTGAGGAATTAAAAGTATTTTCTACAAGCTTGCTTATCCCCGATGGTAAATTTATCCAGCCCAAGCTTATTACTATTGCCAGTATATGTAACATCCCAACTGTGTAAAAAATAAGGTAATATCTCTTCCGGTATTAAAACAACAAAGCCCTGCTCGGAGAATTTAATGAGGCAACAAATTACAAACTATAAAAGTCATCTAAACATTTTATTTACTGGTATTGCTCTTTCCATTCTCGCTGCTTGTAATAACGCCGAGCAAAGTGCAGCTGAAACAATAACTCCCCTTGCAGCAATAAATGGCCCTTTCCCATCACTAGCCGACGCCGATAATCGCCCAGGTGATTGGCTTGCTCATGGCCGCACATGGTCTGAACAACGCTTCAGCCCCTTGGAGGAAATCAATGCCGAGTCTATCGGAAACTTATCCCTGGCCTGGTATGWAGACCTGCCAGAAAGCCGTGGCCAAGAAGCATCACCAATAATTGTCGATGGGGTAATGTATACCACCGCCGCTTGGAGCATTGTCCATGCGCTTGATGCAGGAACTGGCGAAGAACTCTGGCAGTTTGACCCTCAAGTTGATCGTTCACATGCCGTCCATGGTTGCTGCGATGCGGTTAATCGAGGCGTTGCCTGGTGGGAAGACCGAGTCATTGTTGGCACACTGGATGGCAGATTAATTGCCCTTGATACAGAAACAGGTGAAGAACTTTGGTCAGTGCTTACCGTCGATTTATCCCAACCTTATACCATTACTGGTGCTCCGCGTGTGGCTGAAGGCTTGGTATTTATCGGTAATGGCGGCGCCGAATTTGGCGTTAGAGGTTATGTCACCGCTTATGACATTGAAACTGGAGAACAGCGCTGGCGCTTTTACACCGTTCCCGGCAACCCGGCTGATGGCTTCGAATCTGAGATTATGGAGTTTGCGGCAGAAACCTKGCAGGGAGAATGGTGGCTTCTCGGCGGCGGAGGAACAGCCTGGGATTCAATGGCTTATGATCCTGATCTTGGCCTCTTATATATCGGCACTGGCAACGCCTCACCCTGGAATCCTCTAATCAGGACGGAAGGTGTCGGTGATAATTTATTCGTATCTTCTATCGTCGCGCTGGATGCCGATACCGGGGAATATGTTTGGCACTATCAAACTACTCCTGGCGATGCCTGGGACTACACTGCTACTCAGCACATGATTCTTGCTGATTTAGAAATCGACGGCACCTTACGCCAGGTTATTATGCAGGCGCCAAAAAACGGCTTCTTTTATGTCATCGACAGGACCACAGGCGAATTTATTTCTGGCGAAAATTTCGTACCAGTAACCTGGGCAGATGGCATTGATCCTGAAACGGGCAGGCCAAACATACTCGATTCTGCAAAATATTGGGAAACCGGAGAAGTCTCAGTGCAATCACCAAGTTTCTTTGGTGGTCACAACTGGCACCCGATGTCCTTTAACCCTGAAACTGGCCTCGTATATTTACCGGCTCAGGAAATAAGCTTTCCTTATATGGCTGACAATGCTTTTGAACCCAAAGCTCTGGCTGCTAATCTGGGTATCGATACCACTGTTGCTCGTCTGCCTGATGACCCTGAAGTTATAGAAGCAGTAAAAGCAGCGACACTTGGCCACCTAGCAGCCTGGGATCCGGTCGCTCAAGAAGAACGCTGGCGGGTACAATATCCAGGCCCATGGAATGGTGGCGTCTTATCGACAGCCAGCAATCTGGTATTTCAGGGTACTGCTGCGGGCTTTCTCAAGGCCTATGATGCCAATGACGGTTCCACACTTTGGGAGTATCCAACACAATCCGCAATTGTCGCTCCACCTGTTACTTATGAAGTGGATGGTGAGCAATACTTGACCGTGATGGCGGGCTGGGGAGGAATATTCACCATGATTGCAGGCCCTCTTGCGCTAACTTCAGGCCCTACTCTAGATAACAGCCGGATACTGACTTTTAAAATAAATGGTGAAGCTTCTTTGCCTGATTTCGAACTTGCGTCTCCTGACCTTCCTGACCTCACAGGGATTGAAATAAATACCGAACTGGCTGAACAGGGCTTTCTAGTCTATGACCGTTACTGTGGCGCTTGCCACGGCGCTGGAGCCGTTGGCAGCGGAGTTATTCAAGACCTGCGTTACAGTGCGTTTCCTGCCAACCCTGAAGCATGGGCCTCAGTGGTACTGGATGGTATTTTTGCAGAACTCGGCATGGTTGGATTTGCTGCTGAACTGGATGCTGCCGATGCCGAAGCGATTCGACATTTCATCCTGACAAGGCAGCAGTTTGCAGCTAGCCTTGAGTAACTATATTTTATTCAAGCAGTAACTGGTGTCAGAGTAAATTAAGCAGTAACTGGTGTCAGAGTAAATTAGCAGGACTAAATAAAGTTTGAATTATTCCATGAATCCGATTAACCACACGGAAGGTAAGATTCAAGCTTTACTCTGGCACCTAATCTCAGGCAATTTTTTTCATATAAAAAGAACCAGGTTCATGTGCAGGCGTTAAGAAAGGAGTAACCCGTTTTAAATCATCAAAGTGATTATGACTAAGATAATTTAAAGCACCAATAATTTCCCAGCTATCGTTATGACTGAGAAAGGCTTCTAATAGATATTGCTCATTCCAGAAGGTTACTTTTTCTTGCAGCCATGTTTGAGAGTAATTCTTCGGAAGAAAAATAYCATGTACATGAACTATTACGCCCTTGTTAAGTGTAGGAAGAAGCTCCAGATATTCAAACAACACATCTCCTTGTGGCCGAATGACATGAGAAGAATCAATAAATAAAATATCATTTTCTTCAAGCTGTGAAAAAAAACTAATCTCTACTTCTTCAACTTTCTTCCTAAGCACTGACACGTCTGTTTTTTCAAGCCAGGGCATTTCATAAGGCTCAATACATGTATGCTCACACATATAAGCTGAGTCTTCTGCCTTGTTTTTTTCAATTGCCTTGATTGCCATCAAGGTAGAATTSNCCAMTRCCRMMKYNCTMWYNAYTWWTWTMNNGGTTKMAWRMTSCKMWKAMWCWGATACCAATACTCTGCATCACCGGGACCAAAAGAACCATTATTTAAATAAAACGTTAACTCGCCACTTTTATCTAAGGCGGTGTCTTCTAATTCTTTACTAAAAGTATATTTTTCCAAATAAGTAAGCTGCATTTCTTTATTAAGCTTAATACCAGGAAGGTTTCTATCCAACGAAAAGTCTTTATGCGGCTCTCGAAAATCAAATTGTGGTTCATAGTAATGATTGCGTATTGGAAAAACACCCACTTGAAGTAAAGCATTCTTGATGTAAGGTAATCGATGAACACCTTTTTTTCGAACAGCTTTCAAGAGCCAAGCTGAAAAATAAACAAATGGTAGAAGCACAATGTCTAACGTTTTATAGAGAGCTTTTTTCATGCTTTTTAACTAGTAACCCCACATTTTTAAATTTTATTTATCTGTATTTATACCGTATGAGTTCCATCATAAGTTTGGTGAGTCATACATATTTATAAACTCCCAGGCTGCAGCTTCTGATCCTCTTTCTGTACTCACTTCAATGAGCACAGGTTTATTATTATCAATAGCTTTAGCCAAAACTGGTTTTAGCTCCTCTGGCGTGGACACTCTGTATCCGGCAACACCAAAACTTTCAGCCAGCTTCATAAAGTCCGGGTTCTTTAAATCTGCGCCTATTAGCCTACCGCCAAATCCCATTTGCTGATCTCGGCGCACATTGCCAAAAGAGTTGTTATTAAAAACCAATGTCACTAGACCAATACCATACTGAGCCGCAGTGGCTAACTCCTGCGCACAAAACATAAAACCGCCATCGCCATTAACAGAAACTACGGCGCGATCAGGATTAGCGGCTTTAACACCAAGCGCCGTTGGGAAACCAAAACCTAAGGTACCTTGAAAGCCCTCAGAGATATAAGTTCTCGGTTCATAAATTGGCATACCACCGGCCCAGGTGGCAAAACCCATCTGAGAGAGTTCTGGCACATAACAACCATTGCGCGGCAATACCTCTCTGATCACTTTCAGATAATCCATCTGTGGTTGTACTTTCTGAATAAGGTTCCATGCCTTAACTTTAATCTCAGCAATTTCATCTCTGCGGGAAATATCTGGATTAACCTGTGATTCAAGCTCAGATACCAAGGCCTTACAGCCATCAGCAGAATCAGCAACTATGGCGATATCGGGCACAAACCGTTCAACTTCTTTTGGATCAATTTCAATCCGGATCAACGTACGCTCATCCATTGGTTTATTTTGATAGGCCGTACCGCTAACCCAGCGCATATAAGGCATTTCAAGCCGCGAACCTATACCAATTAGCAAATCACAATCTTCCCAAAGAACACGTGCGGCCACTGGCGGCACACTCAAAGGGTGATCTTCTGCGACAACGCCTCGACCACTTCTAAAAGCTGTCACGGGGCAATTCAATAGCTCAGCAAGAGCAAGCACTTCTTCACTGGCATCCTGTGCGCCAGAACCACACATAATCATAGGTTTTTTGGCCCGGCTAATAGCTTTCGCTGCTGCTTTTACTTGGCCTACATTTAATTCAGGCTTATTGATCTGATTTGTGCCTGCGCCTATTTCGACATCCCAATTCTGGGCCATAGTGTCCCAACACATTTCGACTGAGACTGGGCCAGGCCTGCCACTCGACATGGTTTCAAAAGCGGCATTCATAACAGCGGTGGCATTTTCAGGCTTATCGATGCGAACCGCATCCTTAATGATACTTTTAAGCGTACCGGCCTGATCAGCTAATTCATGTAAATGCCCCCTGCCAACACCAAGATAAGTTGTTGGCACTTGCCCGACAAGACAGAGCACTTCAGAACAGTTCCCCATTGCCGTACAAAGTGCCGCCGTGGCGTTAAGGACACCCGGCCCTGGAACAACGGCTAATGCTGCCGGCTGACCTGTTGATTTAGCAGCCCCCATAGCCATGTAACCTGCGGTTTGTTCATGTCTTGGTACGATGACATCAAAACCCTCTCTGACAAAGGCATCAAATAATGGGTAAATCTGCGCCCCGGGGATTCCAAAAATCTGTTGAATACCGTTGGCCTTTGCAGCCAACGCCATGGCTTCACCACCTGTCATATTCTTTTTCATTTATATAAAACCTTAATTATCAATGAATAATTTTTCCTAAGTAGATAATACATACTATGAAATGAAAGTTAAGCTGAAATTTAAGTTAGTTTATGACGGCTTTGAGAACTTGCAGCTAAAAATATAGAAATACTTAAATAAAAGTATGCTGCAACCATCTAACTTACTATTTTTTAACAACTTTGTTAAATATGCTAAATAAAGGTTAGAAAAAATTACATCTAAAATAGTTAATTATGTTCTAAAATGGCTTGTAAATAAGCTAATAAGTGATAGATTCAGGGATAGAAAAATTAAAAGAAGTCATTAAAATCATCAATTCGTTAGAGGTGTAAAATGAACGTAAATATCAACTTTCTTCGTAAGTGCCTGGTAATTCCATTTGTAATACTGATTACTCAGTCAACAGCATTTGCTGAACCCCTCCTTATTCCGGGTTTTTTGGGCATAGAAAGCTCTTATATTGAAACACCTGAAGCCGACTCAAATACAACAAATGCTTACTTCACTATCATTAATTTACATAACCAACCAATTCGCCTACTAAACACTAATAGTGATTTTTTTGGAAGTGCCGTTTTTCATGCGGCTAATGGTGAAGAATTAGAATATATCGAAGTGCTACCCAGAGAGCGTGTAGTCATGGAACCAGGTGGCATTTATATCCAGTTAAATGAAATAACTGACTCTATTACTGCTGCTGACAGCACGCATGAAGTTACTTTATTAGTGCGTCGTGGACGAGAAGCCATGGAGTTTGTTGAAGAATATTTTGACAACTCTGAACGAGAGCTCAGAGGTGGCGGCATCCCTAATGAGAAAGAATTTTTAGCACATATCTCAGTCAGAGATTAATTTTTTATTTTATACCTGACTCATTCCCAATTAATGCTCGATAAGCATTAATATATTAATCAGAGCATGAGCGTGCTCAGCAGCCTCAACACCCAGGTTGGTTAGATACCCCCCGTCAACCTGGGTAATAATCCCTTTTTCAAATAAGCGTTCAGCCGCCTGAATTTTTTCAGTCCCGGCCTCGTGATGAATTTTTATACCTTCCTGAATGCTGTCCAGATTAAAAAGGCTTAATAATTTTAATTCTTCAATAAACTCAGGCCTAATCACCACAATGTTACCCTCAATCAATCTGTTATTGTTTTAGCGACTAAAAAACTGCTGCCAGTTTATTAATCTACCAGATAGCTCATTATAGACAGTGTATATACGAATTAAAATTCGTATTTTTGCTCAACCTACACGAGAAACAGAAAACTAGTGTACGCGGAGACTGGTTAACCGACAATTCTGATCATAATTCAAGTCTAGTGAATAATAGATCTTAGAGGGTTTTCCTATGGCTTACGTAGGTAAGAATAAAATTTTAAGGTAGAATCAAGAACATACCTAATTTTTTATGATCAGTACTTTTTCAAGACAGGATAGGCTGACAAGTTCCTTATATTTTTATATTTAATTCCTATGAATACAAATAATAATAACAGCCCGATGTTTCGACGCTTACAGCAGGAAATCCAGGGTGATGTTCTAAGCGATACTTTTTCCAGAGGGCGCTACAGCACTGACGCTTCCATTTATCAGCTGATGCCAGTGGGCATCGTCATACCGGCTTCTGAACAAGACGTTGAAATCGCCGTGCAAATAGCCGCTGAAGAAGGCGTACCTGTCTTGCCAAGGGGGGCGGGGACGTCCCAAAACGGGCAGGCCATTGGTGAAGCGCTCATGATTGATACGACGCGACACCTGAATCAATTAATCGATTTCAATAAAGAGCAGGCCTCTGTCTGTGTGCAACCAGGCATGGTACTGGATGAACTGAATCGAAAACTAAAAACTCATGGCCTTTGGTATCCCGTAGATGTATCTACCGCTAACCGTGCCACGATAGGTGGAATGACGGGTAACAACAGCTGTGGGGCACGATCTATACGCTACGGCAATATGGTGCACAATGTTAATTCAATAGAGGCACTATTAGCCGATGGCAGCCGTGCTCATTTCAAAAAGCTTAATGGTGAAACTTTTTCGAATGCCAAGCACGAAGAATTAGTTAATCAACTCACTGCCCTTGGCCGTAGAGAAGCTGATGAAATTGCTGCACGTTTCCCTGATTTATTGAGGCGAGTTGGCGGTTACAACATTGACGAGCTGGTCAAAACAGATCCTAATTTTGCACGCTTACTAGTGGGCTCTGAAGGCACGCTGGGCTTCTTCCAACGCATCCACCTTAAGCTGCAACCTATACCGAAGAATAAAGTTCTTGGCGTTTGTCACTTCCCTACTTTTTATGCCGCAATGGAAAGCACGCAACAAATTGTGAAGCTTAATCCATCAGCCGTGGAATTAATTGATCGTACTATGATTGATCTGGCGCGAGACATTCCAATTTATACGAAGATTGTTAACCGCTTTGTTCAGGGAGAGCCTCAAGCGCTTCTGCTAGTAGAATTTTCAGGTGAAGACCACGAAGAGCAACTTAAAGGCTTAAGAGATTTGGTCGAATTGATGGGAGACTTGGGCTTTCCAAACGCAGTTGTCGAAGCAACTGATACTGAGTTTCAAAATGAAATTTGGGAGGTTCGTAAATCCGGCCTTAATATCATGATGTCAATGAAGGGTGACGGCAAACCGATTTCATTTATTGAGGATTGCGCCGTTCGTTTGGAAGATTTAGCCGAGTACACACGACGCCTAACCGATATATTTCATAAGCATGGGACAACCGGCACTTTTTATGCACATGCCTCGGTAGGCACCTTACATGTAAGGCCCGTTTTAAACATGAAAGAGGCCAGCGGGGCTTCCAAGATGCGTGCCATTGTCGAAGAAACGATGGAGATCGTGCGTGAATATAAGGGCTCACATTCAGGCGAACATGGTGACGGCATTTCACGCTCTGAATTTCATGAACCTATGTTTGGTCGACGCATGGTTGAAAATTTTGAAGAGGTAAAACGCTATTTCGATCCAACGGGATTATTTAACCCCGGCAAGATTGTTAACCCACACAAAATGGATGATCGCAGTATTATGCGCTTCGCCCCAGGCTATGCGCCAATAGACATAAAAACCAGTCTGGACTGGTCTAACTGGGACGGCTTCAATCGTGCCATCGAGATGTGCAATAACAACGGTGCCTGCCGCAAGTCAAATGTTGGCACCATGTGTCCTTCATATCGAGTAACCAAAAATGAACAACACCTGACCCGAGGACGGGCCAATACTTTACGTTTAGCTATTACAGGCCAGCTTGGCGCAGATGCTTTCACCTCTGATGCGATGTATCAGACCATGGACCTTTGTGTCGGCTGTAAGGGCTGTAAACGCGAATGCCCCACAGGCATCGATATGGCAAAAATGAAAATTGAATTTCTGAACCAGTATCACCAGAAACATGGTTTAACACTAAGAGATCGAGTTTTTGCTTACTTACCACGCTATGCTTCTACGCTGAAATACTTTAGTTTCATACTCAATCTACGTGACCAAATTCCAGGTTTTGCAAAAATATCGGAATGGCTATTGGGCATTAGCAGCAAACGTAAACTACCACGATGGCGTACTGATCATTTCAAACAAAGCACTCAAGAATCAGGCAATGCAGAAAACAAACCTGAGGTAATTCTTCTTGTTGATACCTTTAACCGCTGTTTTGAATCTGAAAACGCTAATGCTGCTTTGGAAGTGCTTAATGCCGCTGGTTATAACGTCATCTGTCCAAGCCCCGCCGACAAAGGCCGCCCTTTATGCTGCGGACGAACTTTTTTTAGTAATGGCTTGCTAGATGAAGCACGTGTCGAAGCTAACCGAATGATTGAGACGCTGCTACCTTATGTGAAACGTGGCGTACCTGTGGTTGGACTGGAGCCTTCGTGTTTACTCACCCTCAGAGATGAATATCTGGCCTTATTGCCAGGAGAGGAATCTCGCATCTTGTCAGAAAATGCTTTTTTGTTTGAAGAGTTTCTTGCTAATGAAGAAGCAAACGGCAAGTTAAACCTTAAGTTAAACCCGATAGCAAACAAGCAGGCATTATTGCATGGGCATTGCCACCAAAAAGCCTTCGCCGCTCTGTCGCCGGTACAACAAGTGCTTGGATTAATTCCAGAGCTTGAAGTTAACACCATCGATAGCAGTTGTTGTGGTATGGCAGGATCTTTTGGCTATGAAGCTGAACATTATGAAGTCTCTATGCAAATGGCTGAACTCTCATTATTTCCAGCGATTAAAGATGATTCGGGCGATAGTATTATTGTTGCCGACGGCACCAGTTGTCGCAGTCAAATTCAACATGGCACAGGACGAGAAGCTGTGCATGTTGCAAGAGTATTACAAATGGCGCTGGCTTAAATCCAGCCCAGTCCCCACATTATGCAAACTGTCATAAAAGACACCAAACCACCAACCAGAGTTGCGCCGCCGTAACTGAAAACTGCATCCGCCACGCTTAAACGCGAAAGCGAAGTGCAAACCCAGAAGTAACTGCTATTCACATACTTAATAATAACCGAACCACTAGCTCCAGAGAGCATGGCCGCTTCTGGCGATAAACCAAGCCCCCCAAGCATCGGTGCAACCAATGCGGCCGCAGTGATAACACCTACTGTCGTCGAGCCAGTAATCATATTGCCGATTATGCCAATGACAAAGGGCAGCATAATGGCAGGCAAGCCATAATCGGTAAAAATTGCCGCTATAAAATCCACCGCCGGTGTTCCGCGCAAGATAGCGCTTAAGGATCCACCTAACCCAGTCACCACAAGTATCATCGCGGAGGTTTTTAGAGCCGACTCCACCCAGACATTTTTAGCTTTTTCCTTATCGTCCTCACTCGTAATATTGCGATATGCCAGCCATACTCCTACTGAAAGTGCTATTACTGGCCAACCCATATAAGCAAAAATCGTTCTTAAAATATGTCCTTCTTCAAACACCAGAGAAACAACACTTTGCGTACCGATTAATATGATAGGAATAATAATCGGCATATAAGAATTCAACGTACTTGGCAATTCTGTAGGACCATCGGCATCAAGATCATCAATAGATATCCCATCAAACTCATCACTCGCCATGGTGCTAATACGAGGCCCTGCGATAAAAATACCCCAAGCCCAACCGGCAATAGAACCAAAGAAACAGGCAATGCCACCAAATATAATGGTCTTACCAATATCGGCACCAACCAATGCCGCTGCCGCTAATGGACCCGGTGTGGGTGGTACAATGGCATGAGTTAGCTGTAATGCGCCTACTAAACCAGTAGACATTGCTGCAATACTGACGCCCATGGTCTTGGCCGCTGAATGCACCAAGGGATTTAAAATGACATAAGCCACATCTGAAAAGATGGCAATACCAATGACAAAACCGGTAAGAGTGAGAGCCAGCGGCATGCGTTTGGTACCCACCAGATTAACCAGGGATTTTGTAATAACCAGAATCGCTCCAGTATGCTTCAAGGCTTCCGCTATAATAGAGCCCAGTACAATCACCACACCAATCGAACCCAAGGTATTCCCAAAACCAGTTTCGAAAGCATCAATAAAGTTATTTTGCTGAACACCCGGCAATACGCCAAACAGCATGATAGGAATAAGCAAAGCGAAAAAAACATGCCATTTCCATTTAGCTATCAGGAACAACAGAAGAAAAATGACTATTGCAAAGCCGATTAATGAAACTGCGGCGCTATTAGTTACCGCTGTTGAAGCATCCATTAGTGATTCCTTTTATTATTTTTATCTTGAATGAGGTTGTTAACTGGATAGAAAGTCCTTAGCTAGATAGAAAGCCCTTAGCTAGATAGAAAGCCTTTAACTAGATAAAAAATCCAACGCGGCATTAACACCACCCTTCTGATAAGGAATTCCAGAAATATTTAAGCCCATTTCAACCCCGCCAAGAGTGCCTGCCAACATCAACTCATTGAAGTCACCGATGTGACCTATTCTGAATATTTTACCTTTGAGTTTACCCAGGCCAGTGCCCAGCGACATATTAAAACGTTGCAATATTATCGTACGTAAAGCATCAGCATCACTGCCTTCCGGCACCAGAACCGCCGTTGTTGAATTGCAAAACTCTTCAGAATTTAAACAGATATTTTCCAAACCCCAAGCGCTTACAGCACGTCGAGTAGCTTCGGCTAAGCGATAGTGTCTAGCAAACACATTATCCAAGCCTTCTTGATGCAGCAGAGAAAGAGCTTCTTCTAAACCATAGAGCAGATTTGTACTCGGCGTATAGGGGTAATAACCTTTTGCATTAAAACTAAGCATGGCATCCCAACGCCAATAGGAATGGTGAAATTTTGATTGTTTTGAAGCCGCCAAAGCCTTCTCACTGACAGCATTAAAACTCAACCCTGGAGGCAGCATTAAACCTTTTTGTGAACCACTGACGGTCACATCTACTTTCCATTCATCATGTTGATATTCGGTACAGGCAAGTGAGGACACAGCATCCACAAAAAATAATGCCGGATGAGCCGCCGCATCAATTGCTTGGCGAACTTTATCTATGCGACTGGTGACGCCCGTAGATGTTTCAGTATGTACAGCTAATACTGCTTTAATACTATGAGTAGTATCCGCCTTTAACGCCTCTTCTACTTTTTCTGGATCGACACCATGGCGCCAGTCTCCGGCAACCCATTGCACCTCTAAACCCAGTTTATCCGCCACTTCTTTCCATAACGTAGCAAAATGTCCTGTCTCAAAAGCAAGCACCTTATCCCCTGGTGAGAGAGCATTCAGCAAAGCACATTCCCAACCTCCGGTACCCGATGCAGGATAAATAAACACCGGTGATTCAGTATTAAATACGGGCTTTATTTGCTCAAGAATATTAAACGTTAACGCCGGAAACTCTGGGCCTCTATGATCTATAACCGGCTGTGCCATGGCACGTAAAACACTATCTGGCACATTCGAAGGGCCTGGAATCTGTAAAAAATGTCTGCCAGGCCTAAATGGAGTATTACTCATTACTTATCCTTAATTGGTGTTTCTTATTGCTGTTTTAAAGTACAAATCACTTAAAAACAGCATTGAAAAATTATCTGATGAACCTTATCCAAAACAACCCCGTTAGACAAGCCAACTTTATTAGCATGCCAGGAACCGGGAAGAGCTTGCATAATTAAGAACTGAACATTTAACAGTTTTTTTAAATTAAGGATTTATTACCGACGTATTCTGCGCAGACTCAGCTCGAATAGATATTAATCAAACCCGCAGACCTATTATGACCTTTCCATGGACTAGCATACTGAACACATTTTCTTCAATCGACTCATTAGTTAATAATTATCACTAATAAGCCTAATCGAAGATAACGACATGCTTAGATATAAATCCCTGATTTTCCTGGCGCAATGATACCTTTTGGATCCAAGGCTTGTTTAATACGTTGATTGACATCACGCTTAACCGGCCCAAAGGTGTCAGCAACTTTATCCATAAAGGCAATGTTAGTACGATAAGAGCCCCAGCCACGTTCGCTAAATTCAGTTAAGAGTTCATCAAAGCACTGATTCGCGCGTGCGGTTTCTTCAGCATTGGTTTTATCAAACAGCAAATCAATAATATGGTGCATCTCACGCCAGCCGACCACATATTCAGCCACATAATCAAAGCCATATTTACCTAATATTTCTTTAGCTAATGCCATTTGCAGTAGCCCTTCTGAACCTTTTGCCGTAGCAACTGGCGCAAACCAGGCAGAACCACCACCTCCACGCCAGTTATAAAGCCCAAATTCTTTTAATGTCATATCACCACGCATTAATTTAGCGCGATATTCAAAAGTACTATTGCCGGCCATCTCTTCTTCCTCTTGAATAAGAGCACCGCTGCCTTCGAAAGCGCCTTTAACAATATTCCAGTTCAGTTCAATTTGTTCAGGTGTACCGTAGAGGCCTGCATAAATATTCCATGCGCCAATGCCTAAGTCAGCCTTCATGGCTTCAACAGCGGCATCGGATATTGTGCCTTCGCCTTGATAATAGTCAGTGCGCACAACTTCTGAGCCACCTTCCCAAAGTGCATGTGCAAACACGACACCATTTGGAATAATCTGGGCAATTCTTAGCGGGCGAATTATTTCTACAGCTTTTTCTATATCTGCATCATCAGGGAAACGAATCACAAAAGGTTTAAATGCTGGTGGTTCCGGCATAAGCCACATGCCAAGTTTGGTGACTATGCCATAATTAGATTGGGTAAATATCCCATCCAGAGAAGGCCCATACCCCCATTTAAACACCTGCCAGGTTGTAGAATTTGGCATTGATCCCATGCCGGTTCGTAGAACTTCGCCATTGGCCAGCACCACTTCCATACCGCATTGAAACATGAAGTTATCGCCATAAGGGGTGTAACCCACTCCCCTATCCATGATATTGCCAACAGGACTCACAATAGATGATGGCGCGGGCGGAGATAGCCAAAGAGGAATATTATTCTCAACCAGATAATCTTTTAATTGCTGATAAGTAACCCCAGGTTCAACCAGGGCTGTACCCAGATCAGCATCAACTTCAATAATCTTGTTCATGCGACGCAAGTCGAGAATTAATTGCCCTCGAGTCGCACAAGCCGCCGAACCATAACCAAAGTTTTTACCGGTGGAAACTGGCCAAACCGGAATATTATATTTATCACAGACACCAATAATAGCTTGTACTTCTTCAGTTGAAATCGGCGCCAAAGCCCCTGAAGGTGCATGATCATAGTTATCGGCAGGAATCATTATTTTGTTATAGCTACTAAGGCTTTCATTAGAAACAAATACATTGTCATCGCCAACAATTGCAGCATATTCTTCGATAGCATTGCCAAAGAGCTCAGCTGAAACACCCTCAGGCAGAACATTAAAATCGGCCATTAAAATCTCCTAAACATTGGTCATAGTAAGTCTTGATTCAAAAGACTTACAAATAAGCATAAAAACTAATTAAGGCTCTTGTTGTTATTTCTCTTTCTCGAACACTTTCCCAAGTATTCTCAAAGTCCCTTTCATGAGTGCCAGTTAATGCCGCCTGTAGCGTCATTTCAGCCAGGCCGGAAATCATTGCCGTTGAACTTACAGGCGTACTTATACGCGCTGTTGTGTTAATGACACCTCTTCGGTCTTGCACATGTGCATCAATCAATACTTTTTCAGCGTCATTGACTAATCCAATAAGCAGTGCTCCCTTTGGTAAGTGCGCTAACGACATAAGACTTGCATAATTCTTGTGGTCAATTTGGATTAGGCTTGTATTCAATGATGCATTTATAGCTCGACCAAAAACATCACCACTGCCGTCCTCGTTTGCAATAACAAATGCCTGTCTTGATTCTCGAGCATAAGTAGCACCTAAAGTTAAAGGCATTACAGAGAGCAACCCTGCCCCAGCCATTAGTTTTAAACTTTGGCGCCTGGAAATCATTGGTTTCTCTCACTAGCGCTTTGACTCAAATAAGCCGCAACCTTTTCAAGATCAGCTGCAGAGAGTTCCGTCGGCCTAAATGCTGGCATTGCATTAAGCCCATTGCGGGCTATTGTAGTGAAATATACTGGCGGCAAATTACGATCCGTTAATACTGGCCCAACTCCTTGAGTGTGACAGTACTGACAAATCTTCCCGAAAATCTGCTCACCGGATTCCCAATCATTTGCAGACTGAGACCATGCCGCCGAACTCATAAACAGCATAGAAGCCGACAAGCTAATCATTTTTATAATTTTCAATATCAATTCCTCTCTCGGGATAATCTAAATTGTGCAGAGATTATGCAGATGAATATAAACCAAAGAAAAATAAATTGGTATTCTAATTATGACCAGCAATATTAAATTTAGGTATAAGCCTTTAATTTACACATAATACTAGCACCCCAAACTTCTTCAGATTAATTACAAATGAGTCTCACTAAACTATTTTCTAATTTACAGCCCTTCTCAAAAACTTATATTAAGCGGCCTAAAAATTAATTGAATTATCTCATACCTCCCACTATATTGACCCAACGCTAATATGAACAATTACCTTTAAATTAATCAGCCAAGGTTCATCAGTATAAAGTCAGCTATTAAATTTCCTAAGGAGTAACAATGTCTACATCAAACATACCATTATTAATAGGTGGTAAGAGCCAGGACACAATCAAGCACTTAGAAATTAAAAGTGCCTTGTCAGGGGAAGTCGTCACTGTAGCCGCTGCTGCATCCGTTGCTGATGCTAATAGTGCAGCTGAAGCCGCTAGCAAAGCATTTCCTGAGTGGTCTGCTCAGGCTCCTAATGCTCGCAGGGCCGCACTTAATCGTGCAGCTGATGCTTTAGATGCAAAAGCCGATGAATTTGTTGCCGCCATGATGGGAGAAATTGGTGCAACTGAAGGTTGGGCGCGTTTTAATTTAATGTTAGCGGTATCAATCGTTAGAGAAGCGGCCTCGTTGACCACTCAAATAAATGGCGAAGTCATTCCTTCAGATAAACCCGGTCAATTGTCTATGGGGATGAGAGAACCAGTAGGCGTTATCTTGGGCATTGCACCATGGAATGCGCCAATTATTCTTGGTGTCAGATCAATTGCTGTGCCATTGGCTTGCGGTAATACAGTCATATTTAAAGCTTCAGAGCAATGCCCTGGAACTCACTACCTGATTGCCAGTGCATTTATGGAAGCAGGCCTGGGCGATGGTGTCGTTAACTTTGTATCAAATAGCCCTGAAGATGCCGGTGAAATTGTAGGCGCCTTAATCGATCACCCCGCAGTAAGAAGAATTAATTTCACGGGCTCTTCGAATGTAGGAAGAATTATTGCCGAACGTGCTGCTAAAAACCTAAAACCAGTTTTACTTGAATTGGGGGGTAAAGCACCATTGCTTGTACTGGAAGATGCAGATCTAGACGCCGCGGTTAATGCCGCAGCATTTGGCGCCTTTATGAACCAAGGACAGATATGCATGTCGACCGAAAGAGTCATAGTGGTTGATGCTGTTGCTGATGACTTTCTTGCACGCTTCAAAACAAAGGTTGATCAGCTTGCCGTTGGCGATCCGGCAGAAGGCAAGACCCCTCTTGGTGCCGTTGTTCATCAGAAATCAGTCGATCACGTTGCTGAACTTATTGCTGATGCCGTGGATAAAGGCGCCAACAGACTTTGTGGGAAAGATGCCGATGGTGTGTTAATGCCGGCTAATGTTATTTCCGAACTTACGCCTGACATGCGACTTTATAGTGAAGAATCCTTTGGCCCTGTTGTTGGCGTGATTAGGGCAATAGATGAGGAAGACGCAATAAATATCGCAAACGATTCAGAGTATGGGCTTTCTGCTGCTGTCTTTACCCGCGACATAGCGCGCGGTCTGCAAGTAGCACGCAAAATAAAATCAGGAATATGTCATATAAACGGTCCAACTGTTCAAGATCAAGCGCAGATTCCATTTGGTGGAGTAAAAAATTCTGGTTACGGACGCTTCGGTGGCAAAGCCGGCATCGATGCATTTACGGAGCTGCGGTGGATTACCGTTGCTACTCAGCCTGAGCATTACCCGTTCTAATCCACTATTACATATTAGGCTTTTCAAATCAGAGCTCATAAAACCACTTATATTAACGCTAAGTGGTTTTATGAGCCGGCTCGCATAATGGCTCAACGTCATGGGTTTAAGAATCTATTTTCAACGTTGTGTTCTGCATTCCTCACATGGTTCCCTATTAAGAATAATCTTGGTTAATTCGATATATAACTTTTATACTTCCCATATGCGACTACGAATGAATTATCGGCGGTTCAAGAGCCGCCAATTTATAACCTGTTAAGTAATTAGTTCTTTTCCGGAATCACAAGATGTTTAAGCAAATCCAAAATTACAAAAGTGATCCTATTGAGGCGCTATTCGATCGACTCGCAAAAGATACAGATCCAGCCAAAATCGACCTTGGAATCGGTGTATTTCGTGACGAATCCGGAAAGGTTCCGATCATGCAAGCCGTACGCCGCGCAGAACAACGGTTATCCGAACGTGGATTACCCAAGTCCTACCTCTCACCTCTAGGTAATACTGCTTATTGTGCGGATATCGAGAAACTTACGCTGGGCGCCGAGCACCCGATATTACGTGATGCTCGTATTGTGTCCGCACAAACGCCGGGAGCCGGTAGTGCACTGCGAGCAGGCGCCGAATTCGTCAATAGCCTAAGCCCTGAATCGACGCTTTGGGCGTCGCAGCCCATCTGGGGCCACCAGCTTGAGTTTTTCGATAAGGCGGGTATGGATATTCGCAGCTACCGTTACTACGACCAACAAAATGCAGTGTTTGATTTCGAAGGAATGTTGGAAGACTTGAAAGGCATGTGCCGCAACGACATCTTGCTCGTACATGGATGTTGCCACAACCCAACGGGGCAAGACCTGAATCACCAGCAATGGTTGCAGCTTGCAGACGTCGTTAAGAAAACTGGGGCAATTCCCTTTATCGACATTGCTTATCAGGGTTTCGGAGAGGGCATTGAGGAAGATGTAGCAGGTGTCCGACTATTCGCAGAATGCGTTCCGCAAATGCTGTTGACTGTCTCCTCATCAAAATCTTTTGGCATCTACCGAGAACGGGCAGGACTGCTATCCATTATCGTGTCAGCCGACGATGGTACTGATATACAGAGCGTACGCCTTAAGTTACGTGATACTGTAAGGCAGCTTTATTTCATGGCGCCGGATCACGGAGCGGCTATCGTACACGAAATACTGTCGACGCCGGAACTTGAACGACTCTGGCGCCAGGAACTAGACGAGATTCGCCATCATATCATCGAGATGAGGCATTTGCTCCGTAAGGCCTTAGAATCAGCGAATCCCGGTTTCGATGCATCATTTATTGAACGCCAGCACGGCATGTTCTCTTGTTTACCAATCACCGAGAATGAACAGCAACTGCTTGAACATAAATATCATATTTACATGCTGCCTAACGCTCGGATGAACGTAGCGGCAATGAACAGCAAACAATTGGATACTTTGGTTCAGGCCTTCGCGTTTATCAGAGCTTCGCGTGAATCGGCTGCCTGATGAAGGACAACAGTGCTTAAAACGGCTGATGCTATCAGCTTGCCTTGCATAGAGGATTTATATGAACTATTTCTGAGAACAGAAATAGAGAGAATGCTCATCAATTGCTATTGGGCGCCAATTCACAACCCCGCGCTTCTTTAACACACCTGATATCTCTTACTTCTTTTTCGTCAATAAGGTCAGACACCCAATCAACAAAACGCACACCTTCCACTACATAATCGTAAAAAAGACCTGAACGCAAAATGGTATGAACAAAACCACCTGCTGTATAACTATAAAACGCATCTACAGCGCTCTCAATAATTTGATAATTGTTCAGAATACGCTGTGGCATGCTGAAGCCTGGTGCATCTCCAAGCACATGAGTGAAAGAAATTTGCACGTTGTCTCTTACAGCATTGTACTGGGCGATAGTTAAATTATCGTTGTGATTGGCACTGGCAATGTAAAAACCTTCGAAGGTGAGACTTTCATTGCTCTGATTCCTATATTCACCCCAATCAGACAGAATCGAAGCCGTACCCCAGACGTTGTAAGTTATAGAAAGATTCGGTGATCCGTAGCCACCGGCTCCATCAGCTATCAGGATAACTGGGGTTGTCGGATAGTGTTCCGCAACTAAACCAGAATAAAAAGAAGAGCCAATTGCACCGGCACTACTGCCTACATAACAATTTTGTCAGGAGTCTGAAAGTTTCGATAGATCCACTCGATTATCTCCATGCTATTTTCATAACCGTTGTGAAAAGCAGTGTATCTAACTTCTTCTCCAGTGCTATTAGCATAGCTATAGTCCCGAGGGCCAGAACCGATGAAAACATCACCTGTACAATAGGGAATAAACACCATGTTGTAATTTATAAAAGGGTTTTCCGAGTTTGTAAGATTAAAAATGCCATCATCGAGTACAGGGTTGTTTTCATTCGAGTCAGCAAATGGGGTATGAATATTAAGCTCACTATCCAGATCACAAGCCTGTCCAGACCAGCAAGCACCACCGCCATTAAAAAAGATAAGCAGGTTATCACCAGGTAAAGAAGGCTCAAGAAGTTATTTCAAACCCCATTAACCTGGGTTGGTACTCATGACCTATGAAAGTGAAATAGTCTACGTAGATGTTTTGTGCAGAAAATGTGTATTCAGACTGTTGCTTATCTAAAATTTAAACCTTCTATCCAGCTAACCATGGCATGTCTCTCTCCTTTTGTTACAGGGGTTACCATGTGCCTTACAAATGAAGGAAAAATTATAACCGTACCCTGTTTACGCAAAGACTCTTTTAAGGGACATAGTTCTTCTGGTAAATCAAACATCAAGTCACCGCCTTCATAAGTGTCAGGGTCGGAAAGTTGAACGGAAAAAGATAACTTTCTGTGAAACATATTCTGGTTACACCAGGTTATGTCTTCATGCCAGTTATAAAAGCCTTTTTCACTGGCTAAATATTTTGTATATTGCACATCAATAACTTTCTGGATATCGAAACCAAAAGTAGATCGATTAGCGGCAACTGCATGATCAAACACTATATCGAATAAAACTTTGTGTTTAGTATTGCTGTAATTAAAAAATTTTATTTTTGAGCGCCTTGAACTTTCCTTAAGGTCTCCAGCGTTGCTTGTTTCCTTTCTATTTCCAACAAGCGCTTCACTATCGGCTATTTCTGATCCCATACGCTTTATCTCTTCGCAAAGCTCGGGAGATAATCTGTTTTCCCAAACACACCACCAGTTCTTCATAGTTATTATTTCTCTTTTATAGTTAGATTTTAATAAACACTCAAAAGTTTAAATAAAGATCACCTTAAGTAGATTTATATTCTATAAATATGCTATTGCATCGAAATTCTAGCAGCGCCCCAGGTAAATAACTAATTATAAATACATCAATATTTTGGTGTAGATCAAGGTTTTACCAAGAATTATACTAACCAGAAAAACTAAACAAAAAAAACGGCCACCCTTCTAAGAAGGATGGCCGTCTATTTCTAGCTTACTACGTTTTAACTTATTACAACTATAGTCTTAGAAGTTATATTTCGCTCTAATACCATAAGTTCTAGGATCACCGTAACTAACCAGTGCCTGTCTGGCTGCTGCAATATAAGTTTCATCAGTCAAGTTGTTGACATAAGCTTGCACCGTCCAATTTTCATTCTCAAAAGTAAGAGAGAAATTGGTAATGTTACGCTCGTCATTCAGGTTATATGGTTGTTGATCCAAGTGAGCATAGTTCTCATCAGTATAAGAATATGTCAAACGTGGAGTCAGAGTTCCATTACCGAATGGGAACACATAGTCAACACCTATATTGTAAGATAATTCAGGTGCCTGAATCATCTGTTGACCACCATAGTTCTGCGCAAATGGCGCAAAATCAAAGCAGTCTCCATTAGGTGTAACACCATCAGCTAAGAAGCCAGTAGTAGGCGTCGTTCCACCGACACCACATTGTGGCTGATAGTTGAAGTTGTTATTTATAGCCGGATCCGTTTGGGCATAGTTTGGTAAAGATCCTAATGGCACATCCGATGCGGCACCAATTTCAGTATCATTAAAAGCAAATGAACCGTTAATACCCAAATCACCAATATAGGCCTGGAATGAACCCTCGATACCCATCATCTCAGCATCACCAATATTAGAGTTGGTGAATGAAGAGCCGATAGGGTCAGTTCTGACAAAAGTCTCACCCTGCATACCGGTATAATCCATGAAGTAGAAACCAAGATCACCCGTCACAGTACCATCGAACAAGGTGCCCTTCCAACCAAACTCGTAATCATCAACTTCTTCTGGAGCTACACCAGAACCGGCAAAACTACCTGCTTTATAGCCTCTGGCATAGAAAGCGTAAAAGTAGTCAGTATCCGTTGGCGACCAATTCAGACCAACTTTGTAGGTTGGTACTTCATTGTCTACGCCATCTGCTTCGAGAGAGTTAACCGTTTGCATTATCGCAAGACAACCTACGGTTGGAACTGAGCCATTTAGATCTGGAACACCAGCAAGGTTTAGAGGCGTGATACCGACCTCAGCACAACCTTGTGGAGTGAAAGTTCCAGGTGGAATAGTGACACCAGCAGGCCCAGTAAGAACGACACGCGTTTGTGAATGACTGTCATCCACATTGTAACGTGCGCCAATGGCCAACTCTAACTCATCATTGATGGCATAGTTGTATTGACCAAAAATAGCATCATGCTCAACCGTAGTTGGCGCGATAATGTGGGTATAGCTTGTTGGCACAACAAGTGGGCCACAAGCAGTATGAGTCCCATTATTTTGCCAACCACAGTTTTGGTTAAGACCTTGATCGCCTGGAATTGCTAAGGTCACCGGCGTTGTACGCTGCTGGTGAAATAAACCCACAATCCAGTTACTGCCGCCATCATCTGCTGATGAAAGGGTAATTTCCTGGGTCCAAGAGCGGTTATCTTCATCTAGGCTGAAATAAGTTGGATAAATAGGTACGCTGTTGGTACCTCCGTTATTGTCACCACTTTTCCACTCAAGCTGTTGAGTATGCAGTTTGTTATGACCCGTATTGGTACCAAGGGTCATGCCATTTTGAAACTCATAGGTCAAACGCATAGAAAACTGTTGATTTTCCTGATAATCCGAACCAGGAAAGTTCTGAGAGATTTCAAAAGGGTCAGTTGGCGAATATTCACGATATTGTGAATAAGTCACAATTTGAGTAGGCAGGCCTGTTACAGGATCTGGAATTGTAACATTTTGCGGTAAAGTTTTTGGTTTACGAGGGTCACCACCATGGTTAACCGCGTTTTGCTCAACTTTAAAAACTGCTTCAAATTGATCATTCGGCTGCCACAACAAGCTCAAACGAATCTGACGGTTATCCAAAATACCTGGGCCAGGCAATTCTTGATTGTTACCGAATATATTGCCACCTAAGTTTTTAAAATAACTATCGCGCTCTTCAGTGTTCCAGGCAATACGAGCTGCCCAAGTATCACTAATTGGCAAGTTAAGGGCACCCGTTACAGCGTTATGCCCATAGTTACCCATTTTGCCTTCAACATAACCATTAACGCCATCAAAGTTAGGGTTCATTGAGTTAATCAGGATCGCGCCACCCGCTGCAGATTGTCCAACGAATGTACCCTGTGGTCCACGTAGTACCTCAATAGTAGCTACGTCGAAGAAGCCGCCGTTCAAGCCCATTGGCTCACCGTGGGTCAGGCCATCGTTAACAACCTGTACGCCCATCTGAACTGATGGTGCGAAAGTGTTGTTACCAATACCCCTGATGTTAATGTCATTACCAACACCATTATTTGTGATCTGAATTCCAGGCATTGCATCCTGCAAATCCTGAAGCTCAGTGATCCCATTGGCTGACAATGAATCTTGAGTAAATACTTCCATAGAAATAGAAGTAGTCTGTTCTGTAGCGTCACGACGCTCGGCCGTTACAACCACCTCTTCAATCTGTCGCTGCGCAAAGCCGGCGCTGGCACCCATGCCAACAGCTACTGCGGTAGCAATAGAAAGTGTAAGTGGTCTAATCTTGTAAGATTTGGATTTCATGGAATCCACCCCCTTTATATTGAAATTTATTTATTTTTATCTTGCACGGTATAAAAAACCATTTTTCAAACTACAAAGAACATGCCCAACAAGCCATATTCTTTGTGTAAAAATTATGGATTCCTACATCCAGGCGACATCTTGCCATGGATTTAAAGTAAATAAAAGCCCTTATTAAGATATTAAGTGCCAATCTTATGGTTTGTAGCTGCCAATGTTTAAACGTCAAGCTAAAGTAATAAAATTATCAGCCGAAACAGACTGTTAACGCATTTATATAAATAAGATTGAGATTGCTGTGAGCAATTTAAAATATAAAGGGGTGCTAAACATCTTTTTGGACGTGTTCCTCTACAAATCGACTAAAAGCTAAATATATTTCATTCAAGATCGATCAAATAATCAATGTTTGGTTACTTGGCTTTCTCTTATCAAGGGTTTTGTACTAATCAGAGTGTTTGTGCAGCTTGATGTTAACTTCATGGAGCGCTCATTTCGATCAATAGTCCTCAGAGGAGGCCATGACGCGAATTTACAATGTATTGGCTATTCAGGAACAGGTTATAGCGGAGCTATAAATCAGACTTTTGAAGATGCATTGAATATTGTGTAGCTCAGATATAATGAGCGCTACACAATTCTGCATGGCATTGTTTCAGCAGAGAAAAATGCATCAAGATTATCAACTGCAAGCATGCCCATAGCAGTGCGCACTTCTAATGTAGCTGAACCAATATGTGGAAGCAGAGTCACATTGTCTAACTTTCGAAGTACATCAGGTATATGAGGCTCTTCTGTAAAAACATCCAACCCCGCCCCTGCAATGCGATTACTGCTCAATGCTTCTATAAGAGCTGTCTGATCAATACAATCGCCCCGTGCAGTATTAATCAGATAGGCTGTGGGTTTTAGTTTGGCAATGTGACCAGCATTAACTAATGGGCTTGATCCTCCTCCAGGCGCATGTATCGAAATTACATCAGCTGATGTCATAACTTCATCGATTGCACCTACTTGCGTTGCTTCAAAATCTAGACCAGTGATGGTTGAACGATTATAGAAAATAACGTTCATCCCCAAACCTAATCTTGCACGCCTTGCGGTTGCTTGACCTATACGTCCCATACCGATAATGCCAAGCACTTTTCCTTGCACACTACTACCTAGCCCATCCACTAATGAAAAGTCACTCCAGCGATTTTCTCGTAACTTCTTCTCAGCAGCATAGGTGTGCCGAGTTGCAGCAAGTATTAACAATAGAGCGATATCGGCAGTAGCATCAGTCAATACGTCGGGTGTATTTGAGACCGCAATGCCTTCTACACGGGCGGTATCGGTGTCAATATTGCTATAGCCAACACCAACATTAGCAATGATGCGTACTTGGCGCCCAGGAGTCTGCAAAATATGAGCATCAATCTGGTCACTCACTGTTGGTACTAAAGCATCATATTCTGCCATTGCCGCCGACAGTTGTTTTTTACTCAAGGTTTTATTATCAGCATTAAGAGTCACGTCATAAGTCGAACTCAATCTGGCTTCTACTGCTTCAGGTAATTGCCTAGTGACTAAGACTTTTGGGCGTATTTCTCTCATAAAATAATGTTCAGCTTGATCCGAATTTGATACATAGATTATTCCAGTATGAAATACTAAGCAATTATTTGTATAGTTAGAAGCACAACGCTAATGGACAACCAATCTTATGCTAAATTCTTTTTCCAGTATTCTTCGGTTTACATTATTTCCTATAGGTGCCTGCTTATTTTCAGCTACAGCATCTTGGGCGCAACCTCTCCCTTCTATTCCTACTTTTGAGCTGGACCCTGCCTGGCCGCAAGTGCCAATGAATGCTAATTGGTTAACAGGTGGCTTGGGTGGAATGTGTATTGGACAGGAAGACGAAGTGTATTTATTGAACAGGCAAAATGTCGTTGCAGCTGACCTGGATGCTGCTTTACTGGCGCCGCCAGTTATCGTGCTCAATAAACAAGGCGAGGTAATTAATGGCTGGGGTGATCCAGGTCAGATAGGTGAGCGTTTACATGACTGCCATGTAGATAGCGAAGGGAATGTCTGGATAGTTGCTGCTGCTACCGGATATGTTCAAAAGTATTCTCCTGATGGCGTATTGCTCGCACAGATAGGTGAAAGTGGGAGATATGACTCTTCTGATGGAACTCGTGAGGGCGAACCTCTTAATTCCAATAACGCTCGGTTTTTTCTTCCGGCCGCAATTGATGTTGATAGCAACACCGGAGAAATTTATGTCGCCGATGGTGAGCTGCCTGGGGGTAATTCGCGAATTGCCGTTTTAAATAGTAATGGTGACTTTTTACGACAATGGCCTCTATTTAGGCAGGCTGGAGAAGAAGAAATTTTTGCAGCTCCTCATTGCCTGCGTCTTTCTAGTGATGGTTTGGTATATGTGTGTGATCGTAATGCTAATCGCATTCAGGTGTTTGATCATGAAGGACAGCTACAGCAGATCATTGATATAGGGTTTGAACCTCTCACAGAACCCATTGGTAGAGAAAGCGGGAGCCGAGGCACAGCAGTTGTATTGGCATTTTCGGCTGATTCAGGACAGCGTTATTTATATGTCGTGAACCAAAATAGTGTGAGAGTGGAAGTTTTTGATCGTTTAAGTGGAGAGATGTTGAGCAGTTTCGGTAATGGACCAGGACGTTATAGAGGTCAATTTGAATTGCCGCACGGAATCGGGGTGGATTCAGAAGGTAATGTCATTATTGCTGAACAAGAAGGTCGCCGCGTCCAAAAATTCAATTTCCAGAACTTGATGCCTTGAGTTGAGTTAATTTAAGAAAATACTTTTAAATCAGTACTGCATAGAACAGGTTATTCCAGGTAGACTCGAAGTTCGACCGGCTACACCCCTGTGCTGTGCTAATTTGAATCTTTTCTTCCCTATACTTAACATAACGTCGAACCATATTTTCATACATGCAACGCCGCTGACAAAATAGCCTAGCAGCTACACTATATTTTCTTTAAAAACCTGACCTCTTTAAGCTAGACGGGTTGTCTATTAGATGCCTGACAATGACTTTGTACTAGCTCGACATCATAGATGTTTATCGTTCAGCCATTTCATAAACTACGCTGGCTTCACCCTGCTCCACATGGGAACCCCATGCCCCTTATGAGAAAAGCTAAAAACATCAACGGCTGAAACAAAAAAGGCTCACCCGAATTCGGATGAGCCTTTCTTTGTTTAGATGCCTGACAATGTCCTACTCTCACATGGGGAAACCCCACACTACCATCGGCGCTAAGTGGTTTCACTTCTGAGTTCGGCATGGGATCAGGTGGTTCACACTTGCTATTGTCGTCAGGCAATTCTTTTTGCTTTTACTGCCGAGGCAATAAAAACCAAATCGTTGACATATCAATACTGTACAAATTTTGCTTTATGCGTTGCTTATATAGTGTTTGTTACGATCACATAATCTGACTTTCTTTCAACTCATTCAATAGTGTTGATAAAAACCTTAGGTATAAACCCTCGGCAAGCTTTATCAATAAACTCTTCCTGAGCCGCTAACAACATAGCTGTTAGCGATAAAAAGCCTGCGATTATATGGTCAAGTCTCACGTGCAATTAGTACTGGTTAGCTCAAGGCCTCACAACCCTTACACACCCAGCCTATCAACGTCCTAGTCTTGAACGGCACTTTAGGGAGCTTAAAGCTCCAGGGAGATCTAGTCTTGAAGGAGGCTTCCCGCTTAGATGCTTTCAGCGGTTATCCCGTCCGAACATAGCTACCGGGCAATGCCATTGGCATGACAACCCGAACACCAGAGGTTCGTTCACTCCGGTCCTCTCGTACTAGGAGCAACTCTTCTCAAATCTCCAACGCCCATGGCAGATAGGGACCGAACTGTCTCACGACGTTCTAAACCCAGCTCGCGTACCACTTTAAATGGCGAACAGCCATACCCTTGGGACCGGCTTCAGCCCCA
>NVWI01000019.1 GCA_002746215.1 SAR86 cluster bacterium
AACTGTCCGTTTGCAGTTTGTGTCATGATTTGATAGTTTAATAAATCACCTTCTACATCTAAGCCTGCGAGGATTATATTTACATTAGTGTCTTCATCAGTATTAAATGATAAATCATGGGCAATTGGTGCATCATTAACAGGGTTAATGGCTGTTTCAGTTGTGCGAGTAGTATCAAGTGTTGGGTCTACTTCGGTATTGCCTCGATCAGTATTTGGGGTGTTGTTTTGTTGGTTATCTGGAGCTCTTGCTCCAGCATCATCATTGTCAGCATCCGCTATACCGCCATTACTGTCATCAGCGTTATCTCCATCACCAGCACCGTTGTCATCACCATCATTTCCGTTCTGGTTGTCGTCGCCATCGCCGTCACCGTCGTTATCATCAGCATCATCGTTGCCGTCTCCGTTGTCTCCATCGCCATCATCAGCGTCGTCATCGTCTCCATCATTATCACCGCCGCCATTAATATTAATGTTGCCTAACTGAGCAGGTTGTTGGAGCAGACCTTGTGGTGCCTGACCTGGAAAAGTTTGTGTGTAATCAAAGTTGGCACCTTCACCGGTATCAAGGCTGCCCTGGCCATTGCTTATGGTCGTACCACCATCATAGACACCGGTTAGTAATGAGCCTGCATCTATTACAGCCTCATGCGTTGTACCGCGGATACCGATGCTGGCAAATTGTGTAGAGACCTGATAATCATCAGCGGCATCATCACCAATAGTGCCGGATATAGTACGGAAACCTCCTCTGACCATTTCCATGAGGGCACTGTCAGCGGCACCACCAGGGCCGTCTGAACTGTATTCAGAGAAGGTGAATTCGGTATCTTCTTTAAATGAAATCTGGGCGGAATCAACCATGCGTAATTGCGCAAAGCCATTAGGGCCGGTAATGACAGTGTCACCAACAAAAATATCGGAACGCCGGCTAAGCTCTCTAAGTGCACCACCTAGGTCTCGTGCAGTCACTGAACCTGCTGTGCTTAAGACACGACCTATAGCTTGGTTTTCCTGAGCATATGTAGACGGGTTATAAATGCAGAAAATTAGAGCAAGAGTTCCTATGAAACGAAATGCTTTTCGTAACGATTGCAGAAAATTCATACTAAGCCTTTATAAAGGTAATTTAATATTAGTATTGTTTTTTAGTACTACTTTGAAAAATATAGCAATTTAGTTATTGGGAGTGTGTCCTAGAGCACATTTTTCACTAATTTGTATGAAAAAGGAAGTATTTTAAGGAATAGGGGCGCCAGCTGGAAATAGTGCTCTAAAAGTACAGTGAATAGTCAGTTTCCAGAGAGTACATACCTTCGTCTACTGCGTTGAAACAAACGTCACTATCACGGCTACCTACAGGAAAAAAGCTGCAAACTTCATTCGCTGTTTCAACATCAAAATCTGCTACTTTCCACATAGCGCCTTCGATACACATGCGGCGGTCATTAGCATTTCCGATTATGCATAATTTTGATAGTAAGTCAGGCTCGGCCATTGTTGCATTAATAAAAGCGGTCCCTAAACCATGAAAGCAACCAAGGCGGTGTCTGCTTGGTAGCGCAATGCATTCATTGATGATATCAAAGGTAGATTTACTCTCAGCAGCCGCTGCAACTAATATATGGTTCATCTTGTAGCGATAGCAGGCAGCAGAATATTTTGCCATTGAGTTGCAAGGGAAGTGCGCTGATGTTTGCATATCAGATTGTCCGACAATTAGTTCATATTCCATAAAGCCGCCGGTAATACAAAAATAGTTCAGAGTTTCGGTCGGCGCGAATGCACATAATTCTAGTGTCTCATCAATACTGTAATCACTTAAAAACATCATGGCGTGTCCCATGCCGTGATAACAGGTGCCGATATTAAAATATTGATTGATTTCGCCGCTGTTACACAGGTTGTTCATCTGCACAGAGACATCTTCAAGAGCAAGGTGTTCATCACCACTAGTAAAGAGCTCCATCAATATTCCATGAAAGCAACCTGAGGTGCAGTTGTTCTGGCAAGTATGGATAGATGCACTAAAGTCATTTAAACGGGAGTAAATTACCTTACCTAACTCATGACCTTCGGCATGACAGGCTTGTGCTTCTATCACGTCAAAAATACCGTTGAGGCCAATCAGGTCAATGTATTCCTCGTAGAGAGGGCGCAGAGTAGTGGGGTCATTATTTTGACCGAAAAGAGTTTCGAAGTTGATTTTATGGGAAATAACAACAGGTAAACTTTGTTCGAGCGTAAAGAGCTCATTATTTTCTGCAGCAATAGTCGTAGCAGAAAATATAGGCTGACAAAAGAAAACAACAACTAATACTATTACTCTCAACATTGATATTTATCGGTGTTTTAATCAGTCACCGTTGAATCCAATACCTGTTAGGTAGTCGCCTAGCTCAGTATGAAGCGAGAAACCGGATATGGCATTGTAGGGCGACGTAAACACTGATTTCACTTCACCAAGAATATCAGAACCGTTTATGCTGCCACTAAAATTATTCATTTCAGCGAACGCACCCGAGACAGCCCCGTCAAAATTCAAGTGCCAATCAGGAGTAGAAAGAGTATTGCTACCCAAGGCAGCTTTTAACTCTCCGTTAGAGATGTCGCCGGTACCAAAATCTACTGAGAAAGACATATAAAATTGATTGATCAATTCAGCAGTACCTCCAGCTATACCGTCTGCTGCTGTCCCTGAACCGGCACCATTGTAATGATTGATAGTCACAGTGCCTCCATGATCTGCCAGTTCAGTAGCTGTAGCGGGGAAAACTGTCGCCCACAAGAGGCTATCACCTGAAGCAATACTGTTATTTGATTGGTTATGTATAATCGTCATGTTTTCTGAATTCCAGTAACCAAAATCCGTATCTGGATACCAATCAGTTGAAATTGGGTCTGAACCAAAACTTGCGTCTATTTCATTAACTGTTGAATCACCAGTTACCACTAGATCAAAGGGGTGCGTCAAGTCAATATTTGCGATGTCCTGTTCTCCGTTCGTATTGAAATTAATACCAATACGTGGTGAAACAGTTGAGCTACTTTCCTCTATTTCGAAAGAATCTTCTAGTGGGCGCGAAGCTGAGCCAAATAAAACAGATCCTGGATCAGATAAATTTTGGTAGTTTTCTACAAGTAAAGCTACTCGGGTTTGCTGTGCAGCAAATATACCTGCAACTTCAATATTACCGCCTTCATCGAGTCCTTGTGAGGATTGGAAAGAGCCTACTAGAATTGGAAAATCCTCAGTGCCGGCAAGGTCCAGTATCAAATTTGAATTAATAGGACCGTCGTCTCCGTCAGTGATATTAAAAGATGCATCAACAACGCCGTCTCGAAGCTCATCGAAATCATCGTAATAAAAATCAACAAGCCATTCTAGAGGGGCATCCAGCGAAGGACTACTTGAACTAATTGCCAGGAGTTGGCCCATTTCAATTTGATGAGATGATGATTCATAGAATTCAATTTCCACATCTAAAATGAACCTATCTATAGGGACCCGAACAATGCCGCCACTACTGTCTGTAAGCCTGAATTCACCAAATGCTTCAAGCACAGTAGAAAATCTACCCGTCAGATAATAGGGGTTAAAATAGAAAGACGTGTAATTCAGCCAAAACGCTGGGTTTTCGAAGCCTTCTTGTTCGAGGCCGAAGCAATTGAAATTTGAGGTGCCACAACTGTTTAATTCATACTCGTCGTAATATTCGTAATAATCATAATCCTCAAATATTCCCAACTCAAATAGACCGACAGTACCTGCCCAACTGCCCATATCCAAATCAAATTCGCTCTCTGATAGCATGAAAGAATTTTCATCGAAGTGTGTGAAATCAACATGTTCATCAACTGTCTGCAAGAAATCTACAGAAAAGTAGTCGAGTTCGTCACACTCACAAGCGTAAAAGTAGTCCTTGTCGTTGCCGTAGTCATCGAAGTAGGATTGGGCTTCAACTCCCAGGAAGAAAACGTCACTGTTATTTGACCTTAAGTCATCACTAGATACTCCATATGCCTTTTGATTAAGGCCAATGGGGCCATCATCGAAAGTTTCAGTGATAATGTCATTATTAGACAAATAGGGAATATTGATGATTGATCTATATTGAACTTCTTCATCTGTCTCAAAAAACATTTCAAGTCTATCGTCTTCTCTGGCAACAAGAGTTTGACCAGTAAGTGTGCGGCCTGGGCCTTCAGTATCTTCTCTGAAATAAAAGCTGCTTAATAAGGCTGGTGTATTTCGGCCATCATCAATGATGACACCCTGCATATTGCTGTCACCAAAATCGATTGAGCTATCAAAGCTTCCTTCAATATATATGCCCGACATAGAACTAGAAGAGATATCTAGACCTACTACTTCCGTTTCCTCTATAGCATTTGGATTGATGTCGAAGAATTCAAATTCAACAACATTATTAAGTAAATCGCCTTCAAAAAAGGCTAGCCATTCTTCATCGGCTCCGTCCACAAATACTTTGAGGATGCCATTTTGTATATTATTAAAAGAAGTGCTGAAATTTATATCAAAAGACATTTCTACATCTGAGATTGCAGTCCCTGACTCATCTTCACCGATAAATCCCAAAACACGATTATAGTGACCGGTAATATCATGCATTTCGGATGTTCTGAAGGTAGAGAAGAGTGCTACGTCATGGATAGGGTCGTTAGCGCCATCTTGAATTGCTGACAAATTAAGATTGTCAGTCGATACTGTTAGTGGCCCTTCCCAACGCTCCCAATCAAGGCCAAAGATGGTGCTGATGACATCTGGCAAGTTGTCATTTCGTTTTGAAATGCTTACTTCATTAGCTGGGTCGGTTAAGACTAGTCTTGGGCGTGAACGCCCATCAACAAATAAAATATCTTCATCTAATGTGGGGCGACTAAAGCCTAATAATATTCGGGCATAGCCTTCTTGTATTAAGAATGAATCGCTATCTAAGTATGAATCAAAGTCAGCTGAACTCAAACGTAGATCTTTCTCTATAAGAAATACACCATCAACAGTGGTGTCGGGTATGCCTAAGGCTGCACCGTTCGCTGAATTTCTGTATATGTCCAGGTCGTCGTCATAAAACAGATTAAAGCCACCAACAAAGGCTTCAGCATTATCGCCGGTAAAGACGCCTTCAATGAAGCCGAATATGCTGGCTAGTTGATCATTAATATAACCTTTGTTCTCAACGGGGCTGGCTACCACAAAGCCATTGACGACGGCACCGGAATAATCAAAATCCCAGAATTGGGCATTATCGCCTGAACAGGATGCATCACCACCGATGCAGAATTCCATAACACCATCGGTTATAAGGGCTGCAGAGAAGTCCACGTTAAAAGCAGTAAAGAATTGACTAATACCACCACCGAGACTTGAGCCACCCAAGACTCGATCAAAGTTACTTAGGTAAACCACGCGACCTGTCAGTGCAGCAAGCGGGGCTGGGTCAACACTGACAACAATTAGAGAGCTTTCAATTAACTCGAATATATTGTTATCAACAAAGTCTGTGTATAAAGACACGGGGTTACTTGAGCTACCCCAAATGCCGATTTCAAAATCGTAAGGTCTTTCACCGCCCTGGGTGATCGTGCCATCAGTAAAGTCCAAGAAACTACCCGCGCCACGGAAAATGTAAGGCGGTTCAGTGTTCAGAGTAAAAGGCGAGCTTAAATCATTGCCAGCGAGGATCACTTCTTGCCCAGGAATCAGCTCGGTTACATTGCCCGGGAAGATAGCACCAGGTGCCGCATTACGACTGAGTACAAAACCAACACGATCACTTATTCTTAGGTTATCAGCGGGGCTTAATACCGGTGTAGCAAAGCCAATAAGAACCTGGCCTTCAACACCCAAGCCTTGGGTATCTTCGAAAAAGAAATCACTGAACAGCGCTTGTTTGACGCTATCATCGACTAAAATAGAATTTAAAAAGCTGGTTTGTAAATCTATAGATGTTGTCTGGCTGCCTTGAGTTCGGTTTGAGTTAGCGCCAATGGTGAAATTAGACTGGCTGTTAATGATGCTTCCATCAAAATAGATATTAAAGGCTATCGCTTGAGGTGCATCATCCAGTTTTATGCCCAAAAAGCCGTTAGTGACCTGTGCCAGACTGGCTGAAAAGTTCAGATCAAAGGTCATGGTAAGTGAGGTAATGGACGTTGTGGCGCCGTTATCGCCAACAGCGGTAGCGCTTATGCCTCCACCGATATCAGCAAGGCCTTCAAACGCAAGAACTTCGCTAAAGCGACCTGTTACTCCTTGTAATTCACTCAAGGTAAAATTAGAGTTGAAGCCGGAATTAGCAACCAGTGTCAGGAAGTCTGTATTAGGCTGAATAAACGCTGGAATTGGGTCAAGTGATGGAGTGGGGCTGGGGTCAGTTGTTGGCTCGGGATCAGGAGCTCTTACAATAGTGCCTGTACCTGTTTCCTCAAACTCTTCAACGTCTCTCACATCATTAACAGGGTTAATGGCTGTTTCAGTTGTGCGAGTAGTATCAAGTGTTGGGTCTACTTCGGTATTGCCTCGATCAGTATTTGGGGTGTTGTTTTGTTGGTTATCTGGAGCTCTTGCTCCAGCATCATCATTGTCAGCATCCGCTATACCGCCATTACTGTCATCAGCGTTATCTCCATCACCAGCACCGTTGTCATCACCATCATTTCCGTTCTGGTTGTCGTCGCCATCGCCGTCACCGTCGTTATCATCAGCATCATCGTTGCCGTCTCCGTTGTCTCCATCGC
>NVWI01000020.1 GCA_002746215.1 SAR86 cluster bacterium
AGTGCGCTATTCTCGTCGTTTTCTAAACGGTAAATCTCAGGTCGTTTTCTAAACGGTAAATCTCAGGTCGTTTTCTAAACGGTAAATCTCAGGTCGTTTTATTTTTGTCGTTATTTTCAACGTTTTTAAAAAAGTGTGCTATTTTTGTCGTGTTTTACCTTGACTAATCTTATATTGAGACTATCATCTTATTATGAGACTAATTATTGACTGAACGAAAGAGGATAAAACGATGGACACTTGGAACACATACGAAATATACGACTTTTTAATGGCTGACACTTCAGTTTGCATTATGTCAATTGAAAGCGCGGTTAAATTAATTGAGTATGATAAATTTGTCATGGCTAAAGCTGAACGGATTGTAGCGGACCTAATGAGCTATGATGAAGCAATAAGCATAATATGTGCCAAATATTAGAGGATAAAAGTTATGCGGTATGTTAAAACGCTAAACATCTGGAATAGCATTGTGTTAGATAACATTTTGTCAGGCGCTATTAGACTACAGCGCGGTCAATGGTTGCGTTGTGGGATTAGCGGTAAGCGTTGTCGTTATGTTGGCCATAGTATTTTAACGATAGACGTTGTTCACTGGCAAGGTGACGGCTCAACAACGTACAGGAAGTTTATGAAGCGTATTAATTGTATGAATTTAAATCATACATTAGTACCAAACCATGAAAATAAATCATAATGCGTGTATGTAATATTATTAAAATCAATAGGTACTAAGTTATCTATTGATTTAATCAATAGCTGAATATAGGAACAAACCAAGGTGAATATTAAAATTACTAAAAGATACAACAAACAAAAGGTTATGGCAACTAAACCAACACTTATGGGGGTTGTAATAGGCATTAAATTTTATGAGCATCCTGTTTTTGGTGATGAAGTCCCCTTAATAGCTGATACGGGCAAACAATTCGGCCTTAGTGAATTTTGGGAAATCCCACCGTTAATTGAACTAATATAGGGACAAACCAAATGAACATTTTCACTTACTTAAAAGAGAAAAGACAATTAAGTCTTATTTATCAACACATTATTGAACATAAGGCGTTTAGTTTAAGACTGGCAGACAATCACTTAAATGATTTGCGTGTGTACCTGTTATACGCTGGCTTCACGCTATTGCAAAATAACGCCCATGTTATCAAAAGTCAAAATGACACTTTCAAAGTAAATGTGTACCTGTTTGATGATAAGACAGAAATTGAGGCAAAAAACCTCGCAGTACCTAACCTTTACATGTAAACAACCGGAGTAAAACATTATGACTATTACATTGAATGGATCTGAAGAACTTTATATAGACCTTACTATAGAAAAACTCAAGTTCGATATCAATATGAGTGAAGATGATATTAAACACGTTATTTTTGAAAGACTAGAATCTAATATAAAATGCCTTGCTTCTCTTCTTAATTTTCAGAGTAAATACCCATGAACGATAAAGAGTTTTTACAATGGCTTTACGAACGATTACGCTATGTTCACAAAGAAAATATTAATGTCGATTACATGCACAAGTTAAAAGCTATCGTAAGGTCAACTGACCCTAAAAAGTTAACACCTAACATCTTAATGACGGAACCGGAGTAAAACACTATGAATATTAAAGATTTAGAAGACAACGTAACCAATGACATAAGCAACGTCATAGATAAAATTAAAATTGATACTGATGCAGACGGAAATGATATTTATCAAGTGATCACCGATGCCGTAAAAGACAGTTACCCCGATAATGGCGTGATTTACGTTAATGACGCATTTAACATTATAACATCTTCGGCATGGCCTAGCGCTGAAAATGTAGATTTTACTGGTATGACATCCAGCTTAGATTGCTTAATGCAAGAAGCGAATAACGCCTACATGATTGCATACGACGAACATTTAAGTGAAATATCCCATGAACTAGCCGAAGAAATAATGGAGATGATCAACAAAGCTGTTGAACTTGGTTTCGAAGGTGATTTTGAAATATCAGACAGCACAATTTACGGGTGGGAAGCACACAACTATGAAACTAACGAAGGAACTTGCGTATGGTCTGACGAAGAAGCCCCCTACGCTTACAATCCTAGCTTGCTAGAAGGTGAGTTATGGGCAATTGAGAAGACTGTTGGCCCAATGACTATAGGCGCAGCCTGGTACCCCGAGAAGTAGCTAATAACTCGATAACAGGCTAAACAATAACAAACTGTTATCCATGATATTAACTAAAAGAGATAAAATATTATGAACTTAGAAATTAACAAAGAGTTGGTTTTGTCAACTGCTCATATAAGCCATGAAACAAGCCTATTGTTAGCTAATGAAGATTGGTTAGATAACCTAGTAATATCTATTTATGCTTTTGAATACGGATGGCGCATATACGCACCTTACCAGCATAACACACTCAGAAACGAGCTACCAAACGAACTTAACAAATTACTGGAATTAGCAATGGAACACGACTGCAAATGGTTAGTGTTGGATCAAGACGGTGCTATACACAATGAATTTCCAACATTTGACTGGTAAATAGAGATATAAACTTATGAAAAATTAAATTGTAAAACAATGGAAGACCTTAAAAGTGCCACTGACGAAGATATAAATTTTTGCTCAGAAATTTATATAGAATCTTTGCACACTACTTTCAAAAAAGATGTACACATTAAAAAATTTTTAGACTCAACATTTTCTGGTTGTAAAATTAAAAATGCGCTCTCAGAAGAAAGTTACATTCCTAGCCCAATTATAGAGTTAGACCTGGAAAGAACTAATATTTTGTTTCAAAACAGTGATAACTCATAGTTTTACATGTATGTTTCTGAATGGGGTGGTATTTATTCAAATTTCTAAAGAGCGAGAAAATTATGAACACAACTCAAGACTACAATGCAATATTTTATGACACTCAGTTTTGCGAGCACTGCAAAAAACTTACAGGAGGTATGGTAAAGATAAATGACGCCATATCTTCGAGAAATGGCCGTTTTGCATGTAATACTTGTCTTAAACTAACTACACTTAAAGAGGTGGTTTCAATCTATGAACATATTAAATGAATTCAAATTCCATATCTTGACTTTCAATTTTCATGATTTTCCTAAAAAGCACGTTGTGATCGAAGGACAAGGTATCAAATCTGTGTTAACAACACCTGATGCACACACAGATACCTCTAGTTATCTAATAGCTAGGGAGGCCCTCCGCACATTAGAACAGGGTAAAACAAAAAGCGTTGCAAACTATTTGTATGATATTAAATTAACCCACATCCCCTCTTAAAAATAAATTGGCATGGTTTATTAAGCCATGCCTTACTCTTTCATCTGTCTGTTCATCGGCTATTTTTATTTCTTAACCAATTTTAATTGTTCTTTGTATATAATCGCGGCCTCAGCTGCTGAAATATCAGAAGTAATAATCTGAATTGGCTTATCATCATCACCGGAAACACTTAAACTATTCCTGCTGCTAACCCAACCCAGAGTATTAGCCGCAACTAAAGCGCTAAAAGATGAATTATATCGCCCCATTAACGCGTTAGTAACAAGAACTACCTCCTGATAGTCTTTTGCTCTATTGTAAATATCCGCAAAATCAGGATGCACTAATTCACCATCTTTATCGACTTTAGTAGCCCAATTAAGCAAAGTTTTACGACCGACACCTATACTTGTAGCAAAACCAACTTTTAAAGGTAACGGATTAGCGTGATAGTCTCCGCGCGCAGCTTGCCCAAAATCATCAAAAAGCTGTTTGCCATCATTATCAAAAACTGGAGCGAAGTAGCCGGGCTCAACGTCAAAATAATCTATCATTAACTGAGTATATTCTTCTTTAAATAAAGTTCCATKACCTCTGGGAACAACTTTTGGAATTAACGTTCCCTCAACTGGCCTGTATTTAGCTGCCTTTAAAAACCGCTTTATCATAGGATCATCAAAAAACTTATTTGCTTTTTCTTCCAGCACCTCCACACTCCAGCGTCTCGCCTGGCGATTTCCAGCCTTAAACGACTCTACCCTACCATTACCATTGTTAAATGCCTCTATAGCCGCTTTCTCGCTTTGTGTGGGGATTTTAACGTCTACGTCTGCGCCAATATCACCCCCCAACTGCCCAATGAAGTATTTTATGCGGAAGTCATCAAAAAATTCCTGGGCCTTATCTGCAATCTGGTGTTTCAAAATTCCTCTGCAATTTGGGTTGTACAACAGATAAGCGCCAACCGCGTCCAGGCCGTTATTAAATGCTTCAATCGCTTTGCGTTCACGAGGTATCAGCGCTTTCATGTATAAATCAACTCATTTAGTACTATCGCATCTGAAACAGTCAATGTGACCATTGAGCCCTTGTGACCGAACAAACATTTAAAACCCTGTGCACATTTAATTCTGTCCTTTATCTCCTTATACTCCTTATCCGACAAAACAAGCTCATCGCTTCTCAAATCAGCCATCCACTGAGAAATACAATTAATAACTTTATTGTAGACAGATGCTCTGTAATTGTCGTCTTTAATAATTACCGTAGATTGTTGCATATTAAGTACCCTTAATTTCTCTTACTAACTAATTTTAAGCCACCTACGAGTAAAAATCAAAATATGTCTGCTTTTATGCAAAAAAGTGAATAATTATGCGTTTTTGTTTTTAGAGCCTTAAGCTTGTACCTATCCGCTTTAAAAAAAATCCAATTCTTTATAAGAACTAAAAAACCGATCCCCTTTTTGTTCCTAATGTACATATATAATCTATATAAAGGGATCTAATATTTCTATAGTAGTAATTAGTATAATAATTGTTCCCTTGTTTCCTAGTAATATATTATTAATCAAAAACAATCACTTAAAAGGTCTACAAGGGGGGTCTACAAGGGGGAACAGAGTACCCTCTTATTAGGTACATCTGAGTCAGTTTTTTATACCCTATACTGAAACGTCTACAAAAATCTTCCATCATACGCTCTTTGTTTTTTATTCATTTTTATTCATTTTTTATTCACTAAAATAAAAGTTGTAAAACGATTTTTTTTTGCTATATTTAAAAAGCGTCTAGGTTTAGCGACCGAAAGTCGGGATTCGTTACCCTGATTGGCGCAAATCCTATCTGTAACGATTAACCATAACGAGGTTAACACCATGTTAAACTACATTACAATCTACGATAACGCTGAAGTAAAACAATCGCGCATTAACGAAATGCTACGGTATCAGCACGCATTACAAAATAATTGGAGTGATGGTATTAAAGAATGCTTTTTTGGTTGTGCTATGCAGGAATATAAAAAAACAATGAAAAAAACTTTAGAAAAAATGCAGCTACCTTTATGGTTAACATGCTTATCTGAAAATATTTTCAAAAATTTAGACAAAGATGTAGCTATAACTTTTCCAGTTGAGTTATTAAAATCGATTCCTTCCAGAGTATCTAACGCGGATTTAGAAAGTGTAAAACATAAAGTTGCTATCCTACGGTTAACAACTTTAAAAGGTAGAAATGAAATTGTAGAATTAGCCATTGATCGAGTGATCGAATGTCATAAAAAAGCACTTGATAGAAACCCGGATATAGATTGGACTGCTGCCAGGGACACAGCTAAGAATGTTGCATGCAATGCTAAGTCTGCTGGCAGGTGGCATGCTGGATCTGCTGCTGAATCTGCTGTTTTCTCTGCTGAGGTTCAATTTTCTGACCTGCGTACTTATGAATCTGTTCGATGTATCATTAAATCTATTAAACAAGCTGGTTTTGCTGTTAATTTTAAGATCCCTGACGCCTGGTTAACAGAAAAAGAAAACTTGGTCAATGAACTTAATGAATTAAAAATTTATTTAAGGCATAAATATTATTAAAAATTTTAACTGACGATGTTCCGGCAGTGATATTAAGGAATAACTCATGACTAAAACAATGAATACACTAGTTGAGATATTACAAAGCGCATTTATCGCTGTAGTAGCACTTGCAGGTCTTACGTTATACCTAGTAGTAGCAAATTTTGTTATTGCTGTTGTGGTAGTGGGTATGTTGTGGCTATTCATGGGAGGACTCTAATGACAGAATTAATAACAGACCCCTATTTTTTACAAACACCCGAGGGGCTCAAGACAGCAAGAAAGCTCCTCAAAATGACACAACCGCAATTGGCAGAAAAGCTGGGCTGGGTGAAAGGAAAACGCCATATCTACAGTCTGGAGCGTGGCGAGCGCCATATATCCCGTAAAACCGCACGTGCCCTATGGAGGTTGCTATGCGACAACAAAGTAAATAACTTATGGCTTGAAGCTATTAATCAACCGATGAAAGAGGAAAATTAATATGAACACATTTAACGCACAAACAAAACAGCATTGGGTAACTACAATGCAAGAGCACCAGGACGCAGACAGGTTACTGCAAGGCAAATGGTGGGACAGYGAAAACAAGAAGGGGTGCTTTTATGACTGCGCCATGCAAGCAAAAGACGAAGCACTGGAAAAAGCGTCAG
>NVWI01000006.1 GCA_002746215.1 SAR86 cluster bacterium
GTAATTACCGGTTGCCCCAGTCAGCCATAGCCCCACACTACTCATCTCAATTGAACAAACAAAGCCAACTGGCTCTAGACACCCAAAATCAAAATCCATAAGCAATCCTTATTCTAAGTTAAACTGTAATTTTAAATTTTCATTTATTAGCATCGTTAAAATTAAAGGTTATTTCCTCCTGTTTACTAAATAAAAATAGCAAACTTTAAATTTTAAATAACTTTTACCCATTAAAATAAAATTAATTTAATAGAGATTTACTATTAAACTCTTTCATTTCTTTACCAAATTTAGTTCCAGTAAACTTCCTCATAGTTGTAAATTTTTATGCTATGTCCACATCAAACCGCAAACCCCAAAAATTTCGTCGTTATAAATAACTTCTGCTTTTGAAGATTCCATACTCGCTATTCCATAACAAACGTGTAACGGTAATAGATGCTCTTCTCTAGGGTGACAAAACCTAGCATAAGGAGAATTTTCCCAATTAATTAGCCTGTTTTCTCTATCCTCATTAGAAAAGCTATCCCCGGTACAGGTTTCAATCAACCAGTCTGTAARTTTATAACTCTTATTAATTGCTTCATCTACTCCATTCATAACGGCTCTTAAAGCTTGCATATTATGGAAAGACATACCTGAACCAATTACTAGAACATTTTTTTTGCGGAGGCTAGCGATTGCCTTACCAAGTTGTATATGTTGCGCGGGATCCATACTTTTTAACAAAGAAAGCTGGATACATGGGATTTCTCCCTTAGGGTACATCAGTTTTAAGGGGACAAACAATCCGTGGTCATAGCCTCTTGTTTCATCCATCTGAGCATTTACTCCATAGTTTGTCAGTAAACCCACAACCTCTGCAGCTAATTCAGGATTACCTGCAGCATCATATTTAATGCTATAAGATTCTGGCGGAAAACCATAATAATCATAAATAAGTTCAGGTTTGCTAGCACTTGTGACGGTTGCCTGGTCTTCTTCCCAATGCGCACTAATTAAAAGAATTGCTGAATATTGACCTAAGCTTGCAGGGAGCTCTTTCAAAAACTTTATTAAATTTTTGTGCATTGGGTCACCTAATAAAGGCAGAGGCCCTGCACCATGTGGTAAATAAAGAACTGGTGAAAGTTTATTTAAAGATTGATCCAACATTAAATACCTCTCTTAAAATATATCCTAATTAGCATTTATTACCTATTTAGTCCTAGTTTAGGTCTCAATATTTCAACCCCGTAGACATCCAGTTATTACTGTAGATAATTCCCTCAATTGACCATGTAATAGTGAGCTCAACTTAGTTTGGCAATGCAAATATTAGAATGGTGGCCGAGCCGTTGTGGCCATCTTTTACCCACCTTATTAGTGGGTCACCTGAAGCAACTGCGATATATTGCTTGCCATCAACCTCATAGGTGGAGATTCCTCCAGCCATCGGCCCACCCGTTTGAAAACGATAAAGAACCTCACCGCTTTCAACATCCAGCGCAATAAAACTGCCTGTTAACTCACCCGCTAATACCAGTCCACCGCCAGTCGTTGTGACGGCCGCAACCATAGGGCGTTCTGATTGATACTTCCAACGAATGGAACCATCAGATATATCGGTGGCTGTGAGCCAACCAGACCAGTCATCCAGAAAATCCCTGTGCCCTCCAAGATAGCCTTGACCCTCAACATACCTGACCTCTTCATCAGCGTAATAGGTAGAACAATAATCAACGGCAGGAGTCACTAACACGCCTGCACCTTGATGCAGCGCAGGACCATTCCACTGCACCCCTCCAAGCAATCCTGGGCAAGCATAAACACCCTCTGGGGTAACTGGTGCGTCGACATTCTCTCTAGTCGTCACCTCTACTTCATAGAGGCGTTCATGAGTTCTACGATCAATAACATGCAATAAACCATCTTTACCGACCGTAGTAACGACATCTCGATCTTTTCCTGCTATCCGCGCACTAAACAAAGGGCTAACTTGAGTGAGGTCCCAGTCATGATCATCTGCCGGAACGATTTGATCGTGCCACTGCAATTCTCCTGTATCCACATCCAATACGACGACCGAGTTGGTATAGAGATTTGCGCCTGGACGTAAAAAGGCTGGAAGATCAGGCGCTGGATTGGTCACGGCGACAAACAGCTCACGCCGTTCAGCATCAAGAGTAAAAGGCGTCCATACAGCACCACCACCCAATAAAATCCCCTCAGGATTGCCCCAGGTTTCTCCTCCTGCACGAGTTGCACCTGGAACGGTATTGAAACGCCAGATGGGCTCCCCATCCATTAAACTAAAGGCTCCCACCCAACCTGAGATTGCATTTTCACTACCAGCAGGGCCAATAAGAATCTTATCCTCAAAAATCATTGGCGGCATTGTGAAGGTTTCTCCAACCCAGGGGTTCGCGACTTGTCGCGCCCATAACAACTTGCCGTCGGCCGCATCGAGAGCAATTAAATAACCATCGGCAGTTCCTCTTATGACATAGCCGTCCTGGATTGCGACGCCCCGATTTCGGCTCCAAGATTCACGATCTAGAGGCTCCCATTCGTAACGCCATAGTGTTTTACAACTTACAGGATCAATGGCCAGAGTTGCATGAACGCCATTGATGTACATGATGCCCTCGTAAACAAGAGGCCCAGTTTGAAATGGCCCTTCTACGCCAACCTGAAAAATACACTGAACATTTAATTTTGAAGCATTACTGGTGTTTATTTCAGACAGTGGTGAATAGCGTGTACCTTGATAATCTCGTGTGTAATGAAGCCAGTTTGAGCCATCTGGTGAAGCTTGCAGTAACTCTTCATTGCTTGGGCCTGTGCCACTTGGGGTAAGGCCCTCTTCGCCAGCAATAAACTCAGGTGCAGCCAAGGAGCTAACTTCTTCATCGGACGCCATTTTAATTGCAGCTAAATACTGCCGATCAAGCCTTAGCGCCTCTTCTCCAGCAGGGACATCATTACCTTGTAAAATATAGGCAAGGATATCCAGGTACTCAGCTTCTGATAAAGACCCACCCTGAAAAACTGGCATCGTTGTTGAAATAATAAAGTGCAGATCATCAACGCTGACCGTTGGCCGCGACCAGATAACCTTGAAAGTTGTACCAGTTAAGGTAGCAGCTAGCCCCCCTTCTAATGCAGCGCCATGACATGCTGAACAATGAGTTGCGTATAAACCTCGGCCACGTTCAGCTTGTTCCGCCGTGTAAGTTTCTAATTCAGCAATAGGTTCCTGAGCACTTAAACAAGTACTAACCAATAGACCTAACACAATGCTCAATAATTGTTTTTTTGCGACCATTACATCTCTCTAACGTCTGGAGTTTCATTAATTTTTTGATTAAAGCTCAGCTTACGACCAGTAGCAGACATTCTGCGATAATATGCGAACACTTATATGCAACAATCGTCAGCTTCTGCAACAAATCCTAAAAAGTCTGGTTTCACCCTTAAATCAAACTATTACAACTTCCGAAAACATAAGCTTTCACTTTGAAAAAAATACTCACACACTTCATACAATCCCAAACGATTGATAGTTCAAGCTTCCAAGGCATCACACCCTAGAAAACAAAGATTATTTGTTATATTCAAGTTTATTATTCGCCAAGAATTAGCTTTTGCACTCGCCAGTTATTCATATCGGCGACAAATATCTCTTCATCCGTCGGGCAGGATAGACCATGAGCCCAGTTGAACTGCCCTAATTGTCGCCCTGCACTGCCCAGCCACCCCATAACAGTTCCATCCGTAGTCATCTTATAAATACGACCAGGCTCTGGATCAGCAACAAAGATGTATTGCGGAACAGTATCCGTAATACACATTGCCCAGGGTTGAAGAGCCAGGCCCGATCTTCTATCAGGGTTAATAGCATCGAAGACTGGCTGATAATCTGCCGGATAGGGGACATCAATAGTGATTATGTTTTTAAGGTTCCCATCAGTGTCAAAAACTTGTATTCGTGCATTGTTACGGTCAGCTACATAAATGTTATCTTCATTATCTATAAGTAATGCATGGGGCAGGTTGAACTGTCCTGGTTCAGACCCGTAGGAACCCCAATCTTTAAGGAAATTGCCATGTGCATCGAATTTAACGACGCGTGAATTTACATAGCCATCGCTAACATACATATTTCCTTCTGAATCCCAGCCAATGGCTGTCGGCCCGCCCAAATAACCGCCCCGTGCTACAGCTTCTGAAGGGTGAGGTAATACGACGTCACCATGATAACCCTCTTCTCTTCTTCCGAGATTCATTACGACATAACCCTCAGGGTCAAACTGCATTATGCTATTTGAAGCCTTGTCGACAACCCATAGATTGTCATCCTGATCGTAAACAACCTGATGGGCATAGGCTAAACCATAAACACCTTTACCAACTTCACGGAGAAAATTGCCGTTGCCATCATACTCCCATAGTTCAGTAGTCGTGCCGGCCCATATTGGGCCGTAATTGGCATTACCGGGATGGTTCAGAACTAGAATGTGTCCTTGGGAATTGACAGTGACGCCCAATACCTCACCAAAATTTCTATCAGGTGTTGTTCTCAGAAAATTAGGCACTGATTCATAAGGAATTTCAGGAACCTGGGCTTGTACATTAGCTGTTACGTAGACTAATAAAAAAGCTATCTTTAATAATATTTTCATATTCCCCCTGAAACTAATATCTGATTAGCGATTAAGTAAAGTTTATAAAACTCTAGTTAGCGTGGTTGTGTCAGGTAAGCAATGATACCTTCTAGCTCAGCATCACTGATTTCAGTTTTACGAGAAATTGGCATACCGTACAAACCATTTCTAACGACTGTCCTGATATAAATGGGCACTAAATCGGTACGATCTTCCAGTACTGCTGGCAGATCTCCTTTGTACTTCACCCCCAGGGCTGAAGTACCGGGTAAATCATTCGCTCCAAATCCACCGAAGAGCCCACCAGCCACCCGACCGTGACAAGGAGTACACCATTTATCAAATACAACTTTTCCACTTGCTTGCGCGAAGGTGATCTCTTGAGCTTGTACGCCAGAAACAAAAAAAATCAGAGTAAAACAAAAAATGGTTAATTTACTCATCCGCGATTATTCCTCATATTCACTGGCCAGATACCGTATCGTCCTGGTGAAATAATGCCATTAGGGTCAATGCTATCTTTCAATTTTTCCTGAAATTTCAGCAAGGCATTATTATTAAAACTGTATTTACTAACGGCTTGATCCTGGAAAGCTGGCGCAGTTCGATAGGTACCCATACCAACTTCTGCAATTTTATCCAGGCATCTTCCATAAAGTTCTCGCGAAGCAGAATTTTTGCTCGCATCCCTCCAAGTTGGTAATAATATTGCCACAACAAAGGCTCTTGAATAATAAGTTGCAGGAGCTGAAAAAGGGTGAGTTGCAGGTGGAAATCCCAATTCTTGAAAAGCTTCTGCCAAAACTCGAGCAGCAGTATGCACTCCTTCTGCAGTTCTGGGTGTCATGGTGAACATGTCAGCATGACCATCAGGTGGACCATTATCTGTCGCTGGATTTCTAGCTACAAGATGAAAAACCTCCAGGTTGGGAATGCCAAATCGCACTTTATCTGGCAAAGCAGGGATGTCTTCATCAGGAATAGGTAAATTGTAGAAATCACCTTCCTGGAAATCAACACCCTGAATTTTATTTCTAAATCGACGCTGCGCAGCAGCCCAATTTGCACGTACTGTTTCTTCAGGGCCATAAAATTGAAGAGTCACAGACCAGGCAGGTTTATTTTGAGCAACTACAAACTCCTCAAGTTGCTCAAGACTAGGCCAACCGTTTTGCATAAGCTCAGTAATTGGAGAGGGACCAAATGGAGTACCACCCACTGGGCTGTCATATGATGGCATACCTATCAGAAAAGAATCTTCCAGATAGCTGACTTCTTCAATCATCGCCTGAAAATCTTGATAACGAGGAACTGTTACTGTGCCGCTTAAGTAAGTTTCTGGCAGAGGCATCAGTTTGATACCCATTTTTGTAACGATTCCAAAATTCGATTGTGCAAACAGACCATCGATTGTTGGACCTGCACCATAATGGAAATCTTGCCAAGCATCTGAACCTGGAATAGCACCTGCGCCTGTGCGAATTAACTCACCTTCTGCACTAACAATTTCTAACCCGCAGTGTGCGCCAAAGTGATCTCGATACGGGCTAAAAGTATAACCAACACCATGATCAAGACTGTTGCCCATAGGGCTGCCCCAACCAGGGTCAGGAATATCAAGCATGACTTTTAAATCATGCTCTTTTATATAGTTGTATAAATCAAAATAGGAAACCCCAGGTTCTACCAGTGCAAAATTCCTCTTATCATCAACCTTCAAGATGCGGTTCATGCGTTTCAGGTCTACTACAACACTACCCGTCAATGTAGGTGCGGCACCACCATAATTCAGATTTCTGCCTGTGGAAATTGGGTATATTGGTATAAGGTAGCGATTAGCTATGTGCACGATTTTCTGTACTTGCTCTACATTAGCAGGGGCTACAGCCGCTGAGGCGATTATTTCTTCTTCTTCACCCCAGTAAATAGAGTAGGAGTCACGGTATAAAGCGACGTCTTCATCTGAGCTAAATACCCAGTCTGCGCCCACTGCTGCTTCGAACTCTCTCAGAGCAGCTGCGAATTCAGCTTCGCTTAGATTTGGAGGTAATGCCATTTCAAATTTCCTCTATATTTTTTTAGACCTATAAAATTTTTAACTGATCACCCACGTAACCAAAGCTGTTTTATTCAAAGGAGCGTACGGGCCGGTTATTTTTTGTACTGATGTTTCTGATTGCTTGGAAGATATGGATGTTTTAGATGCTAAATCAGTAGCTTCTGCAATTGTTCTACCAAAACCTGCACTATTTCCAAGCAATTTAGTGGCTTCACTAAGTACTGCCGACCCTACGGGTAGATGTTCGACACGGCCTTGCTGGTCGATTAAATGATCAATGCGCGTATGCACTTTCATATTAAGATCGCGCGCTAACTCTTCAAGACAGAAAAGGGAAAGACGATTCGTTAATCCAAATAAAGCCCTGGGTTGTTCCATCAGAGAACTACGAAGCTTGCTATACCAAATAGCGCCAAGACTTTCTTTGATATCCAATAAAGCAATACCCTGGCTTGCTAAAGTTTCTGAAAAAATTCTACTTTCTTCATAGTTACTGTCAAAAATACCCTGCAAAGGTATTCTTTGTTTTTTGTTCAAAGTTAAAGCTAGAGCGCTTCCTGATAAGTTTGTCAGGCCACAAAGCATACCTGCGGTGCCGATTTTCAAGGCCATTCTTCGAGTAAACATCATTATTTTTTGTCTTAATGAACCGTATTTACTATCTTGTTAAAAAACCCCCTCCTTGTCTTACAAGTAAGGAGAGGGGCAAAGGGGGACTATTTGGAAATTATGCTACTCAATTGATCGATTATTCTCTGTACAGACATATTCTTGAATTCGAAAATCAGGTTCGTATTTGAAAGTAGAGCTGTATTCCCAAGGGGTAACAAAAACTTCGGGATCAATAATGCTAATCTCAAGTACCATTACACCGGGTTTGGGCATATTAAAACGCTCGACAATCCGAGTATTAGCACTGTGTGGAATTCCACTATTGTGAAGCGGATAATCTTCATGAAGTCCTATGGTATCAACGACCAAGGTATCTCCTTCCCAATGCCCTACTGAATGACCGGCAAAAGTCGGATTAATTTCATCAACTGGAGGGTGCTCCTCATTCATCCAAATACGACGGGTATAAGGCCCCCATTCAGAGGTAATAGCAATAACACCAAAAGATTGAAGTATCTCGAGACCATACACCCCACCCATCATGGCGGGTAAACCAGCGTGTAAGCATAATAGACCGCGATCAACAGGGTTTTCAACCGCATCTAAATACATCTCAGCATAGGGCGAATTCATTTCTGGTATATCAGTACGTATCCTGCGTACGTTTCTTTCAGTCCCAGGAGGTACAGAACTGACACCACTAGGGCCATGATAGACATCCAGCAACCCGCCAGGTGTAATCCAGAATCCTGAAATATTTAGATCACCATTTGGTAACCGTAGTGGGCTATGTTCAATAGGCTCAATTTCCTCAATTAAAACCGTTGGAAATTGGGCACTTACAGGCAAACTGAAAGTCAATAGCAGGACCAAACACAAATAAGATTTTTTTAATATCATCTTCCTGGGCCGCCTATTTCCTCACCAGTTCCCGTGTTAATAACACGAACCATATTTCCTCCAAACGCACCACTATGAAGCGGATGGATGACAACTCTAACTTCATCACCTCTAGCCAACGAGTTTCTCTTCCAACCCATCCTTCCCAACACACTAGGACTCAGCATTTCTATGGCCCAGTCTTCTGCTTCACCATCGGCGTTGATAATCTCTACTTGCAACCAGGAGTGAGGGTTGGTCCACTGAAACTCGGTCACTCTCCCTTCAAGTGTGAGTTCAGTGCTACTGTCAAACATAGCAAACGAATGATGAGCTAGTACTGAAGGTAAAGACACAATCATAGTTACTAAGATCAGGGTGTAACGACTAAACGTTTTCATCCTCATTATTTTTTCCTCTATTAATTCGGTATTTGCTATTTATTCGCGGATATTATATTTAAAGCTAGGCATGAACTGCATTTGCTCAAGAATACAAACATGTTCCTCAATATCGGCTCGATCCTCACGGAGAAATCTTTTAGTGTTCACCCACTCTCCCTCCCAGTTACCCGGATCAGTCATCGTGAACTCAATTTGAAGTTCATCCCCAACCATTCGATACCGTTCAACGATATGCAGGTCCAGTCCAGCAGGAATTCCAGCCTGAATCCAGTGATGATCATCAGTCATACCAACCGTGTCGACTACAAGTATGTCACCCTCCCACCAGCCAATCGAATGACCATTATAGGTGTAGACTAAATCTTCCTCCGATGGGTGTGAACGTTCATCTGTATATRTCCAGCGAATACTATTGTTAAACATCGCCGTCTGCTGAATCATCGTAGGGAGCTGAATATTTGATATTGGCCAGAAGCGCGTCATCGTCCGTGGCATCCCTAGCGGCCAGCAGGCACCTGGATCATCTCTATATTCGTAACCTTTTTCCTCCCACTCTCGTGTTAGAGCCAGCGCCTCTGAAGCAGCAGTTGTAAGTTCGGGAAGAGGTGAGAATTCATGCATGCCTGTCGCCGGATCTATAATCATGTTCCAGGTCCCTGTCATATCGAATGGTGCAGCAGGTCTGGGTTTAGCAAGGTTCTCCGGAGAAAGTGCACTCAAATTCTGCCCATCAAGGGCCGTTTGGGCTAGCGTTAAAGACCCATTACTAAGACAAGCAAGCATAGTTAGAACACCAAACCAAATTACTCTATATTTCATTGATTGCCTCCTTGATCAAGCTGAGAGGCTGGATCCGATGCCCCAGGTTTAGCAAACAACATACTCCCATCAGGTAAAGTTACGGTCAGTAAATCCCCTCCTGAGCCCTCTGGATCTCTTAATGGATGCGACACCACCGTTACTTCATCACCACGTTTTAGGGATTGACGCGACCAGCCATTACGAGCGAGATAACCTGGGCCATTGGCCTCAAAGTAATAATCCTCAAGCTCCCCTTCAGCGTTAGGTATACTGACTATTAAAATGCTATGAGGGTTAGTCCAAAGGAACCTCTTGACCACGCCTATGTGTGTAACATCTTGACTAGAATCAAACATGGCATACGAATGATGAGCCCAAACTGGAGCAGCGACTGCAGCAGAAAAAATCAGTACCCCTAGAAGGTTGAAAACCCCTCTACTTCGTTTGGAAAGAGCTATATTTACTTTATCTGTCATTTTTTACGCTTCCTCTTAATATACAAGCCAACTCTCATAATTTGATGAGAGTCGGCAGGCAAATGCCTATATAAAATTTCTAAAAGTTATATCTGAAATCAACGCCCATCATGCGTGGAGCTCCCACGAGGACATAGCTAACTTCTGGAACAACAATAAAGTTAGGTGATGTATTCCCACCAAGAAAACCCGGATGGTTTGCAGGCTTATAGTTGAACACTGTGTTATCAGTAGACCCACCCCATGCATTACCACCGGTGATATACTCCTCATCTGCACAGTTAGTACAGAAAACACTGGCCTCCCATCTTCCGTCAGGATCCTCGTACTTCAAACGAAGCGTCAGTAAATCATAAGAAGGTATGGTCAGAGTTGTTGAATCCTGCTGACTAGACTCTTGTTCATCTTTAAAGGAATAATCAAGCAAGAATGATAGGTTGGCACCACTTGCCATTGGTAAGTGGTAAACACCACCAACGTTGTAGCTTAACTCTGGGGCATACGCCATCGTTGAACCCAGTCTTGCTGGCCCACCTGGAACGACTCTTACCCATTTAGCATCTATAGTCCCGAGGTTGCCATGAAGTTGTAAACGCTCTGTGGCCGCAAATGCCACGTCAATTTCTATACCCTGAATTTCCGCATCACCCGCACTAAAGATACAACGACCAAAACAAGGGCTGACAAAACCAGCACTACCGGGAGCGGCAACTGTTGGCGCAACAGTAATTTGCTTGTCAGTATTATCTGTAAAGAAATACGTTGCATTAGCGCGTAGGCGTCCATCCATCATTTCGCTACGAACCCCTATTTCGTACGATGTTACTTCTTCCGCAGGGAACGATATGCCAATATCCTCAGCCGTATCATTTGGACCACCAGTTTTAAAACCTTCACTCACAGCAGCATAAGTCATTAGGTCATCATTCCATTGATATTCAAGCGCTATTCGAGGAGTGAAAGAACTCTGCGTGTTAGTCGCTCTAACTTGTGGAATACTGACACAGGTTCCCAGGGTGACAACGTCACAGCCAAAAGAGGCCGGTGGCGCTAGCGGGGCTAAACCTAAAGCAATAGCCTCAGCAGCCAATGCCGCGTCCCATGTAGCGACTTGACTTACACGGTAATCCTTTTCGTCTTCCGCATAACGTAGCCCCAGAGTAAAAGCCAGTTTTTCAGTTATGTCAAAAGTACCCTGCGCAAAGATACCCGAGTGGGTAATTTCCATGTTGCCAGTATCATTGGTATTAATTGCCCCGTAGGCAAAACCTGCCCGTGGATCACGGCCATCAATACCTTGCAAATAGGGGTTTTCTTGAGAATAGTAGACTCCTGCAGTCCAGTTCAGTCTCTCAGTTGATCCGCTAAATTGAAATTCTTGAGACCAAAAATCTACGCCTTCTTCTGTCGTGTCATCAAAGATAGCAATAGCGACCGAAGAATCATCAAGCTCATTGTGACGGTAATCATCAACTGTTCTATAACCAGTAATAGATCTAAGATTCACTGAGTCATTGATGTCATAAGAAATATTTAGCGTGACACCTGTAGATTCTGAACGCAGCCTTGGCATCGAGCCAGTACCTGCCACTTGATACAAACTGTTTGGAATTTCAGCATTATATTCTCTATAAGTACCACCCCAGACACTGTTCCATGCCCTGGAACTTGCAGCCCCGCCAGTAAAGGCAGGCGGACCACCATCTCCACCCGTTGGCGCAAAGCCGCCATTAAAATTGAAATAATCAATCAGCTTTTGTGGGCCTGTATCGGTATCTCGCAAGGTATAATCAACACCTAGGTTCACATCCAGTCGGTCTGAAGGCTGCCAGCGCAACTGCGCACTCGCATATTGTGTATTCTCTGCGCCCAAGCTTTGATTATCAGCCAAGCGATCAACATAACCTTCTGAGCTCAAAGTTGCCGCTTTAAGGCGAAGCGCGACAGTATCACTGAAAGGAATATTGACAGCACCGCTAACATCCATGCGGCTATAGTCGCCCATCGTTGTACTAACGTAGCCGGAAACATCATCAAATTCTGGTTTTGCTGTAATGTATCTGATAGCACCACCAAGACTGTTTCTTCCAAAGAGAGTGCCTTGAGGACCACGAAGAATCTCTACACGCTCCACATCGATAAGCCTTAAGAACTGAATTTGTGGCTGGCCGTAATAAACATCATCGATATAGATACCCACTGCAGGCGAGGTGCCAATCGAACCAAGCGCCTCATTTATGCCACGTATTGAAATCGCCGCTTTATCAGCCGCTCTGCCTGTTGCATTTCCTAAACTCAAGTTAGGAACAAAAGCAGCCATATCAGCAATACTGGTTGCACTCATGTCCCTTAAACGATCAGAGGAAAATGAAGCGACTGAAACAGGCGTAGATTGTAAATTTTCTTCCCGGCGCTGTGCTGTGACTACAATTTCTTCTAAGGCAGGCGCTGAACGCTGCGCAGCAACAGGCCCAGCATTCAAACTCATCAACCCTGCTATTCCAAGAAGATAAAAACGTTTATTTGTTTTCATTAGATAACCCCCCTACTTTTAATAAATTTTGTTATTTTTTTAAAATAAAACCTGCGAACTCTAATTTTCAGCTCGCTATTTAACATTTAAGTGTAAATTTGCACTTTAAAATTTAACACTTGAGTGCAAAATATCTACTATTTATCAATTTATGTCAAGGTGATTCCTTAAAGGAATAAATAATAGATTGGTTAACGAGTGAATCACCACCGATTTTTGGTAGACCACCTAGGCTCTCATCTGAAATAAGTAAATTAAATATGGTGGAAATTTATTTTTCTATTGGAGGGAAAACATTTAACTAATTTGAAGGGAAACCTTTAACCAAATAAGGGCACATCGAATATTTGCTTTAATCTAACTAGTGGAGAGTAAGGTAATCTATTGCTTTAAGTGGCCCGTACCAGTGCCCGGACATAAAGAACATTAAAGTATTTTCATATTGATTAGTCTAACTTTATCGAGGATGCATAAACTATATTGATGAATGGGTATAATGAAGACACTCTCATTGCAAAGGTTTAGATGTTAGGTAAGGAAATATGAAAAAGAGAGAACTAAATGGTCTCACCTCTCGCGAAATCAAACTGATTCGAGCGCTGGATGAGGGAGCTAAGGCGTTAAATAGACGGGGTGTTTCGCAAACCTCACTCACTGAAATAGCAAAACGCCTCGGGATTTCCCGTTCCGCACTCTACTACTACTTCGAAGACCAACAGGATCTCGTCTTCCAGTGCTATCGCCGCTCATGTGAGCAACTAACACTTCGACTAAACGAAGCCCGCCGACGCTCCTCAGGAACCTTCGAGGCTATCGAAATCTTTATCGAAAGCATACTCAACGAGGACCAGCCAGAGTTTGCGGTGCTCAGTGAACCGTCTTTCCTGCGGACGGATCAACGAAGCATGATCTTTAAACTATATGACAATCTAAGAACAAACCTTGCTGATATACTTGATGAAGGTATCAATAGTAAGGAGCTTCGTCCCTGTCATTCAAAACTAGTGGCATCAGCCATCATAGGTCTCATCTCCTGGATTACAAAGATCCACCAAACAAGAGATCTAAGCCGGAATGATTTAATCAAGACTATCAAATCCATGCTCCATAGCGGCATAGCAGCGGACCGCTCAGCACCCATCCATTATACTCCGTTTACTCTGTCACCGATGAGTGTGCCGGCTTGGCAAGCATTCGACCAAGAAGTAATGCTGGCGGCACGACAGGAGGCTTTTTTATCTGCAGCCTCATGGCTCTTCAATTTGAAGGGTGTGGATGCCACATCCTTAGATGAGATTGCTCAGCGTGTAGGTGTTACAAAGAAGCTGATCTACCACAATATAGGAGACAAACAGGTACTGGTGGACCAGTGTTACCGACGTGCATACAACTTCTACGAAGACATTGGTACGCGCGTACACGCCTACAAGGGCTCCCGCATTGACGCCCTATCTGCTGCTGCCCACGCTTTAGCCGAGGCGAGTATGCGTAGTGATATAGCTCCGTTCCGCCCTTTCACAGGACTTGAGAGTCAGCCTAAAGCTGTGAGTAAAAAGCTGAGAGAGTCAGAGCGTCACCTAACAAGCCTTTATCTTGAAATCTACAAACAAGGAATAGCTGAAGGTAGCCTGACCAAAGTGGATGCCGGAATACCAGCGATGCTCTTATTACTCCCCGGTACAGTCGAATGGTTACCTAAATGGTTAGAGTCATTCAGTGATGCAGATCGCGCTAGAGCACCTTGGGAGCTGACCGAGCTCTATCGATTGGGCCTGCGCCCTCTCTACCCATAATTTTACGTGCGAAGATAACTGAGGCTAATTGTCTCTGGTCAATTTAAATGCTTACAAAGTCGGCCTTGTACATATTTCATAATTTACAACATTAGCTTAAGAAGATTAAACGTTTATAAATTTCAGCATTCTTAATGCTCTTCACATTGAAACAATTCCATTCAACTTAGCAGTGTTTTTAAATTTTCATCAACTCTATTTTGGTTTTGAGCAAGCAGTTGTATAGCGGTTGCGCTTATGGCCTCATGGGATGGTTTACTGGCCCAAAACCCTCATTGAATAATTCGTTTTATAAAGCAAAAACGGTTAGCAAGTGCAGCCGCGGCTCACTCACCTCCTCAAATAATTATCATCTTATCCAGAATACACTTGACAAAGTTGACGTATTATAGATATTTTGCACTTGTTTGTTAATATCTGGATGTAAATATACACTCAAATATTTAAAACACTGTCTCCCAGCATGGAGTTCACTTTTAATTTCAAAAAAATAATAGAACAAAATATGATGAAAATTCACCCCTCTAATTTACAGTAGGACCTTATGAATAAATTTCTTAAATTTTTAATTTACACACTATCAGTTTCTTGCTTTATGAATACTGGTTTGGCGCATCATTCTGCCGTTGTCTTCGACCAAACAGCTTCTATTCAAAAAACTGGACTAGTAACACGTTTCATTATGCGAAATCCGCATATGGTCATAAATATGGAGGTTGAGAATGATAGTGGTGAAAAGGAATTATGGAGTATTGAAGGGCAAAGTATTGCAGCTATGCGAAGAGCGGGATTTGACCAAAATTCAGTCACTATAGGTGACACTATCACTATTAGAATGTATCCACTAAAAACAGGAAGGCCAGGAGGACTCATTCAGGGAATGATTGGTGAAGATGGTACTACCTATGCAATGGGTGGTGAAGACAACACACCGGAATTAACACGGCCGAGATTGGTATACCCAGCCTTGATGCCTTATGAGCCTCCTCCGGAAAATGAAACCATTCAGATGCGTGAAGAAAAGACTAGACCACCTGCACTGCCTATCGTTTCTGAAGGCTTGGCACCTGGCGATAGCTCAGCTACAGGCTTGATGCTTGGAGCATTGGATCCTGACAATTTGGCAATGGAGCGCCCAGCCCCAGGCTTCAACCTCACTGGTGTATGGCAATTTCGAGGTGAAGATAACTGGCGTGCAAATTATGGTTCTTTTGAATTTAAACCAAGCCCTGAGTTCACAGCTAAAGGTGAGGCTTACCATGATGCTTATATCGCTGCCACAGATGCCGGTGGTCGTTTTGAGGATCCTACAGCTTTTTGTTATCCAGCAGGCATGCCTAGAATGATGACACGTTACGGCTCAATGATGATGCTTCAATATCCAACGGCAATTTTTATGGTCTCGCGATTGAATAACGAATACAGAGTTATTTTCCTCGATGATCGTGAATCAGTGCCAGAGAATTTACTTGATCGAAATTGGGCAGGCGAATCAATAGGCCATTGGGAAAATGACATACTTGTAGTTGAGACCACTGGCTTTACTGATGAAAAGCATTTAATACAGGCAGGCGTCAAAACAGGCACTCAACTTAAGATTATAGAGCGTATTAGCATAATTAATGATGGCAACACTTTGATGACTGAATATGTTTTTATTGATCCAGAATACTGGGTAGGAGAGTGGAAACATACTAAGTTTCGCGACAGAGTATTACGCTCTGATGTAAGAGAAGCCAATTGCCTTTTTGAAGATACGCTTGCCTTACCTGGACTGATAGATTAATTAAATATTTATAGCCTTATTTTCAACTACCTCTTTAAGTATTGCTTTACTAACAACTTGGAAATGATAATGAAAACAAGATTTTCGCAAAAAATAAAATTCACAATTACAGTATTTATTATATCGTTAGTAGCTTCTGGCAATATTTATGCTCATCATTCATTTGCAATGTTTGATCGTAATAATCCAACGACTCTAACAGGTGCTGTTAAAATATTTCGTTGGACCAATCCACATTCATGGGTGGTTTTAACTGTTACCAATAATGATGGCAGTGAAACAGATTGGCAGTTGGAACATGGCCCCAAAAACATGCTTTCACGACAAGGATGGGATGAATCAACGCTTAAGCCGGGAGATCTGATTTCAGTTGAGATACACCCTCTTCACAATGGCGAGTCAGGCGCTAGGTTTATTAGCTTCCAAGCTATTGATGTCGAAGAAGATGAATTAGTTTCGCAAGGAGGATCAACTATATTTTTGATTCCACCTCCTGATCCTGTAGAAATGACGCCGGAAGTTGCACGTAATTTTAATGGTATCTGGGTAAACGCATCAGGTGGCATTCATTTTGATACTTCAATGGGACGAAGAGAACAAATGCCGCCACTAAAACCTGAATACATGGCTCGTTGGAGGCAACGGCAAGCTAATGCCGATGCAGGAAGATCTACTAATGACCCAACCTCTCAATGTTTACCAGCAGGTTTTCCACGTTTCCTAGGCATGGTTTATCCTGGAGAAATCCTACAAACTGAACATCAAATCAATTGGTTTGCAGAATGGGGCGAATCGACAGTCAGGATTTTCCTGGATGGAAGACCACATCCTGAAAATTCACCTCTTAGCTACAATGGTTATACCACTGGATATTGGGAAGGCAATACTCTGCTAACCCATACTATTCGTATGAGAGATGACACCTTAATTGATACAACAGGTATACCCCATAGTGATCAATTAACTGTGAGCATGCGAATGCAGAAACTGACACCGGATTATTTTGAAGTAGAAGTTACACTCGAAGATCCTGTTGTTTTTGATCGCCAATGGATTACGATAAAGCGATACTCAAGAGCACCAGAAGATTTTTATATTCAAGAATATTCTTGTTTTGAAGGCAATAGATATCAAATCAATGAACAAGGTAATGTTGAAATGGATATAGAAAATTAAAATATTTTTCGATTTAATGCCTGAACTTGCCAATACCCAATGGACTTATACTCAAATTTTAATGTGCGCTTTTGAATGAAAGAAGACTAAACTAAATGTCCGCTGGCCACCCAAAGCAGAGATTTAACTAACCAAGTATCGATGATAACCACTCGATCAATGTTTTACGAAGGTGTTTTTTATGAAATCATTTTCCTTCATTTTTAATTCTGGAAACTTAATAAATGATGAATACAACTAAGCGCGTTCTGTTGACTCTTCTACTTTGCTCTGTAACGGGACTAAGTCCTTCCTTAGCACCTGCGCAAACTGGAGGAGAGATTCTTGGGCAGAGCTTTGCAGATCTTGCTAACTTGCCCGATTGGAGCGGGCTTTGGACACCAGATGTTGCGGACCAAAGGGCTCAAGCAGTCGAAAATTCAACACCGTGGACAGACAACTCTGCTGAAGAAATCAGCTTTATGTTAGCTGAAGATGTGGCTGGACGCCCAGCGGGCATTTTTAATGATTGCCTGCCTGAGGGGATGCCAACCTGGATGTTAATCTCTCACAACGCCTTTGAAGTTCTCTTCACTCCAGGTCGAGTCACCTTGCTTGGTGAATCCGACAGTAACCGGCTGCGTCGCATCTATACCGATGGCCGAGAACACCCGGAATACCCTGACCCTACTTATCATGGTCACTCTATTGGTTATTGGGACGATGACACCTTGGTGGTGGATACGGTTGGAATTCTTCCAGAAGTTTTTATAGCAATTACAGAGGGAACAGGCGTACACAATGGCGGTGATATGCATATTGTAGAGCGAATCTATCTTGCAGGCCCCGATACGATGTATGTTGATATTGGAATAACTGCGCCGCATGTTTTGACCGAGCCGTGGAAGACCAGGCGTATTTATGAAAGAGTACGTGGATTCGACATCATCGAAGGAATTTGTTTACAGGGAAATTCTTTCAACCAGTTGGATGAAGATGGTAATTTTATTTTTTTGCCGACAATGCCAGAGTAGTTTTCTGGTTCTATATTTTAGTTGTTGTGAATTATAGGAGAATTTAAATGATTCATTTCCCTAACCTAAAAACGATTGGCTTCGCCTTGTATTTTTTTAGTGTGTCGCTACCTGCTGCCAGCCATCATTCATTCGGTATGTTTGATATGGCTAGGTTTGAGCCATTAGAAGGAACAGTCCTTGCGTTTCAATGGACAAATCCTCACGTCATACTTTGGGTTGAGCAAGCCTCTGAAGATGGCAGTGAATCAAAAACGTGGGGGATTGAATTGACTAGCCCGGGAAATTTACAACGTGCAGGGTTCTCAAGACGATCACTAAACCCGGGTGATGTAGTTACTGTAATAATGAGCCCGCTTCGTAGTGGTAATGCTGGAGGTGCTTTCAGATCAATTGAAAATAAAACTACCGGGATGTCATATGAATATGATTATGCCAAAGTAGGATCCGTACAATAACAATGATTAAAAATAGCTCGCCAGTTTTTATAAGGGTAAAAAAAGTACTGACAAGTTAACTCACTATTAGTTGATAATTCAACTCATGAAACCATCCAATCGACTATACAAACGTCACCACTTCCCTCCTGAATACTCAAATATACTGTATGGTTCTACTCTAAATTTAATCTAAGTCATCGAACATTGAAGGTTTTCTGATAAGCGTGGAATTCAAGTCAGTTAAGAGGCCGGTCAACTTTGATGCAATAATTTTGCACCTGAAAAAGTACTTAGTTTTGAAAAACAGTCAGAGATTCTTCGATCTCTGACTGTTGACTTGCCTACTTTTTTACTTCATCTTTAATTTATGCAAGAAGGCAATCTTTACATTCGATTTATCCAGAAATTCTTACCCAGCCCTTTTTCGATAGCTATTATCCTAAGCTTGCTGACCTACGTTCTCGCCTTACTCTTTACCAGAAATCCTACAGATCAGATCTCGACATACTCAATTAAAATTCTGGAGTATTGGGAAACAGGTTTTTGGGAATTACTCAGCTTTACCATGCAGATGTCTCTTATCCTCATCCTGGGGCATGCACTTGCATTAACTGCTTTTTTCAACAAGATCATTACAATTTTCACAACATACTGCACAAACTCCGCTAAAGCCGCTCTTTGGGTTAGCCTTCTTACAATTGTCGTGAGCTTTATTAATTGGGGACTGTGTCTTGTCTTTGGGGCGATTTTTGCGAGAAAAGTTGCTGAGAGAGCAAAGGCTAATGGGCAGAAACTTAACTACCCTCTTGTTGCTGCAGCCGGGTACAGCGGTATGATGTGTTGGCACGGAGGTTTTTCTGGTTCCGCGCCACTAACTATAGCGTCTGTAAACCATTTTCTGTTTGAGCAAATTGGACAAATTGGAATTGAACAGACCCTGCTCTCCCCCATGAATATTTTCACATCAGTTTTACTGCTTATAGTTATTCCTGGTTTGTTTTATTACCTTGGAAAACGCTACCCAGGTTCTGATATAACGCTTCCTATAGAGGCTACCAAAAACAATCAAGCAATGGTGGCGCCGACAGGTGCAGAACGACTTGACCATTCAAAACTAGCAGCAGTAATTTTAGGCTTCATAATTTGTTTTTTAGCCTTGAGAAAAATTTGGATAAACCCTTCTTCTGCCGGATTAAGTTTTATTGATCTAAACTACATCAACTTCTTGCTTTTTGGTCTAGCGATTCTTTTACATGGCAGCTTTAGTAAATTCCTAATTGCTATACAAGAAGCTGTTGGGGGTGCAGCAGGTATCATTATTCAATTTCCACTTTATGCTGGCATCATGGGAATTATGAATTACTCTGGACTGGCAGCACAAATATCCGATGGCTTTGTGGCTATCTCAAATGCCACTACTCTGCCCTTGTTTGCTTTTCTGAGTGCAGGCCTAGTCAACATATTTGTTCCAAGCGGAGGTGGCCAGTGGGCAGTACAAGGACCTATTATTACTGAAGCAGCTCAGGCATTAAGTATATCCATCCCTAAAGTCGTTATGGCTTTAGCTTATGGAGATCAATTAACCAACATGCTTCAACCTTTTTGGGCCTTACCTTTATTAGGAATTACCAAACTTAGGGCCAAAGACATCCTTCCTTACAGTGTTATCATTATGCTTGCCGGAACATTAATTTTTACTTTCTCTTTATTGGTCTTTTAAATTGCATTACTGATATTTAAATCAACTGAAAGGATTTTGGGGCAAGGTACTGACAAGTTAACGCCCTATAGTTGATAATTCAACCTAGGAAAATAGTGACAGGTAAATTAAGAAGTTACCGGGTTGCTCATAGAGAGCTTATTCCAAAAAAAATCCATGATACTTCGTAATATGCTAATAACAAATCAGAACTTTCTCATCAACCAACTAGGGTCAGAGAACGAGGCATGAGAAAATTTAAATCAGTAGTACAAGCTCAGAAATTTTTGAATACTCATGCTGCTGTCTACAATTTATTTAACCTTGGAAGACATTTAGTCTCAGTAAAAAATTATCGATATTTTAGATTGCGCGCCTTTGCATCTTGGGGAAAGGCAGTAGAAGCATAAATACAAATATTGATAATATTTTTCAATTTATGACGTTAACTTGTCAATACCTTCAAAGCCTTTATTAATTTCTAACAACTCGTCCTAACACATTAAATCATAAGCACTGCAGCTTTGACTTTCGAAATCAAAAGTTACTAGTTTGTTGTTTCTTTTTTTAAAAAAAGGGACTACTGAATGTGCGTTCAGAGAAAAGCGGAATTGTTTCTAAATTAGCCCTTTTAGAGAGTCCCAATTATAAACTTATAAGAAAATAACTTTAGAAAAGTTAGAGGCTTACAAACTTTATAGAAGGACTTCTAAAAGAGAAAAGACTTAATGGCGGAGAGGGAGGGATCTGACCTAACCAAAATCTCGCCACTTTAACTGCGTGTGTTTATGATCCTTGTGTATATGCACATTCCAAAAGTTTTTTCATACTCTCTCTTTACTGGAACCTTACTTCACAACTTTCAACCAAATCCTAAGTGTGGCCTAGGGTGTGGCCTGAGAATGCAATAGCGATACAAGTTGAAGTTAGTATGCACAGAATAATTATTTAACACCTCAATAAACTTACTATCCAGAAAAGAAAGTTAATGGAGGTCCCAAGTGACCTAGTTTTATCCCCCCAGATTAGTAGTAACTGAAGTCCAACAATCTATACTAGCATCGCATCTATCAGCTAGATCCTCATAAACTTAATATGAAGTTTATTTTAGAAACACTGCGCTTGGGACATCTTGGCCGAACAATTTATCTTTTCTCTTTTTATCCCACTTTTCAATACGATGTCGAAGCTTTTGATTTAAACTTGGGCCAAACAACTTTATATTTTTACTCTCAGCTCCAACAAGGCGTTTCCAAACCTCAAACCTACCATCCACTACTTTCATCAATAGAAGAGAAAAGCGCCAAAATTCACCAGGGTCGTCAGTTGCACACATCTTAGAATACCAATGTCTAGCCCACTGATTTCTTTCATAAGCATAATGTGCTGCGTTATACACATTCTCAAGAAAACCTTTACTGCCTTTATAGCGGTTAAGTACATCATCATTAAATGAAGAACTATCAGAAAATCCTGCCACCATTATCCCTCGAGCTATTTCTGAAGGCTCCTCTTTTGATAACTTTTCATCAATATACCGCTCTAATAGACCTTGCTTGTCATTTATTCCAGCAGATAACACTTCTAATGCTAAATCATGGTCATTTCTTATACTCTCTAGCCTTTGAAATCGAAGGGTATCTAACTCAGAGCAGTCAGTTCCAGACCAAATAGCCGTAGTTCCCATCCCTATTTTCGATACTCCGTATGTAAAGTGGACTATCGGGGAAATGAGCTGAACTCTATTAAATAGATCTATCGCCTTGTTTGTCTCTTTCCCTATTAATGAATAGGCCAATAGAATGATTAAGTTATAAGCAATAGGAAGTTTTGACTCTGGTAATGCCATAAAGAGCCTATGCCRTTTTTTAGCCAACATTCCATCTGTGTCTACTATCGCTTTAAACTCCTTTAGCCTAAAACGATCTAGAATAATCATCGCCTTAGCACTAGTAAGCTTCTTTCTAAATAACTCAAAAGAATCGAAAGCCCTATTTTGTCGTTTCTCGAAGTCTTCAATGCTTTCATTAAATTGTTGAAATATTTCACGAGTATTTTCAGGATCAGCTTGTTTTTCTTTTACACTAAAACGAGATAGCTCTTGTGATTCTTCTGAATTAATATTCATTTCTATATCAGGAACAACAAATTCTTCATCTAAACTAAGTAAGCTTTGAATTGAAATGTCTATTCGCTTGGACAACTCTCCAGCTTTGTCCTTGCCTAGCATTAATGATGCTTGCCCATAGAATATAGGAGAAATACGATCTAAGGCGTCACACAGATTCACAACACCTAATTTAACGGCCTCAATCAAAATATTGGAACCGTACCAATCTCCCCATTCTTTTTTTGAATCATCACAAAATACAGCCCATTGACTGAGCGCAACTTGTTTTATGAGTTCCTCATTTTTTATTTTACAAATAAGAGCCAAGAGTTGAGACTGGACTCTTTTAGAACAATCACCTAATAATTTCCCTATCGTAATTTGCGCCCCTTCTGAAATAGGTGTATGTGTTTCACTGGCAAAACCAAAGAGGACAAACAGTTTCTTTTCAGCGTTTTCTTTGTATACTCTTTCTAAAATAAAATCAAAATAGTCTTCTTTAAGGGGTTTTGACACATCCATAAGCCCTAAAGAAATATGTTCTGATTCCTCGTCGTCTAAAAGGATATCAATCTGTTCTCTTCCACTCAAAAATGGAAAAGAAATCTTCAAAAAGTATTCTGCAATCCACGTCTTTTCATCTGATAAGCCATTAAAAATACCACTAGAAGTTCTATTTCTGTATTTCTCAACTGATGCAATAGCAATTTCTCTAGACAAAATAGCTGTATTCTTCTCTAACTCGAATAAACCCTGCCTTAGAGGAAAATCTACCCGATTAAGTACATCGTTTGCTAACTCTCTGTATTTATTTATAGCTATTTCGGGTTCGAATCGGGCAACACCAAGTCCTGCACTGATAAAGAAATGATCCTCACTTGTATATCCCATTGTTTGACGAACTTTTTCAACTTGAACATTTCGATATTGTTTTGCTGTTTCTTTAACATTCGTTGGATCAATAGAGTCAGGGTTGCAGGGATCAATTTCACAATATTTTTCAACTAACCTCCATCCTTTAATTCCTGAATTGTCCCTGAAAGAATCTGCTAGGCACCTTGCTTTACTTCCATCTACGGTTGCACCCGTTGCATATAAAATAGTGACAAAAGCCCACTTTCCTGTGTTTGAAATATCATCTCTATCAAATACATTACTTGCAGTTAATAAGGCATCTCTCATTACCTGCCAATCAATACAATTAAACCTAGTAAGAAAAGCTAATTCTTTACGAGGAGCCCAGAGACCTGAATTTAATGATTTTGAAAAACTCCATAAAATAATTTCTTTTGCAAACGGAGCCACCGGCTTTCCAGCTATAAGCGTGATAGCCAATTTTGACAATCTATTTAAATCCCCTTCTGTTTCTATTAAATTTGATTGCAGATCTATTTCTGACTCTGAAAGAGCTGCTAATTTTTCATCGAGTAGCTTCTTTTTCTTTTCACGCTCGGCTTGTATTTCCTCAGCAGGATCTCTAGGTGAGTGCTTCATCATGCCTATCTCAGGTGACAACGAATACATTCTTAACCATAATTTAATCTCAGGTTTCATTTCCTCCCAAAGATTCATTTCACAACTTGCTTGTAAAAGGGCTGCTTCTATCCAGTCAAAATTTTGCTGATTACCTCCTGAAAGGCTAAGTCTATTAGCTGACTGCATAAAAATATTTAGCCTTTTTTCCACTAAGCTAGAAAACGATATAAAATCAGTCTCATCTAGGTTTTGTAATTCAGCTAAAGCACCTAAAAGTGACAAACCTATTCCAGGTAAATAGTTATCATCAATGCAGATTATTGTAATAGCAGCCAAAACCACTTTTGCAGTTTGATCTAAAGCACTTATTGGTTCTAGTATTTTAGTTAATTCAGCATCAAGATCATGTTTATTTCTAGAGGCTTTAGTAAGATGAGAAATTACGGCTAAACCAAGAGCAAGTGTAATGCCTTCGTCCCTAATCTCGTAACAAGAAGGCTCTCCTTCTACTGGAATAAAAAACCTCCCATCTATAACAAAATTTAATTCTTCGTTAAAAACACCAAGGTCATCCATTACACCGGACTCAACTCTACCAATAATTTCTTGAGCGTGTTTTTGTAGCTTTAAGGCAAATTCTTGAACTGTTTGCAAAGTAGGCGCATCCCGTTCGGAGGCTCTCATGTGCTCAAACAGAAGTCGGCTAACTGAAAGTTCTTCTAATTCCCTGATTTCAGCAGAGTCTAATAATTCAAGTGCAATTCCAAGTAAGCGTGGGTTTCTTAAAGAAGCAGCAACTTTCGGGTTTATCTCACTAGCTTTAATCCCTTTTTTTGAAAAAATTATGTTTCTTTCTTCTTCTGTCCACTCTGGAAGGATCAAGTCAAATGATGGTTCTGTTACTCTGTTCTTAACACGCCCATTGTAATAATGAGTTCTCGTTGTAATCAGCAACTTCCCGTCTATCTTATTTAATTCATTACAAAATCCATCTATAACCCTTCCCCAATCAGTGCCAGGCCGTTGATTTATGCCATCGATTACAACAATAATTTTTAACATGCCGGAACTAGGGCTGCTTTTCCACAGTTCCAATCGCCTTCCCCATCTTTTTAAGGACAATTCAGATAAGTCATCTCCAGTTTGTTTTATCAAACTCGAAAGTAATATTTTTTTAAAATCATATGGTAAAGCTGCATCATTAAACTCTTCAGGCTTAATGAGTACCATTAGCGGCCGCTCCTCAAAAGAGGACCAGCATTGGGCAACAAGCCACGATTTACCATGTCCTTCGTCACCTTTTATAACAATTAATTTTTTACCAGTGTTATCTAGTAACGTTAATCTACACTTGTCGACAAACGAATCTCTAGCAAGCACTTCAATACTCTTCTTATCATAAGGCGCCAAAGGCTGCCCTAAACGATTCCTTGCTATTGCTTTATCTGAAAATACATCTTCTAACCACTTTGAATTTCCTCTTCTCGCAATACCCCATCCTAGACTTGGAATATTAAGGTTTAATCTTATTTTTTCAGCATGACTGTTGTACCCCAAGCTCTCCTTAATGACTGTCAATGCCATAGTTAAATCTGAGATAGTTTGACTTTCTATATTTTGAGACTGATAAAACTCTTTAACTGTTTCTGCACACATAGCAAGACAAACTGATAAAGGGGGTAAGTTTGTATCAGACCAATCCAAAATCAAAATTGCAATTCCATCTTTTTGACCAAGCTTTGTAATGTCATCAGCTAACTGGCTAGAAACTGCTGTTGTAGCGCCAAGTATCCAAAGATCAGTCTTTGGGCTATTGATTGAGACTTCCGCTATTTTAGATAGCACTTCTGTTCGTGGTATCGCCTTATCATAACGCTTAGCTTCAAAGCCTATATTTTCACCTTCAAAAGCGACTTTTCCATCGATTCCGTACTGTGAACCACTATTTGCCAATCTATATGGAACACCACCAATCTCAGATAAAACCACAGCCAATAACCCTTCAAAACCGCTTGATCCAGTTGGCTTTAAAATCATTAAAGTAGCTTTTAATTTTTCAATATGATCTTTTAACAATTCAGTCACAGTAGTTCACATCCAAAGTATCGAATAAGACTTGTAACAACATCCATATTTTTATTTACATTCAAGTCACTTGCTCTCTTACAACATCTCAATAAATAGTATTTTCATAATATCCCGTTCTACCTGCACACGGCCAACCGTCCTTTGTTTTATGAGCATTAAGTTTTGGGTTTTGACTTTTACGCCTGAATTTTTTATCGCACACTGGGCACTTATAAATATAGGTTGGCCCAGATGCGAGGCTTGCTGTCCGTAGTCGTGGACTTCTATTTCCTATTGATGAAACCTTTGTTGATCTTCTCGGTGCTCCTAAACTACTAGACGACCCTGTTGATCGTGAGACCTCAGCAATATTCCCAGTTGGACTTAGCTCTACTTGATATCGAGGCACAAATATTCTATTCGTTACAGATGCATCATTAATCTGGTTGATTTTATATGCCCTAATTTCCCCATCTTCAACACGAACTGCATAGAGTAAGATATTCCCGTTTTGTGCCCGCCGTAAGGAATAAGGTTCAATAACCCGGGAACTCCTGTTACCTTTTAAATCGGTATAATCTAGCTCTACACAAAGCCGGTTTCCTGCAGCAAAGCGAATAATTTCAAGTGAATTACCACTTAGAGTTTTCAGCCCAAGCTGACCATAAGCCGGCCTATACAATTCTCCCGAACTTGCTACTTCCTCAAGTACAGCTCTTTGCTGATGGGTTCTACCGTGCAACCAATCAAAAAATTCAGGCAGAGCTTCCCAGTAAACATCCAATGATGGTAACGCAGGAAGTTGATGAGCAAGCATAGGTTCCCAGTTATTTAGCATGGCATCTTTATAGGCTTCCATATCAGCATAATCGGGAAGTGTAATTTTTTTATAATCACATTTTTGTGCCAACACATCTTGTATTACTGCCGCAGAAGGAAGCTGCTCATTACGGTACAAATTTATAACATCATATAAATCTCTTGGCCTTCCCCGCTCTCCTAAGGCTCTTATCTTCTCACCGAAGACTTCAGGGTACGAATAGCTGTTAATGTATATTTTGTCTTTCGGGAGATCACTATAGGTATGAAAAACTTCTTGCCTTGACGGTGGTAATACAAGAACTTCGTCTGCCGTTAGATCAAACTTTATTTTCGGAATACTACGTTTCCCACTGGCAAAATAACTTTCATAATATACTTTCCCCTCACAGGAGATTGATCCTCTGGGGTTGTCGTACACATCAAAAACAAGTCTATCCGTTGGAATAACTATCCCGGATTCTTCATATAACCATTCTGAAATTGAGCCAAATTGCTCTTTCAGAAAAGCCTCATTTAATTGTGATGCATCCTTCAGGGTGAAATCTAGATCTTCTGAGAATCGGTATGTTTCAAAATAACATTTCTTTAAGCAGGTTCCACCTTTAAATACCCACGCATCAGATAGGGCTGAATTTGCATTAACCGCTGCTAAAAGCCATCCTAAGACAAAGTCCTTCTCTACTACGTTAGGAGTGAGACCGGTCTCATCAGCTACAGTTAAAATTTCATCTCTATTAATCATTGCTCATCCCTTGTGGCACCCATAACCGCCACCTAGTAATCAGCTTATTATTCTCTGATCTTTTATCTAAATAGGCATACCCTGTTGTCAGGCGCTTAGCACATGCGCTAACAAATGATGCTTTAAACTCAAGTCGTTCAGATAAATATCCAAGCTTTTTAAACAAGGCACCATTATTGATTTGAATGGCATACTCCAATAACTGGTCAAGATCGCTTTGCTTGGAGTATATTTTTTTAAATTCAGACAGGCAGTCCTGTGAATGCTGTAACCCTGCACCTAAATATGGATCATCAATAATATCTAACATTGTTTTGTAAGGGTCTGAGATTTTTATTTTGACACTTCCACGCCAGAGCGTTTTTGTACCAAAGAAGTTCTTCCCAGAAATGTATTTAATGAAAAAATTGATACCTTGATGCTTTGTTTCACCATAAACGGTTCGTTTATGTGTAAGCACACATACTGACCTGAAGAGCTGCTCTGTCAGTTCCCAATATTCAAGTGCACTCCACCCTCCTACATAAGCTGGTTCATAAAGTTCAGGAACCAGCACCCAAGGGTCTTCAAGAACTTGAGTCTGGCCTAATGACGAAGGTTGAACAGGGACATATAGCCCATGTGAGACGCGCCTTATAGCACCCTGATTGTGCCATCCAGCCAATAATTTTGAGGCATGCTGGCGATCAAGAGCAAGGGCGGCCATAGCGTCTTTTACACGTATTGTCCCTGACGTTGCCCTCAGAAGAACTGCCAACCGTTGTTGTTTATTTGAAATACTTTTCATAATCTTCTAACTATACAAAAATACAAAATATTCGACTTTTAAGAGAATATCACGATTTTTAATATAGCACTATATATTAGTCCATAATATCCCCCATATAAAAGATTAATATGTCATATAGTATAGTTAGAGTCAGTTGTTAATTTAGCTATCCCACATCTTAAGGTATTGACAAGTTAGCCGATCTAAATCGAAAAACACTATCATTTCCTACAGCTATAAAGCTGCGGCCTTTTCCCAAGATGCAAAGGCACGCATACGAAACATTCGGTAGTCTTCTGCCAATAAGGAATGACGATCAAGGTTAAATAAATTATATACGGCAGAATGCGTATCCAGAAACTACTGTACCTGTGCCATTAATTTAAACTTACGCATGTCCAGCTCTCTATCCTGGCCGGCTCATGAGAAAGTTCTGCACGGTTGTGCGCATACTGAGATGTATGTATGAATGATATCGGGTAGAAATTCTAGGTGAGCAACTCGATAACTCCCCAATTTATCAGTAATTATTTTTCTAGGTACCTGCTGTGTTCTTCTCAATATCCTCTTAAAAATCGGCTTTCACCCTTTCCGTTCCTCCGTTTTTGAAGGAATATATCAACCACCTCTCCATCTTGACCTACGGCTCTCCAAAGGTAATGCTACTTTCACCAATTTTTATAAACATTTCACCTATATAAAGAGTATCGCCAGAACCGTGGTGCTTTCTTCTTAAATTCCTCGCATATTTTAGTCTGATTTTATTACACCAAAGTCGAAATTCTTCATAACTCACTTGAATTTTTCGTTCCGAAAGTAAATCTTCAATATCCCGATAACTGAGATTGAATTTGTAATAGAGCCAAACAGCATATTGAATAATTTCCTGAGGAAAGCGATGGCGCTTATACACTCTGTATTGGATTTTCAGCAGAAGATTATGACTTAAGCAGAACTAACTTGTCAGTACCAAATTATGGAACTGCATTTAATTTAAAATTTGAAATTTGCTTCTATTGTTATTAATCCTTTGTCGTAGTCTATTGCAGTTACCTTACAATCCCTCATACCACGTATGCTTCTTCCATTTCTAATAACTTCGACCAGTTGTATATCCTCTCCATTTTTAATATTTTCGATTTGTTGTTTATCGTTAATTTTAAGAGTGATTATACAATTCTCATTTTCCTCTATAGAGCCATGGATGATGAATCTCTTCGATTTCGTATATATTTTTATCAAAGTTTGATTGGCGTTAGCCAGATATTCTGCCAATTCTCGCTCACATTTCATAGGTTCGATTACCGATGAAAACACCTTGTAGTATGAATTAACAATAGAATAATAGTTTAAAAAAAACATATGACTTAAATCATTCATAGAATAATGACAATGCCCCAATGGTTTTATCAATTCGCATGAGACATAGGCGACAGTTGGACTTATTGGCATGAATAATAAGGGGTATTCAACACTTTCATTATCATTTTTTTGGAGGTGAATACCTGGAAACAGTTGTATAGCATCCGTTATGTTTATTTGTCTGCGGACTACAGGGTTATCCGATGTTATAAATGGAAAATTTGTTTCATTATAAATGATGACTGCGTGGGGATGGATTACATGGCCAAGGTCTTGCGAAATCAACCCTCTTTTAACAATATCTTTAAATACGTCTTTGTGATTTTCTTTCCCTTCAAAGTCATCCATCCATTTCGCTATTTTATCCCATGCGTGTTGATTCTCATCTATAAACGATTCCACTCGCATAAACTGCAAGGTAACAAAGTATGACATGAATGAAAGATTTTCATTATCTATGTCCCCATTGATAATTTGATTAGAATATTTTACATAGTCCCCTTCTACAATTGAGAGGTAATCCTCAATCACCGGTTTTTTAGGATTATCTTCGGGTAGATTATAAAAATATGGTTTAGTAAAGGTTGAATGCGTAACCGACTTCAGTTTCCATTTATCTGTAAGTTTATTATTGTTGACATAGATGCCGCCTGTAAATTTTGGGTTTTTCTCCCTCATTCTCGACACATCAGCTTCAAAATTGCGCAAATAACATGCTGGCACTAAATGTTGGTTCTTTTTCTCAGGCATATCGTAAACTACTTTGATTTTGTATTTTTAACATCAGAATGAATATGCTCCATGAAAATTATCATTGGCACATTATTTAGATAATTTTCACTACCAGATGATAGAAGCAAACGTTGTATATTGTTATCTGCTATCCCGCCTTTGGGGATAACACAGGTAAAGGTGCCAAAATAATCATCATTATCTCCTACCTTTAATTCTGCAGTAGATTTCTCATACGCCTTACTTAATTGCTGAATAAGCCTTTCTTTAGCTGCGTCTATAATTTCTGATGATGTCTGGCTTTGGATAACTGAGTATATATCTCTAAATACCTTTCTTATTTCCCCAAGTTTTCCGGCCTGTCTTTGTTGAAAAACAACGTCTGAATGATTATTGAGGATGTAATTAAATTGACCAATACATGTAGTTAATTCGCTCCAGTCATATGTAACCATTCCATATTCAGTATGCTGAGCTCCCATTAATTCTTTCCAGCGTATCTGGTTATCAGTAATAATAAAGGCTCCTGTAAGCTGAGCAATATATAATGACATTTCAAAATTTGGACTTAAGCTCATTATTATTAATTGCCTTCCATCTTCGGGTGAAAAAATATCATCCTGCAATAATGTAAGGGGGTCTCTCTTTTTTTCATTTTCAGTATAAGTAAGTAACTCCTCAATTTTAACATCTGACAACTCAGGCATAGCTTCTTTATACAGAGCACGTTGGGATGATCTAGGTAGCATGTTGTGCGCTCTTTTAAAATCATCATTATGGAGCCATTCCATTATCACTTTGTCCTTGTCTTCGATCTTCATTCCCTTGGTACGCTCTTTAGCCATATTCATCATTTCTGATCTTAAATGCTCATCAAAAAATAATGGATCAGGAATAAAATTAATATAACCAGTTGCGATATAGGGTTCTAAGGTCAAAATCAAAACGACATTTTTAAGTGTTTGTTGGAGAAATTGATGTGGCGATTCTGTTGGGCTGTCGTCTGGCTTTACTCCTTTAGGGTTCATAAAGGGGTTTTGTATAAGGATTTCGTCAAAATAGAGAGTTGAACTTACTGCAAATTCGGTTATTGTTCTAGGGTCAATAATCCCGGTATAAACAGCCCTATGAGTGTTATCCGGTTTTGGTAGCAAGCTGATTAAATCGGTATCAGCAGGCCATAAAAAACTAAAATGCTCATGGATTTGTTTTACATGCTCAACATTAAACTCTCGTCTTACATCTTCCCATGTTTTGTAGTCAGTAAGCCCTAATATTTTTTCGATACCACGACAAAAAGCTAAATTTCTCTCTCGAATCGAACGTACATTAGACGCGGGGCGTTCAGCGTCTGTTTTATCTCTGCAGCACTTTTTCCATTTCTTTCCACTCCCACAAATACAGGAATCATTTGCACCAATTTTCCCTTTTCTTTTTGGTTTATTTAGATAGGTGTTTTCAGGTGTAGTACGGCCAAAAGCATCATGGTATGAAGAGCTACCATCTTCATAGCCAACATATGTTTCGCCCCCATAATGCCACAGCTCCTCTTCCGGAGGGAGTAGCACTTGTCCAATCTCAGACCAATTAAGTTGTAGGTGCTTTTCAGGGTAAAGCCATTCTTTTTGTGAAGACGCTATATATCTACGTGCTCTTGCCTTAATGATGAGATTTATACTCTGAACCTCAACCTCGTTAAGTAATCGAGTTCTAATAAAGGTATCTGTTCGCACCAGGCTATTACGAAAATTACGGGCATTAGTTCTCTTTTCTAGTGGATCTTCTGTTTTTGGGTTCTTGGCATATTCATAATTTGTCAAAATAAGGCAATGATCCATATCTAAAGGAAATATTGTTTGAGAGCCTTTTAAGGTGATTGCTGGATCATTAGGATAGGAACACAGATCACTTTCAGGAGGGCAAGCGACGTTATAGATGGTGACTGGATGATCTGAAATAATAAATTTTATCTGAGAGTTCTTTGCTGAAACAATCTCACGAACACCTTCTGTCCAGGTCGTGCAATGTATAGTCCTTATCGCCTGCATTTCCATCATTAAACGATTTTGATCAAGTTCTAGATAATGATCTCTTATCCAGTTTAACCCTTTTGGGGTTCTAATCTTTTGGGCATCAACATACATAAAGAAATTCGTAAAATGATTGTGCCAATCTGACATATCTTCATTGATAAATGCTCGTATTGCTCTTGATCCAGTATCATCTAATTCACCAAAGAGCTTGTTCTCTATTTCGTCATTTATGTACTGTCCAAAAAATGTCGAGTATAAATCCTCCTCATAGAAGCATTGAGAAGTAGGTAATGATTTACGATCATTCATCGTAATCACTCGTCCATTGGGTAAGGTTTTTGTATCAGGGCATAAATCGAGATAATGCAGGTTATTTGAAGACGAGGAGAGAAAGCCTCGTTGATACCACTGGGGCACATAATGATTGTTTCTTGCTGCGGAATTTACTTTGTCTCCCATACGTCCATTTATCCCGTCAACTTCATGCGATCAACATTCCATTATCAAAGGCTTATGAAAAGAACTTTCTATTCGCCATTTTAATTAGGGTTCTTAGGTCTGTTTTTATTCTTTAAATCACGGATGGCCTTAAGCAATACTGGGTCATCCCTGCTCACAATATCTAACGTCTTAGTTTTTGCATTTTTTTGAACTTGTCGCACTGAGGCTTTAGTCAAACCATGTGGTAAAAACCCGTAGGCAAATTCGCCCGTTTGGGTTTGTCTTAAATCCGTGCCTTTCCAGGTAAAGCGGTTTAGCTCACTGGTGATAATCCAGGACTGTTCATCATCCAGTTTTAAGCGTTGTTTGGTGATGAGTGGGATTTCGAGCGCCAAGGCTGGATTACTGGGCTTGGTGTGGGTGATGGGACAAATGAATACTTCGGTCTCATCGTACTCATTCTGACGTTTGTGTACGATCAAGCATGGGCGAGCTTTACGCCCTTCTTCATGGCCCCGTTGTTTCTCATTTCGCCATAGATAGACATGACGAATAACCAGGCCTATTTCTGGCGTATCCTCAGACATGAATTAAGATGCCTTATATTCATCGTCGAACTGTTTGGCTTCTCTGGGAATGCTCACCGTGCCAAGCTCATCTACAACCTCTTGAGGCAATTCATTGGCATAAAAGGCTTGCTGGTCAAGTTGTCGTAACCGAGCGTACTCTTCTGCTGAAATAAGCGCCAGATCATCGCGTCCATGATTCGTGATAATCACTGCGTCTTTATGGGCTTCCATCCGAAAACGGCCAAATTCCTTTTGAAATTCACCTGATGTGACTTTATGCATTAGTAAGTCCCTCTCTTGTAAAAATACCTAAATTCCATGTTATCCGTATTTTACGGTTTTTTCAAGTTTGTTTGCTGTCTACCCTCTATGTTCTGCCGTTAGTCTATGCAGTTTCTCATAAGCCTATGTTTGACTTTTAATATTCGCCCACACGCTCTTGTCCCAAGTCCTAGGACTCAGGACAAGCCCTGCAACATAACAATGACAATTCTCTGGATAAGGACCTAGAAAATTTATATGGAGCATATTGGATTTCACTTACTTACAGACCACTGGCTAGACTTATGTTTAATTAAGAAACTCACTCTCGCGGATAGTAAATTTTCTATATAGCGTTTATTCCTTCACTATGAAACCTAGTATTTTCAATAAAAAGGAATGTAGTAATGAGAGCTAAAATATTAAGACTTAAAGATGTAATCGAGAGAACTGGGCTATCACGTTCAACTATTTATTTGCAAATTGCACAGAGGAGATTCCCCAGGCAACTACATTTGACTGGTGCTCGTTCGATTGGATGGCATGAGGATTCAATTACTCAATGGATTGAGTCAAGGAAGGAAGTCTGAGTGAAAATAATAATGAATTTTTTACGGAATTTATTACTAATTAGAAGGGAAATAAATATGGGCTGAAGTATGGGCTGAAAACCCCTATAAAGACCTAACTTATTGATTTTTATAGGGGATTTTAGTTGTACTGGCGGAGAGGGAGGGATTCGAACCCTCGATGGGCGATTAACCCATACACCCTTAGCAGGGGCGCGCCTTCAGCCACTCGGCCACCTCTCCCAACAAGCGCGCAATCATATCATATAAGCGTAGAAAATCTAGCTAAGTTTATGATATTTAAAAGATAAAGCGGAATTCCTGCCTAAGATTTTAGACTGTTTTAGGCACTGTAAGTCATTGATTTCATTGGAGCCGATTTTAAATCTTAGACACTTTTTTGATAAAATTATAAGAAAGGAAAACACCTGAATTTTTAGACATAAAATTAGAAGACCCCCGCCATCCGTAGCGGGTAGAAGGCATCACGCACATATCATAAGTGCGTACTTTTGAAAGAACTGATGGCCTTAGTTTTTAGTCTTCGGAATCTTCATCTGGGCTATTACCCTCAGCCTCCTGTTTGATTCGATCATAAATTTCTTCTCGATGTACTGCCACTTCTTTGGGTGCATTGACTCCTATCCGCACTTGATTTCCCTTCACCCCCAAGACTGTGACTGTCACATCATCGCCTATCATGAGCGTTTCGCCTACACGGCGAGTCAATATCAACATCTAATTTAACTCCTCCTACCAACCATATTGAGTTGGATTTATATACCCAATCAAGGGACTTAAGCTTTTGAGTTAGTTTCAGTATCTCCCAACTCGAAAGCATCATGTAGAGCACGAACTGCAAGCTCCAAATATTTTTCTTCTATAACAATAGATATTTTTATTTCTGAAGTCGTTATCAATTGAATATTGATTGATTCGTTTGCAAGGGTTTCAAACATACGACTTGCAATACCCGCATGAGATCGCATACCCACACCCACCAGGGAGAGCTTTGCAACCTTATCATCAACCTGAACTTCTTCAGCTTTAATTTCTTTTGCTATCGCTTGCAAAATTTTTGAAGCTTTAGCGGTATCTTTCCTTTGTACAGTAAACGTTATGTCATTAGTTTGGTCATTACCGACATTTTGAACAATGACATCTACTTCTATGCCTGCTGCACTGATTGGACCAAACACCTGGTAGGCCATACCGGGAATATCGGGCACGCCCAAAATACTTAATTTAGCCTCATCACTGGTAAAGGCTATCCCTGATATTAAAGGCATTTCCATCATGCTTGCATCCTCTGATCCTATAAACGTACCTGGCCCTTCTTCAAAACTCGATAACACCCTTAAAGGTACATTGTATTTATTGGCAAATTCTACTGAACGAATCTGTAAAACTTTTGCCCCTAAACTGGACATTTCCAGCATTTCTTCGAAAGTAACATTGTCCAATCGTTTAGCATTCTCAACCACTCGGGGATCAGTGGTATAGACACCATCAACATCAGTAAAAATCTGACATTCATCTGCATTTAATACAGCGGCTAAAGCAACAGCCGTAGTATCTGAACCGCCTCTGCCGAGCGTGGTAATTTCGCCAGCTTCGTTAACCCCTTGGAAACCAGCAACAATCACAACCTTACCATTGTCCAAATCTTTCCTGATATTTTTCTGTTCTATATCAATTATTCGAGCTTTTGTATGCGCACCATCTGTCAGAACTTTCACCTGCCCACCAGTATAAGATCGAGCTGGGCAACCTAATTCTTCCAGCGCCATTGCTAACAAAGCAATGGTAGTTTGCTCGCCAGTAGACAGCAATACATCCATCTCACGCGCACTGGGCTCAGCCTGAACTTGATGGGCCCACCCCAATAATTTATTTGTTACGCCACTCATTGCTGAAAGCACAACAACCAACTGATTGCCGACTTTACTGCTCGCTGCGACTTTTTCAGCAACAGCCTTGATACGTTCTATTGAAGCGACAGAGGTGCCGCCATATTTTTGTACGAGTAATGTCATTATGATATCAGGCGTTTTTATAAATTAATAGTATGTTCACATTTTTATTAAACAATGTTTAAAAACATATTGTTTAGAGAATATTCTCAAGAAAAGGCTTAACTGAAGCCAAGGCTTTATCAAGGTTTTCAACCTGAGGGCCACCAGCCATAGCCATGTCTGGCCGGCCACCGCCTTTACCTCCAACATGCTGAGCAACCGCATTCACTAAATCACCAGCTTTCACTTTATCAAGTAAATCTTTAGTAACTCCGGCAACAAGGCTGACTTTCCCATCTGTTGATGCAGCCAGCAGAATAACGGCAGATCCTAACTTATTCTTTAGCTGATCACAGGTATCTCTTAAATCTTTACTATTTAACCCCTCTATTTCTGCAACCAGCACTTTCACACCCTTTATTTCGCTTACTTGACTGGTAAGGTCATTTCCCGTTGAACTGGCCAACTTGGCTTTCAACTGCTCAACTTGTTTCTCTAAATCGCGATTGTGTTTTTGTAAGTGCTCTACTTTTTGTTCAATATTAGCATTATCAGATTTCACTAAATTTGCTATCAGCCTCAAGCGCTCTTGCTGAGTTCTAACCAACTCTAAAGCGTTTAAGCCAGTAACCGCTTCAATACGCCTAACTCCAGCGGCTATGCCCGATTCCTGAATGATTTTAAACAAGCCGATATCGCCAGTTCTGTTGGCATGTGTACCGCCACATAACTCAATGGAGAAGCCTTTATCATTAGCCGCCCCCATGCTGATTACGCGCACTTCATCGCCGTACTTTTCGCCAAACAATGCCATTGCACCCTGAGCCTGAGCCTCTTTTACGCTCATTGTCTGCATACTGACGTCACTGTTCTGTAATATCTGTTGGTTTACCAATGTTTCAATCTGATTTAACTCATCGGGGCTAACAGCCTGACTGTGAGAAAAATCGAAACGCAAGTAGTCAGTATTCACCAAAGAACCCTTTTGCATCACATGATCGCCTAATATATTACGCAGGGCCGCATGCATTAAGTGTGTAGCCGAATGGTTAAGCACCGTTGCCTGACGCTCATCACTATCAACAGCCGCCTTAAGCACACTGCCAACAACTATTTCACCTTCGCTTAATTCGCCTTGATGCAAAAACTGACCACTTTGTTTTTGGGTATCTTTAACCACAAAGTTTGCAGTTTGACTATATAAAGTGCCGTTATCACCAATCTGCCCCCCAGACTCAGCATAAAAAGGTGTCTGGCTAAGCACAATTGTCGCTGCTTGCCCACTGCTAATACTGTCGACTGACTTACCATCCACATAGAGCGCAATAACTTCACAGCTCTCTTCAGATAGTTGATCATAACCAGTAAAAGTTGTTTGAGGGTTGTCCTTTAATTCCAACACGGCATCAGCTTCAAATCGACTGGCCGCACGGGCGCGTGTTTTTTGAGCTTGCATGGCTTCTTCAAAACCATCCATATCCAATAATAGATTTCTTTCGCGCGCAATATCAGCAGTTAAATCAACCGGAAAACCAAATGTATCGTATAGTTTAAACACCGTTTCACCAGGGATAGTACTGCCATTTAATACGGCTATAGCCGACTCTAACTCTTGCATGCCATTATCCAGCGTACGTGAAAATTGAACTTCTTCAGCTTTAAGTGCAGTCTCAATACTCGCCTGGTTTTGGATCAACTCGGGATAGGCACCCCCCATTACATTTGCAAGTGGAGCAACCAATTTATAAAAGAACGTTTCTTTTGCACCTAACTGGTGGCCATGTCTGACGGCTCTACGGATAATACGCCGTAGCACATATCCCCTGCCCTCATTAGATGGCAGCACACCATCATTTACTAAAAAGGCACACGCTCGAATATGGTCGGCTATCACATTTAAGGATGCGGAACTCCTGTCATTACACCCTGTCACCTCTACCACTGCCGCCAACAAACTCTGAAATAAATCAATTTCATAATTACTATGCACGCCCTGAAGAATCGCTGAAATTCTTTCCAGTCCCATGCCGGTATCCACTGAAGGTTTGGGTAAATCAACAAGCTCGCCATTACTACTGCGGTTATATTGCATGAAAACCAGATTCCAGATTTCTATATAGCGATCGCCATCTTCATCAGGGCTGCCAGGAGGGCCACCAGGTATATCTTCACCATGATCATAAAATATTTCACTGCATGGCCCACAGGGCCCTGTATCACCCATTGCCCAAAAATTATCTTTTTCACCCAATCTGGAAAAACGTTCAGGACTTACACCAATTTCCTGCAACCAGATATCTTCTGCTGCCTGATCCTCATGAAACACAGTCACCCATAATTTTTCAGGCGATAGCCCTAAATTTACAGTAAGAAAATCCCAGGCAAAACGAATCGCATCCTGCTTGAAATAATCACCGAAACTAAAATTTCCAAGCATTTCAAAGAAAGTATGATGCCGCGCTGTGTAGCCGACATTTTCTAAATCATTGTGCTTACCGCCAGCACGGACACAACGTTGAGAGCTACAGGCCCGACTATAAGATCGCTTATCCTGACCAAGAAAAACATCTTTAAACTGCACCATCCCAGCATTGGTAAATAATAGGGTTGGGTCATTTGCAGGCACCAGTGAACTACTGTCAACCACAGCATGGCCGTGCTCAGCAAAATAATCTAAAAATGCCTGGCGAATTTCAGCACTATTCATATCGTTTCTTATGATTTTGTTCACAAAAGCCGCGAATTATATACTCTCAACAAGCTGTTGACATCACTTGTCTGTAAAACCATGGCGCTTACATTAAGATCATGTAAGTGCTAAGATTTTTGGAACGCACTACTGGCGTAGAACAGTACCATTTATCGCATGTGTGGATGGTGAATAAAAAAATGAAATTCAAGGATTAACCAAGGGGATCAATATGCGTCGTAATAACTTTCGGTATACAGCTCTTTGCAGCGCCATTGCAGGCGTTATCTTCTCTCAACTCGCCTCAACATCACTCGCACAAAGTAATGCACCGATGTTACAAGAAATTTTAGTGACGGCTCAAAAACGTGAAGAAAGCCTGGCTGATGTCCCTATTTCAGTGAATGTTATCAGCGCTGAAGTCCTTGAGAATAACAATATCAATAAAATTGCTGATATTACTGAATATGTCCCCAATATGACGATGACCGAAACCGGGGTAAGTACACAAATGTATATACGCGGAATAGGTTCTGGTAATAATCAGGGTTTTGAGCAGTCTGTCGGCCAATATATCGATGGCATTTATTACGGTAGACAGCAATTAATCAGAGCCCCTTTCTTTGACCTGGAACGTGCCGAAGTATTACGCGGCCCTCAAAGTATTTTATTTGGTAAAAATACTATTGCCGGCGCCCTGAACCTGACTACTGCTCGTCCAACTGATGAAACTGAAATCGCAATCTCAGGCTTATACGAATTTGAATCAAACCAGACCGAAGTCAATGCCGTTTTCTCTGGCGCTCTAAGTGACAATTTTCGTGCCCGTCTGGCGCTACGTACTTATACTGAAGATGGTTATATAAACAATACATTCCGCAATGTAAACGAAGCTGACCGTGATGAAACCTCAGCTCGCTTAAGTCTGGAATGGGATGCCACGCCAGAGCTGACAATTTCTCTTAAACTGGAAACCAATAGCTTTGATGCAAAGGGTCGACAAATTGAAATAATTCAGGATTCTGCCGCTCTAGCGGGCCCCTTTACTGGATTAAACTATGCCCAAATAACGGCTGGTGTGCTTGGACAGCCCACGATGGAAAGTGCTTTTGATTACAATCGCCAAGCAAATGCCAATGAATTCAGTAATAACAATCTCGATAATCTTACTCTTAATATAGAGTACGATTTAAATGGCAATACGCTAACCCTGGTAAGCGGCCTTGTGCAATACGATTTCACTGAACGTTGTGATTGCGATTACACACCAAGCAGTGTTTTTGAAGTCGGTTTACAAGAAGATTATGACCAGTTTAGCCAGGAAATTCGGTTGAGCTCACCCCAGGGAGGCGTTATTGATTGGGTCGGTGGTTTATATTTCCAGAGCAGTGAAATGGACTCTACTGAAGAAATCGATATTCCTACTGACTCTATTCTGGGCACTCTCGCTGTATTGAACCCTGCATTGGCGCTTATGGCTAACTTGCCAGGCACTCAGGCCAAACGCCTGAATGCGCATGAAAGTGATCTTTGGGCCGTTTTTGCACAAGGCACCTGGAATGTCAGCGACAGCCTACGCTTTACCCTCGGCGCTCGCTTTACCAATGAAGATAAGGATGCCACGCGTCGGATAGATATACTCGATCTGGCAACAAGCGCAATCACAGCCAATCCACTGGCAGCTATTGCCTTTAATGAATTCTTTCTCTTACACAGTGTACAAACACTGGGTTACACAGCATCAACTGGTATCACCTCACCCGGACACAATTTAGTGGGTTCGCTTTCGGAAGACTCCTTTACACCTATGATTAATGTGCAATGGGATGTCATGGATAACACCATGCTCTATGCCAGTTACACAGAAGGATTTAAAGCGGGTGGCTTTGATGCCAGAGCAAACAACCCTTTCTCCTTCGAATTCCAGGAAGAAGAAGCTAAATCGATTGAATTAGGCTCAAAAAGTCTATTGGTGAATGGCCGTTTTGAAATAAACGCAGCATTGTTTTTCACTGACTATGATGACCTGCAAGTGAGTCAATTTGATGGCGCTTTAGGGTTCAATGTAGGCAATGCGAACAAAACCGAAGTTATGGGTCTGGAGCTTGATGGACGCTATGCCGCAACTGATAACTTCACGATTGGATRCGCTTATTCATACCTTGATTTTGAATTCAAAGACTTCAGGAATGGGAACTGCTTTAACGGGCAGACTCCTGATGGAGCTATAGTAAACGGCATTCAATTGTGTGACTTTACTGGCAAAAGCGGCCAATACACACCTGAAAATAATCTTAGCCTGTTCTTTGATTACAGCTACTATTTAAATAGTGACATTGAGCTCTTTGCAAACCTGAACCTCAATTACACTGGCGGTCAGAATGTACATGACAATTTAGATCCCCAGTATGTCATCGACAGCCGAACAAACGTCAACCTACGTTTTGGCGCACGAAATGACAATTGGCGTATTTCTCTTATCGGTAAAAACCTGAGCAATGAAGATGTGTTGACTTATGCCGGGAATGCACCGATATCAGCCAACCTGTTCGGCACCAACACCTTTTACGGCTTTATTGGCCGCCCTAGACAGATTGCCTTGGAGATAGCTTACAACCTGTAAATCTGTAGAAAGAACTCGCAGGCTGTTGCTGTTGTTAGGCTTCTTCTTCCAAATCACTAATCCGACCATCGCTTGAAAGTAGGATAGCGATGGTACGAGTTTGGGGCAGGTGAGAAAAAACAATCATACTTATCACCAGGAAAGGCACGCAGAGAAACATCCCGGGAATTCCCCAGATTAACCCCCATAACGATAAATTTAAAAGAATGATCGTTGGACTCAGATTCAAACTGCGGCCAGTAAACTTTGGTTCGAGAATATTCCCGATCAATATCTGAATACCGGTCAAACCGCCAGCCACCAGGAAAAAAGGCCCTAGCGTATCAAACTGCACCAAGGCAATCAGTGCAGGAAATATTGTCGCGACAATAGACCCAATGGTAGGAATAAAATTAAGTAAAAAGATTAATAAGGCCCAGAAGGCTGCAAAATCAACCCCTATCACCATCATGAAAATATAACTCAAAGTACCTGCCGATAGACTCGCGATCAGTTTAATAGAGACATACTTACGCACGTCATTACTGATTTTCTGTAATATTTTTCTTACTCTCTGCTCTTTGTCTTCATCCGCTATCAATGCTGAAAGCTTTTTATCCATATTTTTTTGTTCAATGAACAAAAACGTTAAATAAATAAGTATTATGCCACTGTTCGCAACAATGCTGGTCAAGGAGCCTGCGGCTGCAGAAATAAACTGCCCAAGATTTATTAATTCAATAAGTTGTCCCAGAGTCGGTGCTTCCTGTATACCAAAATAACTCAGCAAACCATTCATCTTAACTTCCAGGTTCACTTGATATATTGGCGCCACTTCGAGCACACCATCAACATTCATGGAGATAAGTTTTACTGCCGCCCAAAACATCGCAATAAAGCTTAGCAGCGAAAGAGTAAAACAGAGCCCGCTAGGCAAGACCTTATCACCAACTTTTAAGCGGCCGTAGGAATTTGCTACCAGGTTTATTAAGTACCAAAAAACTAATGCAATGACGACTGGCTGTAGGATATCCTGACCAACTATTAATAAATAAAATGTCAGGATAACCAACACTGAAATCAGGCTGAAATTGATAAGCTTCATGCGCTGCATTCCTCCTCTATACTAGTGGGTATCTATGTAATGGGTGGTGAGGCAAAATATTGCGTCCCGTAATAGAACAACAGCTAAGCAAGGTGCCATAAAACAGGTAGCGGAGTAAAGCCTTAGCCTGCTAAATCAAAAAACAAACGCTTTATGATCCTTTCCCAGAATTGGTACGAATACTTACTCTCCAACAGCCGTTTATAGTTCGCTCGCTAGCGCTCCTCACCTAAAACCACTGCTGTCGTTAAAGATTCACTTTAAATCAAGCTCAAAGCCTCTTAATTTACTATTAGCGCAAGAAACGGATTTCTTTTTACAGTAGAGGCAGGTAAATTTCCCCCATGCTTAAAAATGAACCGAAACAACAACATTATTTGCTGATCGAAAAAGCTATCAACTATTTACTGAAGCATCACGCTGAGCAGCCGGAACTGGCAGAAATTGCAGAGCATATCGGCCTTAGTGAATTTTATTTTCAGCGGCTTTTTGTAGAGTGGGTTGGCATTAGCCCCAAACGTTTTTTGCAGTTTCTGACACGTGAGCATATGAAAGTGCTATTAGATCAAGGCTATTCGACTATGGATGCGGCTTACCAGGTTGGTTTATCCGGCAGCGGCCGAAGCCATGAGCTTTTTGTGAATACCGAAGCCATTACCCCTGCCCAATATAGGAAGCTGGGGAAAGGTTTGAACATACATTATGGCTTTCATTCATCACCCTTCGGTGAATATTTGCTGGCTATCACCGATAAAGGCATCTGTCATATAAGTTTTGTCGAGCACTCGGAAAAAGCAGCTGAGGCCGCATTCAAAGCAGAATGGCTCTTAGCCAATGTGCAACACAACCCTGACCTGAGCGCCAAAACTCATCAGCAGCTTTTTTCATCAAACCAGACTCAGGAAATTAAATTACTACTTCGTGGCACTCAGTTTCAGATACAGATCTGGCAAGCATTATTAAGCATCCCTTTTGGCGCTGTATCTAATTATGAGAAGCTAGCGGCTGCCATTGGCAATAGTGCTGCGACCAGAGCAGCAGCTTCTGCAATTGCCAAAAACAAAATTGCTTATTTAATTCCCTGCCATCGCGTCATAAGAAAAATTGGTGAGAGTGGTGAGTTTCGCTGGGGAAAGAACAGAAAGAAAATTTTACTGGCTTACGAAAGTGCAATTTCAAACAATAAGAATTAATTAAATAATAGATTTATTAAAATATTTTATTAAAATATTTTATTAAAATAGTTATGGAGATAGTTATTGAGATAGTTATTGAGATAGTTATTGAGATAGCCGACGGGCAAACGCCAGCAGAGCAGCGTACTCCTCCTCCTCCATCCAATAACTCGGCATAACTTTAGGATAATCCTCCACCACTTTCCGATTAGCATAGCGAATTGATTCACGGAAATATTCCTCATCAACAACAATGCTGGTGCCATCATCCAGAGTCTCTACTCTCCCCATCATGCCAAGCCAGCTGGGGCCAACACCTAAACTACCATCAACGGTATGACAGGCAATACAACCTTCCTCCGTAGATATTTCCTGCCCGCGTTGTGCAATGACATCATTAATTTCCACTTCCATGGCATCAAAATTAAGCTGATAAATCAGCATGCCTCCACCTATCAACAAAACAACCAAAAGAAATGCGACTGACAGATCAAGCCAAAGTCGAGATTTTTTTATTTCCAAAATACTTATATCCCAAGCCCAGTTACTAAACACTATGTTCTTAAAAACTATCTACCATACAACTAATTACCAAATAAATTACCAAGCCCTTCTTCCAGAGCATCTCCAACGTTATTGAGCCCTTCTCCTAAAGAGTCACCAATATTGTCTAAACTCTCAACAGCACCTTCTAAACTATCAGTGATCAAACTTGCTGTAGCTTCTAATAATGCTGATGCTGCATTAGCAGATATTTGACGCGTCAAAGGCCCCATAATCTGAGAAGCAATTTCATCGGGTGTGCCCTGTAAATTTTGCAGGTTAATATCGCCCAAATTAATACTTAAATCTGGCACACCTTCACCGGCCATTTGAGCTTCTATGTTTTCAATCAAGATACTGGCTATACTCAATTCCACTGTCGATTCATCGGCAGCATCCTCTGGCATTACCTCCTCTTCATCTCCGGCAAAGCGCGCACTTACCGCATCAACATTAGTGGTCCCGTTTGCGCTTTCGTATAGCACATAGGGTTCCCGCGCAACAATACTGTTGATGACAATTATCGGGTCACCGATAGTTGCTATATCAATGGCAACACTCACTTCAGAAAAACTCATCATTAGCTGATCACTAAATCCTGCAGGATTAGCAACACTGAAATCATAGATAGCAACCGAACCCTCGGTCAGATTAATTTCTACTGAACCGACAGACACTTGTGAACCGACGGCTTCAGAGCCATAAGTCTCAATAGCCGTCTTTACAAGACCATCTAAATTACTTAAAAACAAAATAGCACCGCCCCCTAGAAGGACGACAACAAGCCCAACACCTATTAAAATTTTCTTCATGGCAATTCCAAGAATTTCAGTTCTTAAATTAATAATGATTGTAGCCGATAGATTAGGCACTGGACAGAGTCATTAACCTCTATTGATGACTTTTATCATTTGAGAATGCTTATCATTTGCCTTACTATTAGCGTAATTAATTAGTCGAGAGTAGCATGTTTAGGAAGACAGTCTTTTGGGCCCATTTGATCAGCGGCATCTGCGTCGGGCTGGTGGTTTTTATGATGTCTTTCACCGGGGTGTTAATTACCTATGAACGCCAAATAGAAAGTTTATTTGCTCATGCTGATTACCTTTCTACCGAACAGCAAGGACCAAGCTCTAAATCCATAAACGAGTTGATTGAAATAAGCCAATATAGGAATCCCGATTTTTTACCGAACACAGTGGTGTTTACTAATCACTCCGGTGCACCTGTGACCTTAAGGCAAGGCCGAGCTGGACGCATGCAATTAAACCCCTATTCCGGTGACGAAATGCTAATTGGTTCAGCAGGCTTGGAGAATTTTTTCAGAGCAGTGACAGGCTGGCATCGCTGGTTTAACGTTACAGGCGAAAGTCGTGCAACTGCTCGCGCTATTACTGGCGCATCTAACCTGGTTTTCTTATTCCTGATCTTCAGTGGTATTTATTTATGGCTACCAAGTACCTGGCGCTGGGTCATGTTTAAAGTTCGATTAACCCTTGATACTAATCCTCCCAACAGCCAAGCACGCGATTTCAATTGGCACCACGTCTTTGGCATCTGGTGTGCTATTCCACTGATATTCATCGTAGCTACAGCTGCCGTCTTTAATTATAGTTGGGCCAATAATCTGGTCTATCAGATCTATGGCGAAGAAGCCCCACAACGTGGTCGCACCTCAACGAACCAACCAACAAGAGAAAATTCTGCTCTTGCTCGTCAAAATTATTTAAGTTTGGATGAACTTTTTCAATCAGCACAGCAGCTTACCGAACAAACGCTTGGTCACTGGCAAACTATCTCAATAACTTTACCAAGCATGAATGCTGATCAAGTTGAGTTTGAAATAAATCAAAGCCTCGGTGGGCAACCGCAAAAACAATTTACTTTAGCCCTTAATCGAACAAGCGGAGAGCAACTAAATCTAACCGGCTTATCCGATGCCAGTCCCGGGCAACAAACAAGAAGAATAATTCGCTTTTTACACACTGGCGAGGTGCTTGGTTTCTGGGGACAAACAATCGCAGGCCTGGTTTCCTTCGCAACCTTGCTAATGATCTGGAGCGGCTTCGCCCTAGCATATCGCCGCCTTATTAAGCCGCTATTCAGAAAAACCTGATACTCTATTGCTTAAATAAAGCGTGCAGATAAGAGATTGTGATAAACTCGCGTCTTCAAAATTATTCGCCTGAATTGGAAGTAAATAGAGACATGAAAAAATTAATCCCAACAACGATTTTACTATTACTCAGTAGTTTTAGTTTTTCTCAAGATATTACTTTCAGTAGCGATCAGGTTGAACAGGGTAATAGCATCTACGTTGAAAATTGCCAAATTTGCCATGGTACTAATTTAGATAACGGCCAGTTTGCAACGCCAATTAAAGGCTTCTTTTTTGAAATGAAATGGGGCGGAAAAACACTTGGTGAACTTGCCAGATTCACTTGGGAAGAAATGCCCGAAGGTAATGGTAAATACTTACGTATGGAAGAATATATAGCAGCAGTTGCGTTTATACTGAGTAAAAACGGCATCGAAGCCGGTGATACTCCGATGAGCGAAGATCTCGACTCACTAGATGCAATCATGCTGCCTTTTTAGGTTTTTTATAAAATCGCTGTTTACATAAACTCTACCCTTAAGTTTATCATTCAACCCTTCAATTTCGATTGAATGCTTTGATCATCATTTAATTGATAAACCACATCTGCAGTTACCGGCACAGATTGTAATGCGTGCCGAGTTAAGCGCTCATAATGTGAAATAAATCGTATCAACTCATCCCTGTTCATTATTTTACTGCTAGTAGAATTATTCTTTTGTTCTTTCAATTTATTTTCTTGTTGCAAGCGCCAATCCAGAACATTTGAAAAATCAGGCGCTTTTAACATAATCAGCATATCCAAAGTATCCGTTAAGTCCTGATACTCGCCTGCAAGTTTTTGATTGATATAAGCACGCCACTCGCCTTGATCTTCTTCTGCTTCCAGAACATTTACTGCTTGCGACAATTCCGAATTCTTTTGTGGCCCCACAGCCAGACACCAGCCTTCTATAAGAATCACATCAACTGGGGCCTTCACACGCGGCCACTTTGATTCCACCTCTCGATCATCAATAGCTTTATTAAATCGGGGAATGGCGACATCGCCACTTTGCTTTAAAGCCGCCAGTACTTGCAAAGCCAGGCCAACATCGTGGGTTCCTGGTACGCCCCGAGTGATTAACAATGGGTGAACACTAGCCGCCAACTCTTCACGTTCAGCATGCGTTAAATAAAAATCATCAAGCGATAAGTTGATACTACGCAGGCCCAACATTTCTTGTAATAGCAGCACCAGCAGAGCGGCAAGCGTGGATTTACCACTACCCTGACAACCATGGATGCCTACAACAAAAGTATTGGAAGCACCTTGATGCTCGGATATTTTATGCTGTATATCCTGCACCAATGGTATATACCATTGCTCAACAGTTTGCAGATAGGCTAGAGGAAGCTTTTCCGTTTCAATAAAGTCTGAAAGTGCTACTTGTGCCTTTTTCAATAATGACAATGAAAGGTAACTCCAGAATTAAATATAAAGTTGAATCAGATAACTTTAGCATTCTGTTGCAAAAAATTCTAAACTTTGGTTATGCGAAAAATACTTAGTCTTACAACTTTTCTATTTTTGTTGTTAACAACGATTGCTTCTGCTCAGGAAACAAGGCTGGCTGGCTTTTGGGTTATCAATGAAGACCTCAGCGAAATTACTGATGATAAAGTTGAGCTGGCATTAATAGCTTCCGGTTCAAAACCCACTAAAGGCTTTTTCAATCGCGACAGAGAATACTATCGCGGCGGGCCCGTTGAACAGGAAATGTATGATTTTATTTCCTACGAACTTACTTTGAATATTTCAATTGAGCCGGCTGAATATACATTTCAATATGGTGAATTTTTACGCCCTGTCTATCTGGATAACCGAGGTAACAGTGTCAGCTTAAGTGGCCTTGATGACGTAAAAGATTTTTCATTTGGGCATTGGGAGAACAATCAACTCATTGTTGAGGGTCGCCCGCGTGATAATGGTTTTACTGATGAGCATTACAGTCTAAGTGATGATGGCATGCAACTGCGTGTTGAACTTTTTATTCAACCCCGCTTCTTAAGCATTCCTATTGAATTATTACGTGTTTATGATCGCGTATCAGAAAATGAAGAATAACCAGCTCAACGCTGTTTTAGTGACGGCAATTCCAGCTATATAGAAAAATACCAATACAGCCCCAATAAAAGCAGTTATCTTTTTTTGTCTGGAGTATTTGTTTCCTAGTGCAATCATACCCAACACAATATACACCACCAGTAAGGCTATTTTATGTACCAACCAACCCTGGTTTAACAAGCCAAACCCTAAAACAAATAACAACGCCACAGCACTTAATAATAAAACTGTATCAATAATGTGTGGCAAAATTTTAACTGGCTTCAACTGCAATAAAGGTGACTCTTGCAGCATCCAATACCCACGCAAGAGAAAGCCACTAATGCTAAGTAAGGCAAACGTCATGTGGATGGTTTTAAAAACAAAATAGCTATCCATACTCTCTCTCCAATCCCTTATCACGCCCTCTTTATCTCAATTCTGTTTATAATAATACAAACCAGCTGTAGGCTGTTTTATTAATCGCTATACCAACGATGTAAATAAAGGTAAACACGCCACAAAAGAATGATACAACTCTAATAGATTTGGTCCTACCCCGGCCTAAGGTCAAGCCTACAAAAAACAGATAAAACATCAACAACAATACTTTCATACTTAGCCATGGCTGGTTAAACAAGCCAAAATTAACCATAAACGCCATCCAAAACCCACAAGCCAAAAACATACCATCAACCAGATGAGGAATTAGAAGCACAGCTTTATGATTCAACCATTTGGAATCAATAAACATTAAGTAGGAACGAAACAGAAAACCCGTAAAACTCAACAGGGCAAATGTCATATGTAGGGTTTTAAATGTGAGATACATGTGCGACTAAAATTGGGTCCGGCGAAAAAACGCTAAAGCCTACTTGAAATAAGACAAAAATGACAGGCAGACAGTGCACTAAAAATGCATTTATTGTTGAACTTACGGTTCACTTATCGAATTGGCAATAACCCTATGCTATATTGCCTCGCTATTAATAACGCGCTTTTTAATAGCCTTACCTTGGGAGGATAGCAATGAAATTCAACAATATCCTGGAGAGCATCGGAAATACTCCTCACATTCGAATAAATAAACTGCTTGGTGATAAGGCAGAAATTTGGATGAAAACCGAACGCGCGAATCCTGGCGGTAGTATTAAAGACCGAATCGCTTTAGCTATGATCGAAGCGGCCGAAGAAAGTGGCGAGCTTAGCAAGGATAGCGTGATTATTGAGCCTACTTCTGGCAATACGGGTATTGGCCTGGCTATGGTTGCCGCTGTAAAAGGCTATCGACTTATTTTGACTATGCCTGAATCAATGTCTATAGAACGTCGTCGTTATATGGCGGCAATGGGAGCAGAACTGGTACTTACACCTAAAGAACTCGGCATGGGTGGCTGCATTGAAAGAGCCAATGAATTAATGAGTGAATATGATAATGCCTGGATGCCTGCTCAATTCTCTAATCCAGTCAATGTGACAGTACATAAAGAGACCACTGCGCAGGAAATATTAGCTGACTTCCCAGAAGGCATTGATTATTTAATTACGGGTGTCGGCACTGGCGGGCACATTACCGGTTGCGCTGAAGTCCTGAAGGAAAAATTTCCTAACATGAAGGTTTATGCGGTTGAACCTGTTAAATCTCAAGTCATTGCAGGCATGGAAAAAGGCTTACATCGCCTTCAAGGCATCGGTGCGGGATTTATTCCAGAGATCCTGAATACAGACATACTGGATGGCACAATTGCTGTTACTGAAGAAGATGCCTTTGATATGACTCGTCGCTGCTGTAAAGAAGAAGGGATTTTCATAGGCATTTCTTCAGGTGCAACGCTGGCAGCTGTCGCACAAAAGCTTGACGAAATTCCCGCGGGTGCAAAAGTATTAGTGTTCTCATATGACACCGGCGAACGTTATCTCTCCATAGAAGATTTATTCCCGGCCTAAGAAATTTAAATCATAGATTCTGGTAGCCACTTTATACAGACCTTCTTTTAAGTGCTTTGCACTAAATCGTTGTTGCGTAAGGATATGTAAGTTATGACAGAACAATACGAAAAATGGGTTCCTCCAGAGGGCTTTAAATGGATATATGCCTCCTTACTGATTAGCATGTTATTGGCAGCTCTGGATCAGACCATTGTGTCTACGGCTCTTCCCACGATGGTTGGCGAGCTGAACGGTGTTTCCTACATGGCCTGGGTGATCACCTCTTATATTCTGGCTTCTACGATTTCAATGCCAATTTATGGCAAATTGGGTGATCTGATGGGCAGGCGCGTAATGATGCTGAGCGCCCTTAGCATCTTCGTTCTCGGTTCTGCATTAGGCGGCTTCAGTCAGAACATCGAACAACTCATTGCTTTTCGCGGTCTACAAGGCCTCGGTGGTGGTGGCTTGATGGTGCTTACCCAAGCCACCATGGCAGATCTGGTGCCGATACGGGAACGTTCTAAATACATGGCACCTATAGGCATGATGTTTGCGATAGCGTCCATCGCTGGCCCGCTAATCGGGGGTTATCTGACCGATTATGTCAGCTGGCGCTGGACTTTCTGGATCAATCTGCCGATTGGCATCACAGTAATAGCAATCTGCTGGAAGGGGCTTAAATTAAACAAGCCCAACACCGAATTCACACTTGATATCTTTGGCATAGTGACGATGATAATTGCCGTGTGCTGCCTGACACTATTTTTTAGCTGGGGTGGCACTAACTACGCCTGGGCATCCGTACAAATTATCAGCTTGGGTCTGTCAGCCGTAATTGCTTCTATCTTATTTTTATTCGCGGAAAGCCGTGCCAAAGATCCGATTATTCCGATGAGCCTGTTCAAGAATACGACCTTTAACATTACCACCATGCTCGGGCTTCTGGTTGGAATAGGCATGTTTGCTTCTATCGCCTATATGCCAACCTACTTCCAGATGGTTTACGGTTACTCTGCTATCGTCTCAGGCTACTTAATGATTCCGATGATGCTTGGCATCATCTTTACAATTAATCTGACTGGGCAACTGGCATCCAAACAAGGCTATTATAAAAAATATCCAATTATTGGTTTATGTTTGTGTTCATTAACCCTTTTCCTGTTTTCAACATTACGGGTTGATCAACCCGTAGCAGTGGTTTGCTTCTATATTTTCATGATGGGCGCAGGTATGGGCTGTATTTTTCAGATACTGATTCTGGCGGTGCAAAATTCGGTACCTTTTGATGAGGTTGGCACGGCAACTTCAGCTAATTCCTTTTTTCGGGAAATCGGCGCAACTATGGGCATTGCTGTCGTAGGATCACTATTTTCCGCACGTCTGACATCAATGCTACTCGAGCGTCTACCGACTGACATGGTTTTGCCCATTGAAGATATTCAATCTATTACACCCGCTATCCTGCGAGACATGCCTGAAGCAATGCAAGATATTTTTATTCATACCTATGCCGATGCACTAACACCGATCTTTTTATACATCATGCCGGTATTTCTTTGCGGTGTAGTTCTGGCGTGCTTCCTACCGAACAATAAACTGGAACAAAAAACACCAGCTATGCAGGAACCCGAAGCTTCAGAGGAACAGGTTGAATTAAGCCCAGGTTAGAAAGAGTATCAGAAGAATATTTAATGAAGGCGCTTACAATCCAGTAAGTGACTGAATGAAATATTCCTTTTAACGAAGTATTACCGAGCGCAGTGCCGGTCAGTTTTTCAGGCCGTAGCCGGTTTTAAATATCCAGAAAATTCCACCTGTACAGATGCAAAGGAATAAAGATGTCATTCCCAGGCTCACCCACAAGTTAACATCTGAAATTTCATAAAAACTCCAGCGAAAGCCACTAATCAGATAAACCACAGGGTTAAATAAAGTGACCGTTTGCCACACTTCCGGCAACATACTGATGGAATAAAAACTTCCTCCCAGGAAGGTTAATGGTGTGATAATCAGTAGAGGTACAACCTGTAGTTTCTCGAAATTATCGGCCCATATCCCAATAATAAAGCCCAACATACTAAAGGTCAGGGCCGTTAGCACCAGAAAAAGCAGCATCAGGAAAGGATGCATAATCTGCAGATCAACAAAAAAAGCCGCTGTAATTAGAATAATGACACCGACAATAATTGATTTACAGGCTGCCGCACCAACATATCCCAACACAATTTCTAAGGTAGATACTGGTGCTGATAATAATTCAAATATCGTACCGATAAAGCGTGGAAAATAAATACCAAAAGAAGCATTAGAAACACTTTGTGTTAACAAAGATAACATCATTAACCCAGGTACCAGGAAAGCAGAATAAGCGATCCCATCAATATCACTCATGCGTGAACCAATTGCACTGCCAAAGACAATAAAATACAGCGACGTAGATAAAACTGGCGACACGATACTCTGCGCGAGAGTGCGCCAGGTTCTAGCCATTTCATACTTAAAAATCGCGCGTATAGCGGGATAATTCATTGTTTTTTCACCAGGTTAACGAAAATTTCTTCAAGCGAACTTTGTTTGGTTTCAAGATCACGGTATTGAATATTGGCCGCTTCGATATGATCCAGTAAACCAGTGATTCCTGTATCTTCCTGTTGTACATCATAGCTGTATTGTAATTGCATCCCGTCGGCACTCAGTGCCAAATTATAGTCAACTAAACTCGCTGGAATCGCTGTAAGCTTCTCTGTTAAATGCAACTTGAGATTTTTCTCTCCAAGCTTCTGCATAAGGGTATCTTTTTCTTCTACCAGAATAATCTGACCTTCGTTAATCACCGCAATACGGTCAGCCATTTCCTCGGCTTCATCAATATAGTGGGTGGTAAGAATAACCGTCACGCCTGAGTCTCTTAACTCACGAATTACCTGCCACATTTCTTTACGCAACTCTACGTCAACCCCGGCTGTAGGTTCATCCAAAAACAGAATGTCGGGTTCATGAGCAAGCGCTTTACCTATCAACACGCGACGCTTCATGCCGCCCGAAAGCGTCATCAGTTTATTATCTTTCTTTTCCCATAAGGAGAGTGACCTTAATACCTTTTCTATTTGTGCCGGGTCTTTTTTCTTACCAAACAAACCACGACTAAATTCCAGAACATTCGTGACTGTTTCAAAAGTCTCAACTGTTAACTCCTGAGGAACCAGGCCAATCATGGCGCGAGCCTGACGGTAGTCCTTCAATATATCAAAACCATTGACAGTAATTGTGCCTTCAGTCGGCGAAACAATGCCGCAAATGGCACTGATTAACGTGGTTTTCCCAGCACCGTTCGGACCTAACAAGGCAATAATCTCACCCTTGTTTATATCCAGATTTATATTTTTTAAAGCCTGAAACCCATCTTTGAAGGTTTTACCCAGATTCTTAATTGAAATTATTACTGACATTTTTTCCCTTTAAATAACGCCCGGCTGAGCGGACGTAGCGAGCTAGCATTCTAGGGAAGATCAATCACAAAATAAACGTTTAATGTGACCCTTTGACTTATTAATTGTTATGCTTGCACCCGTTTCCATAGTAGAGCCTTATATGAGTATTGTTAAGACTGAAAATTTACATAAAAAATATCCTCAACCGGGTAAAAAAAATGAATTTTTCTATGCTGTCGATGGTACATCACTTGCCATAGAGGCCGGCGAAGTTTATGGCATTCTTGGCCCCAACGGCGCGGGTAAAACCACTACTTTAGAAATGATGGAAGGGCTTACCGATATTGATGAAGGTGAAGCCTGGATAGATGGCATTTCAGTCAAACAAGAACCCTATAAAGTTAAGAGAATCATCGGGGTACAACTGCAATCCAATGAGTATTTTGACCACTTGAACCTGTCTGAACTGATCGCGCTATTCAGTCAACTCTATGGCCGACATGATGATCCCCTGGATTTACTTGGCCGTGTTAATTTAAAAGAAAAAGCCCTGGCCAAACCTACAGAATTATCAGGCGGGCAGAAACAACGATTTTCCATAGCCTGTGCACTTGTACATGAACCTAAAGTGCTGTTTCTGGATGAGCCCACTACAGGCCTAGATCCTCAGGCCAAGCGAAATATCTGGAATCTGGTTAAAAATTTGAATGACAAAGGCATGACCATAGTGTTGACCACACACAATATGGAAGAAGCCGAATATCTTTGTAACCGCCTGGCGATTATGGATCACGGCAAGATAATTGCTGAAGGCACACCGCAAGAACTGATTAATGCTCACGCCCCCGAACCGCCGCAAGCCCCGCTACACGGCAACCTGGAAGATGTTTTCCTGGCCCTGACCGGTACTGGACTGAGAGAATAGAAGGGCAACTTAAGGAACGTACAATGAATCTAACCCTGGTCATGACCAAAGTATTCCTGAAGATCTTCTCCAGAGATCGTCAGGCTATTATTTTTTCACTGATCTTCCCCTTGTTGATGATGCTGGCTTTCGGCTTTTTCAACAGTGGCGATGCTGAACCTATTGCTATTGGGGTGGCTGATAATGCCAATTCTCCTTTGAGCAGAAGCTTTATAGCCAGCATTGATGCTAACCCGCTGTTTAACGTCGCAGGAGGCACCGAAGAAAGTCTGCGTGTACAGGTCATAAATGGCAATATTGGTCTCACGCTGGTGATACCGGAAGAATTCCGTGGTAATCCAGCCAATATCGACCTGCGCGTGTTAATCGACACCTCACAAACAGCACAAATGAATACAGTTATCCCACTATTGCAGCAGGGCCTGGTCGAGGTTGAGCGTGATTTACGTAATCTTGAGCCGCTGTTTAATTTAGCCATAGAAGATGTTGAAGCGCGCACTCAGACCTATCTCGATTTTTTAGTGCCTGGCTTATTAGCCATGGCGCTAATGCAAATCGCCATGGGTGGCAGCGGCTTCAACCTGGTCGAATTTCGTCGTAAAGGCATTTTAAAACGTTTATTTGTAACACCGATTCAACCGAAAAACTTTATTACCGGTTTGGTACTGTCACGATTATTTATCGTATTACTTCAGTTATCAATATTGTTGGGTATTGCTATTCTCTTGCTGGATATCACCTTTATTGGCAATCTATTCAATCTCTATGTCTTCATTATTCTGGGGACTACGATCTTTCTTAGCCTGGGTTTTTGCCTGGGTTCCCTAGCTAAAACCCAGCAAGCCATAATGGCGATGAATATGCTCCTGACCTGGCCACAAATGTTATTAAGTGGCATTTTTTATCCGATAGATGCCATGCCTGAATTAGTGCAACCACTGGCGAGCCTTTTACCTTTAAGCTTTGTCGTAAATGGACTGCGTGGCGTTGCCATTGAGGGCGCGAATGTCATCACCTTACTACCCAATGTCATCGGCATTTTGGTATGGACAGTAATTGCTTTAGGTTTTGCAATTAAACTCTTTAACTGGAAGGAAGTCGCGACTTAACTTTGAGGTAACTTTGAGGTGTCAGAGTAAAACTTGAGACTTACCTTCAGCGCCATTAACTACGATTATTTAAAAATTTAAACGTACCTTAGATTTACCAATTTACTCTGACACCTTCTTACTCCACCTTCTTAGCTAACCTCCTCAGTGTGACAATCATTACAACAAAAGTAACAACAATTTGATTGGCCATATGTCTTTTTTGCTTCTTGTAATGCACTTTGGCAATCCGGATGTTCTCCTAAAGGCTGTCTATCACCATCATATGGCAAATAATCACATTCATCAGATAAACAATGTACCTCATGATAACCATTTGCCTGAGCATTTTTGTTTACACAATATTGAGCCATAAAAAAATATCCTGTTAGTTTTATTATTTTTAAAACAAAAAACTTCTTAACAGCTAAATATTTATGGAATTAGCTTAATTAGTCAATAATGATATTTTGATATCATTTTTTTTATGATAGTCAGATCATAAATTTAAACCGGCCGCTTAACATGACAAGTGACCCCTCATCCAGCGCTCTAACCATCATTTTCAATCGGTTGCTTTTTTTAAAAGGTAGCTGATTCAATACCTCATATTTTTACATACATTACGGCTCAATAAATATCACATGACATCTTTATAAATTTTAATAGATTTAAGTGTCTAACTATCTCGATTACGTTGATCAGACAAGTCACTTAAGTATTCAACGCACTCAACCTCAAATCCAATTGGGTCTTCAAAATAGAAATTTTTTCGAAAAAATAAGGCTTAATTTATAGGACTAGAGATGCGGAAAACCAACGCCGCTATAAAGCTGATGCATTGCGCATATCCATCATTAAAGCTGGAAGGGTCAGGAGGTGCTCTTCTGGAAAGAATGAGAGAAAAAATATTAGAGACTATGGCAAACGTTTTCTTATCGTGCTTAGCTATTTTTTCGCAATTACAGCGCCACTCTCTGCACCACCGGAAAAACAACTACCTGCCCTATTTGCAAACGTTCAAAATTCAATTTTGGATTATATTGGCGAAATAACCACATAGGTACAGAACGTTGTCGGGCTAAATTTCCCAGAAAGTCACTACGCCTGATACTGTATTCCTCGGTTTGCTGAATGCGATAAGTCGTGAAATATTGTTGTTGTAAATCGCGGTGAAATTCACGCCGACGATTCTCAAAATTCACCTGATCCACCGTAGAAAAGTCGAGCTTTAATCGCCCCCCAATCTTCACTGGATCTCGAAAAGCCAGGCCATTTAAATTGCGTAGCACCTGGGTTCTGATGCCAAGCCAGTCAGCATAATGTCCCAAGGTTTCAATCGCCTGTATTTCAATGGAGCCATCACCAGCCACACTGTAATCAGCTGGGTCTGCTGACAAATCAGCTAGCAATTGTGCTGCATTCTCCTCAAGCATAACGTCAGCTTCAACGGCTTCCAACGTAGCATTTAATTCTGCCTCTACTGCGGCCGCTATGCCTAAACTAACCTCTGCAACTACTTCTATATCACTATCTTCAATTGACTCTTCTTCCGCCGTTGTCGCTACACCTGTTGTAGTCGTCTGTGCAAACGCTTCAGTAGAGCGTAAGCGCAGACTCTGCCCCGGAAAGATCATGCCCTGATTATTTAATGCATTCAAAGCAACCAAACTATCTACGGATACTTCATAGCGTTCTGCAATAATCGACAAGGTATCACCGCGACGTACTTCATAAAGACTATTAGCAGGAATCTCAAGCCGGGTGTCATCGTTAATCACTAAGGTAGGTATAAAGCCATCTTGCTGTGGCAATAAAAGCTGTTGCCCAATTCTGATGGTATTTCTATTGCGTAACTGATTAATCGCGACTAACTCTGAAATTGTGGTGCGATAACGTTCTGCAATTACAGACAATGAATCGCCACGGCGCACGATATAGCTTAAATCGGGAATCTGCTCACTAAATAAGGTTGTTAAAGGTAAGCCATTGAGGCTCGCCATTAAATTATCGCCCGTCAATGCATCACGTCTGACTTTTATCGAATAGCCTTTGGGAATACGTTTTGTACCCGACCAAACGGCGGGCTGTAGTGCCGGATTATCACGTTGCAAGCTCGCCACACTGACACTCAGGGTTCTTGATAAGTCCGCAGCGGAAACATAAGATTCCATCTCTTCTTCATAGAATCCGGGATGTGAATCTAACTGAATATTGCCGTAGTATTCTTGATAATTGCTATCTATTTGCAAAGCTGCCAGAAACTGCGGATAAAAATTGCGTGAAGCAAAACCAAAACGCGGTCCTTTATATTCACCAATAATGCGGCCTATATCATTAGAGCCAACATCGCGCACAGCACGAGCGATACCATTGGCACCATGGTTATAAGCCGTTAAGGCCAGTGGCCAAGAACCTAATGCATTATGATTGAATTCAAGCAACTCCATTGCGCCATAAGTCGCTGAGTAAGGATCGAGACGCTCATCTACGACATAATCCACCCGCATAAAGCGCTGGGCGGTGGCACGTACAAACTGCCACATTCCTGTTGCAGCTGCGCTGGAATAAGCGCCTGGATGAAAGGATGACTCAACATGCGGCAATATAGCCAACTCAACCGGCATGCCTTTACTGCGCACCACCTCTTCTATATGTTCACGATAGGCACCCGCACGCTGTAAACCAGCAATAAAGCGGTCTCTTTGGCCTAGTTGCCAGCGTACGCTGTTTGCCGCTTTGGTAAGACGCTCATTGGAGACATTGTCAGGCCAAAGCGCCAGAATTCCTTGTTGAGAGCGGGTTAACCCACTGCGTTTACCCCCCGCTAATACGCGCAAATCATTGCTAATCTCATCGCGAGTGTTATTAATCGTTGTGCGGTCACGGTTTAATTTGGTGTAAATAATGGATAGATTTTCGGCATCATGTAAAAAGCCACTTTCGGTATCGGCTTCGGTATAAACTTTGATCCAAAAATCAATGGCGGGACGAATATTGTCAGGGACAGGAAAGTCGCTTTCTGCAGAGTTAGCCGCAGCTGAAAAGAAGAACCCGCCAATGCAGAATAACAGGCCAAGCTGAAAGCTAAAATATCTACGCATAAATCTTATAAAATCCCTTGTTTCCTGAGGTAAAGAGTAATTGAGTCTTTGATACTTTTCAAGAAGTTGATCAATCTGGTTTACCCTACATCAAACTAGTGCGTCATGGCATAAATGACATAATTCAGGCCAAAACGATAGGCCAGCGCAGTCATAGGTTCAGGATAGACCGGATCATCAGCATGTTCCCAGGCATCCCCCATATCCATATTGTAATTTATAGCCACCATAAGGCGGCCATTATCATCATAAACCCCACGCCATGCCTGAGGGCCGCGCATTTCAGCTTGTATGCTGCCATCAGTAGCCTGATACAGGTGTCGGCGGCCGGGTATCTGCGTTAGCTGATCCAACACAAAAAGCACATTAAAAACTTCATCCTCACTGCTTAAATCAACAATGGCACGACGAGGAAAAACCTTACTCATCGCCTGTTGAAAAGATTGCCATTCAGCAGCACCATGGAAGTCATCGACCACCAAAAAGCCACCCCGATACAAATATTCACGCCAGCGTGCTACCTCCTCCGGACTTGGATCCCAACCACCCTGCCCCATCTGTTGGGCAAACAACCAGGGATAATCAAATATTTCATCTTCCATAATACTTAGATGCATACTGTCTTCGGCAACATTGATACGTGAGAGCCGGCTCAAACCATCGAGAAAATGAATTTCCGCAGAAGGATAATCAATCGCCCACCAGCCCCGACCTCGGCTTGATATGGCAAAATTCCTGCCCATAGGTCCATAGCCATTATTAAAGATAAGCCGAGCCATATGAAATTCAGCTTGAGGCTGATTGTCTGAATTGCCTACCTGTGCAGCAGTATTTACGCCTAACACTGTCAGAAACAGTGCGGTTAAAAGCGCTAGGGGTTTAAAACGTAGGCGTTTAAAAAAAACCATCAGATATCATCAATAGTCGTCAGTTTTACCACATCATACGCAGGCTCTTCATAAGGGTGTGCTTGTTTTAGTACGCCTACTGCTTCTGTTATCAAAGCCCCCTCACACACCATCTCCACCTTAAATTCTGCAACTATTTCGACTTTACCTTGTTGCCCCAAATAAGGCTCACTGCCCTCAAGTGCGCGGAATTGCCCCTGCCCCAAGGTTTGCCAGCAACATGAATCATAATACCCAATTTTACCAACGCCAATATTAAACAAAGCAGATTTAACGACTTCAAGATGCGACTCAGGCACATAAAAACTAAGCTTAAACATTGGGCTAATATAACCTTTGTATAACCTAATGAGAATAAAGAGGAGGAATAGAAGTAGCAAAAAACAACTGAAAGAAATAGCTTAAAGAATAATAGGTGGGAAAATTAAAACAAAAAAAAGCAGCCCGTAGGCTGCTCTTCTTATTCGAAAGATACTGTTAGCGCTTAAACCGCAACAATATTTTCAGCTTGAGGGCCTTTTTGACCTTGAGTTACTTCAAACTCAACTTTTTGACCTTCAGCTAATGTTTTGTAGCCAGAGCTAGCGATTGCACTGTAATGTGCAAAAACATCAGGGCCAGACTCTTGCTCAATAAAACCAAATCCTTTCGATTCGTTAAACCATTTAACAGTTCCAGTTACTTTATCAGACATAATAATTTACCTATAAAATTTAAAAAAATATTGCCTCATTAAAAAAATTTAAGGAGACGAGTTTTAGCGTGGAAATAAGCTGAAATTTAGAAACTCTTTAAATACTCTTTTAAATACTAGATTTAAATAACAGAGAACGATGAAAATACAAGATATGCAACGAAAAGAAGTTATAAATATTTAGCTACACTTTTTAGCTGGCTGGGAGAGTATAGCTCGAATATAGCAAAGTCAACGTTTTTTTCTTAAAAGTTTAATAAATTCAGTCCAACAATAAAGCCAAATAACGATGCCAATTGTTAAAACCAGATTAACATTGTTCTGGTCATTCAAAAAATCGACAAAGGCATCGCCTTGCGCCCAAAATTTTCCATATACACCAAGCGCTACCAGAACGGTGCCAGGTGTCTCGTAAACCGCTAATCGAATTATTTTTTTACTGATTAAATTTTCTTGATTATCGTTAATTTAATTCACCTGTTAAAAAAGACCTATTGAAATTTCATATTTAAAAAAATTATTCTCTTATTCATACCTTGCACTAATTATTCATTGTTTGAGGGACATAACGACCATCAAACCAGGCATCCCACACTTCAGTTTCTTTATTATATTGTTCAAAAAATTGCCGAACACTGCCATCTTCGTTCGATGACCAGGTACCACGAAAATCATATGTCTCATTACCACCGTAATTATAGAGCTCTCCAACTAACACCATAGAACCCTCATTTAAAGCACCAACAATATCAATAGCATATTCGCCAGCTGAGACCCACAGTTGTCGCCACTCATTTCGTACAGAATTAAAATAGTTAATGCTTATACCAGTAGAGCCGCTTGCGCCTGTCCAGCTTTCCATAATGGCGCAGCCGTTTTCAAGCTTTTCAATACTATTAGTGCCTACCTGATTACCTGCAGTATCAAAGACATCCCATGCGCCGACCCAAAAATCAAAATCACTAAAGTCTTCATTAAACGTACAATTTTTATTTTGTGCTAATGCGGAATTGATAAAGAGACTGCTTAGTAATATGAATAGTGTAGTAATTTTTTTCATAACCAGCCCTCTTCTATAGTAGATAGAACGGTAAATACTATTAAGTTATACGTAAATCTTCTACCAGCACGCCATATTTTATCATGTCACTTTCGTGCTCAGGTTCACGCCAAGTTTCTTTTAACGCTGCTTCCTCCCATTCACGCATAGAACCAATGGACAATAAATGCTCAGCATACTCCGAACACTTATCTTCCATAGGTAAATCGTAAGTCCTGATGCGAAACACAACAGGTGCAAAAAAAGCATCAAGCGCCGTAAATTTCTCACCAGCTAAAAATGGCCCACCAAATCTATTTAAACCTTCAAGCCAAAGCTCATTAATACGTGAAATATCTTTTTGCAGCGGCGCTGAAATTTCAGTAAGTGCAATACGCACACCACAACTCATTGGACATTGCATACGTAAAGCTGGAAACCCAGAATGCATTTCTGCTGCGACACTGCGTGCCCAGGCACGAGCAGAAGTATCTTCGGGCCATACGCGGGCATGGCTTTCAGCCAAGTATTCAGCAATGGCGAAGGAATCCCAAACTTCTTTATCACCATCTTTTAACCAGGGAACTAAACCACCAGGACAGCGCTTTTTATATTCTTCCCAAGAGTTTTCAGTAAAGGGGAATATCTCCTCCTCAAAAGGAAACGATAACTCACGCATCAACAGCCAGGCACGCAGTGACCAGGACGAATAGTTTTTATTGGCGATATAAAGCTTATACATAAGATTTCCTTATTAAACTAAGCAAAGTCACTATACCCATCTAATTTTGGTTACTACATTACCATCTTCATATAAATCCAAAATTCTGTAACCCTTTTTAGTCTCATCGAAGTCATGGCACGCCATAAAATCTCCATTCCTACAAGTCGCACTGACCTCCTTATGATGCACCACATGGAATAGAGTAGAAGGTGTCGTTAATAACTTAATACTATTATGTTGTTTTTCGACCTCACAATGCGTGTGCCCAGAAATTACTGCTCGAACATTTTCATAATTATCCAACAATGTAAGCAACTGCTCTGCATTCTGAAACTGACAGGTCTCGTGAAAGCATTCCGGGGTTAAACTATGATGGGTAGCCACTAAGCAATGTTTACCTTCGCTTAGGTCTAATTTCTCCTGAAGATTTTTAAGTAGCCTTTCATCTACCCTGCCAAAGTGAACATTCGGCACATGGGAGTTTATAACAACGATATCCCAATTTATTTTATTTAAATGTAAAACCCCTTCCATTTTAATTTTTTTATTTAGCAGTGATGTTGTTAAATTTTCTTCCAGGTCATGATTGCCTGGCATAACACTCACTGGAATATCAGTTGTCAAAAGAATAGCTTTTAGGGCTTCGTAATCCTCTACCAAGCCATCGTTGGTTAGGTCGCCAGTAGCTATAATTCTGGTTGGCACAGGGTCTAAAGATTCGATATCAGCAAGAACGTCCTCAAGCGCAATTGTAGGGTCCCAATTGAGAATGCTAGAACCTAAATCACCTACTACATGAGTGTCAGTAATCTGTACGATGCGCTCAAAATTCATCTTAATCAGTTCCTTATATTCTTATATATATTCGGCTTTACTAATTCTATAGCTCTTTAAGGGTAGATACTGATTGTGTGCTAATCAAGCTATTCTGATCCCTTTGATTTCTGGAAGTTTGATGTGAGTTTTATACCGATAAAGTTACTTTGAGCCCTTTGATTCTCTTTCAAAAATATTTTCTTCTGGAGCAGATTTATACTTCTCTTCTATTACCTGCTCAGTCTTGGCATTTGGATTAAAATAATCTCCCATCCCCATTATATCTGGGCTGGCAACTGTATTAGTGGACTCTGTTGTTTCGTAGTAATCAAACCCAAGTTTTCTAAAAGAATAAAAAAGTCCAACAACAGGAATAAGCCATAAAATGGCTAACAACAGAAGCCTTTCCTTAATAAATAGTACGTGATTAACTATTTCTCTGGTTAAAACAAGATTGCCAATGAGAACTATAAACCCGAGAAATATCCATAAATTTGTGCCTCCCATGTTTGGCTCCAAAATAGTTATATAACTTTATAATTGGAGCAATTAAACTAATTTCAACTGCGTTGTTGACTACTTAAACCTTTTTTACAAACTCCGATTTAAGTTTCATCGCACCTATACCATCGATTTTACAATCGATATTGTGGTCGCCCTCGACCAAACGAATATTTTTTACTTTGGTGCCGACTTTTACCACTGAAGAGGAGCCTTTTACTTTAAGGTCTTTAATCACTGAAACAGTATCGCCATCATTGAGAGCGTTGCCATTGGCGTCATTTACCTTAAGCCCTTGTGTGATTTCTTCTGACCCTTCCACACTGGCTTCCCACTCATTAGCACATTCGGGGCAAACAAATAAATCCCGGTCTTCATAGGTATATTCTGATTTACATTGCGGACAACTTGGCAGCTTACTCATAATATTTAATGGTTAATTTCTATAGATAGATTACATTCTCAACCCAGCCAATGCCGAGCATTTCTGAACATGCGCATGGTGGGACTGTATTCCTGCCAGTCATCGGGTCGCCAGGAATTAGTGACTGCGCGGAAAACTCGCTCAGGATGAGGCATCATAATAGTGAAGCGTCCATCTTCATTACACAGGCCTGCAATACCATTCGGCGAGCCATTGGGGTTAGACGGGTATTTTTCTGTTACCTTGCCCTTATTATCGACGTATTGCATAGCAAGATATTGGCTATTAACCGCAGCTTGTTCAGCACCTTTGGAGCTGAATTCTGCTCGGCCTTCGCCATGTGCAACAGCAATTGGAAAAACAGAACCTGCCATACCTTGTAGCAAAATAGATGGGCTATCCTGAATTTTTACCAGTGAAGTTCGGCCTTCAAATTGTTCAGACGCATTTCTGACAAAGTGCGGCCAGTGCGATGTGCCTGGAATTAATTCATGTAAGTTGGACATCATTTGACAGCCATTACAGACACCTAAGGCGAGGGTGGTTTCACGTAAAAAGAAGGCTTCGAATTGTTTGCGCGCCTTGTCATTAAATAAAACCGATTTGGCCCAACCTTCGCCTGCACCTAAAACATCACCATAAGAGAAACCGCCGCATGCAACCAGCGCGTTAAACTGCTCAAGACTGACTTCACCACTAATAATGTCGCTCATGTGCACATCAATAGTATCGAAACCCGCACGATCAAAAACCGCTGCCATTTCGAGCTGACCGTTTACACCTTGTTCACGCAAAATCGCAATGCGTGGCTTGGATTGATTATTAATATAGGGTGCTGCAATGTCTTCATTGATATCGAAACTAAGATCAACAAAAAGGCCTTTATCGTGTTTATCCTGAATGCGCTCATATTCCTGTTTGGCGCATTCACTGTTGTCACGCAGGTTTTGCATTTCATAGGAAGTTTTCGCCCACAGGTTTTGATAGTGCGTCCGCGTACCACTTAATACATCTTCGCCTTCATAGAAGAAATGAATATCATCGCCAGAAACTGGTTCACCTAAATCAAAACAGATATCTGCCAAACCATAGCCTTCAGCCAGTTCATTCAAGAGCGGCAGCTTATCAACGGCTACTTGAATAACCGCACCCAGTTCTTCATTGAACAGGCTGTCTAAGAGGTTGTCCTTACTACTAATTTCACCCAAATGAATAGATAGCCCGCAATGACCGGCAAAAGCCATTTCCACCAAGGTAACAAACACACCGCCATCAGAACGATCATGATAGGCCAGCAACAAGTCTTGTTGCATGGCATCTTGAATAAAACCAAAGAAGGCTTTCAGATCAGCCGCACTGTGCACATCAGGGACTGTATCACCCAATTGATTGTAGACCTGTGCTAATGCTGAGCCACCTAAGCGGTTGGAACCTAGACCTAAATCCAGCAATAAGAGTCGGCTATCTTGTTCTAAACGTAATTGTGGCGTTAAAGTCTGACGAATATTTTGTACGGGTGCAAAAGCCGAAATTATCAGGGATAAAGGCGCTGTTACACTTTTATCTTGCTTACTTTTTTCATCTTGCCAGACTGTACGCATCGACATCGAATCTTTACCCACTGGAATAGTAATACCCAGTTCCGGGCACAATTCCATGCCAACGGCTTTAACTGTTTCGTAGAGTTTGGCGTCTTCACCGGGGAAGCCTGCCGCTGCCATCCAGTTTGCCGACATTTTGATGTCACTGATTTTATCTATGCGAGCACAGGCTATATTGGTTATGGCTTCAGCAACCGCCATACGCCCTGAAGCGGGGGCATTAATTAAAGCTGTAGGCGTTCTTTCACCTATCGCCATGGCTTCACCATAATTTGAATCAAAAGATTGAGCGGTGACAGCAGCATCTGCTACTGGCACCTGCCAGGGACCAACCATCTGCTCACGCGCCACCATGCCGGTAATTGAGCGGTCACCAATGGTTATCAAAAAGCTTTTGCTGGCGACTGTTGGCAATTGCAACACACGCTCAGCCGCGTCTTCCAGGCTTATATCTGTGGCGTCAAAGGCTGTAAATGTAGTTTCTACACTCTTAACATCTCTGTGCATTTTCGGGGCTTTACCAAACAACACCGACATTGGCAGATCAATGGGTTGATTAGCAAAGTGCGTGTCTTCCAACGATAAATGCAGCTCTTCGGTAGCAGCACCCACTACTGCAAATGGGCAGCGTTCACGCACACAAATAGCTTCAAAACGTTCGAGGTCATCTTCGGCGACAGCCATGACATAACGCTCCTGAGCTTCGTTACACCAAATCTCCATGGGCGACATCTGGGCTTCAGCATTCGGTATCTTGCGTAGGTTAAAGACGCCGCCTCTTTCACCATCTTTAACTAATTCAGGTAAGGCATTAGACAAACCGCCCGCGCCGACATCGTGAATAAATTTAATGGGATTTGTTTCACCCTGAGCCCAGCATTGATCAATAACTTCCTGACAACGACGTTCCATTTCAGCGTTATCACGTTGCACTGAAGCAAAATCAAGATCTTCGCTACTGGTGCCTGAGGCCATAGAAGATGCGGCCCCACCGCCTAAGCCAATCAACATGGCTGGGCCACCCAGAACAATCAGTTTGGCACCAACGGGAATTTCTTTTTTCTGTACATGCTGAGCACGAATATTACCCAGACCTCCTGCCAACATGATGGGTTTATGATAACCACGGATATCATCCTGGCCTTTTAAATTAGGTAAATCTGAAGCTGGCATGAGCTGTTCAAAAGTACGGAAATATCCACAGAGGTTAGGTCGACCATACTCATTATTAAAAGCCGCACCACCAATAGGCCCTTCCAGCATAATGTCCAAGGCTGATGCAATATGAGCAGGTTTACCGTTATCTTTTTCCCAGGGCTGAATTTGACCGGGAATTTTTAAATTAGACACTGAAAAACCGCTTAAACCTGCCTTGGGTTTGGAACCTGTACCGGTTGCACCTTCGTCACGAATCTCACCACCAGAACCGGTAGAGGCTCCGGGAAACGGTGCGATAGCCGTTGGATGGTTATGTGTTTCAACCTTGGTAAGAATGTGAATAGGTTCTTGATGATACTGATAGGTGCGACTTTCTGGGTCGGGGAAAAAACGCCCTGCTTCCATACCGGCCATAACCGAAGCATTGTCTTTATAGGCCGAAAGCACACCCTCGCTATTACATTCGTAGGTATTACGAATCATGGCAAACAGTGACTTGTCTTGTTCTTCGCCATCTAAGGTCCAGGAGGCATTAAATATTTTATGCCGACAATGCTCAGAGTTAGCCTGGGCAAACATCATCAATTCAATGTCATTAGGATTTCGACCGAGGTCAGTGAAACTATCAACTAAATAGTCTATTTCATCGTCTGCCAGCGCCAGACCCATGTTTTGGTTGGCTTCTATTAAGGCCTGTTTACCACCGCCTAATACATCAACACTTTGCATTGGATTGGGTTCGGCAGATTCAAACAACTTTTCAGCGTCCCCTGTGTCGCTCACAACCAACTGTGTCATGCGATCATGCAAATAGGGCAATAATATATCTTCATTAATGCTTTCAGGTGATTGCAGCGTGAATAACACCCCTCTCTCAAGGCGCTTTACTTTGCTTAAACCACAATTAAGCGCGATGTCAGTCGCCTTTGAAGACCAGGGAGAAATAGTACCCAGGCGTGGAATAACTAAATAGCTGTGGGCATTTAATTTAGTTTGCTCAGCTTCATCTGCCGCTTTAGGCCCATACTTGAGCAGTTTGTTTAGCAACGTTAATTCATCTTTATTCAGGTCTGCCTGAATATCTGCAAAATGAATAAAGCGTGATTCCAACGCAGAAACTGCGGGTAATTCTTGCTGAATGTTACTGAGGAGTTTTTGCGTAGTTAATCGAGAATGGGCGGGAGCACCATGCAAACTTAACATGTCTGATATCAACCTTAGTTTAGGGTGAGGATCGTCAAAAAAAGAAGGCGCTATGATACTGGAAATTAGCGTGTGGTTATAGATAAAGATAACTCACATAGATACGGGGCCCATTACTCGATATCAGCCTTTCACACTAAAGCAACGTAACATCTTCCTTAAAATGCTGTTTGATTAATGTCTGAAATGACTCACCTAATTTTCGATAAAAGTTTCGCAAAGGTGAGGTATTACGCCAGGCTAATGCATGTATCCGAAATATTGCTTCATCTTCTAAACTAAGAATATGCAAATTATCTCGCGCTTTAATCTCGGAACGCAGATAAAGCGCAGGCATAAAGGCGATCCCCATCTCCATATAAACCATCTGCCGAATGGCATCCAAACTGGTGCCTTCATAGTCTCGCAGTAATTTTGCATGGAAGCGAATGCACAGATCTTCTACCTGTTTATAAAATTGATGATGTTCTTCAATGGTAAGAATTTCTTCACCGTCGAGATCAATACCTTTTACTGATTTCTTTTTGGCAAAACGATGCACATTACTGGTCACTAGATAAATCGGTTCTCGCAACAAAGGCATGACAGTAATAGCCGGATTATCTAAAGGCAGTGTCGTTAATATCAGATCATACTTTCCATCCATCAAACCTTGCGCTAAATTGGTATAAACCTCTTCCCGCACAAAAAACTTCATTTTCTTATATTTTTTGTGAATTGCGGGAAGAATCCAGGGTAAGGAGTATGGCCCTATGGATGGCGTGACTCCTAGACGAAACATCCCTGTAGGGCCTTTTGCAGCAAAGCTTGCCGATTCGGCAATGGCATTAACCGCCTGGATTGCTGTGTGTGTTTCTTGTAATAAATCTCTACCCAAGGGAGTAAGGAAAACACCATTTCGACTTCGCTCAAATAACTCTACACCCAGAGTCTCTTCCAACGCACTAAGTTGCGCACTAAGCGAAGGTTGGGAAATCCTGAGCTCACGTGCTGCCTGGCGTAAACTGTCATATCGAGCCGCCACCGAGTAATAACGTAATTGCTTTAACGTGATATTTTCACCTGACATTTAAATCCTCCTCTCTGCTTTTTCTCACTTCTGTTTACCCATTCGCCCATTACAGCAATGAAAGGATATTCCTATCACTTATTATATTTATTATTATATTTATAATCACTATATTCCTTTTCGGCAAATTATTTAAATCTCATTAGTACGGTCACAGGAGCTGTTTGATGGAAAAAATTATCTCAGGATTAGCAAAGTTTAAAAACTCTAGCTTTGATAAGCGCAAAGAATTATTTGCAACACTTGCAAATGGTCAATCTCCAGAAGTGCTTTTAATAACATGCGCTGATTCTCGAATTGATCCCAATTTAATCACCCACTCTGAACCGGGTGAGCTTTTTATTTGTAGAAACGCTGGCAACATCGTCCCACCTTTTGGCAATGTTGCAGGCGGCATGACTGCGTCTATTGAGTTTGGCGTTTCAGCATTGGGAATAGAGCATATTATTATTTGCGGCCACACAGACTGCGGCGCTATGAAAGGTGCTATGAAACCAGAATCACTAGACGCATTGCCCAGTGTTGCAAGTTGGCTATCACATACTCATGCTGCAATCGCTGCAGTCAAGGGCCGCCATGGCAAACTTTGCGATGATCATTTAGCAGAAGTGACTGAACAAAATGTCGTGCTGCAAATGACACATCTTGAGACTCATCCAGCTGTCGCAGCCAAACTTGCCAGTGGCGATGTTGAAATTCACGGCTGGGTTTATGATATTGCAGCAGGCTCTGTTAGGGCCTATGACGCCACAAAAAAAGCTTTTGTTCCTGTCGAAGATCGCTATTACGACCTTATTCATAATCAGAAAAGTGCGGTAAATACGTAAACTAAAACCTGAATAACGCCGTAATGACAGTACAACCAACGTTATTCTTGTCAATGTAAAAGTTAAATCAAGGATTAATGCATGTTTAAGTTTGATTTCAGCAATTTAAAGGGCGATATCTACGGTGGCTTGACCGCCGGGGTGGTTGCCTTGCCTCTAGCACTGGCTATGGGTGTTGCATCGGGCCTTGGACCTGTTGCGGGTCTTTATGGCGCAATTTTTGTCGGATTTTTTGCCTCTTTTTTTGGTGGCACTGCGGCTCAGGTTTCAGGCCCTACCGGTCCGATGACAGTCGTTGTGGCTGGCCTTGCCGCCAGCCTAGCCAGCATTCCTGGCATGCAAGGTGGAACCGCACTTATTTTTACCGCTATTTTTCTCGCAGGCATTATTCAGGTAATCATGGGGTTCTTTAAACTAGGAGAATTTATTCGTCTGGTTCCATATCCTGTTATTAGTGGCTTTATGAGCGGTATAGGTGGAATCATTATCATCTTGCAAATTGGACCTATGCTCGGTCATTCATCGCCTGCAGGCACGGTTAATGCGTTGCTATCCACACCGCAGGCCATGGCGTCCATAAACCCGATGGCGCTGCTTCTCGGGGCTTTAACGCTTGGCATTGCCCTTAAATGGCCAAAAATCTTAGGGAAATACGTGCCCGGAGCACTTGCCGCTTTAATTATTGGCACGCTGGTTAGCTTGCTCATTAGCAACGTGCCCGTACTCGGGCAGGTTCCCAGTGGTCTACCTGTATTCACAATGCCTGTTTTTGGCAGTAACGCTATGTTGCTAGTACTTGAAGCCGCCTTTGTGCTTGCCTTACTCGGCGCTATCGACAGTTTGCTGACTTCCTTGGTTGCCGACAATATGACCCGAACACGTCATGACAGTAACCGCGAGCTTATTGGCCAAGGTATCGGTAATGCAATGGCCGGTTTGTTTGGTGGTAGCGCGGGTGCCGGAGCCACCATGCGCACCGTAGTAAATATCCGTACCGGTGGAAAAACCAGGCTGTCTGGAATGATTCATGCCATGGTTTTACTCGCTGTTGTCCTGGGCCTTAGCCCCTTGGCTGCTGCAATACCTAATGCCGTACTGGCAGGAATTTTAGTTAAGGTCGGACTGGACATCATTGACYGGAGCTATCTCAAAAATGCTCATCGTGGGCCACGTTGGGATTTAGCCCTGATGATAATGGTTCTAGGTTTAACCATATTCGTTGACTTAATCACTGCCGTTGCGGCTGGTGTCGTCATGGCCTCAGTCTATTTCGTCCATCAGGTTGCTAAGGAGCAAGTTGAACGTGTACGTGAAATGGGAACAGTTAGACATTCAGCAACGAAACGTGAATTGGAAATTCTTGATGAGGTTGGAAATAACCTGACTGTTTTTGATTTTGGTGGTCCTTTAAGTTTTGGAGCAGCAGCAGATTTAGGCCACCATGCACGTGAACAGTTAGCAAATGGCGTGTTGGTAATGATACTTGATTTTGAAAGAGTGTTAAAAATTGACGTTTCTTCTGCATTGGCGCTAGAAACTATAGCCCGAGATGCAATTTCAGCTGGGAGAACTGTCTACATGTGCTCCATGGTTGAAAAAGTACGTTCTGTGCTGGATTCATTGGAAGCTGATGAGCATTTACCGCACAGTAATCATTATGAAACCAGAGAAGAAGCCATGGAAGCTGCTCTTTTAATAATCCGTGACCAATCAAAAAAAAATGAAAATCTTCACGACCTGAATAACAATCAACATTCAATGGCTTAATTCTCCCTTATTAAGCCTCTTCGCTTAGCCCGCTTTTTTTAGCGGGCTTTTTTTACCTAAAATCTCTTAAGGCTGAACTGCCCCAGCTTAGTGCGCACGCACCAAAATAGCAGCTAAATTCACTATTTCTCTTCTTCCATTGCTATGGAAATCTAAAAAACATACATAACCAATTGTTTTTATTATTATTTATATTTTTGGCACGGGTGTTGCTATGCATATAGATGTAAGTACTTAGTCTTCACACGGATGAGAGCAGGGTTTGTTTGATTTTTCTAACGAACTCGGGGTTAAGGATTTTAGTGCTAACAACAATCTGGCTACACAATTATATTCTTGGAGAAAATGAATTATGAAAAAATCGTTGCTGACAACGTTTAAAAAACCATTACTAGGTTCAGCTATCGCTATAGCGGCTCTCGCAGCTTCTATACCATCTCAGGCAGAAGTTACTGCTAACGCTGGAATTTCAAACAATTATATTTGGCGTGGGCTGACTCAAACTATCAATGAAGCAGTGGTTTCAGGTGGGCTTGATTATGCTCATGAAAGCGGCTTCTATGCCGGTACTTGGACAGCCAATGTGTCTTATGATTCAGACGATGCTTACTCTTATGAGCATGACGTGTATTTCGGCTTCGGCGGTGAAGCAGGTGACATAAGCTACGATATCGGCTACTTGTACTATAACTATGATAGTAATGCTGGCTTTGACTTTGGCGAAGTTTACGGCTCCATTGGTTTTGGTAATTTAAGTCTTGGTCTTTCTCTATTAGCTAACGCTGAGCCAGATGAAGCACCTGGTCAAGATTTCGGTTTTGCCGAAGCAACTTATATTTCTGCTGATTACGTTATTCCCATGGAAAGTGGCGCTGAAATCGGACTCCATATAGGTCATCATGAAGGTGATTTCGCTGAAGCATTTAACGGTGTCACTGATGGCTATCTGGATTACAACGTGAGTGTCTCTAAAGATGGATTCAGCTTCATGGTTACTAGCACTAATTTAGGCAATGATGATAACAATGATGGAATCACAGACTATGCCAGCATGGCTCCTCGTGATAACGATAATGTAAAATTTGTAGTCTCTTACAGTCTTGATTTTGCGCTATAAAGTATAGGCTCTATTAAAACGTAAATAATAAAAAAGCCGGATAATATCCGGCTTTTTTATTTCTGGCGTTTTAACTTAAAAAAATCACTGATCAATTGACTGCATTCTTGTTGTAACACCCCCCCCTGATAAGTCGTTTGATGATTTAGATAATCATTTTCAAAAAAACATCCCTGACTCACAATAGCGCCAGCTTTTGGCTCATTCGCAGCAAACACCAAATGCTTAATTCGTGCATGTACGATGGCGCTTGCACACATACTGCAAGGTTCAATCGTGACGTAGAGAGTCGTTTCAGGCAGACGATAATTTTTAAAAAAGGTAGCCGCATCTCGTAAGGCGAGAATTTCTGCATGTCCGGTAGGATCATTCAGGGTAATTACCTGATTGTAGCCTTCACCGACTATGGCATTTTCCTTCACTAGCACGGCCCCAACTGGCACTTCACCTTTTGTTTCAGCTAGATTCGCTAACTCAAGTGCTCGCTGCATCCAATGTTCGTGAGTATAATTTATCATTAAGTAAGCCGTGTTACATTTAGGGAAAAGTGCTAAATTTCACCTATGTTTAGAGGATTCTGAGTACTAGTAAGTTTCAGAACTGTCTGAGAACATGGATGTTCGAAGCCAAGCGTCACACGGACGTGCTTGAGCGTGTTCTGAAACTTACTAATACTCAGAATCTAACATCATTGCTTAAATTTCATTTTAAAGCCCCTAAATGCACCACGGATATTAAGTAATTAAACTATAGCCCTGATAATAAAGAATAAAATTGAAGGCCCCAACAAACAGCCCAGGCCAGTGTAAAACGTTGCTGTCATCGCCCCATAAGGCACCAATTTTGGATCAGTGGCCGCCAGACCTGCGGCAACGCCGCTAGTCGTACCCATTAGGCCACCAAAAACCATGGCTGATTGTGGGTTATTCAGGCCGATAAACCTGGCAACAATAGGCGTACCAATCATAACCAAAATGGATTTTACCAGGCCTGCGGCAACACTCAGGGCAATTATTTCTGAACTCGCTCCCAGGGCAGAACCCGTCACCGGGCCCACTATATAAGTAGCCGCCCCAGCGCCTATTGTAGTAATGGCGACCGGATCGGAATAACCATAAGCAACAGCCACCAGGGCTCCCACAAAAAACGACACTATTACGCCGGCAAAAATTGAAATCACACCGGCCAATCCAGCTTTCTTTAATTCGCTTATTTTGACACCAAAAGCCGTAGCAACAATGGCGAAATCCCGCATCATGCCACCACCCATCAAACCAATTCCGCCTAAAAGCGTTAAATCAGCGACACCATTATTGCCACCCGTAAACTTGCCGCCAAAATAGGCTGCAAGTAAACCCAAAGTGATTGCTATCGCTGAACCATGAATACGCCCATGGGTGAATTTATCGGCAACAAGATAGGATATCCAAAGCGTCGCGCCGACTACTGCAAAAGCAACTAAAAGAGAATTTCGAACAAATACCGTCTCAATAAGTTCCATCAGGCATCTACTTCATTGTTAGTATTGGTGTTTTCATCAGAGTTTTTATCGCCTATCTTGCTCAGCAAGGGCACCAAGGCAAAGCTCACAATAACTGCAGCAACACCTGCAACTATGGCCAACATCCCTCCCTCAAAAGCAGCGACAACATTTTGTCTGGCCGCCATCGCCACAACAATTGGGATATACATCGCACTCCAAAACTCAATGCCGCGACCAGAAGCGCCTTCAATCAGGCTTTTGAAACGTGCTGAATTGCTGGCGATAACAAGAAACAACATGGCAATACCAACGCCACCGACATTGGCTTCAACCTGTAGAAGCACCCCGAGGGCTTCTCCGATCAGCATGCCGACTACTAAACATGCTGAGAGCAAAGCAACACCGTAAACTACCATATTAATCCCTAGTTATTATTTTAGTTATTATTTTGTGGCCTGAGTGTAGCAGTTTTAATTAAGAAATCGGGAGCAAAACTATAGCGTTATAGCGATTGCTAAATCGAAAGGTTCATTTAATTTAAGTGTCTATTCCCACTCAATAGTCGCTGGCGGCTTGCTGGATATATCATAAGAGACTCGTGATACTTCACTGATCTCATTAATTATACGGTTTGAAACTGTTTCCAATAGCTCATAAGGCAGATGCGCCCAACGTGCGGTCATGAAATCAACGGTTTCGACAGCACGAATGGCCATGACATAGGAATAACGGCGAACATCACCCACGACACCGACTGATTTCACCGGTAAAAACACCACAAAAGCCTGACTGACCTTGTGGTACCAGTCGGCTTTGTGCAGCTCTTCAATAAAAATTGCATCCGCCTGGCGCAAGATATCGCAGTATTCTTTTTTCACTTCTCCGAGTATGCGCACCCCAAGCCCTGGTCCCGGGAATGGGTGTCGATAGACCATGTCATAAGGCAAACCCAACGCCAACCCAATCTTACGGACTTCATCTTTAAAAAGTTCACGTAAGGGTTCAAGCAGGTCTAACTTCATGTCTTCCGGTAAACCACCGACATTGTGATGCGATTTAATAACATGTGCATTGCCATACTTGGAGCCAGCTGATTCGATAACATCTGGATAGATCGTACCTTGTGCCAACCATTTAACCTCTCCGGTCAGTTTGCCGGCTTCCTCTTCAAAGATTTCGATAAAGGTATTACCGATAACTTTACGTTTAGCTTCAGGATCATCAACACCTTTCAGCCGACCAAGAAAGAGCTCTTCTGCATCGGCACGAATAACTTTGATACCCATATGATGACCGAACATTTCCATCACTTGATCACCTTCACGCAAGCGTAAAAGCCCGTTATCAACAAATACACAAGTCAGTTGATCACCAATTGCCTCATGTAGAAGAGCCGCAACAACAGAAGAATCTACGCCGCCTGAGAGTCCAAGCAGTACCTGGTCTTCACCAACCTGGTTACGAATGGTTTTTATAGCATCTTCAATAATATTGGCCGGTGTCCAAAGCGCTTCACAGTCACAGATATCATGCACAAAGCGATTCAAAATGCTTTGTCCGGCTGGCGTGTGCGTCACTTCAGGATGAAACTGTATGCCATAGAAGCGTCTGCTTTCATCCGCCATCGCCGCTATTGGTGCACTTTCGGTCGCAGCAATAATGCTAAAACCTTCGGGCAACTGAGTGACTTTGTCACCATGGCTCATCCATACGTTATGCCTGATCTTGCCATCTTGCTCAACCGCATTATCCAGGTTACCAAGCAACAGGCTATCGCCTTGAAGACTTATAGCAGCATGACCAAATTCTGACTTATCTGAACCTTCTACTAATCCGCCCAGTTGTTGAGCCATCGTTTGCATGCCATAACAAATACCCAGAACGGGGATACCAGCAGAAAACAAATAATCAGGCGCCTTAGGTGCATTCACAACATTGGCAGAATCTGGCCCGCCAGAAATAATCACCCCTTGCGGCGCAAAGTCCGTGAAATCTGCTTCGCTCAAGTCATAATGATGAATTTCACAGTAAACTCCGGCTTCGCGCACTCGGCGAGCAATCAGTTGCGTGTATTGGGAACCAAAATCGAGGATTAATATTTTTTGTTGGTGAATGTTTTGATTCATTAATTTGATTCTCTTAATTCAAATCGACGTGTAATTTCTTAGAAAGCGTCACGAGCGATGTCAGGACGCGGCGAAAAGAGATTTTATGAAGAGCTTACAAGCAGTAAGTGACTGAATAAAATTTCTCTTTCAACAAAGTGCTGGCGAGCGCAGTAATTTTCRTTTTTAACGAAGAGAAAGCAAGCGCTGTCGCTTCCCCATTWACTCACTCTATAATTAGGCGCTTCTTTAGTAATACTTACGTCGTGTACATGGCTTTCCGACACACCTGCTCCAGTAATTCGAACAAACTCAGGTTTAACCCGCATTTCCTCAATATCCTTGCAACCCGTCAGCCCCATACTTGAGCGGATACCACCCTTCATCTGAAAAATAATAGCGGTCATTGGCCCTTTATAGGGGACTCGCCCTTCAATTCCTTCAGGTACCAGCTTGGCAGCTCCAGCTTCAATATCTTGGAAATAACGATCACTAGAACCATGCTTTTTTGACATCGCGCCCAAAGAGCCCATACCACGATAAGCCTTATAGGAACGCCCTTGGTAAAGCTCAACTTCGCCAGGGGCTTCTTCCGTTCCCGCTAGCAAACTGCCTATCATCACGGCATTTGCGCCTGCGGCTATAGCTTTGGCAATATCACCTGAAAAACGAATGCCACCATCTGAAATAATCGTAATATCAGTATCTTTTAATTCTTCGGCCACATTAGCAACGGCTGTAATCTGCGGGACACCAACGCCCGTCACAATTCGAGTGGTACAGATAGAGCCAGGACCAATGCCAACTTTGACGGCATCGACGCCTGCATCGGCGAGAGCCCGAGCACCTGCTGCTGTAGCGACATTACCACCAATTAATGGCAACTCAGGAAAGGCACTCTTAATCTCAGCAATACGGTTAATAACTTCCTGTGAATGCCCATGCGACGTATCTACGACGACGACATCTACCCCCGCAGCGACCAAAGCCTTAACTCTGTCTTCAGTATCTGCACCAGTGCCCACTGCTGCACCCACTCTTAACTGACCCAAAGCGTCTTTACAGGCATTCGGATATTCTTCAGCTTTGCGTATATCTTTTAATGTCACCAGGCCTTTTAGTTGAAAACTGCCATTCACTACCAAGACTTTTTCAATCCGATGCTCATGCATAAGTTTTTTAATATCGTCCAGGTCTGCGCCTTCCTGCACAGTAACCAGACGCTCTTTAGCTGTCATAATCTTATCAACAGTGGCATTTAAATCATTTTCAAAACGCACATCCCGACTTGTTACGATGCCGACCAGTTCATCACTATCTTTACTGTCAACCACCGGCATACCGGAAAAGCGGTACTCGTTAATCATATCCAGTAACTTACGAATTGTTGTATCAGGAGTAACACAGATTGGATCGGTAACAACGCCACTTTCATATTTTTTCACAGTACGTACTTCACGTGCCTGTTCTTCAATACTCATGCTTTTGTGAATAATCCCCAAGCCACCTTCTTGCGCCATCGCAATAGCCAGACGAGACTCTGTAACGGTATCCATGGCTGAGGAGACAAGCGGAATATTAAGTTTTATATCGCGGGTCAGGCGGGTCTTTAAGTCGACCGAGTTGGGGAGCACGAGAGAATGCGCGGGAACTAAGAGTACATCATCAAAGGTTAAAGCATCTTCTACAATTCGTAGCATAGTATCACTTTCCACCAAATCCCAGAATCGGGAAAGCGCGCTATTATAAACACAAGCTCACAAGCAGTAAATAGCCCTAAGCACTTACTGCTGTTTTTGTTGGGGATTTTTTTCACTTGCGCGCTAGTCAACTTGTAGCTCGTTCACTATCACTCATTACCTACGAACGTCTGCCACCGGTACGAATTGACGAAAACTAAAACCTGATCACTTAATTTTCAGGTATGATTAAAAAATGACTGACGACTTATTCAATAACTCACCTCCGGCAAAAGAAGATGTATACAGCGTTTCTGATTTAAACCGCGAGGCACGTTATTTGCTGGAAGAAAACTTCCCTGCTGTCGTAGTCGAAGGGGAGCTTTCCAATATTGCTATGCCAGCTTCAGGGCATTGGTATTTCACCTTAAAAGATGAAAGTGCTCAGGTGCGTTGCGCCATGTTTAAAGGGCGTAATCAATATGTAAAAATCAAACCCAAAGAAGGCATGCAAATTCAGTTAAAAGCCAAACTTAGTTTATATGAAGGACGTGGTGATTATCAGCTAATTGTCCAATCAGTCAGTCCGCTTGGCGAAGGTGCTTTGCGAATCGCATTTGAGGCACTAAAATCCAGATTACATAACGAAGGCTTATTTAACGGCGATCTTAAATTAAGCCTCCCTAGCCTGCCTAAACATATTGGCGTAATCACCTCCCCAACAGGCGCAGCAATTCGAGATATTATCAGTGTACTAAAGCGTCGTTTTCCATCAATTTCTGTGACCATCTTACCGGTTTCAGTGCAAGGCCGTGATGCTGCTCCAGGCATGGTGAAAGCAATTAAACTGGCGAATAAAAAACAAGGTTGTTTGAAAGATTTAGACGTCTTAATTATTGCTCGAGGCGGCGGCTCACTGGAGGATCTCTGGGCTTTTAATGATGAACAACTGGCTCGTGCAATTTTTGAGTCCACGCTTCCTGTTGTTAGCGCTGTTGGTCATGAAGTCGACTTTACCATTGCTGATTTCGTGGCCGATGTGCGCGCAGCTACCCCTTCTGCAGCGGCTGAGTTACTCAGCCCCGAGCAAGAAGATTTTATGGCTATCTACGCTGCTTACCAAACACAGTTAAGCAATATGCTTATGGCAAAGGTGAAGCAATTCAGGCAGAACCTGAACTGGCTTAAAAAACAAATTAAACACCCCGGTCGGCGCTTGCAAGAACAAGCGCAAAAACTGGACCATCTAGAAATAAAAATGCGCCGCGAGTTTCATTTCTATTTGAGTCAAAGCAAAAATAGCGTAAAAGAATTGACTCATGGGCTTATACAATATTCACCCATTTCGTTGATTCGTGAACAACAACAAAATAATCGTTATCTATCTGCCAGCTTGCAAAAAGCCTCGCTGAAATCATTAAAAAATGCGCGCTTTAAACTTGCTGACCTTAGCCGGGCCTTGAATAATTTAAGCCCTTTAAATATTCTGAGCCGAGGCTATTCAATGACTTATGATGTTAACAATAAGCTAATCACACAAGTCGCATCCATTAAAACCGGAGATACCTTACGAACACGCTTACATCAAGGTGAAGTAGTCAGCTCTGTTAATTATGTAAGGGATCCGCTTAATAAAACATCAACATCGGAATAATTATGCTACAAAAACTAGCTTGTTTATTGTTATTTATAAGTGCTCTGAGTCAGGCGCAACAGTTACCCGAGCACTCCCCTGTGCCTGGTGGTGTTGCAATTATTGATGTAACTGAATATATGCCTTTCTATGAAGCCAGTTTCAATGATAATCCAGTATTTATATTTGAAAGTGAAGGCAAAACAACGGCTATCGTTGGCCTCCCCCTCAACACCAGCCCTGGTTCTGTTGGAGGTACGCTGAGATTAAAACAGACTAATGGTGACGTATTCGTCGCTATACCAGTAGAAGACAAACAATATCGTGAACAGCGGCTGACAATAACTAATGATAGACAGGTCAACCCTAATCAAGAAGACCTGGAGCGCATTAGAGGAGAAAGTGCGCAAATGAGCACCGCATTTTCATCCTGGTCAGAACCAGAAGAACCCGTAACTTTTTTTAACGTACCAACTGTAGGCATTACAAGCAGCAGTTTTGGGTTTCGTCGTTTTTTTAATGATCAACCCCGCAACCCTCATTCAGGCATGGACATTGCCGCTGATGAAGGCACACCTATTTATGCGCCAGCTGCTGGCATTATTGTCGATACTGGAAATTATTTTTTTAATGGCAATACCATTATTCTTGATCATGGCTATGGCTTAATAACACTTTACTGCCACATGAATGAAATCGATGTTGAGGTAGGCCGGCAGGTTGAAGCTGGAGAACAAATCGGCAAAGTTGGCCAAACTGGCCGAGTCACTGGACCACATTTACACTGGAGTGTAAATCTCAATAAGGTAAGAGTAGACCCCGCGCTTTTTATTGACTAAGGCCGCATTGATTAAGCCTGCTGATCAGCGTAGAATTTTTGGCTGTTTGAAAATTCACTTTTCCCTTTTATGGAATCAAACTTTTTATAGAATCAAACTTTTTATAGAATCAAACTTTTTATAGAATCAAACTTTTTATAGAATCAAACTTTTTATAGAATCAAACTTTGCGTTAATCATCCCTTAATAAAGTTGTATTAAAATTCCATATATACAACTTTATTAATTGCAAGAGGAAAGTTGTGACAGCAGATACCAAAACGGTCCGCGGATTAACTGTTTATAAAAATAAGTCGATAGCAGTAAAAACACTACTTGATCTGAATAATGATCCTGAAATTCACGGCCATAAAATTTGGCACTCAAGCTTTTTTATTATTGATTACCTTGATGTGAATCCGCCGAAAAATAAATCCAGAATAATGGAAGTAGGTTGTGGTTGGGGAATATTGTCAATTTACTGTGCAAAAACATTTAATGCCAAAGTGACTGGAGTAGATGCTGATAAAAACGTCTTCCATTTTTTAAAACTACACGCCAAAGCTAATGGCGTTAAAGTTAAAAAAAATATTTCACGTTATGAAGACCTTAAACGCAATACTCTTGGCAAACAAGATTTAATCGTAGGTGGTGATATATGTTTCTGGAAAGAGCTCATTGAACCCTTATATAAAATGATAAATAAAGCGGTTAAAGCAGGCGTACCCCGGATAATTATTGCCGACCCAGGTCGTCCGCCTTTTTTAAAACTAGCAAAATGCTGTGTCAAAAAATTTGATGCAAAATTAATTGAAGTTAACGTCAACGAACCTAAAGCCAAAGATGGTTATTTATTAATTATTGAAAATTAAAATGAATATGGATATATCACAGAAAAAAGAAATTGAATTAAATAACCCTGATTATTTTATTAACCGGGAATTAAGCTTCCTTGAGTTTAATCGTCGCGTACTGGCACAAGCCAGGGACAAAAAAACACCTCTACTTGAACGTTTATTTTTTATTTGTATCGCCAGTTCTAATATGGATGAGTTTTTTGAGATCCGGGTCTCTGGTTTAAAACAACAGGTTGCCTATGGTTCTACCCAGAGAGGGCCAGACAACCTAAGCCCTTCGGAACAACTAGAACTCATTAACAAGGCTGCTCACCGTTTACAAAACAGCCAATACAAAATTTTAAATGACGAAGTTTTACCTGCACTGGCTAATGAAGATGTTCACTTTTTACACCATGACCGCTGGAATCGAACACAGTCAATCTGGATAAAAAAATATTTCAATCGTGAACTGTTACCTGTTCTCAGCCCTGTAGGGTTAGACCCAGCCCACCCTTTTCCAAAAGTTCTCAATAAAAGCTTAAATTTCATTATCACTTTAGAAGGCAAAGATGCGTTTGGCAGGAATACAGGTATAGCTATTGTTCAAGCTCCACGTGCCTTACCTCGACTCATTCAATTACCGTCATCTTGCGCCAGCCATAAATACGATTTTGTCTTTCTTTCATCGATTATTCATAAACATGCTGCCGACTTGTTTCCCGGCATGACCGTGACAGGCTGTTACGAATTCCGTGCAACACGAAACAGCGACCTCTTTGTCAGTGAAGAAGAGGCTGGAGATTTAATGCGAGCCCTGGAAGGCGAGCTTCCATCACGACGATTTGCCGAAGTTGTAAGGCTGGAAGTCACGAATCGTTGCCCGCAAGAAATAATTGACTTCCTCATGCATAAATTCACTTTGCAGCCTGCGGATGTTTACCCTGTTGATGGGCCTGTAAACTTAAATCGTATGATGGCTATCCCTAACATAGTTGACCTACCCGAATTGCAATTTCCAACCTTTACACCCGCTTTACAAAAGCGCTTAATTCGTTCAGAAAACATATTCGACACCATAAAAAAAGGTGATGTATTTCTGCACCACCCTTTTCAATCTTTCACTCCAGTTGTCGACTTTCTGCGTCAAGCTTCTGCTGACCCCAATGTTCTGGCTATAAAACAGACTCTTTACAGAACAGGTGATGATTCCAGCATTGTTGAGGCCTTAATTGCTGCTGCCCATGCTGGTAAGGAAGTAACTGTTGTTATTGAACTGCGCGCTCGCTTTGATGAAGAGGAAAACATTGAATTAGCTAATGAATTACAAAACGCTGGTGTACACGTTAGTTATGGCGTTGTGGGTCATAAAACCCATGCCAAGATGATTCTTGTCATCCGCCGTGAAGGTCGCCAGTTAAAACGTTATGTGCATTTGGGTACAGGCAATTATCATGCTAAAACAGCTCGACTTTATACCGATCTGGGCATGCTAAGTAGTGATACAGCAATTACAGATGATGTTCAAAAGGTATTTCAACAACTGACTGCTCTTGGTAAAGCTGGAAAACTCAAAAAAATACTACAGGCACCCTTCACCTTGCATAAATCTATGATGGAATTTATCCAGATTGAGACTGAAAATGCCCTTAAAGGTGAAACTGCCCGCATCATTGCAAAAATGAATTCCCTGGTAGAACCTGAAATCATAAAAGCACTTTACAGAGCCTCTCAAGCAGGTGTCAAAATCGATTTGATCGTACGCGGAATTTGCTGCCTAAGGCCTGGAATAAAAGGTGTTTCAGATAATATTCAAGTGCGCTCAATTATCGGTCGCTTCCTCGAACATTCACGTATTTTTTATTTTTATAATGCCGGCGACATTCAGCTTTTTGGTTCAAGTGCTGACTGGATGGATAGAAATTTTTTCAGACGTATCGAGACCTGTTTTCCAATAGAAGATAAGCGCATGAAGAAAAAGGTCGTTAAGGAATGCCTGTTGAATTATTTATCAGATAATACGCAATCCTGGATTTTGCATGCTGATGGCAGTTATAAAAAGAGCATTCTCGCTGGCAGCAAAGCCAAGTCAGCTCAGCAAAGTTTATTGAAAAACTATACTGAATAACGTTTAGCAAGCATGTAAAAATCAACAAGAATTTTTCGTGCAACTGGCGTAGGTTTTACACCAGCCAACAACATTTCAACATCTAGCCCTTCGTGTACTAAATCATTCTGGCGTTCTTCGATATAAGATTGCATAGCCACTTCTTCGAATTCAGGGTGAAACTGTAAACCCCAACATAATTCTGAAAATTTTACCGCATGATGCGGGTCAAACCCATTGCTGGCTAGTATCTTTGATTGCAATGGCAATTCAACAACACTTTGCATATGACTCACATGCACAGTAAAAGGTTGGGTAATATCGGCAAATAAAATATCTTCACTATTTTCAGTCAAAGGTGAAACCACAGTAGTACCAATTTCTCTACCTTTCGGGTGGTAATCTACACGTCCGCCTAGTGCGTGTGCAAGTAATTGATGACCATAACAAATACCCAATATTGGTAACTGAGCATTAACAGCCTGACGCAACCACTCAGCGGTATATTCACTCCACTCGAGTTTGTCCGTAACCATTGCAGGTGAGCCTGTTATGACAGCTCCGCACACCTCATCAATTGCAGGTAGTTTTTCATCTTTAAAAACCTCTACTACTTTAAAAGTATTAGTTTCTGCCTGCATACCGGCAATAATCCATTTTTCAAAATCACCGACTTTTGCATAAGCTGTTTTCACCGTATTGCCCGTTTTAATAATAAGCATTGGCTTCATCATTTTGCCTTTAAGAATTCACGGTTCTTTTTCAAACGTCTTTTTCGGGCAATTTGTTGATTGCTTAAATCAGCTTCATCTTTAGTATAAGGATTATCGTCTCTACGTAATTCAATTCGTATTGGTGTGCCTTCAAGTTTTAAATATTTGCGGAAAGTTTTTTCAAGGTATTTCACATAACTGGCAGGTAATTTTTCAGTTTGCTTACCATGAATCACAATAAGCGGTGGATTTCTACCGCCTGCATGCGCATAGCGTAATTTTATACGTCGATTGTTATGCATCGGAGGTGCATGTTCAGCAACGATTCTTTGTAACATTTCATTCAGTTTTGGTGTTAACAATTTTCGGGAAGCAGAAGCATAAGCGGCATCTATCGACTTATATAAATTTCCAACACCAGTGCCATGCAAAGCAGAAATAAAATGAATTTTGGCAAAGTCTACAAATACAAAACGGCGTCTAATGTCTTTTTTTACATTATCCTTATCATACTCATTCATGCCATCCCATTTATTCAAGGCTATAACCAACGCCCTGCCGGTTTCCAGAACATAGCCAAGTAAATGTAAATCTTGTTCTACAATACTGTCACGTGCATCAACCAGTAATATAACGACATTAGCATCCTGAATGGCTTGTAATGATTTAACAACAGAGAATTTCTCAACAACTTCTTTAGTTTTTCCACGGCGGCGGATGCCTGCAGTATCAATCAGTGTATATTTCTGCCCGCGTCTTTCATAAGGAATGTAGACACTGTCTCGGGTAGTGCCTGGTTGATCATAAACGACAACCCTTTCTTCTCCGAGGAGACGGTTCACTAGTGTTGACTTACCGACATTTGGACGTCCAGCAACAGCTATTTTAATACCCGCTTCTTCATCATCCTGCTCCGAACTTTCTGCTTCAGGAAAATCAGCAAGTAGTTTATCTAGCATGACACTCACGCCCCTACCTTGCGTTGCCGCTATAGCATGAATGTCATTAACCCCTAATTGGTAAAAATCACCCATGGCAACATCTTGATCTATGCCATCTGTTTTATTGACAGCGACTATGAAAGGCCTTTGTTGTTTACGCAGAAAATCAACAATATGCTGGTCACCAGGGTTGAGACCTGCTCTACCATCAACCAGCAATACGGTTAAATCTGCCTCTTCAATAGCAAGTAATGCTTGATCAGCCATTGGCGCATCAATGCCTTCTTCGCTGCCATCAATACCGCCGGTATCGATAACGATAAAAGGCCGCCCATTATGATGAGCTTCGCCATACTGGCGGTCACGAGTTAAGCCTGCAAAGTCTGCAACCAACGCATCACGACTGCGCGTAAGGCGATTAAACAGCGTAGATTTTCCTACATTGGGACGGCCCACCAAGGCCAATACGGGAATCATAGTTACTTAAACCGGCAAAAATTGAATTTATTTAGCTTCGATCTGATAGGCGACGAGATTACCACCATTACCATAGGCGTAAAGAATGCCTCCCTGGCTCTGGATGATTCTGAGGCCCTTTCTACCGACCCTGATTCTACCTACAAAGCGACCATCTACCTGGGATAACAAGTGCAGGTAACCTTCGAAATCGCCAACAGCTATATAGTTATTAAAGCTAACTGGCTTGGAGATTTCGCGTAAATCTAATTGCTCATTTACCCAAACAGTTTCTTCCTGCGTACCGCCGCCGCGATAGGCTTTAACATGCCCTCTGTCATCACTGATGTAAATATTCCCAAAACCGGTACTGGCACCCGTTATGCTTGATTCTTCAACACGCCATAAAGTCTGCCCGGTAGTGATATCTATCATGCTTAAAAAGCCTTGATAGCTTGGCACCAATACTGAACCACCATCTATAAAAAGTTCAGCATCTATATCAATAATACGTTCTATTTCAGAACGTCCTGTAGGCACCGCAATTCTTGAATTCCAACTTAAGGTGCCATTATCTATAGCGACTGAGACCAAATCACCGTTCTCAAATCCAGCCAAAACAAAATTATTAATAATAATGGGAGAACTGGTGCCTCTTAAACTAAGTGCCGGAACAGTACTTTCATAAATCCATAGTTGATCACCAGTATTAGCATCATATCCCGTCAACCTGCCATCCGCTGACTGAACAATAAGGTATTCTCCGTCGCTGGCAGGAACAGACAATACTTCACTACTGGCATCCCTTACCCAAACCGTTTCACCACTGTTTTTGTCCAGCGCAATCAGTGAAGCATCTTCAGTACCAAGAAATAAATAATCGCCACCGAGGCCGACCCCACCACTGATATAGTAGCCAAGCCTGCTCTGCCAGATTCTTCGCCCATCTTCCAGGTTCAGCGCCTGAACTATGCCATTGCTCGCGGCAACATAAATAACCCCACCTTCAATGACTGGTTGCAAACGATTATATTTATCACCTTGACCATCACCTATATTGGCACTCCACAGGCGACGAAAATTCACTTCTTCATCAACCCTGACAAGTTCAGCCGGCAGCTCTACCTCATCATCACCACCAAAAACACCACAGGCTGACACAATGGCTGACACAAAAATTAAAAGACTACATTTAAAAAGTTTCATGACCTTACTTCTTATGAACGGATATCGTTGAGTTTTAACTCAACAATATCGACGTTAGTGCCAACATTTAAAGCTGTTTGATATGCCTCAATCGCATCTTCCACACGACCTAATGCGACATAAGCATCCCCTTCTATCTCTGCAAAAACACCAGCAAAGCTCCCTGGTTCTACTTCATCTAACAATTGTAAGGCTGCACCGGCATCTCCCTGCGCCAAAAAAACTCGCGCCAATCGTGAACGCGTAGTCAAAGCTAGCTCATCATCTATGCTCTTTAAAAAACCCAAACCTGGATTATCCAGAATCCACTGCAACTCTCTTGCGGCCTCATCAAGCTCATTTTTTTGCACATAAAGACGGGCCATTAAAAGTGCTGAGTAACGACTATAAACAGAATTGGCAAAGTTATTCTTAAGCTCAATATGTAAATTCTGAGCACTAATTAATTCAGTATTATCAATATCCAAATCAGTGTCTAACTGGATGCTATCTGCCATTTTCGCATACATATCGGATGCAGCTTCTGTCACAGAGGTCTGCGAAGACTGCCAGTAACGCGAACCAAAAAGCACCGCCAATACGAAAATAATCCCGACAATAACGCTAGTACCGTTTTCATCCCACCAACTCTTGAGGGCTTCTATCTGTTCTTCATCTGTATCGTAAGCCAAGTAAAACTCCTAACCTATTAAATTATTTAAATATAGTTTTCAGCTTGCTGATTATACCCTGACTATCCAGAACATCAGCCTGGCCGTCAGCATCAAGCATTTTCAGTTTAATTTCTTCATCTTCCAGCACCAGTACACAAGTCGCGCCGCTGGCAAAGGCTCTTTTTAGCTGGCTATTATATTTGCCAGCACCACAGTGGGTCAAAACTCGTAATGCAGGCAAAGCACTGCGAATTTCCTCCGCTAAAAACAACCCCTTTGGTTGATTTTCACCGCCAATAATTGCCATGAATATATCCACGTTTTGACCAACAGCCGCAGGAATTTTTCCCAACTCTTCGAGCATTAATAAGACCCGCTCCATCCCCATGGCAAAACCGACAGCGGGTGTATCACCTCCGCCAAGCTGTTTAACCAAGCCATCATAGCGCCCACCAGCACAGACAGTCGCTTGAGCCCCCAATTCTTCAGTCGTCCACTCAAACACCATGCCATTGTAATAATCCAAACCACGCACCAGGCGAGAGTTACGTTTGTATTTTATTCCAGCCGCAGAAAGTATCGATAAAAGTTGTTCAAATTCCGCCTGTGACTCGGCATCAATAAAGTCCTCAAGTATCGGTGCCTTCTCTAAGATAAGTTGAGTATCAGCACTTTTACTATCCAGAACTCTCAGCACATTCGCATCCAGTCGGCGTTGGCTATCTTCATCCAGCTTATCTTTAAACTTCAGTAAATATGAACGCAAGGCTTCGCCATAAGCGCTGCGATTAGCAGATGTCCCGAGATTGTTAATTTCCAGACTCAGGTATTGGCCAAGTCCAAGCTTTTGCCAAAGTGCAGCACTCAGGAGAATAACTTCAGCTTCAATAGTACTAGCAGACATGCCAAAAGCTTCAATGCCAAACTGATGAAACTGGCGGTAACGGCCTTTTTGTGGACGCTCATGTCGATACATTGGCCCCATATACCAGAGTTTCTGGATCTGGTTATATAAAAGCCCATGCTGCTCAGCGGCTCGAACGCATGACGCTGTACCCTCTGGTCGCAGACTTAAACTGTCACCATTACGATCTTCGAAGGTATACATTTCTTTTTCAACAATATCAGTGGCGTCCCCAATAGAGCGTTTAAAAAGTTGAGTCTGCTCCAGCACAGGAAAGCGAATTTCCTGGTAAGCATAAGCTGCCATCAACTGCCGGATGTGTTGTTCCAGATATTGCCAATGAGGTGTTTGACTCGGCAGTACATCATTCATGCCACGAATGGCTTGTATTTTTACTTTGGACAACCTGGTCTACCCTGTTTTATCTGCTTCTTTCGCAGCAGCTTGTTCAGCTTCTATATTGGCAACTTTTGCACGCACCATGGCTTCAAGCTCATCAACCAGATTTTCATTATTGATTTTGTGACTGATTTTACCATTGATATACGACATATTGACCGGCGTTGCGCCAGTTAGGCCAATATCGGAAATTTTCGCTTCACCAGGGCCATTCACTATACAGCCGACAACGGAAACATGCACTGGCGTTGTAATATCTTCGAGTCGAGATTCCAACTCACTGACTGTCGCTATCACATCAAAATTCTGCCTTGAGCAACTTGGACAGGCGACCAGATTTACGCCTTTGTTACGCAGTCGTAAACTTTTTAAAATATCAAAACCGACTTTCACTTCTTCCACCGGATCTGCGGCCAGTGACACTCGAATCGTATCGCCGATACCATCCATCAACAGCAAACCAAGCCCAATAGAAGATTTTATTGTGCCAGAACGTAAACCACCGGCTTCGGTAATACCCAAATGTAAAGGCTGCTGAATTTGTGGCGCCAGCTTGCGATAAGCCTCTACCGTCATGAATATTTCAGAGGCCTTTAAGCTGACTTTGAAATCCTGGAAATCGTAAGAATCCAGTATATCTATTTGTTGCAAAGCCGATTCCACCATAGCATCAGCATTAGGCTCTTTATATTTACGTAATAACTCCTTACCAAGTGAGCCAGCGTTTACACCGATACGTAAAGGTACAGCCTTATCTTTAGCCGATTCAACAACAGCTCGCACTTTATCTTCCCGACCTATATTGCCAGGGTTAATGCGTAAGCAGTCAACACCCAGCTCCAGAACTTTCAAGGCAATTTTGTAGTCAAAATGAATGTCTGCTATGAGCGGAACATTGGCTTGATCCCGAATTTTCTTAAAGGCGATAGCAGCCTCAATTGACGGCACAGATACCCGAACAATATCGACACCCACTTTTTCTAAGGCATTAATTTGATCAAGGGTCGCTTTAACATCGCAGGTCTCAGTGTTCGTCATACTTTGTACGGCGATTGGAGCATCACCACCGACGGGCACATTACCAATCATAATTTGACGCGACTGGCGGCGTTTAATAGGGCTATGGTTATTCATCTATGACGTCCACAAGTGAAGACAGAGCATTTGCATCGTTCATCATCAAGAATGCACCTGCAAGAGCCCCTATTAAAACAATCACAACTGCTATCCATAAAATGCTTTTATTGCGGTTTCCAGGCTCCACAGTTTGAGTTTCCTGGACACCTTGGTTGATAGAATTTTCTACATGGTTTAAATAATAATTTAGCAGCTGATCAGTATCAGCGCCTAAAAAGTTAGCGTAGGCTTTATAGTACCCTTTGACAAAAGGGTGCCCGGGTAATTTTGCATAATTATCGTGTTCCAGCGCCTCCACGTAATGCACCGTTATATAAAGTGACTGTGCAACTTTTTCTCGGCTATAGCCTAACTCTTCTCGCAATTTTTTTAGTTTCTGCCCCGCCGAAGGCCATAATTTCTGCTCACTACTGGCCGACTCTGACGCCTCAGAAGTAAAGTCAGTTTCTTCATTTAAATTTGTATCAGTCATTTAATAGTTGTTGATAAAGATCGTATTCAAAGGAGTCAGGATATAATTCAGCTAGACTTGCGCCATATTCAAGCATTTTCATATTCATGCGACGAGCCTGCTCCAACCTAATACCGACCCAAAGGCTCCTGGCACTTTGTTGTATATTAAAAAACTGCCTGAGCGTCAAAAAACTTTGATAGTATCGGCCTGCACCCTGAATATCCCCTTGTTCCAAATCAATCTCAGCAAGCTCCAGCGTTGAACGTATCCGATTGCTGTTTAGCTGTAAGGCACGATTAAAGGCATATTCAGCATCTTCCAATTGATTGAGTTGCAGAGCTGCCAGACCCATGTTTTCAAATGCCTGAGCGCGTCCTGGGTATTCTGTATCTTGTACCACTGCTTCCAACTGGTCGTAGGCTGACTGAAAGCGGTCATTAGAAAAAAGAAAAGCGGCATAATTATTCCCAACCTGAGAATTGTCAGAGTCCAGGCTCAAGGCTCGACGGAAACTTTCATCGGCTAAATCCAAGTCTCCTTCTATCGTATACACTAAACCCCATATGCCATAAACATCACTGTTATTTGCATCAATTGCTGATGCATTCCTCAAATGCCTTCTGGCTTGATTCAAGTCCTGTTGCTCGACATAACCAAGGGCAAGTTGCAGGTAAATACCGAGTGTTTCTTCGGGGTCAGCTTGACTAAAACCGCCTGTCGTTTCACTGACACAAGAAGACAGCATAACGCTCAAAATTATGATCAGGGAGCCTGCCAAGCTGTGCATTTTCTTTACCATTTTCTGAATCAAATTAACCCTGCTAGCCTAACATATTATTGAACTTTTAGACCTTGGACTGCATTGTTTTGTTCCCGTCTTTTCTCCCGAGCAGCCAGATGTCGTGCACTTCTACGCGTAGTATCATCAACCTGCCCTACCAATTGGCCGCAGGCAGCGCCTATGTCATCACCACGGGTCGTACGGACAGTTACTATGTAACCTGCATCCTGTAAAATTTTACGGAAATTACTAATAGCCGAATCTGAAGAACGGTGGTAATCGGCCCCCTCAAAAGGATTAAAAGGAATTAAATTAATTTTGCAGGGCGTTGTCTGCAAAATTTCAGCTAATTCTCTGGCATGCTGGCGGTGATCATTCACGCCAGAAATTAAAATATATTCAATCGTTGCAACACGTTTATCCGTCAAAGAATCCAGATAAGCATTCACGCTTGCGAGTAATTCTTTAATCGGATATTTCCGGTTAATTGGCACAATTTCGCTACGCAACTCATCATTAGGTGCGTGCAATGAAACGGCAATGGATGCATCTGTATACTCTTGCATCGCATAAATTTTTGGTACAACACCTGAAGTACTTATCGTCACCCGGCGCTTGGAAAGACCGTAACAGTTATCTTCCATCATCAGACCCACGGCATCCATGACGTTATCAAAATTCATTAAAGGCTCGCCCATACCCATCATCACTACATTAGTTACCTTACGTACGGCTTTGGTACCGAAGGTATTAAAGGCCTGGTTCACCAGCCAGAGCTGCCCGATAATTTCTGCTGCTGTTAGATCACTATTAAAGCCCTGCTTACCCGTAGCACAAAATTTACAATCCAGACTGCAACCTGCCTGTGAAGAAATACACAAGGTACCTCTACCCGCCTCAGGGATATAAACCATTTCAACTGAACTGCCGCTCTTAACTTCAACAATCCATTTGTAGCAACCATCCTTGGCTTCATAGCATTCTTTGATAAGAGGCGGACGAATCTCAGCACATTCCTTGAGGCTCGCGCGCAAGGACTTACTGATGTTGGTCATAGCATCAAAATCTGTCACACCCTGCTGATGAATCCATTTCACCAACTGTATAGCGCGAAAAGGCTTTTCTCCTAATGTTAGAAGAAAAGCCTCCATTTTAGTTTTACTAAGACCCAGTAAATTGGTCAGTTGTGTTGCCATAATTTATTCCTGCAAACCAGGATATTTGCCCTTTGTCCTAGGATGTACGAGGACAAACTTCCTCAGGCTTAAAGAAATAAGAGATCTCTCTTTCAGCAGACGCTGGAGAATCTGAACCATGCACGGCATTAGCATCAATAGATTGAGCAAAATCAGCACGAATAGTTCCTGCTGCTGCTTCGGCTGGATTAGTCGCACCCATTAAGTCACGATTTTTGGCAATGGCATCTTCACCTTCCAGGACCTGAACAACTACCGGGCCTGAGGTCATGAATTCAACTAAATCATTATAAAAAGGACGTTCTTTATGCTCAGCATAAAAACCACCAGCAAGCGCATCATCCAGTTGTAGCATTTTTACTGCTACGACCTTGAGACCGCCTTTCTCAAAGCGACTGATTATTTCGCCAATAACATTCTTGGCAATTGCATCAGGTTTAATAATAGATAAAGTTCGTTCCACGGACATCAATAACTCCCAAATATAGAAATTTATTACAAAAATTTAAGTGCGCGCATTATACGCATGTTTTGGGATTTTTTGTATGTTTTTTAATTGCTTAGCGGACGCTTAGACGGGCCTCACAACAAAACAATCTACTAGAGAATTATCTCTTTAAAGGTTAAAAGCAAATCTTTTGATATCGGCGTTGGCTGATTACTAAGTGGGACCCTACATTCTCAAACGGAAGGGGGTATTGTTCTACCAAACACCGTAATTTTCAGATTTTCTATAATCTGGTCATATCATAAACGTAGTTGACTGAAATTTTAGAGCTGCATATTGTCATCTTTGGCAAGGCTGAAACGCGCAGATACAAAGCGAACCCCGCGGGCAATGAAGTCCCTGTTTATTTAAACCTCTCAATTATCTAGCAGATTGTTTGAATCCATATCCTGCTTCCAGTAATCCAAATTGTTTTTACCATTTCTTTTGACTGTGTACATTGCCCTGTCAGCATTTTTTAACAATGATGCGGCATTGACTGCATCGTCTGGATAAATAGCCAAACCGATACTCAAGGTTAACTTTTTATTGCTCTCACCCTCTTCTTGCTTAAGTAGCAATGATTTCATAGCACTGCTGATTTTATTTACAACAATATGACTGTCCTTGATACTTTTAATATTGGGTAAAATTATAATGAATTCATCACCGCCAACTCGAGCAATAATATCGTCGCTGCGTGCACATTCTTGCAAGCCCTTAGCTATAAGACACAAAGTATCATCCCCAACATTATGTCCGTAGACATCATTAATATGTTTAAAATCATCAAGATCAATAAACATCAACACAAGTTTGGTGCCATCTTTATCCGCTTGTTTCATTAGGCAATCTAACTCTTCCAGGGCATATTGCCGAGTTCTAAGACCCGTTAATACATCATGCTCTGCAACATATTTAAATTGTGCTTTTAACGATTCTTGCTCAACCGCATTCTGTTTAAGTATCACCATCGCATCAGCCATTTCCCCCACTTCATCTTTGCGGTTATTGACCGATATATTGTCATCCAGTTTATTTCTAGACAGGTTTCTTATAATTTGGGTCATTGTTGCAATGGGATGGGAAATATCGGCGGCCAACATATAACCTAAAAAAGAAATAGCCACTGCAATCAAAACGCCACTAAACAATAAAAAACGACTCATGCTGTAGACATCCCGTAACACTTCTTCCCGATCAACTTCAGCAAGCATTACCCAGCGTGTTCCCATGAAATCTATTGGGGTATAAGCTGAAAATACAGAAATATCACGATAGTCATAGATAACACCAACAGCTGACTCTCCTGCCAACCCCTGACGTACAGAGTAGGTATCCGCTTCCGTGGATAAAATGCTGCTCTGTTCTAAAAAACGCGAATCACTGCGCATTAAAAAATCATCGCCAACCAGATAGGTTTCTCCCGTTTCTCCCATACCTGCAGTGACTTGCATGATGTTATTGAGAGGCTCGATTGGTAGCTGATAAATTAATATTCCAAGGTATTGATACTGAGCATTAAACACAGGAGCACCAATAAAACTGGCAGGCTTGTCAGAAGTGGGTTCGTAAGGCATAAAATCGGCATAATCTATTAGGCCGGCTTGCGGGTTTTCATTTATGTCTCTGAATAGCGTCGCTAGCTGCGTGTCTTTCCATTGCCCTGTCTCAATATTGGTTGCGAAGTCTGATTCTTTATTGACGGTGTATATGAGGTTGCCTTGGGGATCAAACAAAAACAGATCATAAAAAAATCGCGCCTCAACCATATTACTAAAAGCTGGATGATACTGGCGATGCACACGGCTATATTGACTACCATCTTCTGCGGCTAACAAAGCCCCTTTATTTCCAACAGGGTAGGGGTTCTGAAAGATGTAATTATCTCTTAAAACTGCCTCTTTATCGTTAGGGAGCGCTTCCCATGAATTGGAAAAATCTTGTAAGGCATTGATGACCAGTGGGCTTTGGGCGTGAAATTGAACATCGTGTTCTATCGTATCGAAATATTGTTGCAGTGATGATTTTCTGGACTCTAATAAAGATGTTAATTTGTCCTGAGCCGAACCTATCATGCTGTCTCTGGCATTAACAAACGCAATGACACCGGTCGCTATCGCTGAGAGCAATGCAAAAGCGATCATAACGAAGGGTAATTTTTTTGTTATCTTCATGTCAGGCAGCATAATGACTCCTGATTATAAGAGCGGAAGACTGTTGCTCTTCTTAAAGTACAGGCAGTATAAAAGCCCTTTCCCAAGTAAACCAGCCTGATTTTTCGTTGCACACTATTACCGCTGTATCACTCCTTGTCTATGTCGCGTTTTCTCGAATCAAAAAATTATGACTTCGACCCCTAATTCCTTTACATCCGATGAAGCCTGAAAGAGGCCAGGTATTGATCAATAATGGCGGTTATTTGGACATACCCAGCATTTTATCGTTTAGGTTATGAGGCAAGAATCAAGCTACCGGCCCTCTCTCCTCCTTTGATGTTAGTGCTTGATGGTAGATATAAAATCACGAATGATCATAGCGACATCCGCGGGGCGTTCCACTGGCGCCATGTGCCCAGCTCCGTGTATCACGACTAACTCACTACCATGAATACTCTTAAGCATTTCTTTGTGTTGCTTGACGGGACTCCACTTATCTTCATTCGCACTTACTAGCAATGCAGGAACATTAATTATTGCTAAGAGGCTTTCTACTGCGGGGCGTTGCAACAAAGCATGAATCTGATCATTAAATTGCTCAACGGAATACCTGCTGACCATCTCTTTTAACGCCTGCATTAAACTCTGATTTTGTAATGTGGCTCCAGCCACCATGGGTGGTAGCCAAGAATCCGCTACCGCTGCCATTCCCTCAGTGGCGGCAATATCCAACAACTTTTGCCGACCTGCCTCCTCTCCTTCTTTGCGAGGGTGTACACCCGTATTAAACAAACCCAACATTTCTACTCTTTCAGGGCATTGTCGATAAACCTCTAATGCAACACGTCCACCCATTGAGTGACCAATAAGGATAAAGCTGGCTGGCCCTTTATCCGCAACGGCTTTTGCCATATCAACAATGCTATTAAAACCTTCAAATGAGACTATGCTGCAAACAAATTCTCCTTCCAAGAGCTTAGCGGCACTTTGCCACACCAATTTATCGCACAGTAACCCACAGAGAAAAACGATATGCTGACGCTCTTGTCTATTCATAAAAATCCATGAACTTATTGCTGGTAGAGTAAAAACTGGTTGAGGATGTTCGTTATTAATGAATCAAAGGGATAAAAATTCAGCCCCCTTTGATTTACTCCTGACACCATGAGGACTTGAAAGACGAGGCATTTACTGCATTTAATAAAGGAACTTACGAAAAGTAAGTGATTGCGCAAAATGCAGTAAATAACGAAGTATTACAAGTTCTCATACAGTCAGGACTCGTCGATCCAGGCCATTTGAATAGCTTCTAGAATCTTCTCACCACTACGCTCTGGATCATCATCGAAACCTTCTAGTTCACAAACCCAACGACGCAAATCAACGAAATTCACATATTTCGGATCAACATCTGGATATTTTTCGACAAGTTCAATGGCTATATCTATCGTATCTGTCCATTTCATAAGAATAACCTGCTATAAAAAAAGAACTTCGTAGTTTTTTTCTGAATAAAGTTTTCTAAAAATAACAGCACATTAAATCAATGCGCTTCCGACACCATATTAATTGTATATTTGGGTATTTCAATAATCAGGTCTTCATCTGCTACCAAGGTCTGACAACTTAAACGTGAGTCTGGTTCTAAGCCCCAGGCTTTATCCAACATGTCATCCTCTTCTTCCTCAGACTCGGCCAGCGAATCAAAGCCTTGCCGAATAACGACATGGCAGGTTGTACAGGCACAGGCCTTTTCGCAAGCATGTTCGATCTCAATACCATTACGCAAGGCAACATTAAGAATAGTCTCGCCGGGTTCTGCTTCAATTTCTGCCCCTTCCGGACAATGTTCTGCATGCGGTAAAAAAGTGAGTTTGGGCATTAGCGATCGACCTCGTCAAGAGTTTTTCCGGTGAAGGCAGATTTTATCTGACTATCCATACGTCTGGCGGCAAAAGTGGCACTTAATTCATTGAGCGCTTCAGAGTGTTGCTGGATTAAATCGGCATCGCCGCTTTTCAAGGTTTCCTGCAATGCACTCAAACTTTGCTGTAAAGCTTTTAATTCAGAAGTATCTAGTAACTCCGCATCTTGCGCCAGCGCTGAATCAATCGCCTCAATGATGCGCAGAGCGTCTACTTCATTTTCTTTTAATCGTCGAAGATCGCGGTCATGTTCCGCTTCACGGTGAGACGCTTTTATCATGGATTCAATTTCTTTTTCTTCCAGGCCAAAGGAAGGTTTAACCACAATGCTGCTTTTTACGCCTGAGGATTTCTCTTCTGCTGCAACTGAAAGCAAGCCATCAGCATCCACCTGAAATGACACTCGAATAACAGCAGCACCAGCAACCATGGGCGGAATACCACGTAATTCAAATTTAGCCAGTGAACGGCAATCTTCTACCAGTTCTCTTTCACCTTGCAAGACATGCAAACTCATCACAGTCTGACCATCTTTAAACGTCGTAAATTCTTGTGCCCGACTAACCGGAATTGTGGTGTTGCGTGGAATGATTTTTTCAACCAGGCTGCCCATGGTTTCTATGCCTAGCGATAAAGGATTTACATCCAGCAGCAATAAATCACTATCGTATTTATTGCCCACCAGGATATCTGCTTGAATTGCTGCACCAAGAGCAACCACCTGATCAGGGTCAAGCTCATTAAGCAAAGGGCGTTGAAAAAAACGCTCTACTTTTTCCTGCACACGTGGTGAACGGGTTGAGCCGCCAACCATCACAACATCAGTAATTTCATCTACCTTCATTGCCGCATCTCTAAGCACACGTCGACAAGCTTTGAGCGTAAGTTCTATAAGAGGATCTACAAGCTGATAATAGTTTTCTCTGCTAAGAATGCCTGACCAACCTGAAAAATTAAGCTCAACGGCGTCCTTGTTACTTAATGTGTGTTTTGCTTCTCTCGCTATTGAAGAAAGTTCGGCTATTTGTTCTTGCTTGGGTTCAACTTTAGACTCTTCTTGTACCCAGCGCATGATAGCCCGATCAAAATCATCGCCGCCAAGTGCTGTATCGCCACCGGTAGCCAATACTTCAAACACACCTTTCTCTAAGCGCATTAATGACACATCAAATGTGCCTCCACCCAGGTCAAAAATAATGACATTGCCTTCGAGCTTCTTGTCTAAGCCGTAAGCCACGGCAGCGGCAGTTGGCTCACTCAGCAAGCGCAAAACCTTTAAACCAGCAATGCGAGCGGCATCCTTGGTTGCTTGACGTTGAGCCTCGTCAAAATAAGCTGGCACGGTTAGCACAATGCCATCAATCTCGCCATCACACTCTTTATCAACTTCCTTACCAAGCTCTTTACCCAAATAGCTTTTGCCTCTGGCCGCTAAGACCTTAAGTATTTCTGCCGACACTTCTACAGGGCTCTTAAGTCCTGCCTGAGTTTCTATTAAAGGCATACCACCCGTTTCAGGCTCCACCAGGGTATAAGAAAGTTTATGTTTAATATCACTCGCACCACGCCCCATTAAACGCTTAACTGAACTGATATGTTCAGCATGCTTTAACGCTGGCTCGCCTACGAGAACAGGTTCAGGCTTATCTTTTCCAAGATAAGCAACAACTGAGGGTAACAGCGCCGCTCCATCTTGATCTGTAATGACGCAAGGCCCATCTGCGGAAGCAGAAGCCACCAGGGAGTTGGTCGTGCCAAGATCAATACCCAGAGCGTACTTTTTAGCTTGCGAGCGCTTGGGACTTTGCCCTGGTTCTGAAATGCTGAGTAAGGCCATCTTTATTTTAGTAATCGGTTTTAGTAATCGGTTTTAGTAATCGGTTTTAGTAATCGGTTTTAGTAATCGGTTTTAGTAATCAAGAATTTTTTCTTCCGAACGATTAATTTCACTGAGCATTTTTTCGATAAACTGTAATTTGTTATATATCGGTTTCGCATCAACAAAATTATACGCATTCGCACAGTCATGGAATTCACTGATACAATTTTGCTGCTCTTCAATGACTTCCTGTTTTAAGTGCCCAATCGTATTCAAGTCTCCTTCATCAGTGGCATTATCCAGTGCATCACGCCACTCTATTTGCTGTAACAACAACGATTCACTCAAATGATTTTGATCATTCTCTTCTGGGTCAATGCCATTAAGCGTAAGCAAATAAGCCGCTCGTTTGAGTGGCGACTTTAAGGTATCAAAAGCATCATTAATGATGGAACTGGACTGCAATGCCTGTAATCTTGTTGCATCATCAGCACCACTGAATTTATCCGGATGTGATTGTGCCTGAAGGCTTTTATATTCAGCCGTAAGCTGATTCAAATCCAGATCAAACCCTTCCGGCAAGGAAAAAATTTCAAAGTAATTTTTGTTAGTAATAGTCAAGAGGACAAGCCCTTCAAAAAATTAAAGACACGATATGAAGTTGCAATAAATGCACAGACTAATTTAAATTGAGAAGGATTCCCCGCACCCGCATTCTCCTTTCACATTAGGGTTGCGGAATTCAAAGCCTTCATTGACGCCTGACTTTACAAAATCCATTTCTGTTCCATCTATATAAACCAGGCTTTTGGGATCAACCACGATTTTAATACCGTGATCTTCAAATACTTCATCACTGTCTTCTAGCTCATCGACAAATTCGAGCACATACGCCATGCCTGAACAACCGGTGGTGGTAACGCCTACACGTATACCCACGCCTTTGCCCCGGCCTACCATCTGGGAAGCGACATGCTCCGCTGCTGATTTAGTCATTGTTATAGCCATGTTCTACTGCTCTTTCCTTTGTTTCTAAACTTTCTAATGCTATTTATTACTGCCGTGTTTTTACTGTCCTAGTKCTRKRAYASYRWTAKYCAKKWGCNGTTRCNMWCYKKKKMTAKYCWSRTTTACNTYTTAANATCAGCWATWGCSGCTTTAATGGCATCTTCRGCCAAYACMGAACAATGAATTTTAACCGGCGGCAAGCCTAGCTCTTCAGCAATTTCGCTGTTGCGAATTTTTTGCGCATCATCAAGTGTGCGGCCTTTAACCCACTCCGTTAATAAAGAACTTGAAGCAATCGCTGAACCACAACCATAGGTTTTAAATTTAGCGTCTTCAATAATACCGTCTTCACTCACTCTGATTTGCAAACGCATAACATCACCGCAAGCAGGCGCACCTACCATACCAGTACCAACATTCTCGTCGTCGTCATCCAGTTTGCCGACATTGCGAGGGTTTTCATAATGATCTAAAACTTTCTCTGAATAAGCCATAATGTTTACCTCCTTAATTTATTAAACTTCTAAATTTAACTATTTTTTTTCTTAAAATTCATTCTGATCAAGTATTTTATGAATACTTGAAAAGCGTCATGAGCGATCTCAAGGCAAAAGTGAAATTTGATGAGGGCGCATACGAAGTAGTATGCAACCGAATTAAATCTTCACTTTTAACGCCGTATTGATGAGCGCAATAGCTATTCACTAGTGAGCCGCCCACTCGATTTTAGATATATCTACGCCATCTTTATACATATCCCAAAGCGGCGATAATTCCCTGAGTTTTGTCACAGCTTCTTTTACTTTTTCAACTGCAAAATCGACATCTTCTACAGTGGTAAAACGGCCAATAGTAAAACGCAAAGAACTATGCGCCAGCTCATCGCTGAGGCCAATTGCCCTTAATACATACGATGGCTCAAGACTGGCTGATGTACAGGCAGAACCCGAAGACACGGCCAGGTCTTTTAAGGCCATGATGAGTGATTCACCTTCTACAAAATTGAAACTGACATTTAGATTACTGGGAACACGCTGATCAATATCACCATTGATATAAACTTCTTCCATCCCTTCCAAACCTTTCAAAAAGCGCTGCCTTAAAGCTAGCGCATGTTCTGCATCTACTTGCATTTCTTGTTTAGCAATACGAAAAGCCTCACCCATGCCAACTATCTGATGCGTCGGCAACGTGCCTGAACGCATACCCCTTTCATGACCACCACCATGCATTTGCGCTTCCAGACGCACACGCGGTTTGCGTTGAACATAGAGTGCACCAATACCTTTAGGGCCGTASAYTTTATGKGCSGWWAAWKWCATYARATCRACTTTMAKKKYRYYYAWRTCMATCYCGAYTTTRCCGRCRCTTTGMGCSGCATCAACRTGGAAMAGSAYTTTWYKSKCRCGYRWYATYTCRCCAATGGCWKCGATRTCMTKRATRACGCCRATYTCRTTATTMACATGCATSAWWGAAACCAGAATAGTGTCCTCTCGAATGGCATTAGCCACATCTTCAGGCTGAATCAAACCTTTTTCATCGGGATCAAGATACGTCACTTCAAAACCTTCCCGTTCAAGCTGGCGGCAAGAATCCAGTACAGCTTTATGCTCAATTTTAGAGGTAATAATGTGCTTACCCTTGCTCTGATAAAAATGTGCAACTCCTTTTAAGGCAAGGTTGTCAGATTCCGTAGCACCAGATGTCCAAACAATTTCACGTGGATCACAATGAAGAAGGTCGGCGACATGCTGACGCGCTTCTTCAATGGCTTCTTCCGCTTTCCAACCAAACACGTGAGAACGCGAGGCCGCGTTACCGAAATTACCTTCCAGAGTCAGGCATTTCATCATGACGTCCATCACGCGCGGATCAACCGGCGTGGTAGCTGAATAATCAAAATAAATAGGAGCTCGCATATCTTTACTTCTTACACCTCTTGTTTACTTACTTGTATAGCACTTAATACTACTGGCTAGTACTACTGGCAATAGTGTCAAAACTTCTCTCAAGTTTTTCCAAATGTCTTGCATGTTGGTCTTGCGCAATCTGATTAATTTCTTTTTTGGATACCAGGTCCGACAGAGAAATATTGCTTAAATAATCATGTATCTGTTCACTTAAATCCTGCCATAAATGATGCGTTAAACAGATAGAACCATTCTGGCAGTCACCCGCCCCCTGACACTTGGTCGTATCAATAGATTCACTGACAGCATTAATAATTTCCGCCATATCAATATCACTGTCATCTCGGCTTAACTGGTAACCGCCACCTGGGCCGCGCACACTCTTGACTAACTCGTTCTTACGTAACTTAGAGAAAAGCTGCTCAAGATAAGACAGTGAAATATCTTGACGTTGTGAAATATCATTCAGGCTAACCGGGCCATTACCCGCGTTTATGCTTAAATCCAGCATTGCTGTAACGGCATAGCGACCTTTAGTGGTGAGACGCATAGTTATCTTTTTAACCTGTATCTAAACCTGATTAAATTACTCAAGTATTATCTAAAAACCTACTCTTTTAGTCAAGTATTATGTTCAGCTGTAGGAGCCATGAACCCGACACCTCAAGCTAAAGGTCATTTTTTGTTCAGCATTTTTCGTGTTTCTGAAACGATGCCGTGCAAGATATTGGTTTCCATTTTATCGAGGCGCACTCGGTTATACAGGCGACGAAGTCTAGGCATTAGGTGCCGTGGATTCTCAGGGTCATGAAAGTCAATTTGGATAAGTAATTCTTCAAGGTGCTCCAGATAAGTCTCAACTTCAGCGACTGTAGCCAGTTCATTATCCCAGCTTTTTTCTGCGTCTTGTTTAACCAGCTCCAACTGTTGTTTAAATTGATATATTTCATGACCGAGCACCATAACTGCGGCTGCAAGATTTAAGGAGCTGTATTCCGGATTTGCTGCAATCTGCACATGAAAATGACAAAGCTGTAACTCTTCATTGCTTAAGCCTCTATCTTCGCGCCCAAACACAAGCGCTACATTTTGCTGCTGCCCTTCTTCAACCAGTTTCTTTGCACAAATACCCGGTTCAATCACTGGCCAGGGGATGCGCCTCGATCGGGCGCTGGTGCCAATGACCAAACTACAATCCGCAATGGCTTCTTTTAAACTTTCACAAAGTACAGCATTGTCGAGAATATCCAGAGCTGATGAAGCTCTACCAATTGCGACACCAGAGGGGTAATCTTTGGGGGCTACCAAATAGAGTTTCGACAAGCCCATATTTTTCATGGCACGCGCAGACGCGCCAATATTTCCCGGATGGGAAGTATTTACCAGTACAATTCGAATATTATTTAAGTGCAATTTATTTAAGCTGAAAAATACAAAGCGCGCATCTTAGCAGAAACAGCCTAGCTCTGATATTATAGCGCCCGATTTTTACCCCCCTTCACATAAGGCTCAAAACCGCATGCATGCAATTGTAAACATCGCTCTTCGCGCCGCTCGAGAAGCATCGGACATTATCGTTCAGGCCTCTGACAGACTTGACCGGGTAAAAGTCTTTGAAAAAAGCACGAATGATTACGTCACCAATATTGATCATGAAGTCGAAGACCTGCTGATAAGGTCTATCCAGAAGGCTTATCCAGACCACAGTTTCCTTGGAGAAGAATCGGGCTATATTGAGGGTAAGGATAAATCCACAATTTGGTATATCGACCCTATAGATGGTACTCGAAATTTTATGCGAGGCTTCCCACATTTTTGCATTTCCATGGCATGTGTCAAAAATAATAAGCTCGAACATGCCGTGATCCTTGACCCAATCCGGCAAGATGAATTTACAGCGACTAAAGGTCAAGGCGCCCGCTTAAATGACACTCGAATCAGAGTCGGAAAAAAGACCAGCTTACAGGATGCCGTGCTCAGTATGAGCTACGCAGGTGGCGAACACTATGACTCAGCCCTGGCGCTGCAAAAGAAATTACAAAATAAAATAGCCGGATTACGCTTTACTGGCTCTGCTGCCCTTGATCTTGCATATGTTGCAAGCGCAAGGCTGGATGCAGGCTGGATGTCTGGTATTAAGCAATGGGATATAGCTGCGGGCATACTTTTAGTGCAAGAAGCTGGTGGTTTAATCAGTGACCATCAAGGCAACCCTGACTGCCTGCAAAGTAATCAGCTGGTTTTTGCTAACCCAAAATGTTTTAAACCTTTGCTGAAAGTTATTAATACTGATTAACCGGTTTCCCCCCCAGCATTTTACGTCTCATATGATCTTTATCATATCCACATAAGATAGCTGGTAATATTAGTAGGTTTTCATATCCACATAAGATAGTTCGTAATATTATTAGGTTTCTAATTAGCATTTAAGCAAAGATTTACCCTGGAGGTTAAACATGAGCACCCAAGAATATATTCTCGTTATTGTCGAACCAAGTCATGATTCACACATTGCGCTTGAGCGTGCTCTAATTACCGCAAATTTAAGAGAAGTGTCACCAAAATTACACTTATTCATCTGTCCTGATGTCGACAATACAGATCTTAAAGCACGCAACCAAAGTTTATACAGAGACAGCAACTGGTTAGAAGAACTCATCAAACCTGCAATTGAGTCAGGCCTGGATTTCAGTTATGAGCTATGTTGGACAATGGAATGGACAGATGCTGTTTTAAATTGTGCAGACCGTATTCAACCGGACACTATTTTTATTCCTGATTACGATCCTGCGATCCGTCGCAATATGTTCACCAACTCTAAGTGGGATTTACTACGTAAATCGTTCTGCCCGGTAATGATCGTACGCCCTGAAGCTAGTAGCCACAGGAAAGTCATTCTCGCAGCCGTGAATATTCGAACTGAAAAGCAGAAATATTTAGAAATGAATGAAAAAATTCTTTCCCATAGCAAGAGAGTAGCTGCATTTTATGATGCTGACCTTTATATCGTGAATTCTTATAAAGACAGTATGCATTACCCTGATCGAGAGAAACTACTTCAATTCACAGGCCTTCCTACAGAGAAAGTACATTTAGGCGAGGGCGATCCGGCCGATATCATTTCAGAGTATGCTGATCAGATTAATGCCGACATGGTAATAATCGGGACTATGCATAGAACCGGTGCAGCAGCCTTAATGCGCGGCAATACCTCTGAAAAGGTTCTCAGAAAAGTTAAACAGGATGTTTTAACACTTTCCTGATAAACGTTTGCTTTTATGCCCCAATAGGAATAATAATTGGGCGCATGAAGCATACTGAAAAAAACGCACCAGGTTACTGGCAAGAAAATATACGTTTAGTAAAAATCTTACTAAGCATCTGGTTCGTCGTTACATTCCTATTAGGCATCGTTTTTGTCGATCAGCTCGACAATATTCGCTTTGCCGGTTTCAAGCTAGGCTTCTGGATTTCACAACAAGGTGCCATCTTTGTTTATGTGTTTTTGATTTATTTTTATCTGAAGGCAATGGATAAGCTGGATGATAAGTACAAACTCAACAAAGAGGAATAGGTCGAGATGTCTGTACAAACCCTGACCTATCTATTTGTCGGCATAACCTTTCTGCTGTACATCACAATTGCCATCAAATCTCGAGCCTCCTCTACCAGTGATTTTTATATCGCTGGCGCTCATGTACCACCCCTTGCAAATGGGTTAGCCACGGCGGCTGACTGGATGTCTGCCGCCTCTTTTATCTCTATGGCTGGCATCATTTCTTTTATGGGGCGTGACGGATCTGTTTACCTCATGGGCTGGACTGGTGGCTACGTACTGCTAGCAATGCTGATTGCTCCCTATTTACGTGATTTTGGCAAGTTCACCGTGCCTGACTTTATTGGTGAACGGTATTACTCCCAAACGGCACGAATGGTTGCATTACTTTGCGCAATCTTCGTTTCCTTTACTTACGTTGCCGGACAAATGCGTGGCGTTGGGGTGGTTTTTTCTCGATTTTTGGAAGTCGATATTAGTACTGGGGTATTAATAGGCATGACCATTGTGTTCTTTTATGCAGTATTAGGTGGCATGAAAGGCATTACTTACACCCAGGTAGCACAATATTGTGTGCTGATATTTGCCTTTATGGTGCCAGCCATTTTTATTTCATTGTTAATGACTGGCAATGTCATTCCTCAAATCGGTTTTGGCGCAGAATTAACACCTGAATACGGTGGTGGTTATTTGCTTGATCGTTTAGACGGGTTAAATCAGGAGTTAGGCTTTACCGCCTATACTGAAAGCGTCCGTAGCAAGCTGGATGTGTTTTTTATTACAGTTGCGCTGATGTTTGGCACAGCGGGTCTACCCCATGTCATTATCCGTTTTTTCACAGTACCGAGTGTTAGAGCCGCGCGTAAATCAGCGCTTTACGCACTGGTTTTTATTGCCATTTTGTATACCACAGCCCCTACCATTGCGGCCTTTGCCAGAACAAATTTAATAAATACCGTCAGTAATGTTGAATACAGTGAGATGCCCGCATGGTTTAAGACCTGGGAAGCAACAGGGCTAATCAGTTTTGAAGACAAAAATAATGATGGGCGCATTCAGTATCTTGCCGACCCAGACGACAATGAGCTCACCATTGACCGGGATATTATCGTACTGGCAAACCCAGAGATTGCTCAGCTACCTAATTGGGTGGTTGCACTGGTTGCAGCAGGCGGGCTTGCCGCAGCACTTTCAACAGCTGCGGGTTTACTCTTAGTCATATCATCTTCCATTGCCCATGACTTATTAAAATCAAATTTAATGCCCAACATCAGCGAGAAGAAAGAATTACTTGCAGCGCGTATTGCCATTTTTTTCGCTGTTTGTATCGCCGGTTATTTTGGAATCAATCCGCCCGGATTTGTTGCTGAAGTTGTTGCGTTTGCGTTTGGCCTGGCAAGCTCATCATTTTTTCCTGCAATAGTGTTGGGAATTTTTTATAAGCGCATGAATAAAGAAGGCGCTATTTCCGGCATGCTGGTGGGTATCATCTTTACGGCAAGCTACATTGTTTACTATACCTTCATTAATCCCGCCGCAGATAATCCTGAAGGCTGGTGGTTCGGAATTTCTCCAGAGGGCATTGGGACACTTGGCACTCTATTCAATTTCTTGACGGCTTTTGTTGTCTGTCATTTCACTGCAGAACCACCGCAAGAAGTACAGGCGATGGTTGAAGATATCCGAGTGCCAGGTTAATTACATAACATGTCAGAGTAATATTAAGCCATCAACTTAATCGACCTAAACACCCGCAAAGCTGATCTTACCTTTACTTAATTTCCCCAAACGCTCTGAGACTTTCTACCGCCTTCCTTTTTATAGGTTGCTTATCAAGAAATAAAAACAGTATTATCTACCCATCATTTATGCAAACAAGAATCAAAAGTGGCAAAAATAAAATGAACACAATAAAACAAAAACTTTTATACCTTACATTAACTATTATCTGTTCAATCCAACTATCTGCATGTGCGGCTGAATCAGATGGCCTCGTATTAGAAATATACACAGGCCAGTTTAGTGGAATAGGAGAAAACTCTTTCACTTTGCTCGGCGAAAGTGAAGCTATACAAATCGATGCTCCCTGGTTATTGGGTGACGGCGAAATCCTTGCTGAAAGATTAAAGAATAATGGGCGTGAGCTTACACATATCTTATTAACGCATGGTCACCCTGATCACTACATGGGTCTTGCCCCAATTGTAGAAGCCTTCCCCAACGTTCAGGTATTAGCACGTCAGTCAGTGATTGATGAAATCTCCACACAGTTTCAGTCCAAATGGGTGCACTGGGAGCCGCTTTATGGTTCTCAGCTTCCTATAACCCCAGTCATTCCTGAGTTATTAGTTGGCGATAGCATTTTTCTGGAAGAGTATGAAATCCAGTTTATGGATGTACCACCCGCAGAAACGATGAATGCTACTGTATTTTACATCCCGTCATTAGAGGCTTTGATTACAGGCGATTTAATTTTTTCTCAGATGCACCCCTACTTTGCTGACTTAAACAATCCTGCCAGTTGGATAGATGCACTGGAGCAGATTCAAAGCTTTACACCAATAAGCCTAGTTTACCCTGGACATGGCCCCAGTGGTGGTGTTGAGCTCCTCAGTGAAGCGCTCAGTTACATGCAGGTTTATCAGGAAGTTGCACCGCCAGGCGTACCCTTACGCGAATTCGCGCCCATTATGGCCGAACGTTTCCCTGATTATGCCCCAACTTTTCTATGGTGGACCAGAGGCCCAGGTTTTGGCATTGTTGGCCCTGGACCCTTGGGCGTCCCTGACGCTATCACCGAGACTTTACCTCCTTACCTATTAGGGGGTGAACCACCCCCATAACACTATTAAGATTAGCTGATAAGCTAAGACTTTATAATTCTCAATGAGTGGCGGGAGTTTGTAGCGTTCGTTCAAATTATTCGTATAAAAGACATGAGGAAATTAAAATGAAATCTATAAGGGTTTTTTTCACCTGCCTATTTAGCCTGGTTTTTAGCGCTCACTTATTTGCCCAGGATATTGTTCGTCTGGATAAGGCAGCATTGTCAGGTCTCGGTTTAGAGGGAGGCCCAACAGAAGGTGGGGCTGTACGTTATGGAAAAACACTTTACGATGGCGATGTATTTAATGTTTCTGTGGCAGCAGGTAACGGGCCAGATAATATCGAGGTTCTTGAAATAGAAAGTTTTGGTGTTCAGGAGTTTTGTTATCTCATCAATGGCACCGCTACTTTCATTGGGAATGACGGCAGAACCGAGACTTTTCATACTGGAGACTTCTTTGTTATCCCAAAAGGCTGGGGTGGCACAATGATCACCCAGGGCAACCATTTATATCAGGTATTACTTGTCGTCAGTGATGATCGATCAGACCCAGTTCCTGATGCCTTTCCTACCTTAATTGATAGAACCAATATGTCAGGCCTGGGCCTTGAAGCATCTTCATTTGGACCCGCAGGTGAATTCGAATCTAACCGCAAAATCATGTGGGATGGCGCAGAATTAGTCATTACCATTATGGATGTAGAACCCAATTCAGGTGATTTCACTGACATGGCTGAAGAGTTCGTCTATGTATTAAACGGCTCAGCCACCTTGACTGCCGTTGGCGGCGAACCGCAAACTTTCTATAGAGGTGACTTTTTTGTTGTCCCCGAGGGTTGGGATGGTAACTGGACTGTTGATGGCAATCACCTTTATCGAGAGCTAATTGCCCTATCCGCTGACTGAACTAAATTTTGCCTTAATCGTAGAGCTTCTGTTATCTAGCAGTATAGGCATATCCTTTGCAGTATTAACAATTGCCGGTGCTATTTAGTTATTGCTAATCGGCATTGAAATGGTGCTTGTTCCTTCTTCTGGTGGCATATCAACTACCAGGGAAGAAGAGCAAAAGCATTTTTCAAATAAAAATTTCAGCCCCTCCTTCCCACCAGTAAATCTTCTATCAAATTTTCATTAATTCCATAAAGGTTAGCTATCATCTATTGATAATCTTGTTGTTAATCATTATCATTAGCATTTACTTTGTTGATTGTGTTTAAGAAAATGAAACGTCCTGCTCTAGCCTCTTTAATTGCCCTGATACTCACGACTAGCCACACGTCCACAACTCTTGCACAAGAAGCATCAGATAACAGAGAAACAAATAGTTTTTTTGAAGAAATTAGCATAATCGGAAATCGAGATGACATCTCTAGCATTACTGGATCAGCTTACTTAATTACACCAGAGCAACTGCAAACATTTTCTTATTCTGATATCCAAAGAATTATTCGAGAAATTCCAGGAGTATCTATTCAAATTGAAGATGGTTATGGCTTAAGACCAAATATAAGTATTAGAGGTGTAGCTACTGAACGCAGTTCAAGAATCACCTTACTTGAAGACAATGTTTTAATTGCGCCTGCCCCTTACGCTGCTCCATCGGCTTACTATTTCCCAACTTCTGGACGGCTAAACTCTGTAGAAGTTGTTAAAGGCCCATCGGCAATTACACAGGGCCCTTATACAATTGGTGGTGCATTGAACATGATTTCAACACCCATTCCTAACCAATTTGAAGGCAATATATTATTGGAAAGTGGTGAGGATTCAACCCATAGATTACACGCTAATTATGGTGGATATTCTGAGTCTGGATTCGGATTCCTGCTCGAAACCCACAACTGGACATCCGATGGCTTTCAACAAATAAACCGTAGTCAAAATGACACTGGTTTTAAGGTAAATGATTACACAGTAAAATTAGGCTATGCCCCGCTTAACTCCAAAAGCAGTATTGAACTTAAGCTTCAATATGTCGAACAAGATTCTAATCAAAGTTATTTAGGTCTCACTGATAACGACTTCCAACTTGACTCTTATCAGCGCTATGGAATATCAGACTTAGACAATATTACGACTGAACATAAACAAATTATTTTACGTTACAACTATGCTTATAGTGACGCTCTTGGATTTACCGCTGTTGCCTACAACAATGAACATGCTCGAAACTGGTTCAAAACCGAAGGTATAGATTTAGATGGCAGTACAGATGCAGACTCCGTTTCCAGAACCAGTTGGTCGAATATTATTAACGATATCAATACCAACAGCTCCAGAGACGGCTTTTCTAGTGACGACCTTCATAGAATCCTTAGTGGAGAATTAGATACTGCAGTTGGCAGTATTGATGTGCGTTCAAATAATCGTGAGTATTTTTCCCGCGGCATTCAATTAGGCTTTAACTGGAATGGTAATATTGGTCAAATCTCTCATTCTTTGGAAGGAAGCATACGCCTCCATAAAGATGAAGAAGATCGCATGCAATATGATTCAAGTTATCAGCAGATTTCTGGCTCATTAGTTTTAAATGATATAGGAGCCTTAGGTGCAGCTGGAAATAGAGTACAGGAAGCGAATGCAACTGCTATATATATTTATGATCGAATTCAGTTTGGTAACTGGACCTTTACTCCAGGCATTCGTTTTGAGGACATAGAACTTAAGAGAACTCGTTATCGCAATGGAGAAGCTCGTACATTTAGAGACAGTCGTGAAAATGATACTCAGATATGGCTGCCTGGCGCTGGAATCTCTTATCAATTTGATACAGGTGTAACCTTGTTGGCAGGTGCCCACAAAGGTTTTACAACACCGCCAAATTCGCCCGGTGTTAAACCCGAAGAAGCTATCAACTACGAGGCAGGAATTAGGTTTTCAAATTCATCCATCAATACTGAACTCATTGCTTTTCATAGTGACTATGAAAACCTGTTAGGTGTATGTACAGCATCTTCTGGAACGAACTGCGCAATTGGTGATGCGTTTAATGGTGATGCAGCAACGGTGCAAGGAATTGAGTTCATACTGTCCTCAAGTGTTGATCTTAGCCGAGGTATTATTTTACCTTTGATGTTCTCATACACTCATATCAATGGCGAATTTGATACTAACATTGCCAGCACAGATTTTTTTGGTGATGTAAGCGCTGGCGATCCAATTCCGTATATCCCAAAAAATCAGCTGCAATTTTCTTTAGGTTTAGAATCAAATAAATGGGGCATTCAAGCTAAAGCAAACTATGTAGATGAAGTTTGTGTCCGAGCAAGCTGTGGTGTTTTTGAAAAAACTGACGACACTTTAACAATTGACCTTACAGCGAACTACCAAATCAATAACACTTTAAATATTTATACTCGAATAGAAAATATAACTTCTGAGGAAGATATTATGGGACGCCACCCTTACGGCGCAAGACCAAATAAGGGAAGAACTGCGAGTGTTGGCGCTAGAATTAGTTTTTAGTAAATAATAAAGACTTATTAGCTCATCTGAGATTCGTCTCTAACTTACTTGTCGTAATACATCTTTCACCGTTGTAGCCAAGGCATCCTTGCCTTAACCTTTTCATATTGTTCTAAAATTTCTCACCCTTCTCCAGATAAGCCATTTAAAATGAGTTACAATTAGACACACTCTTTACTAAGTAATTCTTTTTAACGCCTGATGATTGCTTCCTATACGAAGTAGATCATATAAGGTTATTTCATTATGTTGTTAAACTGTTAACGGCTAATGCAATAAAAAATTAGATTTCCTTTCACTACTTTTGGATGGCTATGAGAATAATAAAAATCCTGTCTTCATTTTGTATTACCTTCTGTATTACTTTACCTCTAGGAACATCAATCCAGGCACAGTCTAATGATATTGACCTTGGCCTACTCCATGTCCAAGGTAATGTTTATATGCTCAATGGTGGAGAGGCAGGCAACATCGCTGTGCAGATTGGGGAAGATGGCATTATGTTAGTAAATGCTATGCGAAAGGGGTTCGGGGAACAGATCGCCAGACAATTACAAACCATAACTGACAAACCAATACGCTACATTATTAATACCAGCTCTGATCTTTACTATAGTGGAGGCAATGCTGAACTTGCCGCTATGGGGAAATTTGGAGCAACGCCAAACCTTGCGCCAGGTGCAGAAGATGGAGCGACTATCGTCTCTCACGAAAACAGTATGTTTCGATTAAGCATACTTTCTTCGCAAGGTGACGACGTTTTTCCTAGTGCGGGAGTACCAAGAGACGTCTACTTTACGTCATTCAAAGATATTTATTTTAATGACGAGCCTGTGTTTGTAATGCATGAACCCAATGCTCACACAGATGGTGACAGTATCGTTCTTTTTAGGCGATCCGACACTATCGCAGTCGGAGATTTATTTACTCCCGGACAATACCCGGTAATCGATATATCTCGTGGAGGAAGTGTTCAAGGGTTGATAAGTGCATTAAACCATCTACTTGATCTTGCAGTCCCCGTCGTTCTTCAGGAAGGCGGAACCCGTATCATTCCTGGCCGTGGCAGAATATGTAATGAAGCCGATGTCGTCGAATTTCGAAATATGGTTGTCATTATTCATGACCGAGTACGTGCTTATATGGATAGAGGCATGACGCTTGAACAAATTCAGACCCAGGAACTGACGCTTGACTACGACACAGAGTTTAGCGGTTCGGGAGAAGGTTTTATTGAATCAATTTACCAAAGCCTAGCAAGGGTAAATTAAAGCAGCATCTTTACAAAGTGAGCCATCATGAAAATTAATCGTCACAAGTTTCATTGTTTTACTCTGCTGATTTCTCTAATGGCATCAGCTTATACTTTCGCTCAGAGGGGTGCACCACCTGTACCGCCACAGACACCCAGAGAAGCCGCTTTAATTGATTTAACCGGAGTCTGGGTTTCAGTTATCAGCGAAGATTGGCGCTGGCGCATGCTAACCCCACTGCGAGGCGATTTTGCCAACATTCCTTTGAACGCTGAAGGTAAGCGAGTTGGCATGGCTTGGGATCCAGAACAAGATCGAGCCTTCGGCTTGGAGTGTAAAGCTTACGGCGCAGCAAACCTGATGCGTGTGCCAGGTCGACTAGAAATTTCCTGGGAAGATGATCAAACCCTAGCCATCAGAACTGATGCTGGAAATCAAACTAGAAGACTCCACTTTAATGAATCCACCATGCCTAGTGAGCCACAAAGCTTGCAAGGTTATTCTATGGCTAATTGGGAAAAACCACTTGGAACAGGTGATGGATCTTTTACCCCGCCGTTTTTTGGTGCAAGAGTTGGCACTGCGCCACGCTCATTAGAGGTATCAACAAGCAACTTAACTGGCGGCTACTTACGCAAGAATGGTGTTCCCTATAGTGATCAAACTACCGTTCAAGAATTTTTTGACTACCATGTCCTCCCCAATGGCGAAGAATGGTTTACCGTTACGACGATAGTAAGAGATCCGGTTTATTTACGGACTGCTTATATCACCAGCACTGATTTCAAAAAACAAAACGATATGAGTGGTTGGAACCCGAGCCCATGCTCAGCAGAATAAATTTCCGCCGGAAATCAATCATTGAGAACTGAAAAATTATGAAAAAACTAACAGTATTGATAACGTTAATATTCTTCAGCCTAAGTGCCTTCGCTCAAATGGATTTTTCAGGAGAATGGGCGCCGGTCTATCACGAAGATGCTGCTGATCGTATCCCCGGGCCTGAGTTAGGCGATTACATGGGGCTGCCCTTGAATAGCGCGGCCTTATTACGTGCTCAAAGCTGGGAAGCTGGACAAATTTCGTTAATGCAGAATCAATGTCGACCACATTCATCTGATTACGGCATGCGCGGTTTGGGCAACATGAGAGTTACCCGAGACTTGGATGATGCTCAGGAATGGGTAGCTTTTAAGACATTCATAGCGGCCTGGGGCAGTGAAAGGACAATCTGGATGGATGGCAGAGAACATCCACCTGAATATGCCGAGTATACATTTCAAGGTTTTTCTAGCGCTGTATGGGAGGGTAATACCCTGGTTGTTACCACCACGCACCAAAAGGCTAACTATCACCGACGTAATGGTGTTCCCAGCAGTGACCAACGCATTATTACAGAATACTGGACTCGTCACGGAGACGTTCTGACCGTTGTTACTGCCGTAGATGATCCCGTGTTTTTCACCGAACCTTTGGTCAGAAGTCAAAACTGGGTGCTTGATCTTGGCCAGCAACAAAGTAGCTTTTATTGTGAATACGTTGGAGAACTACCTGAATTGGTAGATGGAAAAGTGCCACATTACCTGCCAGGCGAAAACCCTTATTTGGATGAAATAGCCACAACATATGGCATCCCAATAGAAGTATTAAGTGGTGGCGCAGAAAAAATGTATCCTGAATATCAATTAGTCATGCCGGAAGCTGAATCATCTCCACTAATGTGCACGGTGTTATGTAATTGTCAGGGCTTCGCCGATTGCTGATTAAACTACCCGGCACTTCATCCGAATAAATTTGGAAATAATTGATAAAAAAGTGTGAGGGCTTGGCCTGGCTTCCAGGCAAAGGTATGCAATTTAAACCTATTCTTATTCACTACCTTAGTAGAGTGAAATACTAGGAAAATCGTCTTTATTCAGCGCTTTCAGCATGCAATGTATCAATTGCTGTAAATAAATTCAGGCTCCGATATTTTTTAGAAACCATTTGTGCAAAGTCGTAAGAGAAATAAGTTCCAACGACATAGCCTTTACCGCCATTAATCTCACTTGCAATTAATTCAGGTAATAATTTTTTCAAGAGATCTTCTTGATCACTGTCTTGTGGTGCAATAGCAACTTCAAATTGATCTTGAGATAATTCGTTACTTGCATAAGCATCAAGCATCGAATTAATTTCTTTCAGAATAAAGCTCTCTTCATCCGAGACTTCTTTATCAGAAGCAGCTAAAGCATTCAGCACATCTCGCAAGTGAGAACTTTGCTCTACAGGAGGTTCAATATTTAAGTAATCAGCTACGCTGAACCGTAGCTCAATATAACCTGATTCCACCGAACTAGCGGCTAGCTCCCCTTCCAAAGAGTCACGATCAAATGGAATATTCCAAAATTTTGCAAAAGTATCGATAAATTCAAATTCCCTTTCGTCAATACGATTATCAATGAGTGCTAACTGCCTTAAAATAATTAACATTTTATCCGCACCAGCGGGTAACAGAAGTGCCTTTACTAAATCACCTGCTTCATGCCCTTCTAATTTGATAGCTTTTTTAAACTTACTCCATAAACTTTCTCGTTTAGATTTATTACGAACCCAATAGCCGCTTCCAATCAACAGGAATAAAGCGCTAGAAAAAATACTGACAACAGCTTTAGCTGCGCCTTTATATTCGCCATCTAAAAGACCATATTTTATTAGAAACGGCAGTGTTGAGGCGATGCCGAGTAGCGAAGCAAAGACTGAAACACTGTTAGCGACATTTTCATCACTTTTACGTGACCAGATTTTATTAAGCATTAGATAAGTGGTTAAAAAACCAATAGCTACTGAAGCAACTACAAGCAGTTCAATAAAGTCATTAAAATTCATATTTTTTACACCTTATTATTTTTTCGCTGAATGAAGTCTAGTTGCTCAATAAATGTTTGCAACAACTTAATGAGTTTTTGTATTAAAATAATTGATAATGAGTAAACTAGCATTTATAAAAGAACTCAATTACTGTAGTGAAAAAGCAAGAGATTGTAGGTTTTATGCTCAATGAGAAGACAAAAAAAATCGGTTTTATTTCTGAATTGAAACGTAGAAAAGTCCTACAAACTTGTGCATTTTACATATTTGGGTGTTGGTTTTTTTTACAAATAGGCGATATTTTATTTCCTGTTATTAGCTCTGACGAGAATAAAATTTTTCTTTATCTACTTTATGGCATGGCAGGTTTTTTTCCAGCAGTCATATTAATGTCCTGGTTTTATCAAATAAGCACTAGCGGCATAGAAAGAACACATGCATTCATTGAACGCCGAATGACTTCTAATATTCCTCCCATTAATGATCGTCGAAGAAATCCTGAAAAAACCACTAATAACGAAGATTACATTTGGACAATTACAGCACAGTCAGGCCCTTTGAAAGGCCTAAGCTATGGCGTTTCAGGCCCTCTTGTCATTGGGCGCTCTTTAGATTGCGACTTGACCATAATTAGTCCTCAAATTTCTCGAAAACACGCTCAGCTAACCTTAAATAATGATTTACTCTCTGTAGAAGATCTCGGTTCAGCCAATGGCACCATGATTAATGGTGAATCTGTAGAAGGTGTGCAGTTACTTCATAATGAAGACAAATTGCAATTCCAGGAAATCATGTTTCAAATCAATAGGAATTACAATAAAGAACGAAATTCAAATACAGCAGAAAATGCTACGGTTCTTTTTAGTCGAAACGAATCTGATTAATCATCTTACTAATATTTTTTACAAAATAGATAATCAATCACCTAGTTCACCGCTCATTATTCTTTTCTTGAAGAAGAATAATAAATTGATCAATTTAGTTAAAATACTGTTCATTCCCACGCCGGAACTTTTATAACTATTTGATTTTCATTAACTATACTTGTTATAAGGAATATTCTATAAGAACTACTTCCCATCTTTACTTATCAGGTTAGACAGTACTTAATCTGTTATTTATTGATTTTCCAATTATTGTTCGAGATAGTACACAAATAATAATGAGTAGCGTTAACTTCAATGCAACAAAACATTGATTTTCAACGCTAATCATCAAGCGGGGAAACATCGTGAAGACATTCTGCTTGCTAGTTATAGGGTTATTTTCTACAACATGTGTGTATTCACAAGCTCCCATTATCGATATGCATCTACATGCATTCTCTGCAGACTTTTCAGGGCCTATACGAACTGGGCATTGTGTTTCACCAGACTCCATGATGGCCTGGGATCAACGAGAAAATTTTGCTGAGGCATGGAGCCGTCTTCTTACTGACCTTTCATGTACTGACCCTGTATGGGCGCCGGAAACTGACGCTGAAATCATGTCCGATACGATAGCTGTTTTAAATAAACTCAATATTTTTGGTGTTGCAAGCGGGACGCCTGAACTTGTTCAGAACTATGTAGAGTCATCTTCGGGGCGTCTTCTTTATGGGTTGAATTTCGGACTAGGTGTTGAAGGAGCAGATTTTTCACCCGCAGAAGTAATGCAATTACATGAACAAGGCCGACTCGATGTGCTTGGTGAAATCACCAATCAATATGTTGGCATAGAGCCTTCAGATGAGCGTATGGATGAATACTGGTCGCTCGCTGAGGAATTAAATATTCCTGTTGCCATACATATTGGACCTAGCCCTCCGGGCTCTCCATATATTGGGTATCCGAATTATCGTGCACGATTACATAGCCCTCTTACGCTCGAAGAAGTGCTCGTAGAACATCCAACTTTGCGAGTTCAGGTTATGCATGCAGGTTACCCTATGCTGGATGACATGTTGGCAATGCTCTATGCACATCCACAAATATATGTTGATCTAGGCCTGATTGATTGGTTATTGACGCAAGCGGAATTCTATCGGCACCTGAAATCTATCGTTGATGCAGGCTATTCGAACCGAATTATGTATGGTTCAGATCAAATGATTTGGCCTGGAGTTATAGAACTATCTATCAATAGCATCATGGATGCCCCGTTTCTCAGCGCCCAACAAAAAAGAGATATTCTTTACAACAACGCTGCTCGTTTCCTTAGACTTAGTAATGAAGAAATACAGCGGCATCATGCTGTTCAATGACTGCATGTAATCAAGGTGTCAGGTTACTTGATTCCGAGACTAAGAGAGAGAAACTCAAAAGGGCCGCGTAATTTGATACATCATTGCTTAACTGTCCATTGAAGCAATGACTATCCAATAAGATAAAAGATGGCACGCCCAGGAAGATTCTAACTCCCGCTTAACAGAGGCTTTTAATCAGCGAACACTATATCGCCCAAAGAACTTCCAACAAACAAGCAAACCTAAGCCATACAAGACAAGCAGCTATGCACAGGAGAAAATAGAGCGTATAGTGCGCAGCTTAGCCCTACCCTGTATCGAGCCTACTGGCCAACGCGCCTTTATCCTCCTTAATTACGCCTCTATTTACTTGTTAGCGAATAGAGTCGGTTCCATAGCATCTATTTTTTTGCGCTTCTCATTCCAAATGAGGGTGGTCAATATTTTAACGTAACTCTGTTCCATTGAGCGGCGAGACGCTAAGAGTGACTTTTTTTGCAAAGTGATTTAGGTGGGTTTTTACTTAGCAGTTTTACTTTTAGGACCACCATGACCATAGGTACCGAAGAACCTCAAGAGTTACAAGCTAGCATTATTTCTTATGTGAAAGACCTGCCTAATTTGTGTTCACTGGCCGGACTAGCCTGCACAATATTAGCGATCTATTTCAGTATTCTTGGTGTTTACTACGCAGCAATGATTGGCATGATCTGGGCAGTTGCCTTTGACTGGGCCGATGGACTGATTGCTCGTAGAATGAAGGGTCGCACAGGTAGCGACCGAATTTTTGGAGGTCAACTCGATCTAGTAATAGACATTGTTAGTTATGGCGTCACTCCCGCGATTCTTTTGCTTAGCTACGGGAAGTTCGACCCCATATTTCTACCGCTCGCTTTCATAGTGCTCTCTGCCAGCGCAATCCGATTGAGTTACTTCAGCACCTTCGGTTTGTCTGACGAGGCCCAATACACTGGGCTGGCGCTGGATAACAACAGTATCGCAATCGTTTTCGTATTCCTTTTTGAAAGTGTTTTTTCTAATGGAATATTCTCAGTGGTTCTATATGTCAGCGTTATAGGACTTGCCGTCCTGAATGTATCTCAAATCAAAACCCCAAAACTTTCTGGCAACCCCATCAATGTTTGTCTGCTTGCATTTTATACCCTTGGAATGACAGGCATTTATGGCTGGAAACTTTTATAAGAAGCACTGGTGTCGGTAAACGCAGTACTAATAATTATTTTTTTCGAGGAGATAAATAGCACATGATTGTATATACCGTAGGTACTTTTGATTTGTTGCATGTGGGACATCTTGCTTTACTAGAATACTGCAAATCATTAGGTGATGTTCTGGCCGTTGGTGTTGCATCAGATCGTGTTGTGAATTCTTACAAACCCAATGTACCTGTTATTCCTCTTGAGCAACGAATTGAAATGCTGCAAGCATTGCGTTGTGTTGATATTGTGCGCCCTTACGATGAGCTTGAATATGTGTCTGGTTGCAAGGAGCTAAATGTCGATATTTTCGTCATTGGCGAAGATTGGGGAAATAAACCCCACAATGTGGCGGTGGAGTCTTATCTGAAATCGGCAGGAAAACAGATCAATCAAGTGCTTTACTCTCCCCGCACGTCATCAACCAGGATAAAACAAAATATCCTGGCTCAATCTTATAACGGAAAAAGTTTAAATCTAGCTGTTGTAAATCAAGGGGTTAGGTTGCTTAATTCCGAGAGTGTAAATCAAGGGGTCAGGTTGCTTGATTCCGAGAGAGAGGACATCAACGGGGCCAGAGTAAATTGATGTCTCAGCCTAACTAACCATTGAAGTAATGATTACTCAACAAGATAAAATATGGTGTACCTAGAGAAATTCGAACGCCCGACCAACGAGTTCGAAATCAGTTACTTGTTTAAAAAACAGTGCTGAAAAGGAACTGCTAATTAAGGCAGAGCATCGAGTTCTGAGTCGTCTTTTTGCGCAGGAATTAAATCTTCTTTACTGATATGCATGAACAGCAGCACATTGGCAGCCACATAAATTGAAGAGTAGGTTCCTATTAATACACCAACGGTCAAGGCGATTGCAAAGCCACTGATCATTTCCCCGCCGACCACAAGTAAAGCGACAAGCACCAGCAAGGTTGTTAATGACGTGATAATAGTTCGACTAAAGGTTTGAGTTATCGAAATGTTGATTGTTTCTATGGCATCCACACCTCTGAGTAAACGGAAATTTTCACGAATGCGATCCGATACAACAATCGTATCGTTAAGTGAATAACCAACCACTGCCAGCACCGCCGCCAACACCGTTAAATCAAAATCGAATTGCATGAGTGAGAAAAAGCCGAGCACAATAATGACATCATGCGCCAAGGCAACAACTGCCCCTACTGCAAATTTAAACTGAAAACGCAAAGAGATATAAATCATAATCATGATCAATGCGACCAGCATGCCCAGGCCACCCTGATCTCTTAACTCATCACCGACTTGGGCTCCAATAAATTCTGAACGCAATAGTTCGATATCCTGACCCGATACATCTCTTAACAACGCCAGCACCCTGTCACCGGTTTGATTTGACTCTTCCAATGGCAGCCCTTCTTCTTGTACATCTTGTATTCTGATAACAACATCACGGTCACTACCAAAGAAAACCACTTCATAGTTGTCAAAGCCATTTTGGCCTAATGTATTTCGGATATCTTGCAGACTGGGTGATTCTTCATATAACAGCTCAGCCTGCGTACCGCCGGTAAAATCCAGGCCAAACTTCATGCCGTTTACAAAAAAAGACCCAATAGAAACTATAATGAGGACTGCGGATATTATCGACGCAGCCTTGCGTTTGCCCATAAAATCAATAGTTTGGTTAAAATCTATCATGATGGTTACCTGCCTTACCCCTTATCTACGCTTGGTTCAGGCATCTTAATGCCTATAGAAAGTTTATTTACTTTCCGCCCACCGTAAATAAGATTAATAATAGAACGCGTCACCACAACAGCTGTGAACATAGACGTCAAAATCCCTATAGAAAGTGTCACAGCAAAACCTTTAACCGGGCCAGTGCCAATAGAATACAAAATAATAGCGACTAACAAGGTCGTAACATTGGCATCAAGAATCGTCACAAAAGCTCTGCCATAGCCAGAATCAATGGCTTTTTGTATACTCAGCCCATTCCTAAGTTCTTCCCTGATACGGGCAAAAATTAACACATTTGCATCTACCGCCATACCAACGGTTAACACAACCCCGGCAATACCTGGCAGGGTTAAGGTAGCGCCAATAATCGACATCACTGCGACTAATAAAAATAAGTTTATGGTTAAGGCTATGTTTGCGACCAGACCAAACAAGCGGTAATAAGCCGCCATAAAGACAAGCACTAAGGTAAAACCAATCGCCACTGATAACACGCCACGATCGATATTTTCCTGCCCAAGGCTCGGGCCAATAGTACTTTCTTCAAGGAAATACATGGGCGCTGCCAGTGCACCAGAACGAATTAATAAGGCTAAATCATTTGCTTCATTGCCGGCTAAACCGGTAATTCTGAATTGCCTGCCCAAAGCAGCCTGAATAGTCGGGGCACTTATCACTCGTACTTCTTCATAAGGTTCAGAGCTAGACTCAATTTCACCATTCGGTAACAGTTTAGTAACAGTGCGCACCTTGGTTTCACTCAGTAAAATAGCCATATTGCGACCAATATTGCTTCGCGTAGCTTCGTTCATTTGTCTGGCACCTGCCGCATCAAGCGTAATATTCACTTGTGGCATAGAAGTCTGGGCATCAAAGGAAGCCTGAGCTTGAGTAACACTGTCTCCACCGACGATCAGATCGTTTTCCAGTGTGATCGGTGCACCCTGATAGTCAAAGTCTGTCGTAGTCCCTGGCGCCGCAGTTGTTTCTGCCACTAAGTGGAAACGCAAGGTTGCCACCGTAGAAATAATATCCTTGGCGCGAGCCGTGTCTTGTATCCCGGGTAACTCTACAACAATTCGGTCGGCCCCCATGCGTTGAACTTTTGGCTCCCTAACGCCTAAAGCATCTACTCTGGTTCGCAGTGTGGAAAGGTTTTGCTGCAAAGCATAATCTTGCAATAATAAAATACTGGCCTCAGTTGGCTGATAATACAAAACAAACTCGTTACCAATTTCCGTGTTGCGACTTATCAGGTCCGGAAATTCTTCTCTTATTAATCTATTCGCGGTGCTACGTGTCTCTGTATCATTAAATCGAATCACAATACGATTAGTAGCATCTACTTCAATCGGCGGACGATAGCGCAAACGCTCTTCACGCAACAAACGACGCATAACCGCAATTGAGTCATTTAACTGATTGCTTACTGCTTGTTCCATATCCACTTCCATCAGAAAGTGCACACCTCCACTTAAATCAAGCCCATAAGCCATAGGCCCAGCACCGAAAGACCGGAGAAATTCTGGCGTATTTGGCGCCATATTTTGAGCAACTAAGTAATCACTCGGCAAAGACAGCTGCACAATTTCCTGCGCTCGCCGCTGATCATTTTGATCTAGCAGACGTATCAAACCAGAACCATCTTCCAGCTCAGCAGACACAAAATTAATGCCATCAGCAAGCAAAGATGCTGACGCAGTATCCATAGCACTTTGATCGACTAGGCCACTCTCATGAGAAATCTGAATGGCCGGATCAGGCGGGTAAAAATTGGGGGCGGCATAAACCAGCGACAGTGCAATAACAAACACTATCATCAGATTTTTCCATAGAGGATATTTATTTAGCATGTATTAAGGGCCAGTTGCTATTAAAGAAAATACTGTCGTCTTATTTATCTTTTTCTATTGATTTAATCGTACCTTTAGGTAACACAGCAGACACCGAAGACTTTTGCATTTTTAATTCAACATTCTCGGCTACTGTGACAGACACATATTGCTCATCAACTTTAGTCACTTTACCTAAAATACCACCAGCCGTAATCACTTCGTCACCTTTACCAATACCCTGGATTAAAGATTTATGCTCTTTTGCCCGTTTCGACTGAGGACGTATAAGCATGAAGTAAAAAATAAGGATGAAACCGCCCAGAAAAATAAAGCTGGTCCAGGGGCTTTGAGTTGCGTCGTCAGCGGTTTGTGCATATGCAGAACTGATGAAAAAATCCATAATATTGCCTTAAGGTTAAAAAATGAGTTATTTGTTTATTGTTTAGTCTCAGTGCTTGGCCTGAGCTTCAAAGAAGCCTTTTCTAAAGGCGGCCAATTTACCTTGTTCTATAGCACTGCGCAAATCTTCCATCAAGCGTTGGTAATAGTGTAAATTGTGTAGCGTATTTAATTGTGCACCCAGCATTTCTTTACACTTATCCATGTGATGTAAATAAGACCGAGAAAAGTTTTTACAAGTGTAACAGCTACAATTTTTATCAAGTGGTGCCAAATCATCCTTAAAGCGTGCATTCCTGAGCTTTAATACGCCTTCTGAGGTGAAAATGTGCGCATTTCTGGCATTACGCGTTGGCATCACACAGTCAAACATATCAATACCACGGCTAACCGCTTCTACCAGATCCGATGGTGTCCCAACTCCCATCAAATAACGTGGCTTTTCTGTAGGTAATAAACCGGCAATTGCATCCAACACCAACATCATTTCATCTTTTGGTTCACCCACTGAAAGGCCACCTAGTGCATAACCGTCAAAGTCTATTGCTTTCAGAGCCGCCAACGATTCTTTGCGTAAGGCCGGATACATACCGCCCTGCACAATGCCAAATAATGCTGATTGGTTATCCGCATGCGCATCCTTACAGCGTTGCGCCCAACGCATAGATAATTCCATGGAGTCACGCGCTTCTGTTTCAGTAGCCGGATAAGGCGTGCATTCATCAAAAGCCATAACAATATCTGAACCAAGGTCACGCTGAACCTCAATGGCTTTTTCCGGGCTCAAAAAGACTTTATCGCCATTTATGGGAGAACGAAATTCCACGCCTTCTTCTGAAATTTTACGTAAATCTCCCAGGCTGAACACCTGAAAGCCGCCTGAATCAGTAAGAATCGGTTTATCCCAAGCCATGAAATCGTGCAAATCACCATGCTGCTTGATAATGTCAGTGCCTGGTCGGAGCATCAGATGGAAGGTATTGCCTAAAAGAATTTCCGATCCAGTTTCAGCGATCTGGGCAGGCGACAAACCTTTCACCGAACCATAGGTTCCAACAGGCATAAAAGCTGGCGTCTGCACCTCACCACGAGCAAAGTTCATGCAGCCGCGGCGGGCATCACCATCTGTTGTACTGACTGAAAATTCCAATGCTGTTATTCCATATAAAGAAAAAGGAAGTGAATTCACTTCCTTTGATAGTACCTATTAATTGAGGGCATCTTCTGAGTGACTATTTAGTGAGTTTTGATTTCAAAGTGTCTGTGGCAAGGGCCGGAATTTGCTTCTGCAATCCCAGCATTCCCTCCATCCTTGGTAGTCACGCCACAGCCAGGCCCCCAGAGATGGGTTTACGGCGTCTTTGAAATCAAAATCTCATAAGTAGTCACGAATCAGAAAATATTAAGGTAGCAAATGAGCTACGCCATCTCTTTCTTCAGATAACTCTTGTTCGGTTTTCTGCATCAGATCTCGGCTGAATTCACCGATTTCCAAACCCTGCACAATCGTATATTCGCCGTTCTCACAAGTAACAGGGAAAGAATAGATCAGCCCTTCTGCAATGCCATAACTGCCATCACTCGGAATTGCCATACTAACAACTTGACCATTAGTGCCTAAGGCCCAATCACGCATATGCTCAATCGCAGCATTAGCTGCTGAAGCCGCGCTGGAAAGACCGCGAGCTTTAATAATCGCCGCACCACGTTGCTGTACAGTCGGAATAAAATCATTGATCACCCAGTCTTTATCGACCAGTTCAGTCGCCGCCGTACCAGCAACCGTACAATGATGAATATCAGGATATTGTGTAGCACTGTGGTTACCCCAAATAATCATGCTTTCTACGTCAGAGCTGTGTTTGCCAGTTTTTTCAGCTAACTGAGCCATGGCACGGTTATGATCTAAACGCGTCATCGCAGTAAACTGACCTGGTTTTAAATCAGGCGCATTACGATAAGCAATCAAGGCATTAGTGTTGGCAGGGTTACCGACAACAATCACTTTCACATCACGGCTGGCATTATCATTAATGGCTTTGCCTTGTACTGAGAAAATCGCGGCATTGGCTTCCAACAAATCTTTACGTTCCATGCCTGGGCCACGTGGGCGCGCCCCAACTAGCAGACAATAATCTGCATCTTTAAATGCGACATTAGGATCATCTGTTTGTATGATGCTGTGCACTAATGGAAAAGCACAGTCGTCAATTTCCATCGCGGCACCTTTAAGTGCTTCCAATGCCGGAGTAATTTCCAGTAACTGAAGAATGACGGGTTGATCCGGCCCTAACATAGCACCAGAAGCAATTCTAAATAAAAGTGAATAAGAGATTTGTCCCGCAGCCCCAGTGACTGCAACCCGAACAGGTGATTTCATTGATTGAACCTCATTAGCTTTATAAATATTGGTTTAGAACGATGCCGGTAAAATCTGAGTAACGGCGCGAGCGCGCGATTATAGCAGACTTTCAACACATCGGCAGTAAGCGGATTAACCGTATCTTTACTAACTTCAAGGCCGATCTTTTGTTAGAATGCTGCTTACTATCTGGCCCCTTCTTAAGTATCAATTACGGACGCATTCATGCGCAAAACTAAAATAATCTGCACCCTTGGCCCAGCCACCAGCAATTACGAAACGCTTCAGCAAATGCACGAAGCTGGCATGGATATCATTCGCCTAAATATGTCGCATGCCCGTCATAAATGGGTTGACCGTATGATTGAACATGTTGTTGAACTAAATAAACACAGCGCCTTTCCTGTTGGCATTTTGCTTGATACGCAAGGCCCGGAAATAAGAACTGGCGTATTAGAAAATGACATGGATTTAAAAACCGGTGATGAAATTTCTATTACCGTGCGTGATGGCGTCGATGTAGAAGAGTCGTCCATTCGCATCAATTATGATGAGCTCATTGATGCGGTTAATGTCGGCGACAAAATCACTGTCGACAATGGTCTGATTAACCTTGAAGTTTTAGAGAAAAACAACCCAATTCTTCGCTGTAAAATACTCGATGGTGGCAAGTTGGGTAGCAAGAAGCATGTGAATTTACCGGGTATAAGGGTTAATTTGCCGGCAATTACCAATAAAGATAAAGAAGATATTCTTTATGGGCTTAAGCATGAGCTTGATTACATTGCCTTGTCATTTGTCCGAGAAGCCAAAGACGTTTTAGAATTGCGTGAATTAATCGGAAAAAACTATCCAGAAAAATTATCAACGGTAAAAATCATTGCCAAAATTGAAGACCAGCAAGGCGTCCAAAACCTGGAAGAAATCATCCAGGTTTCTGATGGCATCATGGTTGCCCGTGGCGATCTCGGTGTAGAAATTGATTTGGCTGAATTACCCACTGTACAGCGTAACATTGTACGTTTATGTGCTCGTCACGGTAAGCGCGTTATCGTCGCGACACATCTATTGGAATCCATGATTGAAAATCCAATACCTACAAGAGCTGAAGTAACCGATGTCGCTAATGCGGTATATGAAGGTGCCGATGCCATCATGCTGTCGGGTGAAACCACAATCGGCAAGCATCCGGTGCGCTGTGTTAAACAGCTTGATGCCATTGCCCGTGCCACTGAAAAACAACCCGGCCTAAAATTAACTGATGAGCTGATTAAATCATCTGATAAAGAACATCTGGCTGCGACTGCTGTTGAACTCGCTGAGGACTTAAATGCCAAAGGCATTGTCGTTGTGACTCGACACGGCATCATGGCTAATTATGTCACCAATTGCCATCCAGAAACCTCTCCCATTTTCGCCTTCACCAACATCGGCATTACACGTCGCCTGATGACCTTGAATCGCTATGTTTATCCATTCAAAATTGAGTTTCGTGAGGATCCGGAAGAAACCCTAAGCCTTGCATTTCAGCAATTAAAAGATAAAGCCGGCTTTGTTAGTAAGGACAAAGTTGTGGTGATTTCTGACCTTTTAATCGATAAGGATAGTGTGGGTATACAGATTAGGTCTTTACCTTAAGCTATCTGAATTTCACTTACGATTTATAAAACCTTACTCTGAGAAAGCCTAGTGAGCGAAGCCAGCTCAAGGCGAAAATGAGATTTGATGAGGGAGCTTGCAAATCAGTAAGTGATCGATTCAAATTTTATTTTTAACGCTGATATGGCAAGCGCAACAGCTCTATTAACAGATGAACATTGCATCCCCATAACTGAAAAACCGGTACTGTTCTTTTATCGCTTCGTTATAGGCATGTAAAACATTCTCTCGCCCTACTAATGCACTCACCAACATGATTAATGTCGATTCCGACAAATGGAAATTAGTCAGTAAGGCATCTACAGATTTAAATTCATAACCCGGATAAATAAAAATATTGGTATCACCTTTATAAGGCAATATTTCACCTGAGGCACTGGCCGTTTCCAAACAACGTACTGATGTAGTCCCAATAGCAATTACTCGCCCTCCTCTGGCTCGACAAGCATTCACCTTGGCACAGACTTCTTCATCAACGTCCAGGTACTCTGCATGCATATGGTGGTCTTCAATTTCCTCAGTACGCACGGGTTGAAAGGTTCCTGCGCCAACATGCAAAGTGACCTTTGCGGTATCAATGCCTTTAGCCTCAATCTCGGCAAGCAAGGCTTCATCAAAATGTAAACCTGCTGTTGGTGCGGCTACTGCTCCCTGTTTTTCACTATAAACGGTTTGGTAACGTTCTTTATCAAGTAATTCATCTTCACGTTTAATATAAGGAGGTAAAGGCATATGCCCGATTTCTTCCAGCAGGCTCATTAAAGAAATATCTTTAGGGAAAGCTAAGATAAAGAACGCACCTTCACGACCAAGAACCTCAGCTTTAGCTTCTTCAGAGAAAGTGATTACAGAACCAGCTTTTGGTGATTTACTTGCACGCACTTGCGCGAGTATCTGATTATTAGCCATTACCCTCTCGACCAACACTTCAACCTTGCCGCCACTTTCTTTGTGCCCAAATAAGCGTGCCGGTATTACACGGGTATTGTTAAACACCAGTAAATCTTCAGGATTAATTAAAGAAGTAAAATCAGTAAATTGACGATGGCTAATCAAGCCGTTTTCTTGAGACAGACAGAGTAAACGGCTATCCGTTCTATTTTTCGGCGGATAATGCGCAATTAATTCGGCAGGGAGATTAAAATGAAAGTCACTAAGCTTCATGGGGGCGCAAGATTACCGGTTTTATCACGGAAATCATAGGCAGAAAGCTAAACAAGCTGTATAGTTCGCGCTCGTCTATCCAGACAGAGTCCCTTCGTGCCGGAGTGGTGGAATTGGTAGACACGCCGGATTCAAAATCCGGTGCTAGCAATAGCGTGTCGGTTCAAGTCCGACCTTCGGTACCAATAATTCAAGCTATCTATTTGATATTAAATAACTTAGAAGAATTTATAAGTTTAGGATGTTGCTATAGGTGTTTCATTAGGGTGGAGTCAGTAGCGAATGAAACCTGAAACGATTAAACAATCTTACCCTGCCAAAACAATCTCAAGATACGCTTTATAATGAGGTCCGAACAATTGAGGGGCATGCTGTAGCGGCATTTTTACCCGCTCTGCAATTTCTTCGTCTGACAGCTCTCCGTTTGCTCTTCGTTGAGAGATTGAAGACCTTTCTTCTTCTGGAAGAAATAAGCTTAAAGCCCTCCAAAAAGCTATACCCTCAGATCTCATTCCCGCTGATTTAGGGCCTGGCGCTCCCATAACAATATCATCAAGAAGATAATTAAAATCCTCAGACGTACTTGCTGACTCTAAGGCATTATCAAAAAGATGCATCGCCTCTTTCATAATAACTAACCTTTGCCAGCATTTATTATTACCTTCATCTCTAGCAAAAAAGATTATATTCACCCCTTGTGCGTAATTTATCTTTAAACGCCTAGGGTCTTCTACTGATAAGTAAAGCCCCCTCAGTACATCCGAGGTAAGCTTACCAGTACGCACTAGCATAGCTTTCTTGTCAGAATACTGTTGAGCTAACTTTAATATTTCAGTTTTTTTAACGTAGAATGGCAGGGTCTGCCGGTGATGATACAAATCCTTGTAAGACATCTAATTACAGAGATAAGACTATACGTCAATAATCTCTGCTTCTCCCTGATCAAGCATAAGGTCGCCTACCACAGCATTAATCTGCTCAGCAATCTCTTCAGCTGTAACATCCCGATTTGAACCAGGAAATAGCTTTAAATTAGTGACGCCTAACCCACCCTTACCGTAAAGAGTTTCTTTGGCTTGTTCTAATTGAGTTTTCACGTTTGTTCCCTAAAGTGTGGTTATCTTCCTACCCCTTAAATGGTGACAAAACAGCCAATATCAATAGATATTACAACTATTAACGACAGGCTGTTTAAACAACATTAGGGATTTGTGGCGATTGTACACACTATGTGTTGTTTTGTGCAACAGTCTGAGGATGACTGATAAAGTACGATAACTACCAATAATGTATATGTATAGCTCCATACGGAGGTTTTAGAAGGTACAGTTATTTTAATCTTAATGTGAGCAATATCAACAAAATGCTCTAATTTCAAATAATATCCCCTACTCTCTCCCCTCCCCCTCTTCCCGGCAGCTCTTACCCTTCACCTCAATGCTATCATTGATCTATGTGTGGCCGTTTCCAGCTCAAACAAGATAGTAAATCCGACACCCTATTAAAAACACTTAATGTAAAGGGCCAGGCTAAATATGCCGATGATATAGCCCCTGGTGCCGCTATTTCCTTTATCCATATTAATTTAGCTTTAGATACTGCCATTTGGTGGTTATTACTAGACAACGAATCACTAAAGCCCAACTATAAATACTCTTCTTTTAATTCACGCTCTGACAAGCTTAATCAGCCCCGCTCAATCGCCTATAAACCCTTCCGTGAATCACGCTGTATTATCCCTGCCAGTGCTTTTGTTGAAGGTCTGGGTGATAAGCTTACTTACCATCAAATTGAGCTGGAAGACCAGGCCATAGCCTTTGGTGGGTTATTCAAAGAACATGTGAATCATGACACTGGTGAAATAGTTTACTCAGCTTCCATAATCACATTGCCACCTCTTCAGAAATGGGCGAATATACATCCCAAGTCCATACCCTTGATGTTGGACTTCAATAACAAGAATTTAATCGACAAGTGACTTGATCCCGACTTCAAAGACGTTGAATCATTCAACGACATACTGGAGCCAGCGATACACCAGACGCAGCGCGTCACCCCTATAGATAAACCCAGTAAATGGAATCCTATTGGAGAGAGCTACTTGATTTCCTGACCAGGTGAATCATGCAAGTTACTTTATTAAAGCCAAGAGAAGCACTGTCTTACCAACCCCTCCCCCTATATAGCTCAAGTGTTCCTGCTGGCTTTCCTTCTCCGGCGGATGACTATATTGAGGACTCACTAGATTTAAATGAGTATCTAATAAAACACCCTTCATCAACGTTCTTTGCCAGAGCTTCAGGCTTATCAATGGTAAATGCTGGAATCATGGACAATGCTTTGTTGGTGGTAGATAGGTCAATTGATCCGCAACATGAAGACATCGTCATTGCTGCGGTTGATGGGGAATTAACCTGTAAGATTCTTGATAAACAAGCCTCAGTTCTCAGGGCGGCTAATATCAGTTTCGCCCCTATCCCAATCAGCGAAGAAACAGACTGTATCATTCAAGGTGTAGTGACTCATGTCATCAATAAACTATGTACGCGCTCGTAGACTGCAATACTTTTTACGCCTCCTGTGAGTCCATCTTCCGTCCGGATCTGGAAGGCAAACCCATCGTGGTGCTATCCAACAATGACGGTTGCGTGATTTCCCTAAATACTGAGGCCAAGGCTTTTAATATCCCTAGTTACGTTCCTTTTTACCAAGTCAGAGATGAGATAGAAAAGAACAACGTTCATATATTTTCCAGCAACTATGAGCTGTACGGTGATATCTCAGCCCGTGTGATGAATCTACTCAAACCTTACAGCACTGAAATGGAAGTGTACTCAATTGATGAAGCCTTTCTCCGGCTCCCAAGAGTTGATTACCAGGAACACAGTAAAGCCATGAAAGATATGCTTTGGCAGAATGTAAGGATGCCTGTATGTGTAGGAGTAGCACCAACCAAGACGCTGGCGAAATTAGCTAATCATGCCGCCAAGAAAATGAAACATTTTAATGGTGTTTGTGTACTGGATGAGCCGCATAAGTGGGAATGGGTATTGGCTCGAATCACTACAGATAAACTATGGGGAGTGGGCAAGAGAATATGTGAAAGGCTTCATCACCTGGGTATTCATAATGCCCTTCAACTGGCACAGGCTAATTCTAAGTATTTGAGGAAGCATTTCAGTGTTGTACTGGAACGTACTGCTAGAGAATTAAATGGCGAACCCTGCCTTGATCTGAACTTAGACCCTGCCCCACGTAAAGAGATTATTTGCACCCGGAGCTTCAGCTATAAGATCACTGAACTCCATGAGCTTCAGCAAGCAATAAGCCTTTATGCTTCACGCGCCTGTGAGAAGCTACGTAGCCAAAACGGATTGACTCAAACCATCTGGGTATACCTTGAGAGTTTTGATAAGAGAATAGGACATTATTCCCCCCATAGAGTGATTTCCCTGCCTCACTTGACCAATGACACTAGATTCATCTCTAGCGCTGCTTCCAAGGCGTTAATTAACCTGTTTAAGCCTGATATCAGATACAAGAAATGTGGAATAGGGTTGCTGGATGTTAGAACCAAGAAATACGAGCAAGGAGACTTCTTCAACCCACAACAAACAGAGCATTCAAGGCAACTAATGACAGTGCTTGATAAAGTAAACAGGCGCTATGGTAAGCACACAATGAAACTGGCTAATACTGGCATTCAACCTAAGTGGTCAATGAAACGGGATTATATGTCCCCACGCTACTCAACTAGATGGAGAGATATACCAATAGCAAGATGTTAGCTGGCAAATAAGCTTGCACAATTATGAAAGAGGACTATATTGATAGTACGTCGGGCGGCCAGCTAACCCCATAAGACGAAGCCGACTCAACGTGGCAAAAGTTACTATAGAGCTCGGATCGCCTGACTTCATTCTTAGCTAGTACCATCTAACCCTCTTCAAGTTTATAACGCATTGCAACTTCATGTGAACAGTTACAATCGTCAATTAACTCCCCTCTACTCACTAAGAAATGGAGGCTATTTTGCTAACCAATAAAATGCTAGACATATCATTTAGCTATAAATACTATCTATGTCGTGCTTTCATAATAGGAATAAAAAAGGATTATAAATGGACTTAATTTATAAAAATGAAAAGCCTTTATTCAGAATCTCTCTTCTAATTTCAGTTATCTTTTGGATTTTGCTAATTGTCGGGACGTTTGGCATGGCGTTAATCTACCTATTATTACTGTTTGTTTTTTATTTATTTGTTCAATCTGCCTTCATATCTCATTTAAAGGGTAACGGAGTAAAAGTAACACAAGAGCAGTACCCTGATTTATACAACAACCTTACTAGCTGCTGCCAAAAACTTGATATCCAGGACATTCCTGATATTTATCTTTTGCGCACTGATTTTTTTAATGCCCTAGCAACTCGATTTCTAGGCAAAAATTTTATTGTGTTATTTACTGATGTTATAGATGCGCTTGAAAATCAGCCTGATGCGGTTACCTTTTATATTGGGCATGAGCTTGGTCATATTCACAGAAAGCATCTAACCTGGGGCATTGTCCTTGCTCCATCTTCAATCCTTCCACTTTTGGGGGCGGCTTACAGACGTGCTATGGAATACACCTGCGATAGGTACGGCACATACTGTTGCAATAATGAAAAAGATGTTGAAGCAGCGATAGCTACAATGGTAGCTGGTGATACACGTTGGAACTCTTTAAATGTAGAAAAATATATTGAACAGTCAAAACAAACCTCTGGGTTTTGGATGTCTTATCATGAATTAACAAATGATTACCCTTGGCTAAGTAAAAGGCTGGCAACAGCATTAGCTTCGAAAAAGGGTTTTTCAGCTGAACACCCAAAGAGAAGTTTTTTTGCTTGGATTCTGGCTGCAATAACACTTAGGTTTGGTGCTGCTGGAGGGGGAGGGACAAATATACTTGTAACAATAGCCGTAATAGGAATTTTAGCCGCCGTTGCTTTACCTGCTTACCAAGACTATACAATTCGGGCTAGAAATGCCTCAGCTTTAATTGAAGGGATCAACATCCAAAACATAGCCGCAGATTATATTATAGCGAACCAGTCATTCCCCACGTCTCTTGCAGATTTGGGTTTAACAATAGAACAGACAAGCAATGCTGAAATTGGTTATGAAATTGATATTTATGATGAAGGATTAATAGGAATTCTAATTGGTTATGACAACCAAGGTACTGGACAATATATTATATTAGAACCATTAATTGAGGAGAGTACGTTGAACTGGACATGCTATGGTCAAAATTTAGATGACCAATATCTACCAACAGGCTGCCAATGATATAGCACCTATGATTTAACCGTTTACCTTGCCACGCTTAATATTCGAACTAACGTTGCGACCCACGATAATTAACGACCATTTCATCTTATTTTTCGAGAACATAGCCAATCACGTCCATGCCGAGCCCTGTAACTTCGCCAGTTTGTTTAAATCCACACTTCTCTAACACGCTTGCAGATGCTGGATTATCAGCGGCAACTGCTGCCACAATTCTATCGCTAAGGTTATCTTCAAATGCTTTTGTACAAAGTGCTCGTGTTGCTTCAGTGGCATAGCCCTTATTCCAGTATTGCGGTAGAAAGGCATAGCCAATTTCAAGCATTGCTCTTGTATCAAAACCTTTCGGTGCTGATCCTCGATACCAATACCATTGATCTCTTTCGCCTTGCGCTCCTTTCACTACCTCTACAATTCTTAGTCCGTTCCTGCCAATAAATTCACCAGTCTCTTTCAAATAAATAGGCTGATGACCGATGCCTTCTTGCCGATATGAATTGAGCTGATTATTTAGCCATGATTTTGCATGGGACAAAGGAATAGGTGGCTTAAGATTTGGATCGTTAATCACACCCGGCACATTATGAAAGTTATGAATAAACTCTAGATCCGAGGCTTTAAAATATTTAAAAATTAACCTTTCAGATTCTAAAGGCAGCGTTTTTTCTGGAGCTGCATTGTTATATTTACCCGCCATTACTCACCAAAACGACTATCTATTTAATAATACTCATCTATATTACATTCTATGGGTTAATTATTTAAATAATGGGCCTAAATCTGAAACATTTACACTTATTTAGGATCTATTAAGTTAGCTGAGACAATAATATATCTGGGGTATTCCGAACTAAAAGCACTGCTACAAATGAGGAGCTTGGTTTCGATGAAAGTAAAAACCTTACAATTCAACATATTACGTAAAATTCTGCTTTGCCCGTTAATTTTATTACTTACCTCCTGTACGAGTATAGAACAGCCCGCTACAGTGGCTGACCTTGATTCAAGGCCTAACTTTCCCAATATTTTCTCTGAAAAACCACAGATGGTGTCATTAAATGACATCCACCAATTAAGCCCTGAGCAAGAACAAGAGTTTTTAACTTATTTCAACAATCCCGCTATTCAACTGATTGAGCAGCACCAGCGCTTGGCTAACTATCTCTTTGACAATAACTTCCTCTATGAATATGAAACTTATACCGCTTCGGAAGCACTAGCGCTTAACCGCGGAAATTGTATGTCTCTAGCAGTGGTCACTACAGCGCTAGCCAATCTAGCAAACATCCAAATTGATTATCAGTTGATCAGCTCTTCCCCTGTCTTTCAATTAAGGGGCTCAGTCGCAAATAAAGGAGTACATATAAGAAGTCTGATTTATAAACCACAAGAAGATGATTACTCAACGCCAACAGGGCTGAAAATTGATTATTTTCCATCTGACGATGGCGACTTTGTTGGAAATATATCCGATGATCAATATATCGCCCTGTATTATCGTAATATTGCTGCGCAAAGGTTAACTGAAGAAAATTATTCAGATGCCTATTGGTACACAGTGGAATCAATGAAATATGACCCTTTAAGCCCAGATGCTTTTAACATGATGGCAATCACCTATAAACGCATTGGTGATCTTGCCAAGGCTGAAGAAATTTATCTTTACGGCATAGAGAAGGCTGATAATAAATTAACCTTGCTGAAAAACTATTACATTCTTTTAACTTCCCAGAACCGCTTACTCGAAGCCAGAGCTATAAATCGAAGACTCTTGGCAATGGACGACCCCAGCCCCATACATTGGTTTAATGTAGCCAGAATTTCTTTCGACGCTAATGACTTTAATGGGGCTATTCGCTACTACAATCGAGCAATTGAAATAGCCCCCTATCTGCATGAAGCACACCTGGGTATTGCATTAAGCTATTATCATTTAGGTAGACTTAGAAGAGCGGAGAGAGCATTTAGTCGGGCAATAATTAATGTCAACGATACCTCTACAAAAGACCTGTACCAAGCCAAACTCAATGCCTTAAGAAGTTTTTTATAAGCTTAAGTGACCTTACTAGCCTCGCATTACAAATACTGATTAATTTAATCATGCTGTTTTAATAAAGGCTTTAAGGTGATTTTTAGTGCCTGTTAAAATAGTAGCAGGCTTTTCATCAAACACTGTATCTAACCGTTTTGTTTCTGTGCCCACTCTTCCAGGAATTCCAGAAATACTTTTAATTTTGAACTCACCCACTGCCTGCTGGGATATAACACATAAAGATAAATAGGCGCGATCTTAAAGTTTGGACAAACCTTTACAAGGGAGCCTCGATTAAGTTCCTCCTGGACTGCACCCACAGGCAATACACCAAGTCCCAAGCCGCCATGTATTGCATCTATACAGGCTTCTATATCATTAATCGTTATGCGGGTTTTGAAAGGGGGAAACTTGCTTTTACCTGCTGGCTTCAATAAATCCGTTGTCTCAAGGGAACCCAAACTAATAAATGGTTGCTCGATAATTTGTTCAACCTTATTCAGGCCAGCTCGTGCTGCTACATATTCTGCGGAAGCAAAGATTCCCATCTCAACTTCCATAATTAACTTACCCACCAAACTCGAATCTTTAAGCCTTGAATGGCTCACTCGAATCGCTAAATCAAAGCGTTCCCGAACAAGGTCAACAGCACGGCCACTCAAGAAGACTTCTAACTCAATCTTGTTATATTTTTTTAAAAAAATATTAAACAGATCTTTAAACAGTATTCGACCTATACCTTCTGGAGCACTAATTCTCAACAAACCCTGGGGCTCCGCGCTAAAAGTTTGCATAAACTCTTCAGCTTCAATAGCATTTTCTACGATCTGCTGACAGTAGTGAAAATATCCTTCGCCTGCTTCCGTCAGGGCGACAGTCCGAGTAGTGCGATTAAGCAATCGAGCGCCCAAATTCTCTTCCAGCTCAGATATCTTACTGCTGACAGTTGATTTCTCTATACCCAGCTCTTTTGCTGCTTTAGTAAAGCTTTGTAGCTCCGCTACTCTGGCAAAAATTAACAGTTTATTCAGATCCATTACATAATATTATTGTTCGCTTGAGCGAACAGTCTATTAATAATTTAGTCTATTGTAAATTACACAAGCACAATACAGAATACGCCCTAATTGCTTTACCTCACCAGTCTTTGGGTATACCTTGCTTTCATTAGGGTACTAAAAAAGGAATCACTAAAACCATGATTGACCGCAGAACAACCTTAAAATTTGGCGCCGCTGGTATGCTAGGCAGCCTGGCTAATCTCCCAGCCCAATCACTTGGTGCAATTTCGAGTAAAGCCAGACGTCTTCCTTCACAGGCCATATTCGATGGTCAGTATTCTGAGAGCCGAGCTTTTGCTGAAACACTTGAGAGTTATGGCGCTACCACAATCGACCTTCGAGGCGATCTGGGTAAACTTTGGTATGGACAGCTCCGTAGTCGTTTACTTGAGGAACGTAAACCTTTATTCGGGTTAACTAATCGCCTTGATCTGTTCTGCCTTGAAGAACTGGCGCGTGATGTCGACATGAAAGTGAGTTTACGCTTTGATCATTTAATCCATCAAAATGGTTTTGTGGAGCATCAAGTAGCTGGCTCATCGTTGCTGAGGCCATCAATCGAACACCTGGGTCACAAAGCAGGTTTTGGTAAGACCATGGCTGAACTCTCTGAGTTTTATCTAACAGATGAGCCACAAGAAGTTTCAGTACAAAAATTAACCGGCCCCTACGCCCCTTTGAATAAAACAGCTTTGGTCACCTGGGTGATCAGCTAAAATTTTAATACTGCAAAATATAAAGAATATTAGAGGAAAAAAAAATGGTACTACCTCCAAATTTAAGCCAGGCAGAATTTGATACAGCTCTAAGCGAATTTGAAGCTGTCGTTGGCACTGACTGGGTTTTCAGCTCGGATGCCGACGTTGCCCTTTATCGTGATTCTTATTCACCCTTTTGGGGCGAAGAAGAAGAAAGAATAGCTTCCGCAGCAGTTGCACCTGACAGCGTAGAAGAAGTCCAGGAAATTGTCCGTATCGCTAATCGCTATAAAATACCTTTATATCCGATTTCCACTGGCAGAAATCTGACTTATGGAGGCGCCGCTCCAACTTTATCTGGAAGCGTAGTGCTAGATCTGAAACGGATGGACCGCATCATAGAAGTCAATGATAAAAGGAATTATGCACTGGTTGAGCCCGGCGTTTCCTATTTTGACTTGTTCAATTATATTCAAGAGCATGATTTAAATGTCATGTTAGATATCCCTGATCCCGGCTGGGGAAGCCCTATGGGTAATAGCCTTGACCATGGTGTAGGTTATACGATGGGGTCTTATCGCGATCACTTTGGCTCACACTGTGGACTGGAAATTGTGACGGCTGAAGGTGAACTTATTCGTACGGGCGCTGGGGCCATTCCAGATTCTGATGCCTGGCAAGATTTCCATTATGGTGCAGGCCCATCTATTGATGGCCTATTTGCCCAATCTAATTTTGGGGTCGTCACGAAAATGGGCGTAAAACTGATGCCTATGCCTGAAACTTACATGACGTGCACAGTCACAGTTCCTCGCTACCAAGATTTCCAGGCAATGGTTGAAGAAGTTAACTATCTGGAAGATTCTTTTTTAGTCGGTATGCCAAGCTATGGCAGCCCTGTTGGTGGAGGCTTATTTGATCCAACCTCTCTTGAGGGACTTATGCAAAATGGATGGCCTACAATTGAGCAACTAGAAGAATTTGTTACTGCTCAAAACAAACACGCCTGGTCAGTCACTTTTCAGTTGTATGGCCCGGAAGAAATCGTACGCGCAACCTGGACGGCTGTGCAACGCCGCTTCAACGATAAAATTCCAGGCGCAGCTTTCCAGGACGGTGACTTCTACACTTTGCCGATTCCTGCTGAAGATATTCCAGCCCTGCCAGATAAAGCGCGTTTGGGTATTCCTAACCTGGAAATTTTCCATATCGTAAACCGGAACCCAATGAATGATAATGATCCGCCAGACGGACATGCTGATATGTTCACAATGACGCCCAGAACGGCTGAAGGCGTGCATACTGCGGCGCGGGTATTGGCCGAGGCTTATCAAGAGTTGGGTTTTCCAGCAGCAACCCACCCTTTCTCAACGCCTCTCATGTTTTATTCAAGAGCCATGGTTGTAGCGGTATTAATCCCAACCTGGAGAGACCCTGCTAAAAATGCTGCTTCTCGTGCATTATACGAAAGGTGTTTAGATAAAATTGCTGAACAAGGCATGGGCACTTATCGAACAAATCCAGCCTTTCAGGAACTCGCCATAAGCAAATACAGTTTTAATGATAACGCCCTGCTGAAATATCAGGAAAAACTCAAAGACAGTATTGATCCAAATGGCATTATTTCACCGGGACGTTACGGTATATGGCCAGCAAATATGAGGAATAACCGAGGATGAATAAATTAACTATTTTATGTTTTTTCCTGACATCATTTGTCGCTACAACAGTACAGGCACAAGACCTCAGCCCAGAACAGGCCAGCGGTAAAGTTGTATTTGATAAATGGTGCGAGCCTTGTCATGGCAGAGTAGCAGGTGGACTATTCGGAGGTTTAGGGGCGAATGCTTTACCCGGGACTTCTGCCCTTGGGGTGAAATACAAAGGAGACCTGCCAGCAGTACTGGAAGATCGAACCGACTTAGTACCAATTTATATCAGTACTGTCGTTAGAAATGGTTTATACGGTATGCCTATCTCCCGTAAAACCGAAGTCAGCGATACTGATCTCGACAATATCATCGCTTACCTCACTCGACCTCACTAACGCTTATTAATAAATAGCGTTTATTTACTCGCTCCTATAATGAGAGCTGTTAATTTCATAACCTGACAATACAAAACTTCATTAGCGCGATGTTTTGTATTGTCTGTTTCAATAGAAACTTCAACAAAACCTTCCTTATCAGCAAAATATATAGCCTTAATAATTAATAAGTAATTAATTATTTATTCAGCTTCATTTCTTTACCCTGAGACGGTGACTCTCTAGAATCTATAGACCCAGTAAGCTCTTGAGAAACTCAACTAAAGCAGGCTGTTTCTTCATGCTTAGATCTAAAATATCCATACGCTATTCCTGCATGTTATTTTTGCTACTTGGACTGAGCGCCTGTGGCGGTGGAGGCGGGGGAAACACAGCCACTTCTATTGCTGCCGCCTCATTTACTGTACAAGGCAGTATAGTCGTTAGTGCTGGATCACTTGTTGATAGTGATATCAACAATCCAAGTAATTCAAATATTTCCAATAACTCACCTAGTGAGGCGCAAGATATTCCAAGTTTTGCCGTACTAGGAGGTTATGTTAATCAGCCCATGCAGGGTGAAGCTGGCCCCTTATTTGAAGCAGGCGATGTTTCGGACTATTTCAGTATCTATCTTTATGATGGACAATCCATTGTGCTGGACATTTATGATGCCGCTAATGCTGACCTGGATTTACACTTACTTAATAGCACAGGACAAATTGTGCTGGATTCTTCACTTTCTACAAGTGCCAGTGAAACATTACTCGCGCCCTTTGAAGGTCAGTTTCAACTTTTAGTTGAAGCATTTAGTGGTGCATCTAACTACACCTTAAGAACGGAACAAACCGTTAACATCAATAGTTCAGGTTTCCGTTTAAGCGATGCCTTTATGCCTAATGAATTGATCGTTAAATATCGCCAACCGGAAATCTACAAACAACAGGCAAAAAACCCAGACTCCACTTTAAATCGTTTAGGCTTAAGCTTAATAGCAGGTCAAACTAGTCGTCCTATGCGAATGAGTTACGGAAGTTATGACGCCTCTCAGCAATCTTACAACCTGCCTTCAGCTCTTATTGAGCCCCTTGATATTCCTGCAAGACATCAATTTATTGACAGCGAAACTGAAGATAAATACCAAACCTTAATTGCTATTAAAATAATGAATAGCGACCCTCAAATACAGTTTGCCGAACCCAATCTAATCCTTGAGGCTACTGCTGTACCAAACGATCCCCGCTACAATGAACAATGGAATTATCCCTTAATTGAACTATCTGCTGCCTGGGATATAACCACCGGCTCAAGTGACATTATTGTCGCCGTTGTTGATTCAGGCGCCCTGTATCTACACCCTGACTTGGCTGGCAGTTTAATAGCTGGTTATGACTTCATCAGTGACGTTGATAATGCGCTTGATGGCGACGGCATTGATCCTGATGCAGAAGATTTAAGCAGTTCTTACCATGGCGCTCATGTCGCCGGTATTATTGCAGGACAGAGTAATAACGGTCTAGGCACTAGTGGTATTAGCTGGCAAACCAGTATTATGCCTTTGCGTGTGCTGGGTGCTTCCGGTGGCAACTTGTACGATGCTACACAGGCGATTCGTTACGCTGCTGGCATGAGTAATGACTCCGGGGAACTACCAGTGAAAGCAGCAAACATCATTAATTTAAGCATAGGTGGAACAGGTTACTGCCCTTCCAGCTACCGTGATGTCCTAAGAGAAGTGCGGGAAAGAGATATTCTTGTGGTTGCGGCGGCGGGTAATGGCGCCAATCAATCCAACCGCTTTATCCCAGCTAACTGCAACGATGTTATAGCCGTCAGCGCAGTTGACCTGAATAAAGAAATTACTGATTATTCTAACTTTGGTAATGCTATTGATCTTGCTGCGCCAGGCGGTCGTAATGATGTTGATCTTGACAATAATGGCTTTGTTGATGCCATTTTGAGTTTATCCGCAGAATCAGGTGCTGGCGGTTTGAATTATCGCTATGACTATCGCTTTGGAACGTCGATGGCAGCTCCGCATGTCAGTGGCGTATTTGCCTTGATGCTGGCTGTAAACCCTAACCTAAGTGCTGACGAAATTGAGCAAATGTTAGTCTCAGGTTTATTGACCGATGATTTAGGCATTAGCGGTGCCGATAATTTGTATGGGCATGGACTGATTAATGCCCGTAAAGCAGTCACAGCCGCATCAGATAGCCTTTCCGGTTCGCCTTTACTGAGTTCTTACCTAAGCTCATCAATTTCCACCGTTGAGTTTAGACCCAGCCAAACTGAAACAGTCTTTGAAACAAGAACCATCGGTGACGATGCCATTAGCATAAACAGTATTAATTATGATGCAGCCTGGCTTAATCTAGTTTCTTTAAGCCAAACATCTGAGGTCCAAAATTGGCGCTTGGAAATAAACCGTAATGGCCTTACAAAAGGCTTATATAGGGAAACTATTAGTTTCGATAGCAGCGTGAATACTGTGAACATTGATGTCATTCTTCAAGTCAATGCGCCAACTCAACGCTATCAAGTCGGCCCTTTGCTAGTAGACCTTGTCAATACAGCGAATGGCAGCTCAGTACAAACCAGCTCCTCTTTTTCAAATAACATTTATAGCTTTAATTTTGACGAGCTAGCAACAGGTAATTATCGTATTACAGTCAGTAGTGATCTAAACGGCAATGCTCAAAGCGATGATGGTGAAGCCACCACTCAATCAGAAATATTCACGGTTAATAGCGACAGAGTCTTATCTAATTTACAGCTGGAATGGGACAACACAGCTACTCAGCCCCCCTAAAGTTTACTCTGGTATTTATTGAGGCTCAACAGAAGTCACTCTTACACGCATTTGATTAGCGCTACCCTGAACACCTTCTGGAAAACGTAATCCAGAGTTCACATCTACAGTTTGGTTTGGGTTGAGATTCCCTACATTTATTGATCTTTCAGCAAGTTGGTCACCGAGCACCACCGTAAATTCTACTTGGACATTCTGCAAAACAATAACGGAACGATTTATTACCCTTGCCAGGATCCGGCCATTAGCATCGGTATATGCCTGCGCCTGAACATAGTTAGCGGGTGTATCTTCAATATCCAGACGAGTAAATGCCAGAGTGGCTTCACTGCCTACCTGACCGGCCCCGCCTGCTGCAGCCTGAAAATATTTTTTGGCCGAACTACGGTCATTATTGTTAAGTGAAATTTTTCCTAACTCATTCATGGCTGTTGCTGTCGGTAACAAGTCCACACTACGTTCTAAATCGTTCTCGGCCAGATTTTGGTCGCCAGTTCTGGCATAAGCCACACCCCTGCCTAGGTAATAATCAAAATAATTATCATCCTTATCGATGGCTTCATTGTAAGTACTAATAGCTTCACGATAACGCCGCTGATAAAGAAAAACATCAGCCTTCAATCCAGAAAATCTAGCCTCATTTGGCACCATGGATATTGCTTCATCAAGGTTTAATAATGCTATCTCTAGATCATCATCAGCAATAGCACGTTCTGCTTCATCGAACAGCTGATAGGCTTCCTGATCTGCTTTGATACCAGCAATAGCCTGTTGGTAACGGGCTTCACCCACTTCTAAATCTCGCCCTTGTAGTGAGGGCATCAATTCATTTACCAGTGCCTGATTATTAGCCACTCGTTCTTCTGAAGGTGGATGGCTGGCAAATAAACCATCAACCCAACCGGATGCACGGCCTTCTGAARGACGCACGAATGTTTCCTGTAAGCCCACGGCAGCCTGGGGGTCATAACCAGCTTCCACCATATAACGAATACCAAAGGTATCAGAATCACGCTCAGCATCGCGCCCATAGCGTTGAGTGATTAATTGAGCACCCAGCTGACCAGCACCGACAATATAGTCTGAATAAGCGCTATCCTGACCTGCAATGGCCCCTACGGTTAAGACGCCTTGTAATAAACTTCCTCTGGCCATGGCGGCAGCACCATGTCGAGCAGCCGCATGCACCACTTCATGACCCAGCACTGCGGCTAACTCAGCTTCGCTGTTTAACTCAATCAATAAACCGCGATTAACCGCGATTTTTCCACCTGGAAGTGCCCAGGCATTGGGCACAGAGTTATTTAACACCACAAATTCATAAGGCAAATCATAATCTCGCCTACCTATAGTGGCTAAGCGTTGCCCTACCGTGTTCACATAAGCACTTAACTCAGGGTCAGCTATATATTCTCCACCCTGGCTTTGTTGCGAGGGGCCGTACTGTTCATTACCAATTGAAATTTCATCCTGTCGAGATAAGATTGAAAATTCACTCTGCCCCGTCACAGGATTTACGGCACAGGCTGCCAAAAATAAATTTACAAGTATTAAGCTAAAAGAAAAAATTAATCGAAACATTGTTTCCTTGCCCCTTCATTTATATATACATTTATACGTATATATTTGTTAATTTTTCACAAGAAATATCTGATAACTAACCATATTCCTGCAAGACCAGTGCAGACTAGAATAATACGAGTAAACAAAACTTGTGACACCCATTCCAAAAACTTCCTGCCACCCAGCGCTCCCACATAAACCAGCGGAGCAGTTAAGGCAATTGATGGCAAATATGCCAGAGTAAACAAATCCTGATAATAAAAAATCGGAATTTTAGTCGTATTAACCGCTAAAAAGAAAATACTACTGGTACCTACAAAAGACTTTTTATCCAGCTTAAGCAATAAAAAATATAAAGACAGGATAGGGCCCGCAACATTACCTATAGTCGTCGAGATGCCTGCAAGAATTCCTGAACCAGTTCTGATACTACGTGGATGATATATCGCTAACTCCGTGAGTTTTGGCCTAAAAGGCTCCAGACTAACCAGAAAAACCACCATCAGGCCAATTGTCAGACCAAGATTACTGTTATCCAGAAAACTCAGCATAACCCCGCCTACAGCGATGCCTATTAGCACAGGCAATATCATTTTTTTAAGTTCATTCAGATGAGCGAGACGCCAATAAAAACTAACGGCGATGACATCTCCAACTAACAAGTAAATAAGGGAAATTCCGAGCGCCTCACGAGGCGTAAAAGCGAGTACTACAATGGCAGACATTAAAGCGCCAAGCGAAGGAATACCTGCTTTGACAAAGCCTGTAAACAACGCCACAACTGCAAGCAGTATTAAAAATTCAAGGGAGAGTAAGTGCAAAAAAAAAGCCTTTAAAGTGATTACTTCAAAGGCTTTATATTAACAAAGAATTAAGAGAGGCGTGTATAAATCAATTCGTAAGCTTATCTCTTCCTGATTGTTTGAGTTCAGATTTTAAATTTCAAATAAACGCTAAACTAGTTTCTAACAGGAACCTTAACCACATACTCTTTTTCATTTATAATTCCTGCATCGCGAAGACGCCCACCAGAAAAAGCCCCTCCGGCCCCCCTTGTGGTCTCTTCTACCATTTCGCCTGCTTCACGCCCACGACGTATTAACAAGGTAATCTCATGAGTCTCTCCGACTATAAGTGAGTCACCAAGGTCACTTAATTGAAAGTACATGCTGCTCGGCGCCATAACTACGCGCTCATTAGGCATAATTTCAATGTATTCAAGCTCTTCATTGTTTGTCCCTGTAATGATGGCATTTCCAAAAGCATCACCACTAGCACTCAGTATACGCATAGGCTCATCATCAAAATTAACGATAGTGAAATAAGCATTAGCCGTGTCAGAACCAGAATTTTCAATGTAAAAACTTTCTATACCCATGAAGCCTGGAACCATAACCGGTTGAGCATACGCTGTTGTTTGAAAAAACAGCATTGCCAAAGGCACTATAAAAACTTTACTTAATTTCGTTATATTTAAATTCATCTCTCACCTCTTCGTTTTTACAAAATTTATAAAACTTGAGTACCTTGCTAAAAATTCAAGATTTATTGTTTTATTAACCGCTTAAAAGCCATGCGAATCCGTTTGCCTATAACCCGATTATTACTTACCTTTACAATAACTTAACTTTATCTTGCAAATAATATCACCATTTTACTGGAACCTTATGCAAAAAATATGATTATTGCTGAGTCTTTTTAAATAAACCTTAAAACCGCCCCTGGCGACGAGTGATTTTACCTTCAAGCTCTTCTAAAACGTCTTCTTCACCAACAAATAAGTCTCGTGGATAGGAAATACCCTGTTGTAGCATATTGTTGTAAATCTCTATATTTTCATAAAGGTTTAGCCCCATACCAGCAAGGTATTGTAAACGCATGTTCTTATCGATATTGATATCAGCGCCCTCAAGCCAGTGCGCAAGGTCTTCAGGCTGACCGGCAAAAGTGCTGAGCAAATCTGTCACATTATCCAGCCTTACTTCAGCCAGCGACGCCCTTACTTGGGCATAACGCGGGTGATTAAAGCGTTCTATCATGCGATCAACATCTATTCGGTCATCATCTGCCATTCCAACTAAAACCAGGTCATAGCCCGCACCGGTTTGAGTATTCGCAAAAACTGCTCCATTTGGAAAAACCTTCATAAAGGTGCCCACTTCACTTTTCACCGCTTCTTCAGTGCTTTCATAAAGCTGTACAAAGACAGTGACGACGCCTCCTGGATTTAATTTTGATTTAGCCAACTGCCAAAACTCTTTAGTGTAAAGTGCAGCAGCACCTTTTACCCAGGGGTCCAAAGGGTCTGACGTAATACCGTCAAAAGTCATGTCCGTAGTTTGTAAAAAATGTCGCCCATCATCAACATGGATATCTACCACTGGGTTGTTAACCACATCAAAATTAAATTCACTGAAATACGTTGAAATAACTTCTGGCACCAAGGGCTCTAATTCTGCAACTGTCACTTTGCCGGCATTAGGGTCTATTGCCACAGCACCTGCTGTAATTCCTGCGCCCAAACCTATCACTAAAAAATTATCCTGATTTTCTGGAATCAGTGTCGTTAAATGTCCCAGCATGCGTTGCAAGCGCATATCCTGAGGATAGCTGGAAGCCTGAATTTTACCGGAGTTATGATAATTAAATATGCCATCACCTTCTTGCGTGACAGCAATAGAAGCCGTCAGGCCTTCTCCTGCATAGATAACATTCACGCCTTGACCAAAAGCGGGTAAATAACGCCCATAGGCAATAACTTCTTCCAAAATAGGGGGGACAGCAAAAACTGAAGCAAAACTAATAATCAACACAGCTGTGCCCGTTAGCATTTTCCTGCTGCTCGTCTTAATAACATCGGCACTTGATATAAGCACCATTAAAGCTGAAGCTCCAGATACCAGAATAATAATTTGCTGAGTCATCTGACTACCAATCCAGGGCACCAGGATAAAGCCTCCAGCTAATGCTCCAATAATGGCTCCAAAGGTGTTGGCCGCATATACCCCACCGACCAGACTGGCGCTATCTTTTTCCGCCGACGCTTTTTCTCCAGATGCAATGGATGCCAGGGCCAGGGGAAAGCTGGCTCCCCACAACACAGCAGCGGGAAACATCGCAATCATACAACGCCAAAAATCTATCTGTAGACGTTGCCAGGGCTGATTACCAGCTACATTAACCTCCCAATAAGGTAAATTTTGTGTCACCAAGAACGCCGCCCAGGCCATCAATATACAAAGCAACATTTGACATAGTCCGAGGGCGATTTTTGGACTCTTCAGATGCAAGGCCAACCTTGAACCAAAGGTGCTTCCCACACCTAAACCAATCAAAAACACTGAAAGAATAAGTGCAAAGCCATAAACCGTAGCACCAATAAACAATGATAAATGCCGAGTCCAGAGCACTTCTGCGGCTAAAGCAGTCGCCCCTGACAACATAGCAGTAWCATAGATCGGCCAGGCTTCTTTGATGATATAGAAATGCTCTTTGCTGGCATCTTTCTCATAAACTATCTGGCGACTCACCACTAATGCCGTGCTGGCAACAACTAAATTGAACGCCACTGCCACAAAGGTAGCAACTTCAATATCATAGACACGCAGCAGATAAAACCCGGCCAGCATGGTGCCCAACACAGCACCAGCGATATTGCCGCCATAAAAAAGGCCCAGCCAAGATACCCCCGTTGGGGTTGATTTTACCCAGCGAGCAATAGCCGGCAAGGTAGCTCCCATCAATATGGTTGGCGGCAGGAGGCATATGCCAGCAAACAAACCACGTAAGACATAGTCTAGAAAACCTTCAGTAGCTGTACCAAAATATAGATTGCGTAGTAAAGGCATAGCGTAGAGTAAAAGAATGCCAAATATGGCAATACCAACTTCAAGAAATGCATAAATTTTCAAAGGGTGATGTTTAGACGAAACCAAGCGTGGCAACAATAAACTACCAATACACATGCCACCCATAAAAACGGCCAGTAAAATACCCAGGGAAATAGAAGAAACACCAATTACCAGGCCGATTAATTGGTACCAGACTAATTCATAGATCAACGCCGAAGCGCCACTGCCGACAAATAATAAAATTAAGAAGAAATAAGCTGATCTGCCTACCGTACTATCAATATTTGCAGCACTTGCAGCATTTACTTCNNTMTCANNWTYAGMKYTWMYYTTTGTCTTCATCTTTTTAATAAGCATTTTTATAAGAAAGGTGGGTGGTATTAAGGTGATAAATTCCTAAGCAAAAAAAATACCTGCTCAGCCTGCCAGAAGCAACTGGAATCCTTATATGACAAGCACTTAGCATGTTTTTTCCACATTACTTACTTAATCAAAGTCTACACTATTTAACAATTTGCTTAGCGTAGGTCTCCTCGTATAATGCCGGAGCATTCTAGCTTTTTTAACGTGCATACAGGCCATTAATTGCCAATACTTACTGTTACATATCGTACTCTTTTGGCGCTTTTATTGTCGTTCAGCCTTACTTCGCCTGTGTTTGCCTGGGAGTGGAGTGGCTTTTGGTCGAATACAAACCAGCAGGCCAAACAAGCTTTTTCTCAAGAAAACTATCAAGGTGCAGTTTTTTTATTTGAGAATATCGCCTGGCGTGCAGCGGCAAATTACCGCCAGGGCAACTATGAAGCGGCACTAACAGACTTAGCTGAACTGTATGATATAGATTCTCTTTATAACCGGGGCAACGCGTTAGCAAAGCTTTACCGACTTAACGAAGCTATCGATATTTACCGTAGAGTTTTAAATATTGACCCTGAACATCAAGCGGCTACAGAAAACCTGGAAATCGTTGCTGCCCTACAGGCAAGGCTTACTGATGACCCTGGTACTGACCTGGAAATGGAACGCGAAGAAGGTGAAGAAGCTGAAGCTCCAAATACAGAGGAAAGCCAGGAAATTACGGGAGCAACTAACGGCCAGGAAAACGCACAAAACCAGAAAGATACTTCCGAAAGCATCAGTCAGCAGGAAAGCCAGAATGCCGATGGAAATACTGGCAACAGTCACCTTGAAGACCCGGAATCAGCTGAAGAGCAGGAGTTCAGTGCTGCATTAGAACAAGAGCTTTCATTGCAGCAATGGTTGGGACGTATAAAAGATGATCCTGGCACCTTGTTAAAAAACAAATTTGAGTTGCAGCGTAAAACTGAAGGTGAACTTGAAATTGATTTACTGGCTCTCGAAAGTAATCAGCAGCTATGGTAAAGCACGACTTGGTTCTACATTTCTATCGTGTCGCCCTGGTTTATTTCATCACTTTTTCCAGCACAATCTGGGCTCAAACCGAAACCGAAAATTTTCTTACTGAAAATGAGGGCGTAATAGAAAATAGTACAACAGAAAATAATGACGTTTTTCTGCAAACCACTGTCAATAAAGATCAGGTATATGTTCAAGAAGCGCTGATCTATAGCATAAAGCTTTATTACACCCTGGCATTTGAACGCGGCGCTTCTTTCTCCAGACTAGAAATGTCTGACGCTGCGTACAATAAGCTAGGTGATGATCTAAACTATACTGAAACAATCAATGGGATTCTGTATACAGTCAATGAAAGTCGATTTGTCGTTTTCCCACAAGGCAGCGGAGAATTTACAATTGACCCGATGCGTTTTCGAGCCTTCACTCAAACCCGAGCCACCCGAAATAACCCGAACTTACAAACCACTGCTCAACGCCAAACAATAGAACTCTTTAGTCAAGCACACCAAATTACAGTATTGCCAGTGCCAGGCTCTTTCCCAAGCCCAAACTGGTTACCTAGTTCTAATGTGACTATTTCTGAAAGTTGGAGTCGGCCATTGGAAGATATGCGAATTGGTGATTCGGTTGTACGTACTATTCAACTCGATGCAGAAGGTATTTTCGCCTCCATGCTGGTCAATCTGAATTTCACCAGTGATTCCAGACTGCGTTATTACCCGGCAGAAGCGCAGCAGATTGATATCACTGAAAACGCTGGCGTACGCTCAGGCCATACGCAAAACATTACACTGGTAGCCACTGAAGCCGGTAAATTTACTCTACCTGCAGTAGAAATTCCCTGGTGGAATACGCTTACTGACCGTTTGGAATATGCCAGCCTACCCTCACAAGATTTTGATATCCTTACGGTGGATGGACAGCACCTTGAACAAGAGTCCAGCCTATTAAAAAACTCAGGCTCAACAAGTAATTTCTGGTCTTCGATCAATCTAAACTTGTTGCTTTTTATTGGCGTCCTGCTGCTAATATTTACTTTATTTCTTGCCCCTACCCTGCTGCTACTTTGGCGTAAACTGAAAAAAATATTTACTCAGCTACTACTTCATAAAGATCGTGAAAAACACACTCGAGTGAATAAGCTTCCCAGCATAAATAACAGCTTCCAACATTTAAAACAGTCTTGTGAGCAAAAAAACATTAAGACGACAGCGGAATATTTCTTAAATTGGGGGCAGGCTTATTTTCAAAATACTGCTTTGTATAACATCAACAAATTAGATGCGGAGTTTAATCAGCAAGCCTTACGTCCATTGCTTAAAAATTTACAGATATGTCTTTATTCTGAAGATAACAATAAGACTTTTGACTTCGAGAGTTTTCTACAAATCGTGAATACACTACATAAGAATAGAAAATTGCAACAAGGCAGAGCAACGCCTTATAAGTTACCCCCTCTTTATAGAAATTAAAAAGGAATTAAAAAAAGTTTCCTCAACGAATTAATTCTGATTTTGAAGATGCGCTTGCTGCCAAAATTTCTGTAACTCTTCAACCCTTGCTCTATTCACGCCCATATCCGAAAACCCGACTCTGGATACCGAGCGAACCTGCAACTGTTCAGCATCCTTTACAATTTCAAGGTCATCAATAAAACTAAAAATTGCACTGCTGAATGTAACATGTAGATAATCATCATTATGCTCAAGTATTTCAGTTCCTGGCATGTCCATAATAATCACGGCCAAAGCACTTACTGGGTCAGCCATACCAGTAGGCACACTAAACGCGGCAATTGCATGTTCATTAATAGCAGAAAGACTATTTACACAACTTGGCCGATCTGGGCAGGCCTGTAAGAGCCCATTTTGCAAACCAGCATTGATTAGCGTTTCAGACTGCCTTGCCAAGTTATAAAACATTGCTGCAAAGGCGATGGGCAGCAAGACCAGAATAACGATAAAACCATAAATTATTTTTTTCAGCATTTCACGATGAACCATCAAGTATTAATAAAATAAGATTACCCCGTATCAGGGGCCAGAGTAAAACATAAAACATTTCATTCTGACACTTGATCAACCCAGCGCTAACTGAGTTCTAACTCAGTCAATAAGGCTCGATGATCTGACATAACCTGCCACCCATTACCCTGTAATACCTGACTCTGCTTCACCTGAAACCCTCGCTGATAAATTCTGTCCATTTTCAATAATGGAAAACGCGCGGGATACGTTCTTGCTAGAGCTCCCTGAGCGGTCAAATGAGCTTCCGTTAGCTGTAATTCCTGTTGTAAATAATGATGACAGCCTAAGCGCCAGTCATTAAAATCTCCGGCCAGAATCAAGGGTTCGTGCGAGGGTATTTTAGTTTGAATATACTCAACGACCTGTTTTATTTGTAAGCGCCTTTCTTTTTCAAATAAGCCCATGTGCACACAGAGTAAATGAACATTTTCACTGGTCTTACCATGCAAGATCCCGCGCTGTGAAAATGACAGGCATGAAATGTTAATGTTTTGCCAATTCAAAAAAGGCATTTCACTTAAAATAGCATTACCATGATGGCCATGTTGATAAATGGCATTTTTCCCATAGGCATAGTGCTCCCATACTGAATCTGCTAGAAATTCCATTTGATTACTATCTGGCCAAGTAGGGATTTTTTCGCGATGCTTTAAATTCTCCCCTACCACCTCTTGAAGAAACACAATATTTGCTTTGGATTCACGTAAGCATGTTCGGATCTTTTCCAGAGTAAAACGGTGGTTACTCATGGAAAAACCCTTGTGAATATTTAATGTCAGAATTCGATAAGTAGACATACTATTTTATAAATATCAGATTAATTTTTTTCAAAAAACCGTGGATTTTTTTCTATAAACTCCTCAATCCAACGTTCCAAAAATGAATCAGCTTCCCGTGTCTTTATGTAGCCCCAACCCAAAACAGAAATAATAAATGCGCCAATAACATCAACGATCAAATCCCACATCGTATCGACCAAGCCGCTTTTTTGCATATTCAGCCCCAATAACTGATCAGCAGAAAATTCGAGTATTTCCCATAAAGTCCCTATTCCAATAGCAAACATAAAGGCAAACAATGCAACAAAATTTCGATTCAAATTAAGATTAATCTCTTTTTTTTCATTCAAAACATAGACCAGCAGAAAGCCCAAAACTCCCATAATAAAGGCAGCACCACTGTGTAACACTAAATCCCACCACCAGAACCTTACGTAATAACTTTGAACCTCGCCTAGAAATAATGACATAAATACAAATAGCACCGTCAACGTTTCAAAACCATGCGGTATCCTTACTGTAAACTTCTTGCCAAGCAGCACAGGCAAGGTGGTAATAAGTAATATCAGCAAGGTCTCAACAGCCGACTGGTATTGACCTAACCAGAACATGGCTATAGCCCCAAGCAAAAGAATCGTTTTCAGAATGAATGACAAGCGCGCACTGATATWGTCTGCAAAAACTACGGCATTAATTTTTTTTCGTGATTGCCAGAACACAGCTTTATCCTCTATTAACTATTGAGAGCAGCCTAACAGTGTATTTTGATATTGTTAATAGCACTACCCACCAGTCTCAATGGTAGAATAATGAAATGTGTAAAGTCTTGAATGAAATCAAATTAAGTGAATAATTTTTTAACTGCATTTAGTTTAAGTAGCGACACGATATTTTTCTTCACCATGCTCTCACTACTAACCTTCCTAAGTAGCCTGATTATCTTGCCTATACTGATACTGGCTATTCCAAGTGATTATTTTGTGGAAAAACAAAGACACCCTCTACCCTGGACACAGTCAGGTTACCTGTTAAGAATGGTAGTACTGCTAATAAAAAACCTTTTGGGTATTTTGATGGTTTTTTTCGGCATACTTTTATTAGTGCTGCCAGGCCAGGGCATACTGACCTTGCTTGCTGGTATAGTTCTTCTAGATTTTCCAGGGAAATTTCTTTTACTGCGCTGGCTGGCTCGAAAAGACAAAATACTACATTCTTTGAACTGGGTACGTAAGCAAGGTAACAAAGCGCCTTTTATCACCTGAGCCTAAAGTTATTGCATCTAAAGCCCACCAACCATGCGCAGTAGAACATACCGCCATGGCACTCATGACGGGAGATATCGACAATATTTTTAACCCAGTTCACATTCATGTATCTTTCACTAAAAATCATGAATGTAGACTTGCGCATTGTCGGCTTTGTTAAAAAATATTGTCAATCCAGCAGATTAAATTTCTGGATACGCTTACCTTCATTCACTTCGGCTGTATAAATATTTCCATCCGAGTCAATCGCAACATTATGCAACCAGTCAAAATATCCGGCATTCCGCCCGCCGCCGCCAATCTCTCCGACTAACTCCATGGACTCACGATTAACAATCCAGATGCGGTTGTTAGCGCCATCCGCTACAAACAAAAAAGGCTGTCCAGCAAAAGGTGATATTTCAATATCCCAAACTGAACCATTACTGAGCGTCCAGGGAGCAATAAAGCTTTCCTCTACAAAGGTTCCGTCTTTCAGGAAAATTTGAATGCGGTTAGCAGTACGATCTGCGACATAAACTAAACCATCATCTGATAAGCGAACGCTATGGACTGGCCCAAGAAAACTTTGTGCCGGTGCCGCGTCCGGATCATAGCTTGGTAGGGGGGCATCATTCGGCACCCGCCCATAAGCGCCCCAATGTCGCTTATACTCTCCAGTGTCCATATCGAACACAATGACTCGGCGATTAGCATAACCGTCAGCGATATAGACCTCACGAGCACCTTCATCAACTTCTACTTCAGCCGGACGCCCTAAGCGTGCTATATCATTGCTGCCACCCGTAATAATGACTTCATCAAAGTCCTCTGTGTTCATACCCGGCCCGCTGCTTGATTCAACTGTGCCTATAACCAGTAATAATTCTGTTCCATCATTGTTGTACTTTAAAACCAGGTTTCCATCACCATTGCCCGCTAGCCAAACATTACCTTCACGATCAACTGTAATCCCATGTTCATTGCTCGGCCACACACCATCGGGTGAATCATCTACCCAGAGCGAATTTTCCCGATCCCAGTAAGGGCCACCCCAGGCTTGTAAAAGATTACCTGCTTGATCAAATTGTAAAACCGATGGCGCTGGCACACAACACAGAGAAAACGGCGGATTTTGAATAGCCCCAGCTTCTTGAGGCGTCAGAGATTGAGGCCTGTGTATGACCCAAATAGTATCGTTACTATCAACGGCAATCCCTGCTACCTGCCCGATGATCCAGTTATTCGGCAAACGTTTGGGCCATGCAGCATCAACCGTATATTCCGGTACCGATTGCGCCATCACCTGCAAGGTAAAACAAGCAAAGAATATTGAAAGTATCAGGCAGCATTTTTTTCTGCATACATTCAACCTATATCCATTCAACATAGTTATATCCTTTTCTTATTATTGTTATCTATTAAGCCATGAGAGCTTAATACTTCTTTGTCCAAAACTCATATATAAATATGCATAAAAAAAGCCGTTGCTGAATTATCCAACATCGGCTTTTTTAATCGACAGTCACTTTCAGGCAGCTGAAGATTCTTTTTTCGGTGTTAACAGACTCAACATTGTCTGACGTTGATTTTCCATTTCCTCCGGCAGACTATCGCCAATTTTATTGAAGAAATTAACCTGATCTTCAAATTCCCGAATGCTGTTCTCGGTATCAATCGCCATCAGTTCACTGAAAGTATCTTCATCATAAGCCAGACCATTCCAATTTATATCCTCATACTTTGGCACTTCACCAAAGGGTGTTTCATCCGCAGATACTCGTCCTTTAATACGATTGACCACCCATTGCAGCACGCGCATGTTTTGACCAAAACCAGGCCATAACCATTTGCCATCTGCTGATTTACGGAACCAGTTTACTCGGAAAATTTGAGGTAATTGTTCAACCTTATTCTCCATACTCAACCAGTGCGCCCAATAATCACCCATGTTGTAACCACAAAAAGGTAGCATTGCCATTGGGTCACGTCGGATCGCCGCCTGATTATCAGCGGCTGCTGTTGCTTCTGAACCCAGCGTTGCAGCCATGTAAACACCGTGCTCCCAATCTCGACTTTGATACACCAATGGGAAAGTTGTGCTTAAACGCCCACCAAAGATAAAGGCCTCTATTGGTACTCCTTTAGGGTTTTCCCAATCCGGATCGACACTTGGGCACTGGCTCGCCGGCGCAGTAAAGCGCGCATTAGGATGAGCAGCAGGAACGCCACTAGCGGGTGTCCAGTCATTACCTTTCCAATCAATCAAATGTGCTGGCGCTTCTTTAGTCATGCCTTCCCACCAAATATCACCCTCATCAGTTAAGGCAACATTGGTAAAAATTGTATTTTTGGTAATGGTGTCCATGGCAGAAGGATTAGAGTCGTACGAGGTTCCTGGTGCCACACCAAAATAACCCGCTTCCGGATTAATGGCATACATGCGTCCATCAGCACCCGGTTTAATCCAGGCAATATCATCACCGACAGTCCAGACTTTCCAACCCTCAAAACCTTTAGGAGGAATCACCATTGCAAGGTTGGTTTTACCGCAAGCACTTGGAAAAGCACCCGCTATATAGGTTTTTTCACCGTCAGGAGATTCCACGCCCAGAATCAGCATGTGCTCAGCCAGCCAGCCTTCATCGCGCGCCATAACCGACGCAATTCGAAGTGCCACGCATTTTTTACCCAGCAAAGCATTACCGCCATAACCCGAACCAAAAGAAGCCACTTCACGGCTTTCAGGGTAATGTACGATATATCGATTCTCCACATTGCAGGGCCAAGACACATCGGCCTGGCCTTCTTCTAATGGCGAACCAACAGAGTGCAAACACTTAATAAACGGTTTATCACCAAGAATATCCAGTACCTTCTGACCAATTCGCGCCATGATGCGCATATTGACAACAACATAAGGACTGTCTGAAATCTGTACACCGATCTGAGCAATATCTGAACCCAAAGGGCCCATGCTAAAGGGGATAACGTACATCGTTCTTCCCTTCATGCAACCCTTAAAGAGATCCGCCAGAGTATTACGCATAATAGTCGGTTCCATCCAGTTGTTAGTCACACCGGCATCTTCTTCTTTTTCAGAACAAATAAATGTACGGTCTTCTACCCTGGCAACATCACGCGGATCGGAGCGACAAAGGAAGGAGCCAGGGCGTAACTCTTCATTGAGTTTGATAAAAGTGCCCTGATCAACCATTTCTTGGCAAAGTCGATCATACTCTGCTTGTGAACCATCACATAAATAGACTTGTTCTGGCTGGCAAAGTTCTTCGATTTCCTTAATCCAATCAATAAGTTGCGTATTTGTCGTGTGCTCCTGGTACGAGACCATATCTTGCTCCAAAGTTAAGGTAGTTTTCCTACAAAATAGCTGAAATTTGGTAAATTCCAGCTAATTAATTCGGTAGGTAATTTTATAATTTCCTGACCAAGATGAGTACCAAAGAAAACTAAAAATCAGCTCTTTTTCTAAAGAAAAAGTTAAGAATTTAAAAAAAAGTAGCCATTAATTAAAAATAAAATGTAAAAAGAACTTTTCCAACTAAAAAATTCCAATTTACTCAAAATAACTGAAATGTTAAATTAGCCGCCCTTTGTAGTTTTACTCCATAATTTAAAAACCCATAATCTGAACAAGGTAATCCATGAACTCTTACAAAATAGCCCTTCTCGACGGCGATGGCATCGGCCCGGAAATAATGACTGAAGCAGTTAAAATTCTTAACCTGGTAGCTGAACGTAATAAGGTGAATTTTGAACTAACACATGCTTCTTTTGGCGCCAATGCTTACTTTGAAGCTGGCCACCCTTTTCCAGCTTCAACTAAAAGCATTTGTGATGAAGCCGATGCTATCCTGAAAGGACCGATTGGTCTTAGCCATGAAGAATCTCAGAAAATACCCGTTGATATGCAACCCGAACGTGGGGCCCTGTTGCCATTGCGTCGACGCTACAACACTTACGCGAATTTCCGCCCCGTCTATTTACCCAAAGACCTGGCACATTTCTCACCCTTGAAACCCGAAATTATCGGCGACGGCATTGACATCATGATCATCCGTGAACTTGTTGGCGGACTATATTTTGGCCATAAAGAAACCGGCATTAATGAAGATGGTCGGCGTTATGTCAAAGAAACCTTGGAATATGACGAAGATCAGATCAAGCGCATCATGCAAGTTGCTTTCAAAACCGCGCAAAAACGCAAGAAAGTGTTACACAACATTCATAAAAGTAATGTTTTAAAATCTTCTGTGCTGTGGAATGAAATCTGTGTCGAAGTTGGACAGAATTTTCCCGAGGTTGAAGTCATCAATATTCTGGTTGACGCAGCCGCAACTTATTTGTGCCTGAATCCCCGGATGTTTGATGTGATGGTGATGGAAAATATGTTTGGTGACATCTTATCTGATCAAGCTGGCGGCATATTAGGCTCATTAGGCTTGATGCCTTCTGCCTGTATAGGACCTGATAAAGCCTACTATGAACCTTCACATGGTTCTGCCCCTGATATTGCAGGCAAAAATATAGCCAACCCTTATTCCATGATTGGCTCTGTTGCGATGATGCTCGAAATGAGTTTCAACATGGACCATGAAGCTAAAAACTTGTGGCAGGCCATGCAAAGTGTTTTCGCCGGAGGCTATTCAACATCTGACCTCTCCAAACCCGACTCTGGGGTAACGATGGTGTCTACCAGTGAATTTGGTGACAAAGTAGTCGAAAAACTGGCTGGCATGGAAATACCAAATCAGGTGTCAGAGTAAAACTTGAATTTCACCTTCAGTGTCATTAATTCTGCCTGTTGGGAAATTCAAACTCAACATGATTTGCTAATTTACTCTGACACCTTGCTATATGCAGTAAAAGAATGAACCTGAAAGACTGGCAATACAACTCCAAGACCCTGTCAGTCTTACTCAGCATGTCTGGCCCTATGATGGTATCCCAGGGCGCATTTGCGGTCATGATTTTTACTGACCGTTATTTCCTGGCGCAGATTGGTCCCGTGCATATGGCAGCAGCATTAGGTGGTGGTGTCGCCTGGTATTTCTCCATTTCACTCTTAAATGGCATTCTCTCCTACGCTACTGCTTTAGTAGCCCAGTATCTGGGCTCCAATGAACTGCATAAATGCTCCCGCGTAATTACCCAGGGCATCATCATGGCACTGGCCTGCACCCCTCTGTTAATTTTAGTCGGCTTTGCCATGCGCAATATTTTTGCCGGCATGGGGCACGCACCGGACCAGGTGGAGTTGGAAGTTACCTACTACAGCATATTGATGTTCTGCAGTGTGACCACGCTGATTAAGGTCTGTCTATCGACGTTTTTTTCAGGTGTCGGTAAAACAAAAGTTGTTATGGTGTCTGATGTGTTGGGCATTCTATTTAATATCCCACTTAGCTGGTGCCTAATTTTTGGCAAACTAGGATTACCTGCTCTCGGCATTGCCGGTGCGGCTTACGGCACCGTCATCAGCACTGTATTTACTATTGCAATATATCTACTGTTCTATTTTGCAAAAGAAAACCGAGAGCAATTTAAAATCGCGACTTCCTTCGTGTTTGACCGGGGCATTGCGGGCAGATACCTAAGGCTTGGCTTCCCTTCTGGCCTGGAAATGTTTATGAATGTAGCCGCCTTTAACCTGTTTTTGCTGATGTTTCAGTCCTACGGGATAGCCGAAGCAGCATCTGCAACCATTGTATTTAACTGGGACATTCTTTCTTTTGTACCCTTGCTAGGTTTGAATATTGCCGTAATGAGCATGATTGGCCGCTTCGTTGGATCTGGAGATATGCGTAAAGCCAACGAAATAACAACCGCAGGTTATATATTAGGTATCGGTTATTCTTTGTTTCTTGCCCTGATATTTCTGATCTTCCGCGACACTCTGGTTGATGTATTTATTTTTTATGATGAAGGTGCCGATGAAATTCGAAGCCTGACACGTTATATGATGGTCGGTTTAAGCTGTTACGTATTATGTGAAGGCATGCTGCAAGTGGCGGCAGGAGTGCTTAGAGGAGCCGGTGATACACGTTGGGTTATGTGGGCATCGACATCGCTGCATTGGCTCATGTTAGTGATTCAATTTCTCATCATAAAAGTCTTTGCCTTTGGCCCACGCGTCTCATGGATAGCCTTCGTTATTATGATCCTGGGCATTGCTGGTGTCTTTATTTACCGACTCGGCAGTAATCGCTGGCGCGACCCAGACAAGCTAAAGGCGGTAATGGCGGAATAAGCTATCTAGCATCATTCAGCTGTCAGAATAAAAATTAAGAGTTTTACTCTGACAGCATTTCTAGTGGTTGTTATAGTAGAAATTCAATGCTTAAATTTATCACAAGCAATATAAAAATATGATTAAGGGACTTGCGATGAGAACATTCTATAAAGCCTTATTAATAACATTATTTTCATCACTATCAATTACCAGTAATGCGCTAGAAGACGTTAATTCTGAATTAGCTGAGATCACTAATTTCCTCCAATACAGTGACCGTTTCGCAAGTGCTGGCCAGCCAAGTCGTGAACAGTTTCAGGCTATTGCTGATAATGGTTTCGAACGGGTTGTTTATATCGCATTTACCAACAACCAAAACGCACTTTCTGATGCTGATCAGTTGATCAAAAGCCTGGGTATGGAATATATGCATATACCTGTAGCCTTTGATAACCCGCTACCTGATGATTTCTATGCCTTTGCTGATTCTATGCAACGCAATACCAGCAAGAAAACCTTGCTGCATTGTCAGATCAATGCACGTGCCACAGCCTTCAGTTTTTTATATCGAGTCATCTACCAAGACGTGCCTGTAGCAGAAGCCAAGGCCGACATGAATACTGTCTGGCAACCCAATGCCGTGTGGCGAGATTTTATTTTCGACGTTCTGGCGCAAAATGGAAAATCCCCTGACTGCATGGATTGTGACTGGACGCCACCGCCTAGAGAGCAGTAGCCAGCTAGGTGTCTGCAGCTAGGCAGTAGCCAGCTAGGTGTCAGAGTAAAACTTGAACCTTACCTTCAGTGTAATTAACCCCGACGGTTGAAGAATTCAAACTCACTACAATTTTCCAATTTACTCTGACACCACATCTAACAAATTCACTGAGCATAGGAAAAGAAATGAAAAGAGTTGTTATAACCTTCCTTGCATTATTTCTGACATTCCCGATTAGTGTAGCGGCTCAAGTAACGGTATTAATGTCGACCAGCGAAGGCGATATTGAAATCGATCTTTATGTAAACACTGCACCAATAAGTACTGGAAATTTTCTGATGCTTGCCGACAACGGAGATTTGGATGGGGCATCATTCTATCGTGTCGTGAGCTATGAAAATGATAAAGGCTCCCCCTTAATTGAAGTTATTCAGGGCGGCCTCGGCGATAGGGCAAGTGAATTTAACACTATCGCCCATGAATCAACCGAGCAAACAGGTATCCTACATACTGATGGTGTGATATCCATGGCTCGAGGCGCTGTTGGTACGGCAAGTACTGAGTTTTTTATCATCGTTGGCGATCAACCCAGTCTCGACTATGGCGGGGACAGAAATGCAGACCAACAGGGCTTTGCTGCCTTTGGCAAAGTCATCAACGGAATGGATGTTGTTCGTAATATCCAGAGTCTGCCAGCTGATGGCCCCAGTGAATCAGATTACACCGAAGACCAAATTCTGACTGAAGCTGTAAGGATATACTCAGTTCGTCGAATTGTTCAGTGAGTCTCAATACAGCCCTCTAATTAACTATAATTAAATAGAAGTTCTGAAATAAAAAATTTTACTTTCCTGTAAATTTCGGTTCGCGCTTTTCTATAAAAGCGTTCACCCCTTCTGTTTTATCTTCAGAAGAAAAAGCTTGAGCGAAAAGCTCTGCTTCCAAATATAAACCCTCAGCCTGACTTAATTCAAAGCCGTCTGTTACCGCTCTTCTAGCTAAACGTACCGCCAGTGGACTGCGCTTAGAAATAGCGGCGGCTATATCCATACATTTTTCTTGCAATTTCTCAGCGACTACAACTTCTGCAACTAACCCCCAATCCTTAGCTTCTTGCGCAGAATAGATTTCACCTGTTGCAATAACCATCCGTGCTTTGGCTTTGCCAATATAACGGGATAAACGTTGAGTACCACCATAACAAGGGATTATGCCCAAACTTACTTCAGGCAAGCCAAACTTTGCTTTTTCACTGGCAATAATAAAATCACAGGCCATCGCTAATTCGAGCCCACCACCTAAAGCAAATCCATTTACTGCGGCTATAACAGGAATGGGGCTGTCTTCAATAGCTTGAAAAACTTGTTGGCCTTTTTGCGCAAACTCAGTGCCACTATTTCTATCAATAGCCGCCAAGGCTTTAATATCAGCTCCCGCAACAAAAGCTTTATCACCACTACCGGTAAGAATCAGACAACGTAAATCTGTTTTTGAATTCAACGCTTCAAAAAACTGGCCTAGCTCAGAAAGTACTTGCGCGTTTAAGGCGTTGAGAGCCTTCGGCCGGAAAATCGTTAAAACACCAATTTGATCTTTGGCTTCAAACTTTAAAGTTTCAAAATTCATGACTACACCATTTAAGCGACTAGTAAGCAGGTGTCAGAGTAAAGCTTGAAAAATACCTTCACTTAAATTACCTGATTTTTTATTAATTTAAACTATAGTTAATATCATCAATTTACTCTGACACCGTTCCCAATGCCACGTAAACCCCGAATATTTATTCCAAACCAGCCATTACACTTAGTTGTCAGAGGCCATAGCAGACAGCCAATAGTCGCCAGAAAATGCGACTACCAAACTTTTGTTGATTACTTGCGTAAGGCAAGCAACAAATACAGCCTGCAAATTCATGCCTGGGTGTTGATGACCAATCACCTGCACCTGCTGGTTACACCCAACAATGCAGAGAGCTTACCTCGTACCATGCAATGGCTTGGTAGAAACTATGCCCGCTATTTCAACCTTTGCTATAAACGTTCCGGTTCAATATGGGAAGGCCGTTATAAAACGTCATTCATTGATACAGAACGTTATTTACTGACCTGCCATTGCTATATCGAAATGAACCCTGTGCGGGCGAATATGGTCGAATTACCTGAGCAATATCCTTGGTCAAGTCATCGACATAATGCATTTGGTAAGAATGATTATCTGACAACAACGCACCCAATTTTACTGGCAATGAGTAAAAATCCAGAGGAAAGAATCAATCACTACAGAAATCTTTTCAAGGAAGAACTCTCTCGCAAAACACTCACACAATTTCGCAGAGGAGCAAGCAAAGGAAAAGCTGTTGGTAACCCTGAGTTCATTTTGAATATTGCCAAGATGGAAAGAGACAGGAAAGAGACAGGTGTCAGAGTAAAACTTGAATCTTACCTTCAGTGCAATTAAGTCTGGCTGTTGAAGAATTCAAACTCAACATAATTTGCCAATTTACTCTGACACCTTGTACCCCTTCAACATAATTTGCCAATTTACTCTGACACCTTGTACCCCTTGTACCAATTTACTCTGACACCTTGTAATAATCCTTTATCGCAGCAATCGTCGTCAATACATCCTCACGACTAACATCCAGATGACAAACCAGCCTTGCTGTATACCTAGCATCAATCAGAATGTTTCTCTGCTCAAGATAGTTAGATAAAGCAATGAAGTCGCCTTCACTGGATTTCAAAAAAACCATATTGGTATGTAAATACTCAAGGTCAACGTCCAGTTGTGGAATCTTCGCCAATTCCTGTCCCAGCAAAGCAGCATGATCATGGTCTTCCTGTAGTCTTTGAATATTATTTTCCAACACATAGATTCCTGCTGCTGCAATAATACCGGCCTGGCGCATGCCGCCGCCAAGCATTTTGCGCCAACGGTGAGCCTCTTTAATTAAGGTTTTGCTGCCACATAACACCGAACCAACTGGCGCACCTAAACCCTTAGAAAGGCAAATAGATACTGAATCAAAATACTTGGCAATCTCTTCTACATCGACCCCAAGCTTGACGGCAGCATTGAAAACACGCGCACCATCAAGGTGATTTACTAATCCATGTTCACTTGCCAGGCTGGTTGCCGCCTCAAGATAATCTAAAGGCAGCACTTTGCCTCCGGTTGTATTCTCAAGGCACAACAATCGCGACTTTGCAAAATGGATATCATCCGGTTTTATAGCCGCTAATATATTCTCAAGGGCAATGCTGCCATCTGCTTCATTATTAATAGGCTGTGGCTGGATACTCCCCAAAACAGCTGCGCCTCCACCTTCATATCGATAGGTATGTGCAGTCTGCCCAACCAGGTACTCATCACCCCGTTGGCAATGACACATCAACGCAATTAAATTTGTTTGAGTGCCACTGGCGGCAAAAATAGCGGCTTCCATTCCCAGCATATCTGCCGCACGTTCTTCCAGTTGTTTAACAGTAGGATCATCACCCCAAACATCATCACCCACTTCGGCCTTCGCCATGACTTCGCGCATTTCCTGAGAGGGTTTGGTTACTGTGTCACTTCTTAAATCAATCATATGAAAATTGCTCTATTTGACATTTTTTAATGTTTATTCGAGAGAGTTAATTGTAGCTCTCACTTGATAAGCATTTAATTCAGTAATGCTTTTTAACTCTTGTTACTTTGTTCTTTTAAAGCGATTAAAGATTTTGTTTTCAGGCGAGGCCTTATCCCGCTCAGACGGTCACATACAATAAGTATGTGACCGTCTCGAAGTATGGAAACAAAAGATTAATCGCCACTATTAATTACGTGCAACCTAGTGTTAACCATTCGTAAGGTTGCGATAACCGCCGCATAAACCTGATTCGCATTTACTCCTCGTGTGCGCAGTTTGCGTCCACGAGAAGCCTCGACATCCCAGGTTATCGTACATTCAGTTAAAGCTCCGACCTTACCGCCTTTAGGAATACGAACCGCATAATCGACCAACTCCGGTAGTTTGAAATCGACTTTTCCCATTATTTTTTCCAAGGCATCCATAAAAGCGGAAAAACCACCGTTACCATGACCCGTATCCTGATAATCAGTACCATGAATATTCAAATCTAAATGGACTTCAGATTCGTCCCCAAAAACACTGTTTATTTGGCAGCCCTGCAAACGGATATGATGATAATCACTACTCTCAAGCACATCAGCAATAATGAAAGGTAGATCATCAACAGTAATCACTTCTTTTGAATCACCCAGTTTAACCACTCTCTCGAGCACTTTTTTCAAGTTTTCGTCAGACAAGGTGATGCCTAATTCTTCAATGTTTTTCAGCACCGAAGCCTTACCACTCAGTTTGCCAAGTGCATAGGTTCGCTTACGATCAAAACGTTCTGGACTTAACTCGGTTTCATACAAACCGCCCTTAACATCACCGTCAGCATGAATACCTGCCGTCTGGGTAAAAACATCTTCACCTATAATTGGCATGTTGTCTGAAAGCCATTTACCAGAAAAGCGTTCAACCATTTTACTAACATCCGCTAAATGAGTTTCATCAATAGCGGTGTTAATGCCCATCTTGTCTTTCAATACCACAGCAAGTTCAGCCAATGAAACATTACCAGCTCTTTCGCCAAGGCAGTTAACAGTGCAGTGTAAATTGCTGATTCCGGTTGCAACGGCAGCCATGCAATTCGCAACAGCCAGCCCGTAATCATTATGCGGATGGAAATCAAACACCTGCTCAGGAAAACGCGCCTGCATATCTTTTAATGCCGTACTAACTTCTGAAGGACTCATCACCCCAAGTGTATCCGGCAGCATGAAATGCTCAATGCCACTGTCTTTAATTAAGACCATCAATCCAAATACATACTCTTTGTTGTCTTTATAGCCATTTGACCAGTCTTCCAGATAGGCATTCACCTTAATGCCTTTTTCTTTGGCATAGGCAACGGTCTTATTAATATCAGCAGCGTGTTCTTCCAGTGTTTTACCCAGTTGATTGTGACAATGGTTTTCGCTGCCTTTGGTTAATAGATTGACGACCTTGCCCCCGCAATCGAGTATCCAGTCAACACTCAGGTTATGGTCAACAAAACCCAACACTTCCACTCTATCCAGGTAATCATGTTCAGCAGCCCAGTCATTAATGCTGCGTACGGCATCTTTCTCACCCTTGGAAACTCGCGCAGAAGCCACTTCAATACGATCAACTTTAAGCGCTTCCAGCAAAGCCTGGGCAATATTAAGTTTCTCACCGGCAGAAAAAGACACGCCCTGAGTCTGTTCTCCATCTCGCAAAGTGGTGTCCATTAATGAAACGTATTCTGGTAACTTTTCCATAATCTAAATCCTAAAATGCAAAAACCCGCCTGGAGGCGGGTTTTCTGAAAACGTTAAACAAATGCAATCAGCTTCAACCCACCTGGCGGTGTTGAATAATAATAATGCCTTTGTCTGTAATCTTTCTATTCATAGGGCGCGATAATCGTGAATATCAGTTTAAATGTCAAGGTATCAGCGTAAATCTTTAAATTTACGCTGACACCTAATATTTGTGTTAACTAGTCCCAAGTAGCTTTTCTAATGTTGCCAGATAATCAACAAAAGCCTTTTGACCTTTTTTTGTTATGGTTACGAAAGTCTTAGGTTTGCGATCAACAAAGGATTTTTTAACGGCAATATAGCCCGCATCTTGCAGACGCCGAATGTGAACACTAAGGTTTCCATCAGTTACCTCTAAGGCATCACGTAAAGTCGTAAAACTGGCCCCTTCTATACCATTTAGATAAGCCATGATTGCCAATCTGGCTTGTGGATGAATAATTTCATCCAATGGCCCTAATGCAGCTTTAGGCATCACTCAGGCCTTTTTCCCTAAGCGCATAATCGCCAAACCGGGCCCTGCCATTAAACCCAAATAGGCCGCTATGTAAATAAAGCCCGTATAAGAAGAGCTATCTAATACCGAGACTAAAATAGCTATTAGCCACCAACCTAATGCAACCCAGCGTAACCAACCTAGATTGATAATTGCTGCCGTTGCAAAAAAGGCCAGGCCTGTCATTGCTGGAGCAATTATCGCAAGACTGGATAAGAGTGCGCCCTGTCCAGATACCGCCAGAGTGAAGAGCAAACACATGGTTAAACAAAAGCCGATCCAAATTGACGCATACATACGCGCACCAGAATTTATCGGGCCACGAGAATGTAAATATCCCAACACAATTGACCCTACTATTCCTATGCCCAACATCACAAACCAAATATAAGCCGTCCATTCGTTTGCAGGCCCACTGGTTAGAATTGATCGGATAATGTCAAAGGCTTGCGCCAAACTTAAAACAATTCCCCATAGAACCAAATACCTGCCATCAAGCGCTGCTGAAGCTTGAGCTTCAAGCATCATTTTTCGAATCAGCGCCAGATCTGCTTCTGCCGTTGATACATTGCCAGGACTTTTCTTTTGTTGTGTTTCACTCATAACCTTGTCCTCCATTATTAATTTACACTACGCTGCGTTGTTTAAAACGGCGTGTTGTTCTGATCAAAAATTTAAGCCACAACACTATAAACACCAACATCACTACCATCTGAATCATGCCAAAAACCGCACCATCAGCGCCAAAAAATGGTGAAAATTGTTTCAATACTGGAACCCGGAGAAAGGCCTCGTTGACTAAACCGCCCCAAAGCATGTAGTAGCTCCATAGCATGCAGCTTAAATGCATATTCGCCCAGCCAACAGACCGTTGCCGCGGTGCCGCATACCAACCAAGCAAAAGCACGACTAAAGTACCAATTGCCATCCAGTGAAACACATTGAATTGTCCCTCAGGATATATCAGTAACGCAGAAACATTAGTGACAAGCATGGTATAAAAAAACCAACGGCCCCACTTTTTATGATCTACCGAGCCTTTTATTGCAAATAGTGCTACGCCCCCAGTAATCATAGCCAAGACACAAGCAATGGTGTGTAACCAACCAATTATTGTCATGTTTTCCATTCTGGCCTCCTGATGATTATTAACGAGAACATTGAACTTTCAATGCTTGAAAGTACTTTGTTTAATAAAGTACTTTTTAAAATAGTTGAAGTCAAGATTTTTATCTAAGAGTTGTATATCCAGATTTGAGATTTTGAAATACTAAACACAAAGCAAACTAAAACTTGGTCTTAAAAATAAAGTACAATGCCGCCCCCATGAGAGACAGTAATCTAACAGCAACAAACGCTAGTGCGGCCTTATGGCGGCGTATCTCGGCTATGATTTATGACAGTATTGTCATCATCGCTATCTGGATTGTTATAGCTTTTGTTGTACTCTCAGCGTTTGGTATTGATCAGGCACAGATGGTCGAAAATGATCGTGTAGTAATGGACCCTTACTATCGAATCACACTCCTCTCTTCCATGTTACTAAGTGCTTATTTGTTTTTCGCCTGGTTCTGGACCCACAGCGGTCAAACGCTGGGAATGCAAGCCTGGAAATTACGTGTGCAGAACGCAGATGCTTCAGCCATTTCCTATAAGCAAAGTTTAATCCGCTGTGTCATCGCACCATTTTCATTTGTCTTATTCGGCGCGGGTTATTTATATATGTTTTTTAATGCAGAAAAACAGACCTTACCTGACCTTTTATCACACTCCGTTGTGGTTCAAGTATCCTGGGATAAAAAGGTGTCAGAGTAAAACTGGAATCATACTTGTAGTTATTTAATTACTTCAAGGCGAGGTTGTAGTTAAGGTTCATTTTGTAGATTTACTCTGACACCTTTAATATTTTGTAGATTTACTCTGACACCTTTAATTTTATAGTTAAGGTTCATTTTGTAGATTTACTCTGACACCTTTAATAAATAAACACCCAGACAGCCACTCATTAATATTGGCGTAAGCACAGCAAGAAAAGGGTTTAGTTGATAAACCAAACCGACAGTAGAAAAAAGCTGCTGCAATATAATAAATAAAAGCCCAAAGCTAACAGCAGTAAAAACCCTCGACCCCATAGTCGCTTCACGTAAAGGACCGAAGATAAAGGAAATTGCCACTAACACTAATACAGCGGTGGCCAGGGGCTGAAGCGCTTTTTCCCAGAAATCCATCAGATAAGCATTGGCATCCTGCCCTTGCTCTTTAGACCGACGCGCATAGCGATACAAATCTGATATTGAAAGAGAGTCTGAGTCTACAATCATTAGCTGTAACAACTCAGGGGAAAGATCGACATCCCAGCCTAACTCGGGCAGAACTTGCAACTCACTTAGAAGGCCCTCTTCACTTTGCGTAAAAAGCGTTCTGCGAACATCTTCCAGCAACCAACTGCCATCTTGATAACGTGCACTTTCCGCAATAATATTTTCGGTTAATTTTTGTTCGTCATTAAAACTATAAATGCTGACGCCATGCAAAACACCTTCTGGCTCTATGGCATTAAAATGTAAAAAGTCATTGCCATCACGCTGCCAGCGTCCAAGGTTAGAAAGTATTACTTCATCACTACTGGCCACTGTTTTATTGACCTCAGCGCGCAAGTCCAAAGGCGGCGTGACGAATTCACCCAGAATCAAACCAATTACCATGACAAGTATTGCTGGTTTCATCACTGCCCAAACTATACGCCCGGTTTTAACCCCTGCCGCTTGCATAACCACTAATTCATTACTCGATGCCAGCACGCTCAAACCAATTAAAGATCCCATCAATGCGGTCATGGGCAAGAGGTCATAAACATGGCGAGGAAAGGTTAATAAGACATACTGCAACGCATCAGACGTTTGATAACGCTCATTAGTGCCACCCAATTCATCAAAAACAGTAAACAGAAAGTCCAGACCTGCCAGCACCAGCAGCACCAGCAGCATTGCCATTAGCACCGAATTACGAATATAGGCATCAAACTTACGCATGTGATTTATCATCTAACTTATTATCTAGCTTATTATCTAACTTGGCAGGCGACGCTGACCGCCTAAAAGAAAAAAGTTCAGGTAGTTTTTCCTGGAACATCAATAGCCCTAAAGCCAGGAATACAGCATGCACCCACCATAAACCGACTACCGCAGGCAGAAGCCCATCCGCCAACCAGTCTCTACTCGCGAGTAATAAAGCAAAATAAATAATGTATAACAAAACCGCTGGTGCCAGTTTGGCAAAGCGACCCTGGCGTGGGTTGACTTTACTTAAGGGCACCGCTAACAAACATAAAATTGGAATTATTAGAATAAGCGAAAGTCGCCATTGCAACTCAGCAATAGTCGAATTATTCATAGAAGCCAATAGTTCACGGGTATTCATTGCCTGCTCTTCCATGGCGAGTTCAATATTAATATCTCTTTGCGGAATTCGTATGCCCAGCTCACCGAAATCAGTGACTGAATAAAAACCTCCAGCGGCTATGCCCTCACTAAGAGAGCCTTCAACAAACAAGACCAACCTGTCTTGACTCTGGCCTTGGTTTTGACCTTCCCCTTCTGCCTCTTCACCTTGAGTAAGGCTTGCGGACTCAGCCACAATCAATCTGTCCAACTCCGTTTCATGCATGAAGACATTTTCTATTACATTGTCTTCAATATTTTCGGCATAGGTTGTTCTCGCACCATTAGAAATATCCTGGAATATACCTGGCACCATGACATCAAACTCATTGAGATCTTTTTGTTGCTCCAAAAGGGTTTCGCTGTGCATTAAGCCCCAAGGCGTTAAAGACAGGCTCAGATAAGCAATTAGGATAACTACCACAGAAGCACTAAGCAGCGTATAAGCTAACAGGCGTATCTTGCTCAGCCCTGAAGCGATCAGTACCGTCATTTCATTATCAGCATACATACGCCCATAGGCTAAAAGCACACCCAATAACAAAGCCAGAGGCAGAATTAATTGCACAAATTCCGGTAAACGGTATGACATCAATAACAGCAGGACTGAAGGGTCAATATTGCCTTCGGTAGCATCACCCAGATAATTCAGCAAACGGATCAATACAGCAACAGCCAACAAAACGATAGTCAGCGCCGCTGTCAGCTGTAATATTTGTTTTGCCAGATAGCGTGCAATAATCATGACTGGATTCTATTGTATACGGTGTTAGACAGCTACTTTTCTGTTTTTTTACCATTAACAAGTAGATTTTTGTACGACAACTCTCTACATTTATCGCTATATTGAGTTCTGCCCTATGAGCTTGTAACAAGTTATTAAAAGAAGCCCTATCAAAAGGAATAATATGCAATTTTCAACTAAAACCACTGCACTCGCCAATACCCCGACATCCTGTTTAATTCTCGGCGTTTATCTAAATGGCACCATGCCAGACAATACAGCCGCTGTTGATAAAGCCTCAGGCAAAGCTATTTCAAAATTACYTAAAGCGGGTGATATAAGCGGTAAAGCCATGCAGGCAGTGCTATTGCATAATGTTGCGGGCATTAAAGCCAAGCGTGTTCTTCTACTCGGTTGCGGTAAAAAAAGTGAATTCACCTTAAAGAAATTTACCGAGATTATGCGTTTTGCTGTCGCGCAACTAAATCGCTATTCTCTTGAAGATGCTGTGTTAGGTTTAACCAGTCTGTCCATTGAAAAAGCCAGTATCAATCGCAAAGCTATTCAAGTTGCAAAAGTATTTACCCATGCCGAATACCGCTATAAAGAAACACTTTCTAAAGCCAAACCGGCACAACTTATTAAGCGCCTGGCAATTGCTTGCTCTACTAGTGAACGTTCTCAGGCTAAAAAAGGTCTGGATACGGGTGCCGCTATCGGCATAGGTATGAATATTGCGCGTAATCTGGGCAATCTACCTGGCAATATCTGTACACCCACCTATTTGGGTGAGCAGGCTCAGGCCTTAGCAAAAAAGAACAAGCTGTTAAAAACCAAAGTGCTGTCAGAGGCTCAGATGAAACGCTTAGGCATGCATTCACTRCTTTCTGTCGGCAATGGTAGTGATCAGCCTTCTGCCTTGATTGTCATGGAATACCAAGGCACCAGCGCCAACACCAAAGCTAATGTTTTAGTCGGTAAAGGCGTCACTTTTGATACCGGCGGCATCAGTTTAAAGCCTGGCGGCGGCATGGATGAGATGAAATTCGATATGTGTGGTGCAGCCAGTGTGTTGGGTACTATGCACGCACTATGTGAGTTGAAACCAAAAATCAATGTGGTGGCGATTATTGCCGCTGCAGAAAATATGCCTAGCGCTAGAGCCACCAAACCAGGTGATGTGGTTACTAGCATGTCGGGTCAAACCATCGAAGTTCTCAATACAGATGCTGAAGGCCGTTTAGTCTTATGTGATGCATTGACCTATGCCAAACGTTTTAATCCAAAAACGGTTATCGATATTGCTACCCTAACCGGTGCTTGTGTGGCAACGTTTGGTAATGTCGTGAGCGGCCTCTTAAGCAACGACGATGAATTAGCCGACAAGCTCTATCAATGCGGCCTGGATGCCCTCGACCCAGCATGGCGTTTGCCTTTATGGGATGAATATCAAAAATTAATCGACAGCAACTTTGCTGATATCGCCAATATTGGCGGCCCCAGAGCGGGAACTATCACCGCTGCCTGCTTCCTCGCTCGATTTACCAAAGAATACAAGTGGGCTCATCTGGATATCGCTGGTACAGCCTGGAATCAAGGTCAACAAAAAGGGGCGACTGGTCGACCTGTTCCCTTGTTAATGGAATATTTGCTGAACGCCTAATGTCCAAGATGCCTAAGGTCAATTTTTATCTATTGAAGCACGGTCAAAGCAGCGAGCAATATACTTTCGCATGCCGCCTTTGTGAAAAAATTCTGTCACAAAAACTAAAAGCCTACATTCATACCGACACCCAAGAGCAGGCTCAGTATCTTGATGACCTGCTCTGGAGTTATCGGCCGGAAAGCTTTCTGCCACATTGTGTGATTGGCACTGATTTAGATGAGGACGTCAGCATAATTATTGGTTATGCCGATAAATATCAGAAAAAGTTCGATGTGTTAATTAATTTAAGCCAAGACATTCCTGATTTTCATACGAGCTTTTCTCGCATTGTGGAAATCATTCCTGCAGATGAAGAAGCTAAAGCCCTGGGCCGCGTGCGTTGGAAGCATTACAAAGACGCCTCATATGAGTTGGAAACGCACGATGCTTGACACCTGACTCATTGGATCACGTAAGAAGTTAGCTAGCCTCACGCGTACATTTCATGCGTTTCGAACTAAGTGATGAAATGATAAACACTTTAAAGCAAACTCAAGCCTTGATTACAGGTTGTGACCATCTTAATTTGCCGATTGATGGTCTTAGGCTACCAACAGAAATAGTTGCTTCTTTGACTGAAGATCTAAATTGACTGAAGATCTAAATTGACTGAAGATCTAAATTGACTGAAGATCTAAATTGACTGAAGTCGGCGTGATGTCAGAGTAGTGACTCTGACATCCTTTCTAGCCAAGCTACTTAGGTCTATTCCTAAAGTTAAAATTACCTTTCTTGCACCACTCGAACACCCCGACCTTGCCCTCTGTCCCGACTAACACCAATAGCCCTAAGGGTAATGGTGCCAGTAATGCTTCTGTTGATGTCGACATCGAAAGGCGTCTCCGGCCAACGAACTATCGTTGTTGGGTTCGATTCAACGAAAACTCGACCATCTGCTGCAACTAACCGTGATGTACGCACGCTAGGTCGCTCCACTTCAATAATTTGTGCCGTTGGTATTATTGCTCCTGTCTCGCGTACTAACTGCTCTTCAAGCTCGGCAACAGTCGCTTCGAGCTCTGCTTCACGCGTGACTGGCAAACTGGCTCTATTACCTCTATCAACCGCTTCGACTGTCGCAGCTGAACCAGCAGTTGGCGGGAGGATTCGGTCATAGCAAGCAAGCCGAGACGACATTCCAGTCAGATTCTGGCAAGCGCGTACAGAGTCAAGAATTTCCACCTCTGATTGTGCGTGAGCGACTGGCTGCATTAAGCATGTAAGAGAAGCAAGCACGATTCCCCATCCAATTTTCTTCTTGTTAGTGTGGTGTACCTGCATTGACTTCACGACTCCTTTACTATTAATTATCTTGACTGTTAACTGCTGATATAGAATCTAAATGTGCGCAAAGTATAAAACCCTTTTTTCTAGTAAGCCAGCTTGATTTTCACTCTGTAACACCCTGTTAATTTTCTATTCAGCTAACTCTTTTTTACAATAATCTCTTGTTTAAAATCCCTACATAGGAAAAAATATGAAAATAAAAACGCCTCACTCAGCTAAGCAAACAATAATTTTTTTTGCCTTCGTCCTTACAACTCTATTGTTTCAATCAGCTTTGTATGCTCAATGCATAGTTGGAAATACCATTGGGAAAAATGACCCTGAAAATGATTTCTTTTGGGGACAGTCGTTTACCGCGAATTGTGATGGCCAACTCAACTATATTGAATTTATCACTGGAGAAGGCGGTGGCACACAAACCGCAACGACTTTGCGCATCTTTGAAGGCGAAACGGTTTTAGGAACACCTTTATACTCTCAGGTAGTTCCAGAAATGACTTTTAGTGGATCAGGAGAAAATTTACGTATTTATTTAGACCAGGTTCTACCAATTGTTAGCGATCAAAAATATACCTTTGAGCTTCAGGTAAGTGTCAATCTTCAAATTAGCACCGCTAATCCATACTCTGGAGGAATAGCATTTGAAAATGGCAGCGGGTTTTCGCAGGTAGATTTYGTTTTCAATGTTTCAATTTAACATCTGCTGCCATAATGTTAATTCGATAAGAAGACCAGGGACGCATGATCTTCTTATACCGATAATTGTTCTTAACTTGCTTCCCTCTGCTTATACGATAGCTTACCGTGTGACAGCAACTGCCTCAGTTATTACTGGCCCCATGCCTCGTATTTCTACAATTACAGGACCATCTCGGGATCCATCAAAGTGGACTGCCCCAGCGGGATGAATCATAAAACCTCCAACAGAAAGCTCTGTAGTTTTGTCAATATCATGACTGGCATCAGTACCTGCATACCATGTTCCTTCAATAACAGTTACAAATCGATCTGTGGAATGAAAATGCGGGACACTTGTCACACCTGCTGAAAACCTCGCCCGCAAAATATAAAGTCCGGCCTTGGTCGGGTCGCCATAAATGACTTTCTGCTGAATGTCTGCGCCGTCTTCATCCCACTCCAGATCATCAGCTTTAAGAATCACAAAGCCCTGCTCCGTTTCCATAGCGCTGGTGTCGATCAATTCAATATCATTCACCTGTTCAACAAAGCTCTGATCCACTTCGGCGGCAATACTGCCGAAACTCACAAATACAAGAAAACTAAATAACCTAAATGATGAGTGTACTTTAATCATTTTTTCTTCCTCTGATATAAAGACTATTTTTGATGTTCTTTTTAATGCCCTTTATTAATGTCCTTTTCAATATCCAACCGACTTATTACAACATACTGATTTACATAATTATTGAATAAGACCTGTGCTCGAAAAATCTATTATTTCTCGCAAGACACAATTGTCATCGGCCAAACATGCGGCTTGCAGAAGTTGCACCGTATCTAACAAAGGAACCGGCGGAATAGCAAGAAAAGCCGGTTGATAACGCCCCATTGCAAGATCAATGGGCGTTCGGTTATCAACATCAATGACCTGTTGAGTAGCGCCGTTGTCTATCAAGTATTGGACAATCTGATTCCAGCCCATTTTGGCGGCAGCATGTAAGGCCGTCTGACCATCTACATTAACGGCACCACGGATAGCCGGTTGCATGCCTGCGCCTCTATTAGCATCATTTATCTGCACATCAGGACGTCTGGTCGGATCGCCAGTAAGCGCATTAATATCAGCACCGGCAGCTAACAACAGTCTGATTATTTCAATACTATCCGCTTCCGTTTTGTAACGCCCTCGCGTAGGTTCTGCCGGCCAGTCAATGCCCGACACCACCATCAACGGAGTATGACCTCTACCATTAGGCAGGCCAACCAAAGCGCCATATTCCAGCAGAAGCCTGACTGACTCAACATCACCAGCCCTGGCAGCACGAATTAGCGGTGTTGCGCCATATGACAGTAAATTGTCAGAGCCACGATCAAAAATAGCATTACGATACGGCGGGCGTAACTTTAATTGCATATTAGGGTTAGCGCCATGCTCCAGTAGCATGGCAGCCACATCATAGCCTGTAATAAGGTCTTCCGACGGAATGTCAGGACGCCCTCCAGCCGGAAGCGTATGCAAATCCAGTGCATTATAAAGAGGCGCACGCCCATAAAGGTCCCAACTGTTTACATCCGCTCCAGCCTCAACTAAGGCCGCAGCAGTTTCAAAATGTAAATTAATCAAAGCCAGGTTCAAAGGGCTAACACGATCCGGATCCGTTGCATCCAGATTAGCGCCAGCATCAGCAAGAATCTGTATACATTCAGTACAGCCCTGCCTGGCGGCGTAAAGCAAGGCAGAAAAGCCGCCTTTGTTCATATCCTTGGGCCGGGGCTCTGACAAAATACGGCGATCCCAAAGCCTGGCGATACCGTGTTGGTTAACATCAGCACCATGCTCAATTAACAATGGCAGCATTTCGATCTGACCTTGTGCCGTGGCCCACATCAGTGCCGACTGCCCACCCCAACTCTCTGTGGCATTAACCTCAGCGCCATGCGCTAACAGTAATTCAGCCGCAGCAATATTACCGGATCGGGCTACGATCATTAATGCTGTTTCACCTTCCAGGTTATGCCAGTTCGGATCAGCCCCCTCATCCAGCAAGGCTATTAATATTTCAACACTGCCCAGCTGTGCAGCTTCAGACATTGTGCCTGCACCATAATCATTGCTGTGGTTTGCATCAGCACCAGCGTCAAGCAAAGCCGTTACCAATTCCTGGTCGCCCTGATGAATGGCATAGAGCAGAGCGGTGGTGCCGTCGGACTGTTCAACATTGGTATCCACGCCTTCGCTGATCATAAGCAAAACCTGTTCGCGCTCACCTGCAGCAAGCACATCAACGATGTTATTTTGCCCAAAAGATACGCCGCTACAACATAAAAACAGGACTGTGAATAAACGAAGTTTCATGCTTTCTCCAAAGCTACTTTCTTCTTAAACTTCTGCCAGCACGCCAGTGCTGTCACCAAAAGACTCTTCAGCTATTCCCGCCCGATTAAGCAGGGTTAACAGTAAGTTGGCATGGGGCGTGTTCTGCTCATAAAACAGATGTTGCCCACCTTTGATGGTGCCTCCACCATGACCAAAAACTGCGTTAGGCAAAGGATCATTATTATGTTGATCACTGTTACTCATGTTGGAACCAAATAAAATAATAGAATTATCCAACACTGAACCATTGCCTTCAGGCATCGCATCCAGTTTTTCCAGAAAATAAGTAAACACTTCGGTATGGTACTGCTGTACACGTGCTAATTTGGCCATTTTTGCTGGATTCTCACCATGGTGAGACAGCGGATGGAATGCTTCTGAAACGCCTACATTATTGTAAGTTCTCATACTGACTTCTTTTTCCATCATAAAGCTGGCGACATTGGTTAAATTTATCTGGTAAGACAGTGCAATTAAATCAAACATGATTTTCAAATGCGCTTCGAAGTCTTCAGGAATGCCGACGGGTGCTAACGGAATATCTACGCCGCTCAAATCTTGCGACTTCATCATCTGCACCCGTCGTTCCACTTCACGGACCGATTCAAGATAATTAGCGACCATCACCTGATCTTCACTGCCAAGTTTCCTCTGCAAAGAGTTGGCATCCGCCAAAATAGAATCAAGAATGCTGCCCGTTTCATTAACGATGGCAGCACGCTCTTGCGCATTGTCCCCTTGACCAAACAACTGAAAGAAAAGTTTGCGTGGATTATTTTCAATGGGCAACGGTTGTTGTGGCGAACTAAAAGACAGCGAACTGCCAAAAGAACAGGAGAAACCTGGGGCACAGGGTCCGCCAGTTGGTGTGCCTACTTCAATAGATGGAAAAGTAGTACCTTGCCCAATATGGCGCGCTGCCAGTTGATCAGCTGTCACGCCTTTCTCTGGATTACTCACATCATTAGGCGCGACACAACGCAACCAGGTACCCGCAATAATGCCATGAGGATCACTGCTTTCCGCAGGCCTGTTACGCAAGCCTGAAACAATCGTCATCTTATCTTTAAACCTTGCTGCCGGTGAAAGAATTTCAGGCATATCAAAATCACTGCCGACAGTTGTCGGTGTCCAGCGGTCCATCACCGCACCATGGGGAAAGAATATATACCCCATTCGTGTCTGAGGATTAGCCGCCGTTTGCGCCAGAGCAGTACCGGCAGGAATCATCGCATCTAAAAGTGGCAACGCTACACTGGTACCCAGACCACGCAGCACTGTTCTTCTTGATAGGTGTTTTTTACTGATAAACATTGCCCTTGCCCTCTTCTTTTTTATTCGTCTTACTCATTACACTATTTCAGAGAGTGTAAACCGTTAATTCCATTTTTATCAAACCACCCTCTGAATTTAATTTGATGCTATTTCTGTCTCTACACGCTCTATCTCTATAGGTTCGAATTCGTTCACACCCGCTATTACTAGCTCCGGTACTTTTTTCATCCGAAAAGCCCTGCTGTTAATAATATTCATCACCACTGAAGAGAAGCGATAATCCTCTGTCGCCGCCTCCCGCACAATAGATCTGACCAAGGGCATGTCCTGTGCTTCAACAGTGCGGCCCAGCGCATAAGCTAAGAGTTTTTCTGTAAAGGCCTGGGCAAACATCCTTGGTCGCGATAACAGTGCAGCGCGCAGATCATCAGGCCCATTAATTAACTCACCACTTGGCAGCACACCGGAGGGATCCATGATCGTTCCAGTAAAACGATCAAGCTCACGCCAACGTCCTACCGCATCGAAATTATCCAGTGCAAAGCCCAGTGGGTCCATCACTGCATGACAAGCATTGCAGGAAGGGTTTTGGCGATGCAATTCCAGTCGTTCACGTACAGTCATTGCCGGCATTCCCTCCTCGTTCTCAGCAAGGTCTTCAACATTTGCTGGCGGCACAGGCGGCGGAGTACCCATTAAAGCCTCTAGTATCCAGGCACCACGCAGCACCGGGCTGGTGCGATTCGGGTAAGCTGTGGCCATCAGAATACCGCCTTTACCTAACAATCCATATCGGTTTGAATCCGGGAGCTCAACGCGTCTAAAACGATTACCTCTTACCGTATTAATACCATAATGCAAAGCCAGACGTTCATTCAGGTAACTGTAATTAGCATTCAACAGAGAGAGAATACTGTTGTCTTCACGAAACACACTATCAACAAATAATTCAATTTCCCGAATAAAGTCAATACGTAAATCACCCGCACCAGAAGCATAGGGGAAAATATTACGATCTGGGCTAATTTCATCCAGCTTGGCAAGTTCCAGCCACTGGTAAGCAAAGTTAGATGCCAGCGAATTCGACTTTGGATCAGCCAGCATACGCTTAACCTGAGCCTCTAATATCGCTGGGTCGCTTAGCTGATCAGCAACAGCAAGCTCCAACAGCTCTCTATCTGGCAGACTGCTCCAGAGAAAAAAGGATAGACGGGAAGCCAGGTCAAGATCACTTAACTGATAGATAGAACCAGGCACCAGATCCGATGGCGTTATTTCTGCACGATACAGAAAATTTGGGCTCGCCAGAATTCTGGTCAGCGCCATACGAATACCTTCTTCAAAACCACCCGCTTCATAGCCCGCACGATAAAACTCAAACAAAGGCGCCATGTCTTCTTCGTTGGCGGGCCGACGGTAGGCCCTAAAAGCGAAATCCTCAATAATTTCTTCAGCACAGGCAAACTCTTCCGACATAGCTTGCGGATAACAACTGAAAATTCTTTCTCGCGTCGGTGTCTGGCTCAAACCCGTAGGGTTAAAAGGCCCGCGTATTTCTATTTCTGAAACCGAGAGAATACGATCCTGTAACGTTCCTGGAAGAAAAGGTTGTAAGCGATCATCCGATTCAGCAAAGGTACGTCTGACAAACGTCACGCCAACATTATGTGGTCCTGCTGTAGTCGTAAAACGAATATCTTTAATACGTGAGTTTATTTCACTCATGGGATCACTTTGCACCAGGTCGAGAGCCCTGCGATCCTCATCCCCACCAATGATGACATCATGTATCTTTTCACCATCAATGGTAAAAATCATGTTGTTTTCGAATTCGATGTTATACATCCATAAAGAAAGATTAAGGTCAGCAACACTGAGGGCATATTCACCATCAGCCGGAAACCAGTGCTCAACCAGCATCCCACCGCGAGTGCCCAACGGTAAACCTTCGATATGAAGCTGTTGCGAGCCTCCACCCTGAGCTCGGTCAGGTAAAGGTTCAACGGATTGGTAACTGACACTGCTAAGCGAAGGTGTTTTATCGCCGACGGCCTGCTCAGTGATGACTCGTGCAGCAGAAATATATTGATCAATAAAGGCGGGAGAAACCTGTAAAGCGTCAGCAATATTATCGAAACCATCACTGGTTCCATCTTCTGGCAATATGCTGGCAGCATCTATTTCCAGACCAAAAAGATCATGAATAGCATTGCCATACTCCTTGCGATTCAAGCGATGAATGGCAACCCGATGCACATCTGCCTGTTGAGTGCCCGCTTCATCCAGATAAGCTTCCAACCAGGCCACAAACTCATCTACCCGGCCTTCTGAAGGTTTAAGTTGGCCCGGTGGAGGCATCATGCGCCCATTTAACTTGCGTAAGGCGGTTTCCCAAACGTCGGCATATTCTGGAACCTCATCAATATACATACCGGTAAAATCAAGCCCACCAGAATAATCCTGAAAGTTATGACACTCGGTGCAATACTCGTCCAGAAACTCCCATTGCTCATCGTGTTCAAGCGCCGCAAATGAATATTCACTTTCTGCTGCGAAACTGGCAGGGACAACAAAGCTGGCGGTTATAAAAAATGCAAAAAAAGAAAGCGTACCTTTAATAAGAAAGTCCTTTTTATTTTTAAATTGTTTCATCATTTTATATTTTCTTTTCAATGTTTCTTCGACCTTAAGTCGCTTTACTGACACTCTATCAGTAAGCCTTATCAGCTATCTTATTAATCACCTCACTAACTATGCATCAGGAGCATAGTGTGCAAGAACACTCTGATGAGCCAACAGCACAAAAAGATCCGAATTACCCCATTGCGGGTCAAATTCAGCCGTCGGAGCGGCATCCAATGTATCTTGTGGGCTTTGCGCTGCCATAAACAAATCACGTACCCGCTCAAAAATAGTCGCATACATATCCCGCATTGCAAGCAGTTCACTCATACTCATGACAGGACCATTAGCAGGTACTATCCGTGTGTCCTGATTGCCAATACTGATCAACCTTTCGAGACCATCTACAAGCCCACCAATCCAGCCACCTGTCCACCAGTCTACATGTGAATAACCTTCATTCGACACGACTCCACCAGCATGAAGAATATTATCTTCCGGGAAATAGACATACATATCGCCATCTGTATGTGCCTGCACCATATGTCCATACTGCACAATGGAGCCGCTATGATCAAAGTCTCCATAATGATAAAAAGTGTCATTAGGCTGGGCAGAGCTGGGCAACGCGTTAAACGTAAAATCTTCCCAGGGCCGTTCAACCTCAACACTCAACCATTGCCGAGTATTTTCATGCGCAAAAATTCTGACGCCGGACTCACCAAGCGCAGCATTCAAGCCAGTCTGTTCTCGATGCCAGTGCGTATTCATCAAAGTAGTAATATTATCTGAACCCATTCCTTCACTGATAGTGCTAAGCAGAGCTTCCGCATTAACTTCTAGCCCACCATCAATAACCAGTAAATCACCATTACTGGCTTTTTTGACAAGCACATTACTTCCAGCACCTGTAAGCAAGGATAAAGACCCGCTCAAGGGAACAAGCTGTATATTATTACTTGCAGAACGGGCGGGGTGAAAAAAAGTTGCTCCAAGAACCAGCAAAGGGCTGCCCTTGATAATGGATTGCAGTAGTGATCGTCGTTTCATATTTTATTTAACACTGTTTGTTAGGATCATTGCATCATAAACGAAACTTATTCATTCTATCGTTAGTTCACGTTTTTACTAACTGCTTTGATCTCAAAGACTGGACCAAAAGATAGCACCCTGTGAAAAGTGTTAATACTGCGTAAATTTTATATTCAGGTCTAACGTGAAAACCTCACCAGCCTGGTGCCCTGAAAAGACCCCACATAAACGTTGCCGCCCGTCTCAATGGCCACAGAAACACCATTGATCAGCGCTCTACCTCTGGAGTCATAAATTGGGGTTAAAACAGAATTATCTGGTTCTATCTGAACCACATTAAACCCTTGTAAACAGGGGTTTTCACTGTCTGCAGGACAATTGCCATCAATACCCTTGATGCCAGCGGCCATGATTTTTCCGTTGGGAGTCCAGGTCAGATTGTCAGGCATAAAACCGAGGTCAACCTGTGCCACTTGCTGCTGGCTGTTCAAATCGTATTTATGATAATCACTGGTGGTCCAACCGCTGATATAGGCATAACGACCATCTTCTGACACCAGTACGCCATTGGGATAACCGATTTCGGTTCCCGGCAGCACAGTTTCACCCTCGCTGGCATTCCACTGCACGACATTGCCGGTGGGTTCACCACTGAAAAGATTATCGCCTTCATTCAAAAATGCAGTTGGTCGGGTAGCAACAAAGCTGCCATCAGGGAGAGCCGCGACATCGTTATACGGGACGTCAGCAAATACACAGCCGCGCCAGGTCAATCCCCAGCTATCGCCAGCTTGCTCCAGTTCATACATTTCCATCGATTCCCGCACATTGTGGTTTACCACATAGAGCTGCCAGGCACCGCCATTACGTTGGGATAAAGACAGACCATGTGGGCTGACCTGTTCAGCAATGGTATCGGTACAGGCAGCATCGCCCCAGTCAGAACGAGGGTCGTTGCTAATTGCCATAACAGTAAATTCTTTAGTCTGTAAATTAAACAGATCAATGGGGCTATCATCGCCTTCACCGTATTTGGCAATAATCAGGTAGCGGCCATCCGGGGTGACCTCAAGGTCTTCCGGGGCACGGGTATTGCAAATTATTTCAGCATCTTCATAGATGCCACAGTCCAACAGCGGTGGGCGAAAAGAGCCCGGTTGAGCAATCGATACAGTTGCTATCAATACAGAAAGCATGCAGAGCGGTAATGACAGGCTTAGAATTTTTCTCATCAATGGTTCCCCTGATTCTTATTTTTGGGACAAGCGTTTTTAGTTAATGATAGAGAAAGATAATGCTTAATCCCACAAGAGTAAATTCTACATATCGGATTAGCGATATCAAAGGGTGTATTAATAACTGGTTATTTGCTTACTGGAAGGAATCTAGATGTACTTAAAGATCATGAAGATTAGTTTAATGATTTGATAGAGCAGCGTTTATTCGGGTCGGTGACGTTCGTACTTAGTGACTGATGAAGGCACTTCCTTGTCGGCATCCTTGCCTGAGACATAGTAAACTCCCTTGCACTTGTTTCTTTTTGCTGTTGTTTTGAACAGTATAGTTCTTATTCTCAATTACTCTTCTTGATTACTTGGGGTCACTCAGCCAACCCGCTATAATGTGCGGCTTTCTCGCTAGCAGTAAGCAGCTTTCGATCTTCAACCTGAAGCTGCAGCTATCATGGGTTCTCTCACTACCCAAGATTTACCCTGGGCGGCAACACCTCCACCGCCAGAAACATTTGGTGTGTCACAGCCCGATACGGTAAAAATCATGCAAGAAAAAATGACACCTATGCCTCTCGCCACACATTCTGAGCCTTTTATATTTGAAACAAATACGTTAGCCGCGATTGAACGGCACTATATGTATTGTTCAGATTTCCCCGTGTTTCATGAGACGGCTGTAGTAGCTTCGTCGGAAGGTTGGAAGGTTGGAAGGTTTCAAAATTAACAGGTGGACACATGATTATGCTTACAAATCCAATTCAGACGGCTGAAGCAATTTTATCAACACTAACTTTATCAGCACTAACATAGCTTGAATTCAAGTAGTTATCTCAAGGTAGTGGATTGCGAACAGACTAATATGAAGCTTTCGCGAATGCCTACTCGAAGAAAGTATATTCAGGTTTTGTTGAGTAACAGCCGTATCCCTTCGACTTGTATTGATACTCCAAAACGAAAACGCTCATCGAAATCATCGTTCATAATGACCGGAAGTGCGGCATGTATATTTGGAAAACGCTCTTTAGACATTGTGAAAATTAATTCAGTCTGTGACTCCAACAAACCTTTAGCTTGAAAAGTCACATAGAAAGATTGCTCTTCAATAACAAAGCCTAATACATAATAAATCACACATAATGATGCTTGAGCAGCAACGTCCGAGCTAGCGCCTGCATTTCTCAGGGCTCCGATAATTTTATCCGCAAGACGAACTACATTTTCTGTTACCGCATACGTTCCAGCAAACAGCTTTGCCCCATCGCGACGCGATTTAAGTGCCTCTCTCACGTTATCAGCCACTTTAATAATTGCGGTTTCAAAATCATATTCATCATACTCTACACATGCTGCTGGTTTAATTAGAGAGTCAGCCATTGCATCAATCAAATTTTGTTTATTTTTAAAATGCCAATATAGTGATGGTGGTTGAATACCCAGAGCATCAGCGAGACGTTTCAATGTGAGTTTTTCAAGCCCACCCTCATCGAGTAAATTCAGTGCGTTATCTATGATTTTGTCACGTGTTTTAGTCATATTTTTCCTAACCAGAATACAAAACTCTTTTACTTTTTAATACACTTTTTTGCTTACTTTGTTCTGCTTAGTAAGCGTTGGAACCTCAAGACCCTTTGGCACCACTCTATACTTATATAATCATCGGAAAGAGTATGTTCTCTAATCTGAAATTGAAGATTGCTGGTAGCAGCAATTAAGTCAGGCATACAAAATGTACTATTGATGTAAATATCTAATTATTGAGTAAATAAAGCCCTACCCCATGGTCTAAGAAGACTAACTTATAAGCAGTCAGCTGGTCAAATCAACATTAAACATCCCCTACAAAGCGGGATGTCTTATATCAAAACCAAAATTGTGATTTGACTAAGCTAAAGATGTTTTCTTTAAACTTCTATTAAACAGTTGTCAATATGCGCATGAAGTGCATTCTACCAAGACTTATGATCAGAAAGCCCAACCAATTAGCTAACCGCCGCAATATGCCCATCCGGACGAATAAGTATGCGTTTTAAACCATCCCAATTTGCTTGTTCTGGAAGTTTGGCAAGGTGAACAACCTTCAACCTATTAGCTGGTATTTGGTTGAGAGAAGACTGTTTATCAGACAATTGAACATCCAACCATTTACCATCGTGCATAAGCTCGAAAAGGGTTATGTTTGTACCATCTACCAGAGTGAGTTCTAAATTTCTTTGGCGAGTTCCAATAAGTAGAGATTTGGCTTGACCAATATTCGATATTATCGGTTCTGGGTAGCAAATATCAAAAGCCGCTATTCTATTAGCAAAGTCTTTATTGACTTCTGGGGATTTAAAAAGATCACTCACCATATCACGTAGTGCCCAATCAATTTCACCGGTGGCCAAAAATAAAGAAGTTTGTGCCAGGGTGTTTTGAGATAATCGCTTGCCTACTGGATGTCTTTCGTTATGATAACTGTCTAACAGATCTTCCGGAGCGTAACCATCAAGTTCAGCAACTATTTTCCAAGCCAAATTGAAGCTGTCTTGTATACTAACATTTAAACCTTGACCACCACTAGGGAAATGAATGTGAGCCGCATCACCAGCTATAAATATACGAGCTTTTCGATAAGAAACCACATTACGAGTAGCATTGCCAAAACGCGACAACCAACTTGGATCATGAAGTCCCCACTCTTCTCCTGCAATGCGTTTTACCGAAGCTTTAACTTCGTCCAACGTAACTTCTTGATGAGTTGGTAAGGAAGTATTTTCAAAGTCAATAATCGCTAAACGATAGAAGTCCCCCATTGGTACCGCAAACATTCGTCCTTTAAAATTGGCAGCCTCATAAAGCTTTGCTTCGGGAGGCGTATCTAATTTTACATCCGCAACAACCCCGGTCACTGTAGTAGAGGTTCCTACAAATTCAATGTTACAGGACTCACGAACCATACTTCTAGCACCATCACAACCAATTAGATATTGCCCGATAGCTGTAAAATGTCCACCATTTGCAACTCCTTTGATTGTCACAGATGAATTAGATTGGCTGATATTTTCAACTTGATGACTTACTAAGATTTCTACCCCTAGTTCTATAGCACGATCACGTAAAATTTGCTCAGTCACCACTTGTGGTACAAATAATGTGTAAGGTGTGTCTGTATCTAAAACAGAGAAGTCGAGACGAGTTGGTAATTGTCCAAAATGCGCAGAAGGTAAGGGCATACCGCCTTTGAGCGCAGATTCCAGCAAACCTCGCATGGCAAATATTTCTACTGAACGTGGGTGAATTGTTAAAGCTCTAGACTGTTTCATTGGCTCAGCTAAGCGTTCAAACACTAACACTTTGTATCCAGCTAGGGCGATCTCACAGGCTGCTGTTAGACCCGTGGGGCCACCGCCAACAATAATTACGTCTGTTTCATGTGTATTCAATTTAACTCTCCTCATATTTTCCCTAACGCTGTTAGGTTGAAGTATAGGAAGTATAAAAGCCCTTTCCCAAGTAAGCCATCCTAATTTCACCCTGTAACACCCCTCCAATTTTCATGAATTCAGTCATTTCCCGCCCCCCATACCCTAACTTTCATCTTGTTCTCCTCGGAAACCCTCTCTTTTTAGCGATTTATCTTACAGTGGAACAAACCCTGCCCTGCAAGCCTTATGGCAGCATCGTCCGTGATGTTGTTAATTCCGTTATTCCTGGTTAAATAAACCGAACTGTAGCAGTGATGGCGGTGCTCTGACTTGGGGCAACTTTTTGTCTTTATTTTCCTTTTCTTCTTTGGTCTTGATATGCGCCAGTATCTTTTCGATGACTTTAGGGTCTTCTATACAGGCAATAATCTTTACAGCACCATGGCATTTTTCACACACCTCTATATCAATGTTGAATACACGCTTTAAGCGCTGCGCCCAGGTCATGGAAGCTCGCCTCTCCATAGGGGTTCGTTCATCCAGCTCAATATTGGCCTTAGGCTTTGCTCCCTTGCCGCGTTTGGCAGGGGTGATGGTCACGCGGTGATTGCTATTCGGGGCGAATACCCCGTGAAACCGAGTCAGGTTGACGCGGGGTTTTGGAACTAGGGCTGCCAGTTTGGATAGAAAATCCAGCGGCTCAAAGATGACATGGGTAGTGCCATCCCGATAAGGGGTTTTCAGCTCATAACGTACCTGGTCACTGCGGGTTAGTGCCAGACGTTGTTCCGAGACTGCCGGACGAGCAACATAACGGCAGATGCGTTCCAGTTTCTTACGTTGGCGTGCCTGGGTAGAGACACCGGCATGTAAACTGAAGCCTGATACTTTTCCTACCTGACTAAAGCGTTCATCTCCGGTTTTCGGCAGCAGTGTTTGTAAAGTAAATACTTTTTTTCCTTGCTGTGGCCCCAGCGCAACTCGATAGGTAATGCTATGCCCATGCAAGTCCTGCATCGGACTCTCTTCCAGATGATCCAGATTCAGATAGCTATTCTCAATGTCTTGTGTCAGCAGACCCTCTTTGACCAAAAACTTACCCAGCCGCATGCTGATCTTTTGCACCAACACTTGTAGTTCTGCCTAAGAGGGCGCTTTCACTTGTCGGAACACCTGGGTCTTCTTGTCAAAACCGGCAATGTATACTCCATCCAGAAACAGGATATGGAAATGCACATTGAGGTTCAGAGCCGAACCGAAACGCTGGATAAAAGTTACGGCACCGGTACGGGCTGTATTGTGTGTAAACCCTGCTTGATGAATCAAGTGGGTAGCGATTGCGCGATAGACTATCCCTAAAGCTTTACCCATCAAATGTGGGTAGCTGGCAAACAGAAACCTGAGCTGAAACGGCACACTCAACACCCATTGACGCATGGCCTGTTTCGGCAGCACTTCATCTACCAGCAAGGCAGCGCTGTCCACCATACGCCTGGCACCGCAGCTGGGGCAGAAACCTCTTCTCTTACAACTGAATGCCACCAGTTTTTCATGATGGCAGCTTTCACAACGCACACGTAAAAAGCCATGTTCAAGAAGTCCACACTTTAAGTAATCTTCGAACTCTTGCTGGATGTAACGTGGCAATGGCCTCCCTTGCATTGCCATGGGTGACTGAAACGCAGGGTAATGGCGTTTAATGATTTGATAGAGAAGCGTTTGTTCTGGCCGGTGGCGTTCATACTTTATGTTTGAAGGCGACACTTGCTTGCTGGCAATCCTTGCCTGGCGCATGAAGAAGTCCTTTCTCTTATATTTGTATCTGGCTTGTTGCTTTAAGCAGTATAGTGCTTATTCTCGATTGTCGTTCTTGTTTGCTTGGGCTACCAAGCTCAACCCGCTATAATGTGCGGCTTTCTTACCAGCAGTATGTAGTAATGGATAAAACCTACCAACCCCAGCAAATCGAAACTTCCTTGTACAAGACCTGGGAAGCAGAAGTATAAGACAGAATTGTTTGGCTTACTTGAGCCTGAGAACCTGTAGATAAGAGATGGCGCTCGCCACCCCTACCAAGTCATGAACTTATTGGGCGTTGCAGAAGGTATGACCGTACTCGACATTGGCTCTCAAACTGGATGGTGGACACTGGTTTTTGATGCCTCCGTAGGGTCAACAGGAACCATCATTGCCCAAGGTGCCGATGGTGGCGTGCGCGGAGGCCCTCCTCCTGCCTTTATGGTTACCATGGACAATCTTGAAATTGTAAATGCCCTTGAAGACATCACCAATGATAGTGTCGATGTTGCCGTTACTGCCTTGAATACCCATCACGGTGATGGTAGTAGATTCATTCCGTATTTCGAACAGATAAAAAATACGCTGAAACCAGGTGGCCTGGTAGCTGTGATAGATCATATCGGTGATGCCAGCATAGATAATTCTCGACTACACAGAGTACCACCCGCCGATGTAAGGGAATGGATTGAAGCAGCGGGCCTGGAAGTCGTGCAAGATTCTAATTTAATGAGAAATAATGCTGACGATCATACGCTTTCCGCCAATATGGGTGATCGGGATGCCATTTTAGGCCGTAACACCGATCGCTTCCTCTTTGTAGCAAGAAAACCTGCAATGTAAAAGTAACGTTTTATAGAATAAAAAAAGCCCCTTAAGCTAGGGGCTTTTTTATGGCTCCTCAAATACAACTCTGACACTAATGGCACTTAGTTAAGCCTAAGCATATGAATTACTTATAGAAAAAGGTCGGCCAGGCGGTTAAGCTTCAAATCGCCAAACCATCCACTCTTCCGGAGGCCAACCATGACAAATCTTATTCGTAACTCTTCTTTTACACAACAAAAATCTATTACTAAGCATTCATCAAAGGCAGACTGTTATAGTATTTTCAACCTTCTGACGAGTGATGTTCTCTTAGACAAAGTCGAGGCGTTATTACCTGCACATAGAGAACGTCACTTTCCGCCAACTGAAACCCTCGCCATGTTTATCACACAGGCTTTAAGCGCTGATCGTTCTTGCCAGAATATAGTGAATCAAACTGCTCTGTATCGCTTAACAGGAGGACTTCGCCCATGCAGTGTTTTTACCGGTGGATACTGCCAAGCTAGACAACGCTTACCTCTCACAATGGTCAGTGAACTCACTCGTTTTTTAGCCGAACAAATTGATGCTCATGTGCCAAACGCCTGGCGCTGGAAAGGTCGTCAAGTCAGAATTGTTGATAGAACAACCATTTCTATGCCTGATACAGTGAACAATCAATCCTCTTATCCTCAGCAAGCCAATCAGGCAGAGGGCTTAGGATTTCCTTTGTGCCGAGTATTAGGCGTTACTTGTCTGTCCAGTGGTGCTTTGCTTAATGCTGCTGTTGGAAGGTATCAGGGTAAAGGCGGCGATGAAAGAACGCTCTTACGCTCGATTCAAAACATGTTTCAACGAGGAGAAATTATCCTCGGTGACGCCTTGTTTGCAACTTACTTTTTCATGGCAGAAATGCAATTAAAAGGCGTTGATCTTTTAATGGAGCAACAAGGCCAACGTCGTAAATCAACTGACTTTAGGAAAGGCCAAAAACTGGGCGTAAGAGATCATTTAATTATCTTACAAAAGCCGAAGCATAGGCCTCAATGGATGAGCGAATCTGACTATGCTGATGCCCCTGCTTGTATTCAGCTTCGTGAGTTTAAGGTGAGCGGTAAGGTCATGATTACGACAATGCTGTCGCCTAAAATAGCGTCCAAAACTGAATTAAAATTACTCTACAAAAAGCGTTGGCATGTGGCGTTAGATATCCGTGATATTAAAGAGATAATGGGAATGAATATTCTCAGTTGTAAGACGCCTGAAATGATCGTGAAAGAAATATGGGTGTATTTGCTGGCTTATAACCTTATCCGTTTAATGATGGCACAGTCAGTATTATTAGCCGGAATAACACCCAGAGAAATCAGCTTTAAGCATTGTTTGCAACTGTGGTTAAGCTGGCGTCAGCAGCACTTGATATTGGACGATAAACAGCTAGGACTTTTATTTACAATAATGGCCCAGCAACGCGTAGGGAAACGACCTGACAGGGTAGAACCGAGAGCCGTTAAACGTAGACCTAAACCTTTTCCATTACTGACAAAACCAAGAAAAATAGCAAAGTTTGAGATAACAGCAAGGCTTAACTAAGTGCCATTAGACTCTGACACCTATTTCTATCAAGTTGTCACTCGCCTTATTTATACACTTGCATGATCAAATTCACGATTCAAGCTGTTGGCAGAAAAGCCTCATATTGACCGATTATATCTTGTGCTCTTTGCGGCTTGTGACCAGTCAGTTTTTCAACCGTATCCGTTAATTTGACGAAATGTCCAGACCGGACACTCGCTCCATTTTGAACAAGATCATCACTGCAAAAAGGCACCGGCGAATTAGAAAAATCTCCAGTAACCTCTCTGGGTACGCCCTGGCTGTCCCAATACGCGTAGAGTTCTTCATCTGTCATTTCTATATATTCTCCAGGCCAGCCTGAATAGTCACAGACCATCTGGCAGAGATCCTTTTCCGACAATAGCTCAGCACCAGTAACTTCATAGGCTTGATTTGTCTCAGCCTTACCGGCCAGCACCGCCGCTGCTACACGTGAGCAGTCTTCCCGAGCAACGTAACCACTTTTAACATCCCCGGTATTACCACGCCATTTGTTGCCAAAATTTGCTGCCAGCGGAGCAAACAACTGGAACAAACTATCAAAATACAGGCTGTTACGGATGAAATTCCACTGCATTCCGGATGCCAGTATATTTTGCTCCGTATCACGATGGTCAGATGCAACTAAGGGCGTATTCTCGGCAATGTCGGCACCAATAAAAGAGGTGTAAGCTATGTACTTAACACCTTTTTCCTTCGCCGCTTGTATCGCATTAGCATGTTGCTTGCGACGAATAGGACCAATCTCCCAGGTGGACACCAGAAGCATGCGATCAACGCCTTCAAAGGCTTCTTTCATTTGCGGAATATCATCGTAATTTGCCTGACGGATATCCACGCCTTTTTCTCTCCAACGTTTTAAATTCTCTGGCTTGATGCGGCTGATATCAGAAGCAGAGAATATCAGCTCCTCTGCGGGCAGTAGATTTAACATTTCATCAGCCACTTTACTTGCAAGCTGGCCTCCAACACCTGTAACTAGATACATATGTACTCCTAAGTAGATTCTAATAAATGGGAAATAAAGAAAGCGGTCTAAGAAACAGGTGTCAAAGTAAGCCTGTAAAATAAACGTCTGTGGCAGATACTTGCACAGGTGTAAATCAATTTTACTCTGACACCTTATTTCGCTTTAGCCGCTCTAGTGGTTAAATGATCACCCCGATTTTGCCGAAGTGTTTTCCAGACTCTTCATGCCTGAAGGCATCAGCCAGTTCAGACAACGCAAATTCACGATCAATGATCGGTTTTAATCCGGTCGCATTAATCGCCGTGATCATCTCTTGTTGATGACGTCGACTACCGACGATAAGCCCTTCCATGCGTTGTTGTTTGCGCATGAAGTTCGCCGTAGGAATATCGCCTTGAATACCCGTAAGCACACCAATCAACGAAATATGCCCACCAATTCTGCAAGCCGTAATGGATTGCGGCAGGGTCGCAGGGCCACCTACTTCAATAATATGGTCGACACCACGTCCTTCCGTCCATTCAAGGACGTTCTCACCCCAGTTCTCATGGCTTCGGTAGTTTACGGTTTGCTCAGCACCTAAGGTCTTTAAGCGCTCGATCTTGGCATCAGAGGATGAGGTCGCAAAAACCCGAGCGCCCATGCTTTGCGCAATCTGCAAGGCGAAAATTGATACCCCGCCAGTGCCAAGCACTAACACCGTATCGCCAGCCTTGAGTCCGCCATTCACAACCAGCGCTCTCCAGGCAGTTAAACCAGCAGTGGTTAGTGTTGCCGCTTCGACATGGCTATAGCCCTCGGGTGCGTGAGTGAACCAACTTGTGGGTTTAGTCACCCATTCACGCGCATAGCCATCAATACCATCGCCAGGTGTGCGTAAAAAATCACCTATTGTCGCTGGGCCATCTTGCCAGTCCGGAAAAAAGCAAGACACCACATGATCCCCCACTTTGAATGCTGTAACACCTTCTCCAACGGCTTCAACCACGCCAGCACCATCAGACATGGGGATACGACCATCCGCCGGATTTGTTCTGCCTGTCACAACGGCGTAATCGTGAAAATTCAGTGAACTGGCATGAATTTTAACCAGCATTTCACCTGCGCCAGGCGCGCTTGCATCATCAATGTCGACATACTGAAGATTATCTAAACCGGCGGGTTGCTTAATACGAATAGCTTTCATGGATACCTCTTCTGATCCTGTTTAATTTAGTAGAAAAACTGTTTTATTCCGGCAGTTTTATGTAATAGTGCGACTCAAATTCTCCGGCTAAATATGGCCCTATTTCAGCACCAAAATCATTATCATTACGCCACTGACGATAAGCAGCATGCTCTTCCTTTGATTCCCAAATCTCATAAAACACCACCCGAGCTGGATCATTTTCATCTACCAGGATTGAAAAATGCAGACAGCCTTCAAATGCACGTGTGTCCCTTGCAACTTCCTGGATGAAATCATGAAAGTCCTCTGCGAGTTCCGGCACAATGCTGAGTTCATTGGTGTAATAAACTTCCGCAAATACGCCCGGTGATACAAACAGATTCAGTCCAACTGTGACTAATAAAAAATGGAATTTGGCTCTTTTAATTAAATGCATAAAGTTCTCCAGACAGGTTTAATTGTTTTACATCTATTTATCTATTTATCTATTTATCTATGAAAGTCCTAAGGCTTTCAAATAATATCTATTTTCCCTCAACCCCCTTCGCCAGCAAAAGACATTTTGCTCATATTAATTTGAGCACTTATCCTGAAAACACCTTATTCCAGCGCGTGGAGAAAATCTCTTACACAGCACTCACACTCTTTTAAATGTATTGATTAAAAAAAATAAATGCTTACTTACTTTTAGTGACTTAGTATATAGATTCAACTACTCTATAGACAAGTACGTACCTTTAGGTTCCGAACTTACCTTAAAGTAACTAATAGATAGACATAAGGAAGAGATGAAAAATGAACCAGATAGGCCAGTTAACAGAACTTTATGGAAACATAGCAGCATGCCCCATCCGTAACGTCTTGGACAGGTTGGGGGACAAATGGACGATCCTGGTCGTTTTAATCCTGCATGACGTCGGCAAAATCCGCTTTAACAAATTACACAATATTATGGGCGATATCTCCCAAAAAATGCTAACTGTAACCTTGCGTAAACTTGAGGCCGATGGCCTGGTTGCCCGAGAAGTCTTTATGGAAATTCCTCCCAAAGTTGAATACCAGCTAACCCCGATTGGAGAAAGTTTGGTACCCCATATTAGTAGCCTCTCGCATTGGGCTTTGGAAAACATGACATCAATCCTGGATGCCAGAGAAAAATACTCTACCTAAATAAACAATTCTTTTGTCGTAATTTTGATCTATAACGTACAAAAAGCCTGATGAGAGTATCTAAAGAGTTAGTGATACTACAAAGGAATATCTGCTCCAGCATAACAAGCCGGTGCACTTACGCCTGAACGCGGTGGTGCAGCTGGAACCTCAACCCCCAACGATTCACAATCGACAAGACCCGTTAAATTATAATAAGCTGACTGCACATTAAGAGGCATTTCAATTTCATAATTCACCCAATCCTGATATTCATCAAAGCGTATTGTCGACATCATCTCATCCACACTAAGGCCTTGTTCAATACCATCTAGCACGGCAAGCTGTAATTTCTCTAAAAAAGTTCGAAAATCGACAATATCCTGTTTAGTGCCGTTTTCGAAATGGCTGGAAATGTACATAGTAAAATCAAGCGCTTCGAGCTGCTCCAGGGTCTTAATCCAATCAGCAATAGGAGTCATATCAAAGAATCCCCAGTCATGAGGGTACATACGGCGCGACAAAATATAATCACCGACAAAAAGAGCTTTTTCCTCAGGAAAATAAGCATCAATCATTCCGCCACTTCCTCCAGAACGAGTCATGCCTTCTACCAGTTCGATTTGGCTTCCACCCAGGTTAATTGTTCTTCGTCCGGTAAAGGTTTCATCCGGAACACGGTAACCATTACGGTATAAATTCTGAAAATTCAATTAAAAGTATAGGAAGTATAAAAGCCCTTTCCCAAGTAAGCCATCCTAATTTCACCCTGTAACACCCCTCCAATTTTCATGAATTCAGTCATTTCCCGCCCCC
>NVWI01000021.1 GCA_002746215.1 SAR86 cluster bacterium
TGTTGACATATGGCAAATGCTGCTGGACAGAAATATATCGCATCATAAAGGCTTTGCTCCTGCCAGAGAACAAAATACTGGCCGGGGCACTGATAACAGGTCCCGGTTACTCGGTAAGTTGATCAGCCAATCACCTGTCGAACGCATTATAACTATTGTCGTACTATTTGCGAATAAACATTGCAACGGTTTAATTCAAACTACTTCAATGTCGGATGCTTTATACGATATGCAAACTCAGATAGGTTTATCAGACCACAAGAGTTGGGAGGGTGCTTTTAAACGCCTCATGCAGTCCGCTACTACAGAATTAAAATACAAAAATGCGCGGAGGTCACTGAAAATAGGTGGACGCAAGTGTTTTTTGCGGCATACGATAGACGACGAGGGCTTTAAAACACAGAAACATATAAATAAAACAAATGATTTTGACTGGGCCGGGAAAGTTGTTACACCAATAGACAAAGACTTACTGCTTAAGTTTATACAAGATACTTTTTATGAGGTAGGACTTTAAATTATGAGAGAACGAATTAACCACATCAAATTACCGAATGGTGTATTTATAAAATTAGATGCAGTTGATACCATAGAATTACTAAATGATGACGAATGTATAGTAACTTTCAAAAACGGAAATAAAAAAGTTACTGAGCATTACACTATGATTGATGATGCTCTTTTCAATTATCATGTTACATCACATTTATAAAAATTAAATAATAAAAATAAAAAACCACTTATTACACTAAAAAAGGTTTTAAAATTATGAAAATGACACTAAATAAGTACGACACTAAATTAGATGAATTGAAAAAGAACACTCTTGAACAACTAAGCAGCCATCAACATTTGTTAAGAAGCCATGCAACTGATCCAGACGTGCCCTGGGAAATTAAAAATTGTATACATTTTTGTTTAGGCGCATTAGCTGAATGCGGGATGCTTGAACATGACTAGAAAAGAAATGAAAGAACAAAGGGTGTTTGTACTTAAAATAAAGTTAAACATGACTTGGAAACAAGTAACAAAAATAGCGGATATAGGTGTTAAAAAATTTGATGGACATTATATGTCAACCAAACTCAGCATAAAGTCTATATCTAAATTATTAGATACCATGGAATGCTTAATACCTATCCAGGAAGCGTTCGACGATGGGGTCAAATGCTTTTTTGTAAAAAACAAAAAGGAGTCTGAAGCTGCCAGAAAAATAATGAAAAAAAAGAGTTTACATGCTTTCGTCGATGAAATACACGGCGATTATTTAGTAAGTTGGTAACAATATGGAGCATATTATGGCGCTAAAAAACTTTACGCCCTTTTGGTTTGAGGGGATTTTGTGGTTCAAGATGGTAAATAATGAACAGGAACTGAAGCAATTATTTAATGTTTATGAACAGCAAGCAAATTATTCAAAAGAAAAAGTTTTAACTGCAACTGAGTGTATTTTTTCTTACGCAGGGCATCCTAAATTTGGATTTGCAAGTGAATGCAATGGAGATCGAACATTGGCGCAATTTTTAGAATGAAACAGTCTAAAATAGATTCAATCTTGGAAGTGCTGACAAATATTTTAATAGGCGCGGCCATTGCATTAGTAGCTCAGTTATTTTGGTTTCCGTTAATTGGCAAAACTTTTTCTATGAGCGATAACCTGTATACAATGGCTTTTTTTACTTTAGTAAGTTTTATACGAACATACTGTATTCGCAGAATGTTTAACGGCAAGTCTGTTTATCAGTTTGTCAAGGAGACTTTTAAATGAGAGGTAAATTAAATGAATATTGAAAATGAAGACCAAGAAACACCTTATTGTATTAACTGTGGTAGCGAAGATTTAGCTCATCTTGGACTATATGCTAATGGTGATGAGTGGAAGTGCTGTAATTGTGGTGACGAATTTATGTGGAGAGAATTAAATGATTGATAATTTATTAGAGAAAGAAATTAAAAGATATATTTCAAATTATGAGTCAAAAATTGAGGATGTTGAAAGTCTTCTTACAAACTTAAAAAGTCTAAAACTAAGGGGTGTAGAAATTGGTCACGACGCCCTTAACTGTCATACCCGCAGCCAATTGTACGCTCAAAAAAATGCTTATATTCAAGCTTCAGCAGATTTTGACAGTCTTTTGGACTATCTTGAAACTTTTAAACAAGAGAAAAATTATGAGTGATAATTATGTAACTGATCTAAATGACCGGGTCAATGATAAATTAGTTGAGTTAAAAAGACTACGCAAATGTAGCAGAGAAGATAAATCTATTAACGATTATGAATGCCAAATATTTCATTTATCTGATGAAATAGATAAATTAATTGATATACAAAAAAGATATAGTGTATTTACCGGGTATCAAATAACTCTGGATGGCTCAGGGCCAGACCGGAATATATTTGACCCCTGGTGCTCAAAAAATAATTAAATGGTGTATTTATGCGCGGCAAGAGAATAATGTTATTGAATATGAAAGTTGATCCGACATTGATTGACACTGTTGATCTGTATAAATACCGCGTTTCTGAAGATGCTCAGAATAAGTCTGTTAAATTCTACCCACCAATATTGAGCATTTTCTTTTTAGGCATCTCTGGCCGGGCAAATTTGAAGCCCAAGTATATTTACGGAACCGACATCATCAGCGCTATTGGCACACTGTTTAGAATTGGATTTTACACTAAAGTTGAAGCTGACAAACTTTGTGCACTAGTAGATGAAGATTTAGAAAAACTACGCCTGCAACACGACTATATAGTTTCTAAGTTAGGTTTTGTACCCAAAAATTTCATGGCATTTAACGGAAAGTTTAATCAATATGAGGTTATTTTTACCGGATTACCCAACTACGTCATGCTCTACGACAGTTACAAGAATAATGTTAAACTTGATTAATTAGCGTTTTGTTACTAGTATTATAGATGTAGTTGTCGAGACTATATTGATTATAGTTCTTTGGTGAAATTACTCCTTTATTTTAAAAAGACACCCTTAGGGGGCTTACGCCAAATTTGCTCCCTAATTATTTTATTAATATTATGAAAAAATATCTTATATCTTTAGTTTTTCTCTTTTTATCCCTCAATTCTTATGCGCACCCCAATCAATATTTTAGCCGATTACTTAACCCGGATTCTGTTTCAATGAAGCTGGGCGGATGGTCAAACCATACAGGTAAAAATGGCGACCTGTACGATTACAACGAAAATCACAAAGGGTTTGGTTTCGAGGCGTCCTGGGCTTGGAAGAAGTCAAGTTTTGGCACCCGTGCTGGTTTCTGGCTCATGAACGACAGTAATAACAATAGACAAACCAATGTCGGGATTGGGCTTTATAAAAGGTGGCAATTTAAAAAAACATTGATGGAAGCTATTGATCTTAATATTTCACTTGACTATATTCGTCATACTGACCGGGTAAAAAACTTTTACACCAAAAAGACAGTCAGTATTGAGCAAATGAGCGGATTTATTATATATCCTTACATGACTTATCACTTCACTAAAAATATTCACGCTGACTTCATGTATCTGCCTAAAAAATTATCCGGTCTAACCGTAAATGTCTTTTTTTGGAGACTCGGATATCGATTCTAGGTTACTTCACCTTTTAAATACAATTCTGCGTGAAGTAATAGACCCTTCTTAACCCTTTCATCTTTTTGTTTATTAGCTATTCGCGCAACATGGTCATGTTTTGCTATATTATACGCCTTAGACGCACTTTCTTCGGTATTGAAGTACCCTAAATGTACTCGTTTTTCATTAATTTTGACCCTGGCATTAAATTTCTTTTTAGCTTTTATAAAACATACTCCAATGGGATACCCGCCTCTTACTAATTTATTTGTAACTATTAAATTATTAAGCGCGTGAGTTACAAAAACACATAAATCTGGGCTATATATCTTATTACCCGGTACTAATATATCTTTATCTAAGTCCTTACCTTTCCAGTCTTGTGTTTCCATCCATATTTTAAAATTAGAAAACAATAACCATACTTGGTATACAGAGCAGCCCTTATATGAAGGATTTTTTTCTTGATATTTGATCGAATAAGACCTTTTAATCATAGCTTTCCAAATACTATAAAAGGGACATGTATAACTTTTACCTCTTATAATAATACGGGTTACATAATCAGAATCATTAACTCCAATACCATATATTAATTTTCTTTGTCTTATGGATTGATCATTTGCAGAAGTTTCGTAAAATAAGTTTGTCATAGCTAATCACCGTTTAGTTAAAAAATTTTTACTTTTTCTCTAATTTCTATACCAAAAAAACAGTCAGTGTAAATGTAATGAAAGGCTTCATAGCTTATCCGTATGTCACCTATCACTTTACTAAAAATATCCATGTTGATCTGATGTATTTCCCTGAAAAGCTATCCGGGTTAACCGTTAATATTTTCTTCTTTAGACTCGGTTATAAATTCTAATTTTTTAAGCTCATTAATCAAATTTTCTTTCTCTAAAAGCCAAGCAGCAGACCTAGCAGCAGACCTAGCAGCAGACCAAGCAGTAGACTGAGCAGCAGCAGACTCAGCAGCAGACTGAGCAGCAGCAGACCAAGCAGCAGACTGAGCAGCAGCAGACTGAGCAGCAGCAGACTGAGCAGCAGCAGACTCAGCAGCAGACTCAGCAGCAGACTCAGCAGCAGACCAAGCAGCAGACTCAGCAGCAGACTCAGCAGCAGACTCAGCAGCAGACCTAGCAGACCTAGCAGCATACCTAGCAGCAGACCTAGCAGCAGACCAGTCTATATACAAGTCACCTTTTAGCGCTTTTTCATGACACGCGATCACTTGATCAATATCTGGATCCACGCTTTCGTTTTTATCGCTTAAAGTTCTTAAGCGTAATATCGCAATCTTATGCTTTACGCTTTCTATATCTGCGTTGACGGGGACCGCGTTTAATAGCTCAACCGGAAACGTTAACGCCTCATCTTTATTTAAGCCCTCAAAAATCTTTTCAGATAAATGCACCAACCATGGCGGTAAATGCATTTCCGCTGACGCTTTTTCCAGTGCTTCGTCTTTTGCTTGCATGGCGCAGYCATAAAAGCACCCCTTCTTGTTTTCGCTGTCCCAYCATTTGCCTTGCAGTAACCTGTCTGCGTCCTGGTGCTCTTGCATTGCAGATACCCAATGCTGTTTTGTTTGTGCGTTAAATGTATTCATCTTTAATTTTCCTCGCCTAATTTTTTAAGCTCATTAATCAAATTTTCTTTTTCTAAAAACCAAGCAGCAGACGCAGCAGACCAAGCAGACCGAGCAGACCAAGCAGCAGACTCAGCAGCAGACCAAGCAGCAGACTCAGCAGCAGACTCAGCAGCAGCAGACTCAGCAGCAGACCAAGCAGCAGACCAAGCAGCAGCAGACTCAGCMGCARACCAAGCAGCAGACTCAGCAGCAGACTCAGCAGCAGACTCAGCAGCAGCAGACCAGTCTATATCCGAGTCACCTTTTAGCGCTTTTTCATGACACGCGATCACTTGATCAATAACTGTTGCTACGCTTTCGTTTTTATCGCTTAAAGGTGCCAAGCGTAGTATTGCAAGTTTATGCTTTACGCTTTCTATATCTGCGTTGACGGGGATCGCGTTTAATAGCTCAACCGGAAACGTTAACGCCTCATCTTTATTTAAGCCCTCAAAAATCTTTTCAGATAAATGCACCAACCATGGCGGTAAATGYATTTCCTCTGACGCTTTTTCCAGTACTCTATTTTCTGCTTGCATGGCGCAGCCATAAAA
>NVWI01000022.1 GCA_002746215.1 SAR86 cluster bacterium
AATTGTTCGCCTATTAAATCTGTCATAATTAATTTGTATCCTATTAGTATCAGGTTTTTAAATCTTATTTTTATATTAGTTTAGTATTTATAATTTTGCCAATAATTTTTATTTATATTTTTTATTTATATTTTTTATATATAGTGCTAGTATTAAAAATACTTCAATTTTAAAATTAGGCTTATGATAATGAACATTTACTTAATATCACAAGACACAAATAATGGTTATGACACTTACGATTCTGCTATTGTTACTGCAGAAAATGAAGATGTAGCCCGGTTAATACATCCTGACCCTGACCTTGAGGAATATAAATACAAATCTATGTACTGGGTTGACGACCCAAAATTAGTAACAGTAAAATTATTAGGAACTTTAGACCCTGATATGCCACAAAAAACAAGTGTTCTATTAGCTAGTTTCAATGCAGGATAAAAATCATGGCCGGAGAATCAAAATTACAGAGACAGTGCGTTAAATGCGCTGAAAATTACGGTCTGTTAGTACGTAAAGTGCATGCGGAAGGACATAAAGGTTGGCCCGACCTGGAAATTATTTTTAAAAATGGCGAAACTATAAGATTTGAAGTGAAAAATCCAAATGGCAATGGCCGATTATCCAGTGCTCAAATACGTGAGCACAACAAGATAAAAAATATGGGCGCAATTGTTCACACTGTTGCAAACTTTGACGAATTTTTTAAAATATTGATTAAACATCTAAAAAGTCAGGACTAAATTATGTTAACTCTTGCTGATTTAACTTCCCATCAAAATAAAGCTATTGATAGACTCTACGATCATGATGAAACTTTGCTCATTGCTCCCAAAGGTTTTGGYAAATGTGTCGTGGGCTTCACTGCAGCCATCGAATTAATAGACGCTAAAGTGCTATCAAAAGTTCTCATTTTGTCTACTGCTCAAGTTTGCACAATGACATGGACCATCGAACAAACTAAATGGAAACATTTAGCAAATAGTCCTACTTTTTGCACTGTTTGTCTGACAGGCAACAGTATTGATAAACGTAAAAAACTTATGTTAGTCGAACCTGATATTGTAATTTGTAATTTTGAAAATTTAGCTTGGTTAATGGATAACTATAGTGATTATGGTTTTGATGGCCTGTTAATAGATGAAATAACTAAGTTAAAATCAGTCGGCGGCGTGGGCTTTAAGAAACTCAGATATAAAATTAAAAATTTTAAATGGCGGGTTGGTATGTCTGCTGATCCAATTGCACAGGAAAGCCAGGATATCTACGGACAAATGTTGATATTAGATTGTGGTAAACGTTTAGGCCGCAATAAAGAGAATTTTTTGCGTAAATATTTTATGCAAATGGATTACATGGGCTTTAAATGGGAACCTCAACCCGGCGGCATTGAGAGGCTTACCAAGGACTTATCTGATGTTATTTACAGGGCAGACGACACAGATTATAATGCTAGTTTACCGCTGTTAATTGACCAGGAAATACGTGTAGAATTACCCCGGATGGTACATGCTGGCTATCTATCTCTGATCAAACAAGGGGTGCTTAATATACAAGAATACGAAATTGAAGCGCCGAACGAAGCAGCGTTGCAGGGTAAATTACTACAGATCTGTTGCGGCGCAATATACCATGATAAAAATAATGAACTGGGCCCTGACAAAACTTTCGATAAAAAAGAGGCTCTTAAAAACAAAGAAAAAATATGCATTTCGCTACATGATGAAAAAATGAAAGCTCTGGATAAGTTATTAAAAAACATGCATACCCCTGTATTAATAGCTTACTTATTCAACTTTCAAAAAGATGCCTTAATAAAACGCTACAATGCTCCGGTATTCAGCGCTAAAAATAATAAACAACTACTACAGGAATGGGAAGCTGGTAAATTACCCATGATGCTGATCCACCCCAAATCAGCAGGCCACGGATTAAACCTGCAATATGGCTCTTGCAGTACTCTGATCTGTATGAGCTATTTCTGGTCTGCAGATGAATGGGAACAGTTGATCGGACGCATACTCCGGCAAGGCCAGGAAGCGCCCATAGTTAACAGATACACAATAATATGTGAAAATACGCTTGAGGATATTGTAATGAAAGACAGATTAATCAACCGAAATACCTTATCAAAACAGTTCCATGAATATTTAAAACAATTTAGTTAATACAAACATAATTCTCAAGCTCTGATATATTCAGAGCTTATTTATTTATTTTTTAATTCAGAACAAAATATTATGAATGCATCAAATTTAAACAACGAATATATTATTAACAAAACTACTAAAACGGATGGACAAGGATTGATAAAAACAAAACAATTTCTAAACCAAATCTTTAAAGACCTGAAACCCAATGAGCATATATTAACTTGGGGGTCAGCTAAAACAAGTATGAGTTATCCGGTGTCTACAGACACTTTTTTTACTCGTACTTTACGTGGCAACAAAATACCTAAAGCCTGTTATTTCTCCACTGCAACAGTGCACAAAGACAAAGATAATAAGTTATATAACAGGCAAAATTTATTTGTCGCGCTGTATTGCATTGTACTTGATGATATCGGCTCAGGACTAGGCTCAAAATGCACTGAAGAAAGTCTTAATTCTGTTTTGCGTGATGAATATAGTTGGAAAATTGARACATCCCCTAGGAACTATCAATACGGYTATCTACTGGACAAACCTATACGTGATTTAAAAGTAKCCAAAGAGTTTGTCCGGGCCATTTATAAYGCAGGTATGTGGGATAGCGGCGGTGCCATGCCAAATAAATTAGCCCGTCTACCTTGTGGTTTTAATTTAAAAGCTAAATACAAAACAGATGGTAATTTATGGCAAGTTCACAATGCAGACAATAATAATTATGATAGCGAACTGAACGTATTCAGCCCGGATGAACTATTGAACCTGACAAATGCAGGCGTTAAGTGGTCTGATATTAAAGATCTGAAAACTGAAAAATTAGACCCCAAACACTTACGCGGTACTACTATATACCGGGAAAATGTTTTATTAGAAACTAACTCAGGCATTGTTGATGATGTTTTAGAATGGATGGTCGATAATGAAATTCTGCTTAATGAAGGCACTGAATGGTTTAATATAAAATGCCCCTGGCATGAGGGTCATAGTGATAGCGAACTTAGTGCAGGTTACAAGCCTCTTGGCTATGGCGCAGACCCAGACAAACGCGGATTTCATTGTTTTCATGACCATTGCAACGCGAATCATACCAGAGAATTTCTATCCTGGGTAGCCGAAGAAGGCGGCCCTGAAGCCGCCGTAGACGACCCGGTGCCTGCGCTGGTATCCAGATGGGCTTTAGACACTATTTCTAATAGCTTTATTGACATGAACTCTGAAACGCCCATGGTCATTCCATACGCAGGGTTTAAAACAGGCCATCAGCAAGATGTTTTCTGGTATGATGCTAAAGAGAAACTGCAACGCACTTCACAATTTAACCTGATTGTAAAATCTAAAAATTTGTTAAAATTATCCGGTTGTAAGTATTTACCCGGTGCGCCAACAATAATCGATCATAAAGATGAACGCGGTGTTACAAAACTAAGATTTTTAAATGAATGGTCAATTCCAAACTGGCCTATAAAAAAGCGCAACGATAGTGACACAGCGCGTAAAAATATAGGTACTTTCGTTAACTTTCTTAAATATTTAATGCCCTATAACGGTGATRTAGAATGGTTTCTAGACCACCTGGCGGCTAAAGCTCAAAATCCTGTATACAGAGGGCCTTGCGTCATACTAACAACCCCTGCGCAAGGTAGTGGCCGGGGTACATTAATTGAAATGTTAGGCAAATTATGGGGGAAAATAAATATAGGCAGCACAAATTTATTGGAACTAATATCCGGGCTGGCTGGTAAAGATTTTAACGACTGGTTAAAAGCTGTCTGGATCATTGTTTCAGAAGCTAAAGAAAGTGAAATGTCACGAAAGCAGGAGTTGAGAGCCTATGAGTCTTTAAAAATTGGTATTGACCCAAAACCTACTACGCATCTGTTAAAGACCAAGTGGGGTGGCCAGGAGCTAACTGAAGTTTTCAGCTCCTACATAATTTGCTCGAATCATTTAGATTTCCTTAATATACCTGCTAATGACAGGCGTTCTATTACAATAGATTGTACTGTAGAAGTGGAAAGTGTAGAGTTTTTTGAAAAATTAAATGACTGGATGACTACTTCATGGTGTGTTGACATATGGCAAATGCTGCTGGACAGAAATATATCGCATCATAAAGGCTTTGCTCCTGCCAGAGAACAAAATACTGGCCGGGGCACTGATAACAGATCCAGGTTACTCGGTAAGTTGATCAGTCAATCTCCTGTTGAACGCATTATAACTATTGTCATATTATTTGCGAACAAGCACTGTAGCGGATTAATTCAAACTACTTCAATAGCTGAGGCTCTTTATGATATACAAACTCAGATAGGTTTAGCGGAGTACAAAAATTGGGACAGCGCCTTTAAGCGTCTTATGCAATCCGCTACTACAGAATTAAAATACAAAAATGCTCGTAGGTCTCTAAAAATATCTGGACGCAAGTGTTTTTTACGACATACGATAGATGATGAAGGCTTTAAAACACAGAAACATATAAATGAAACAAATGATTTTGAATGGGCTGGTAAAGTTGTTACGCCAATAGACAAAGACTTACTGCTCAAATTTATACAAGATACTTTTTATGAGGTAGGACTATGAATCCCCGTATTAACCATATCAAGTTACCGAACGGCGTGTTTATAAATTTAGATGCGGTTGACACCATAGAATTATTGAATGAGGATGAATGCGTAATAACTTTTAAAAACGGGAATAAAAAAGTCACTGACTACTACAATATGATCGATGAAGCTCTTTTTAACTACCATTATATTATTGATAACAACTAAATAATAATAAAAAACCACTTATTACACTAAAAAAGGTTTAAAATTATGAAAGCAACACTGAGTACCTATGACACTAAATTAGATGAATTGAAAAAGAACACTCTTGAACAACTAAGCAGCCATCAACATTTGTTAAAAAGCCATGCAACTGATCCAGACGTGCCCTGGGAAATTAAAAATTGTATACATTTTTGTTTAGGTGCATTGGCTGAATGCGGGATGCTTGAACATGACTAGAAAAGAAATGAAAGAACAAAGGGTGTTTGTACTTAAAATAAAGTTAAACATGACTTGGAAACAAGTAAC
>NVWI01000016.1 GCA_002746215.1 SAR86 cluster bacterium
AGAGCGTCGAAAATACACCATCACATCTGACTGCGTTATAGCCGCAGGCTGATGCGTTATTTCAATAGCTTCACCATTAAGGTATAGCGCCTTACTTTCTCCAAAAAACGTATTATTAGGCCATAATTCAAATGGCACTTCTCCTGCAAACTCTGTAACTAAAAGAGTCAGTCCATTGGAATGTCCCACAATTGATATGCCTAACCCGTCTCGCGTGTCCGACGGCAACATTGCTCCAATTGCTGCATTACCCGCCAAATGCCCAGGTAAGACTGATGTATTAATTAAATAGCGTGGAGGTAGCGAACTAAGATTTTGGATTGCATCAATCACATAAGCAGACGCTTCAATATTACCGCTATCTACGACAATCAAGCCCAACTCACCTAGCATGACAGCAATATTGCTGCCTCCGGTTGCAATCATGTAGAGGTTTCCCTGCACCGGTAATACTTCAATTTCCTCACTATTTGCGTCTAAAGGCACTGGCCTTTGCGCCAGAGCTAAATTCATTGCCATTACGCTCAATAGGAATAGCACAATGCTCGATAAAACTTTTTGTTTTATGTTGCTCAGAATACTCATTGGCTCTCTCATAATCCTTTACTCCTCAGCAGCCTGATTTCGATCAAACTCTTCACGCATTTCACGCRAGGTTTCTCGATACTCAGGGTAAAGTGTAATRCTGCCTCCACCTGTMGCTTCAACTGAAATCCCAAGTCTGTCAGCCATTTCAGTATGTATGGAGCCTAAAGGCCAATGCGGCACCCAACCCTTATCCATTGCCACTTCTTCTACTGGCTCAAAGGCCTCTCTTTGCCCAACAGTTTGGGGTGGATTCCATATCCATGTCTGACTACGTACCAGCGGCTCTTCTAAGTAAATAGGATCTTCGATATAGCTCACCATCGTGAGGTATTCACCATTGCGAAACCAGTACTCAGTCATCAGCGCATAAGGACTGGCGGGAACACCATTACGTTGATAAACCCCGTACTTCATGTGTGTTGTAGTAACTATCAATACGCCATCAACCCACACACCTGTAGAAAATCCATTCCATCTATGTAGACCATGCCGTGCAGAGGGGTGCGGTCTACCATCAAGCCAGATGGTACGATCAGCTCGCCCATAGGTACCATTAGTTTGATAACCAATGACACGATCTGTCACGGGTTCCAATATGCGATCTATACGTAAATTAGGGAATGGGCCACGAAAAGAATACTGCGCCGGATGAGGCTGCGCTTGCCGTTCCGGTTGGGATAAAATAGAGGCATCCCAAGTTTCTGCTTTTTGTCTGGCGGCGTCATTAATCGGAAGGCCTGTATATTCACCTAAGCCCCCGCCTGGCAATCGGTCATACCAATCTTCAAGAACTATTGCGGCCCACATTCCTGAGATATCAAAGCCTTCATCAGCTTGTGCCAAAGCAGAATTAATAGACAATAAGAAGACTAGAATAAAAAACGGGGCTAACCTGTTTTGCTGCATAGGGATTCCTTATTTTTATAATTACTCGACAGCACATCAAATGTAAGCAATTCGATAATAGAAGAAAGAATTAATTATTCAATCTTTTAGGTAACATAAAAGGCTTTAAAATCAGTTTTCTTGAGCATTCCTTTTTTTTTGCATGTTTTAAAAAATCCTCTCCAACTTCAACAATCAAATTAAAGCTAATAAAAAAGGCGCCCTAAGACGCCCTCTTTACATCCGCTTATAGCGACTATTAATTAGTTGCAAAGCAATAAAGCAATCCAGCACCACCAGTTTGCACTAGAGCCTGTTGACTGCACCCAGCACTCGCATGAGCTGCATTCCAGGATACATTGCCGCCACCATGACGATCACTATGTCCTAAGTTCGCACTACCATCATCACTACTGGTCCAGTTGTTACAGGTATGATCTGCTTCATCCGGAAAGAAGGCAGTACCATCTTCTTGTGAACCTGTCAGTATGTCATGCCGATTTGGATTATCACCTACACCATTAATCTGATTGCCGTTTTCATCCACTGAGGTGTTCTTATCAATGGTTTGATTATAAAGGTGCAAGTCAGAAGGATTATTCGCAATCAACACGCCGTTAGCATTATACCAAGGGCCAGAACCGATACGATCTCGGGCATTAATACGATCAGCAAAACTATCGGCATCATTACTTAAATAAGCATGCCAATGTCGCTCACCAGCTCCGGCAGCTTCAGCCAGCGCCTGACAATGTGCATTTGCACCGGAAAGGCCGCCTAAATCACCGCCATTTCCAACACCTACACTTGTAATAAAAAAGCTCATACCAGTAAATTCAGCATCTTGAGCCAAGACAGAGCCAGAAAGTGAAAGCAGGCCGGTAGCAATTAAAGTTGGTAAATATTTCATAAAAAACTCCTTTTGTTATTGATTAGATAGAAGGCTATTTTTTTCAGGAAGACGCAAGGTAGCAGACTTCATCATTTATTTAAATGCAGTAAAAAATATTTTTAAAATCAGCTCTATTGGCTGTATCGTGATATTGCCAAGTTAACTGTTTAAACCGAAAATAGTTCTACGATTTCACACACCTAACTAGTTCCACTTTTTCTCAAAACGCATAAATTTGTGGTCTAAAATATTGACAATTATTTACTGAAACTAATATGACGCTCCAGATTAAATAAATTGTAAGCAGCAGCATACACAATTCAGTTTCATGTAATGGTTCACAGATGAGAGGTAAAAAACTACACTGCTCATATGAATGAAGTGATCAATAATAGTCTTGCTAATCTCAATGACCTAAGTCAAACCAGTACAGCGTTTGCTTTTAGAGGTTATAACACCACTAACCTGGGGAGGTCTTACGAGCTACTCCACCACCCTGAGTACAGCCATATTTTCAAGAAATACTTAACGCAAGCCTCGAAAATAGCAGAAGAATCCCTCATGCGTCGGGTTGATTTACTTAAGCGGGTAGAGGAGCAAAAAGAGCTTCCCCTTGGAGCTTATCCAGAAACCATTGCTCTTATCATGGCTGTTAGCCTGGCTCAGATAGAGGCACTACAACAAATACATGGGGTGGATTATTCCAAGGCGAAAGTCGTATTTGGCTATAGCCTGGGCGAGCTAGTCGCCCTGGTCACAACCAAGGTTTATGCGATGGAATCGACCCTGGAATTAATACTTCCGCTGGCGCGGGATGCTGCCGAACTTGCTCTGGATGTGAAGCTTGGCGTGGTTTTTTGTCGAGGCCGGCAACTCGATTACTCAGCAGTCGAGCGTCATTGCCTGGAGGTGAGTAACGAAGGCAAAGGCACAATAGGAATTTCAGGCTATTTATCGCCGAATACAGTGATACTACTAGGGCAAGGAGACACCATTGATCACTTCAAAAATACCATTTGTAATATCCCGCCTCACAATGTGCAGCTAAAGAAAGACAATCATCTCTGGCCTCCCCTGCATACTCAAATCGTCTGTCAGAAAAACCTGAGTGACCGGGCCGCCGTTGCACTAGAGACCATGCCAGGAGGCTTCTCAGCTCCTCAGCCACCCATTTTGTCCTGTGTAACTGGCGATATTGCTTATACCGATGTAAACAGTCGAGAACTCATTAAACAGTGGGTAGAGCAACCACAACACTTGTGGTCAGTCATTGAGAAAACCATGCAGATGGGGATAGATCGTATCGTCCATGTAGGCCCTGAACCTAATATTATTCCAAGAACCATGAACCGATTAGCCATTGATATCAGTGCTCAGCTAAACAGGCCTTCACTTACAGGAATCAGCATGAAGGCTGTTTCTCATATAACCCGCAAACGCCCCTGGCTGGCACAGTTAATATCTAAAAATGCGGCGCTATTGAGAGCACCATTTGTTGAGCACATCATTCTGGAAGATTGGTTACTCGAAAAAAGGCCGGTGAAATAGTTACACCTTTATTCCTGCCTCTATTCCCCAACTACTCCTTCAACTATCTCTACAAGCTCTTCTTTCTAGTTTTCTTTTAGCTTCTGTTTTTTTCTGACTTCTGGGCTTCCAGCAAAGCTTGCCAACCGGCATCAGGAATAAAGCGATCCCCAACTTCCTCCTGATAGCGTGTAAATTTATTAAGAATTTCTGCAACGCCCTGGTCTTGAATATAAGACATCGGCCCAGCCCTGAAAGGAGCAAACCCGGTTCCAAAAATCATACCGGCATTTAATTGCTCTGCATTCTCAACAATTCCTTCCCGCAAGCAGGCGACACATTCGTTAAGTAAACGCAGCAGCAAACGCTCAGTGATTTCATCCTTACCTGGACCGAATGAGGAAATGTTCTTCGATTTAACGGCCTTACCTTTTTTGTAAACATAAAAGCCCTTACCTGTCTTCAACCCAAGATCACCCTGCTCTACCTTTTTTCTCAGCAATTCAGGAACGCTAAGTTCAAAAGAGGCCGAAAGAATATTCGCCACAGAAAAACAGATATCCAGACCGACCGTATCAGCGAGAGTAACAGGCCCCATAGGCATGCCAAATTCCAGCATGGCAGCATCAATTCTTTCCGCCGCAACACCTTCATCAAGTAACTCCACGGCTTCTATTAAATATGGCAAAAGCACCCGATTAACCAAAAACCCTGGCGAGCTTTTCACGGGAAGTGGCAGGCGATTTATACTAGTAACAAATTCCAGGCCTTTATCGAACCACTGCGGTTCAGTCTGCTCACAGGTAATCACTTCCACCAGCTGCATCTTTGCTACAGGGTTAAAGAAATGAATACCTAACAGGCGGCCAGGTTCTCTCAGCATACTTGCCATTGATTCAAGTGGAATGCTGGAGGTATTACTGGCAAGAATTGCTCCTGGTTTTAATCTTGGTTCCAGCGCCTTAAACAGGGCAACTTTAGCCTCCAAGTTCTCGACTATGGCCTCAATCACCACATCGGCTCTTTCTACACCAGAGCCCTGAATATCAGGTATCAAATGATCCAAAATTGCCTGGCGTTTAACCTTATCTTTTACCCGTTTCTCAAACAGTGCTGCCGCTCGTTTTAGAGCCGGTTCAATGAATTTAGCTTCCCTGTCTTGCAGCGTTACTGTCATACCTCGTAGCGCACACCAGGCAGCTATGTCACCGCCCATCACGCCAGCACCAATAACATGTACATGTGTAGGCCTAAGTTCTTTTTTCCCAAGTTCTTTTTTATTAGTCCCCAGTTTCTTTAACTGTTGCTGCATAAAGAAAACCTTAACCAGGTTTTGCGCAGTTGGATGTTCAAAAAGCGCAGCAATAGACGGCCCTTCACCTACCATCATGTCGGTAAAGCTTCCTCCATTCTTTTGCCACAAATCAATCAAGGCATAAGGCGCAGGATAGTGTTCTTTGCGTATTTTTTTTGCCGTCTCCTTACAGATGCGCTTAGCTATAAGAGAGCGCATAAAGGGTAGTTCCAAGAAAGAAAACAACAGCTTTTTACTTCTTTTAGCCTTTTTCTTCTTCAAATACGTTGCAATAGCCTGCGTTAAATTTCTAGCTGGCAACAGTTCATCAATCATGCCAATACGCTTGGCGCTATAAGCATCCAGGGTGCGCCCAGCCAACATCAGCGGCATGGCTTGCAAGACGCCAAGCAGGCGAATCAGACGAGCACTACCACCAAATCCCGGATGAATACCCAGCAGCACTTCAGGCAGGCCCAAGCGAGCGCCCTCATCGGCGTTAACAAGCCTGTAATCACAAGCCAGCGCAAGTTCGTAGCCGCCACCCAGGCAGAATCCGTGAATCAAAGCGATGCTTGGAAAAGGCAGAGACTCGATACGATTAAACGTGGACTGCCCACGTTCAATAAGCGCAATAATCTGCTCACTATTTTCCACTTGAGTGAATTCTTCGATATTTGCTCCGGCGATAAAACCTGATTTTTTATTCGAAGTAATCACCAGCCCGGCAGGTTTTATTTCTTCAAGTTTATCTAGAGCTGCATTCAAATCACTAAACATCGCTTTGGAAAGCACATTGGTGCTACTGTCCTGCTGATCAAACCTGAGCCAGACCAGGTTATCTCCATCCTGTTCCAGAATAAGATTAGGCAGTTGCAGAAGTCCTTCAAATTTCGTTTCAGACATCACAGTTCTCCACCAACATAGCGCCGCCCTGCCCGCCGCCAATACATAATGAAGCAATGCCCGTTTTCCGTTTATTGGCCTGCAAGGTTTTCAGTAAATGCAGCACGATACGAGCACCACTGGCACCTACTGGATGTCCCAGGCTCACACCACCGCCATCAACATTCAGTCGCGCTTCATCGATTACGCCCACAGATGATGACCAAGCTAATTCCTGCTGACAAAACTCCTCATCCTGCAAGGCAGCCAGGCAAGCCTGTACCTGAGCAGCAAAGGCTTCGTTAATTTCCCATTGATCGATATCTTTCAAGTTCAAGGCCTGTCTTTTTAATAGTTCAGCAATGGCATAAGCTGGCCCCAAACCCATTTGCGACGGCGACAGACCCTGCCAACAACAATCCACGATTTTGCCTTGTGGATGTAGCTTATATTTTTCACAGGCTTCTGCACTCGCCAGAATCAAACAAGCCGCGCCATCACTTACCTGAGCGCTATTGCCTGCTGTCACTTTACCGTGAGGCCGATCAAACACGGCGTTTAATTTGGAGAGAGCTGCAACACTGCTATCGGGCCTAACACCATCATCATGCTCATAAGCCCTGCCATTTTGATCATAAATCACTTCAACTTCAGACAGGCTGTTACTTTGTTGGGCCTGAGCTAAACGCAGATGACTCCTAACGGCAAATTCATCCATACTCTCTCGGCTGATATTAAAACGCTGTGCCAAAATTTCAGCGGTTTTACCCATCGACAAACCCACAACAGGATCAGTCAATCCAACCAGCAGCGAAATAACTGGCTTGAAAAAAGCCGGCCGAAACTTACTCAGTACCGCAATTTTCTGCATAGGTGTTTTAGCCAAATTCAATCGGCTAAACCAATGCACCATGGGGTCACTAAACAACAATGGCGCACGACTCATGGCTTCAACACCTCCCGCCAAAATCAAATCAGAAGCCCCTGAGGCAATTCGCTGAGCAGCTGTATCCAGAGCCTGCATGCCGGAACCGCAGTTTCTCTGTACCGTCCAGGCAGGCACCGCATCGCCGCAATCTAAACGTAAGGAAACCACTCGGGCAATATTGGCTTCATTGGCTGCTGGCATAACACAACCCAAAATAACTTCATCAAATTGTGTTGCAGAAAAAGGCTGCCTCAACAATAAAGGCTGGGCGGCTTTAATGGCTAATTCCGCCGCTGAGAATTTCCCTGGTACGCCTCGGGCTTTGAGGAAAGGAGTACGAGCCCCATCAATGATGTAAACCTCTCTACTCATGACTCTCTCCTTTGCTCTCTTTCTTGTTCTGTCCATTGTTCTTTCCTGGCATTAATGCTTTTTCATGCCCGGAAAATTCTTCAGCACTGAAGTCATCCACCTGAATAACCTGCATACACAGTTCACGGGCCTGTTTAATTCTCTCCGCTTCTTCCTGAGTAATGACCTGCGCAGCTACAGCTTCATCAAGCTTATTGGTACTTATTCTTTTCTCTTTGAGCGCACGGCTGATTTTTCTTTCAGCGGCCTCACAGGCAACGCTTATTTCAAAAGCAGTGGAAAGCTGTCTGATGGCCTCTTCCTCATCTTCAGGGATATATATTCCCTCAACCAGTGCATTACGAATTGGGCCGGGCGCCAAGGCCAGGTTTACAAGGGTTCGATCCTGTTTATCTGTAGGCAGATGAAAACATCGACCCAGAGGAAAGCAGATACGTTTTAGTGTAATTCCAGCGAACCAGGGTAGGTTCTGCGCCAAGGCATAAAGTGCTTCCTGCGCATGGTAAGCACAATAATCAATACTCCAGTCATATAATGGCCTTTCTTCCTCAAGGCAGCCATTGCGTTCAAACTGAAGTACAGCGCCACTGGCCAGATACAGGTAACTCAGCACGTCACCCAAGCGGGCAGAAAGCCTCTCACGCCGCTTCAGTTGCCCTCCTACCAGAATCAGCGCCATTTCAGTGGATAAAGACAACGCTGCTGCCAGGCGGCTAATAACACGCTGGCCTTTCTCCCATTTACCGAGATAGCCATAGGTCAGTCCTAGTAAGAAGGCTCTGGAAAAAGACCCCATAAAATGCCTGACATGCCGGCCCAGGCTCTTATCAAAACTGTCTAAAGCCTTACTCTCATCCTTATCATTAGCGGCCTTTATTTCATCCATTAAACAAGGGTGACAACGCATCGCGCCCTGACCAAAAATAATCATGTTGCGCGTGAGAATGTTGGCACCTTCAACCGTAATGGAAATTGGAATCGCCTGATAAATTCGCATTAGGTAGTTGGATGACCCCAGCATAATCCCTTTACCGCCGTGAATATCCATCGCATCATTAATGACATCGCGCATCATTTCTGTAAGGTGATATTTAACAATAGCCGTCGCCACTGACGGCGTGATACCTGAGTCCAGCATACCCAAGGTCAGTTGATTTGCGCCCTGCATTAAATAAGTCTTACCAACAATGCGTGCTAATACTTCTTCTACGCCTTCAAACTTGGCAATAGGATTATGAAACTGTTGCCGCACTCTCGCGTAGGCCGTGCTGACATGAGTAGACAGTTTGGCCGACGCCACACTAAGCGCTGGCAAAGAAACACCGCGACCTTCTGACAGGCATTCCACCAGCATACGCCAACCCTTCCCAGCGTAATCAGTACCCCCAATAATCCAGTCTACGGGAATAAAGACATCGACACCTTGAGTGGGCCCATTCTGAAAAGGCACAGCACCAGGCATATGCCGACGGCCAATTTGTACACCTTCAGTATCAGTGGGAATCAGAGCCAGGGTGATACCGATGTCTTCCTTGTCGCCAATAAGGTGCTCAGGATCATATAATTTGAAAGCGAGTCCTAACAGAGTGGCTATAGGGCTGAGCGTAATGTAGCGCTTATCCCAATTCAAACGGATGCCAAGTACCTCTTCTCCACCGATCCACTGCTTGCAGACAATGCCGCTATCTACCATGCCGGTAGCGTCACTACCCGCCTCAGGTGAGGTTAAGGCAAAGCATGGAATTTCAGCACCACTCGCCAGTCTGGGTAAGTATTTGTTTCTTTGCGCTTCTGTGCCGTATTCCAACAATAGCTGTCCTGGCCCAAGCGAGTTGGGCACCATGACAGTAACAGCCAGAGTGATACTGCGACTGGCCAGCTTACTGATGACTGCTGCATGACATTGCGCCGAAAACCCTAGCCCCCCAAACTGTTCTGGAATAATCACGCCAAAGAATTTATTGTCTTTGATGAACTGCCATGTTTCTGGCGACAAGTCATTCAGCTCATGGGTAATCTGCCAGTCATTTGTCAGCGCACATAAGGCTTCAACGGGGCCAGCTATGAAGGCTTTTTCTTTATCCGTTAAACCCAGCTTATAAGCTTTAAGTTTATTCCAGTGTGGTTGCCCCCTGAATAACTCGCCTTCCCAGCCAGTATCACCCGCCTCCAATGCCTCCTGCTCTGTCGATGACATTGTTGGAATCTGCGACTGAAATAAACTAAGAATGCGCTGGGTAATATAGGTTTTACGAAGGCTATCGAACAAGATCAGCGCAACCAAAAGGCCGACAAGCAAACCGATCAAAACCAAGCAAATGACCGCTATATCCACCAATACAGAAATAAGTATCAGTATCACAATAAGGCCTATGGCCCACAACATGCCTGAGGCATTGATGTAGGCAAGCAGCAGGGCGCCGCCAATTAGCAAGGTAAGAAGAATAAGCCATTCGTTCATGATGCACCTCCCTACTTAATTAATTAGTTAACTTATTACTGCTTCACTTCAATGCTTTCTTCCTGTCACCAAGCGCATGAGAAAAGTCGTAATTTCAGAAAAAGTATCCCCTACATTTTCGTACAGAATGCCATGTTTTGAGGACTCAATTTCTACCAGTGTAACCTGTGAGCCTGTCAATTTCTTTTGAGCTAGATCAGAACTTTGCACCTCAATCACAGGGTCTTGCGTTGACTGTAGTAAGAGACAAGGCACCCTGACATCTTCTAATTTTTTCGTCACTTCATCAATCAACTGCAACAGCTGATAAAGAGCCGACACGGGAATGCTTTGATAATTCACCTCAGGATGCTCAGGCTTGTTGGCTTTATAACGCATACTGTTTTCCAGAGCTGGAATTTTCCCGACCACCTTTGATACGCCATGCATTAAAGGAACAAATATCATGGCTTTGTGTTGAATTTTCATGACGGCATTCACGGCAATGACTCCTCTTAAATTCGGTGGACTTTCCGCTGCCTTATAGAAAGACAATAAGGCGCCGGCTGAAAAACCAAGGATGATGATTTCATCGACATACATAGATAAAAGTTTGTAAGCAATGTTGACCGATTTCACCCAGTCTTCCCATGTTTGTTTATCCAGATCAGCTGGAGACGTTCCATGGCCTTCTAGGCGCAGCGCATATTGAGTAAAGCCCAAGCTAAGCAACTCATCCGAAACAGGTCTCATTTCAGCCGCAGAAGCCAAAAATCCATGCACCAATAACACCCCTGTTCGCGCTGCACTTCCCTTACCTTTAATCAGATAGGGTCTGCCGCTTTCTGTTGCTGTTTCAAGTACATTGACCTCATCAAAACGTTGTTTGCTGTAATACTGACGATGCCAGTCATAGTTTCTTTGTTCATCATCCAAAAGAAAGTCAGCCTGCCTTTCTTGTGTTAAAGACTTATATTCACTGACAGCAGCATCAACAGCTTCACAAGCAGCAGGTACAGGAGCCATTTCATTCGCGTAAACTTTCAGGGTGTTTTTCAAACGGACGGTATCTAAATCGTAATCATGCTGTAGTTTGTCCAGTAGATTTACCACGCCCTCTTCAATTTGAATCAATCCCTGCTTTTCAGCTGATTGCAAAAGCTTCCCCAATTCATTATCGGAGACACATTCCATCTGTCCGTCTATAGATAAGCTTCTATACTGTTTAGGATTTTTTAAACCACGATGCAAATGTGCCACAGGCGATTGCTGAACTTTCTTTATCGCCACATAGAGACACAGACATAAATCACTCACCCTGATAGAAAACTCTTCCTCTTCAATAAGTTTAAAAATAATTGATGAGGCTAAATGGTTAACATTTATGGTGATGGCTCCATATATTTCCGCCATGAATTTATCGCGTACCTTTTCAGTGCTTTGTTTAAACACCCCTCTTATAAATTTCGCTAATTGAGAATTACTGACGTCATCAAGCGCATACAAATCGTGAATAGAATTAATTCTTTTAGCAATGAGCCTTTGCACCTTTTTTTCCCACCAGGACATAAACTCCGAAACATAAATTGGCTGACATGGACGCATATCCATGTCTGTATGTTTAAACAGTATATTTGACTCAATAATGAGTTCTTCACGAGCGCGCTTACTAAGATCTTTGTTGAATAATTTTTTTTGTCGCAGGAAGAAACCTTCATCCGTATGCAGAGGAAAGAAGGTGATATTGCAAGGCACTATGTTTGTTCGTTTATGGGCGATATAAAGAAGCTTCGTGCGAGACTCTGCACCAAGGGTTTTCACCCAGTCATCAATACGGCTCCAGTCTTTCTTTTTTTCCGAAAGAAGAATCGACTCTTTAACGGTACTTACAGCATTAGCAAGAACTGCGGCGCCTGTATGGTGTTTACGTACTGTTTTTGAAGACCTGGAATAAACCCTGAATTTTCCCTTTTCATTTTGAACTTTTCTGTCCTTAACCATTCCCCCTTCAGGGAAAATAATTATTTTCTTCCCGCGCATGACTTCAGCAACAAGAACAGGAAACAACTCGCTATGGTTAGTAGGAATAGCCCCAACCTTCCAGAGGAAACTGGCAAACATGTCATTACTTTTAAATAAACTTGCGCTGGCGATACTACGGCAGAAGGCACCCGTTTCGTTGAAAATCACCCAGTGCGGAAGAAATGTTTCAATGCGGGAAAAATGGTTAAAAACAAATATCTCTCCTTCTTCAAGGAGTTCAGGGTCACCATGGAACTTTATGTTTAAGCCGAGAACCTTTCTGATCCGGTTAAATAAGTGGATCATCCATTCGTAGGTTTGCGGATGTAATTCAAATTTCGCGTCCACACCAGGCCTCCTATCCACATCACAAGCATCAGCTTGTTCTGCTACATGTTTTTTCACCTCAAGAGCAGCATAATTACTTGCCCGTACAAGTATTCAAATTTAAACAGAACGCTATAAATACAGCTGATTTCTATTTGATTTAAACTACACTCATTAATACCACTCTAGTGATAAATCAGCAAGAATGTTGACACGAAAGTTGGCTGCCTTAATCAATAAATACTGTCAATAATAGCTTCAAAAAAGAGTGGCAAGTCATAAGAACACTTAATTTTTTGGGAATTTTTAGCGAAACATGCAGCACTGAATAACTCCACTTTAGGGGCCACTAGCTTAAAGCGGGATGTTTGCAATAGGTAATTCTTCGACCGTTGTTAGATAAAATTTAGCCTAAGCCTATTTAAGCTCTATTACAGTTGATAGAATCACTTCTTAAGTTCCCGTGGCACAACTGGATAGCGCGGCTCCCTCCTAAGGAGCAGGTTACAGGTTCGACCCCTGTCGGGAACGCCAATTTCCTCATAGTTACAAATGGATTACAAAATATTTAAATTTTATATGCTCATTTAATAATCATATAGCCGGCAACAAGAAAATTCTTGAGCAAGAGCATCCAAGAAAAGTTTTATTCCCCAGCGTCTTTGGCCTCTCAAAACAATTCTTGACAGTCTGTCTCTATTCTATAAAAATGTTCGCATAGAGACTCTAAAGTTCACTATTCGAACAAAAATATTAAGCAATCATTTTCTCTGTAATGGGATTGATTCAAGACAACAATCCTTCTTGCACAGAGACTAGTATCTTGATTGAATGCTGCACTGCAATCGATATCGGTCTATTTTTAGATTCAATAACTAAACATTCATAAAGGGAAAAAAAAATGACAGTTAAAGTGAAAGATTTTGGGCTAAACAATCTACCAGACGCCGTTCTAGAAGAATATGGGGATAAAACTAAAGACCCTCGATTTCGCAAAGTTATGCTAAGCCTAATCACCCACCTTCACGCTTTCGCAAAGGATGTAGAGCTTACCGAAGAAGAATGGTTTGCAGGCATTCAATTTCTAACAGCAGTCGGTCAAAAGTGTGATGATGTACGCCAGGAATTCATACTTTTATCAGACACCCTCGGTCTTTCCTCTCTAGTTGACTCAATTAACCATGACTCGGCGGGTGGCAGCGCAACAGAAAGCACCGTACTTGGACCTTTTTATGCTGAAGGCGCACCAGAACTACCAATGGGAGCCAATATCGTCCAGCAAGCAACTGAAAAAGGCATACGTGCTGTTGTTATGGGCGATATAAGCAACGAGCAAGGGCAACCAATAGTTGGTGCTACTCTTGATGTTTGGCAATCTTCAAGTGATGGTTTTTACCACATGCAAGATGAAAATATGCCAGACCATAATCTTACTGGGCGTTTTGTTACTGGTGAAGATGGTAAATATTACTTTGCGACAGAAAAGCCAGCCGCTTACCCTGTCCCAACAGATGGACCTGTAGGCGATATGCTTAGAGCTTGTGGACGTCATCCTATGCGCCCAGGCCATTTACATTTCATCATTACTGCACCAGGTTACAAACGATTATGCACGCATATATTTACTAATGAAGATGAATACCTAGACTCTGATGCGGTGTTCGCAACGAAAACTTCATTAGTAGGCGAGTATAAAGATTGTAACGACGAAGCACTTGCTAAAGAAATGAATGTAGAAATGCCGTTTGAAAAGGTTGTATATAATTTCATTCTAGCTGAGAGCAAATAAATAAACACAATCACCTAAAGCTATACTTAAATAGACAAAAGCGAGGAAGTATGAAGGTAGTACCACAAATTACATTGGCGGAAGCCGCCACTAAAATCTCCGATGGAGATACTTTAATCGTTGGTGGTTTCGGCATGACGGGAAATCCTGTGCATTTATTACATGCAATTGCCGAAACGGATGTAAAAAATCTGACTTACGTGGGCAACAACGTTGGTGAGCCAGGTTTAGGTGGTGGACGCTTACTGCGCAACGGCCAACTCAAGAAAGCTATTGGTTCTTTCTTTACCAGTAATCCAGAAGCTGTAAAGGCTGCTCAAGCGGGAGAAATGGAAGTTGAATTACTGCCGCAGGGAACACTTTGTGAAGCGATGCGAGCTGGCGGCGCTGGTCTAGGTGGATTTTTCACCCCTACTTCTGCAGGAACTGTACTCGCTGAAGGGCGTGAAACTCGAAATATCAACGGTAAAGATATGGTGTTGATTCCACCTTTGTATGGTGAAGTGGCATTAATTCGAGCTTGGAAAGCCGATACTGCCGGAAATTTACAATATCGCATGACTGAAAATAACTTTAACCAAGCCGCCGCGACAGCTGCAAAAGTGGTTATTGTTGAAGTTGAAGAAATTGTGCCGCTTGGCGAGCTTGATCCAAACTTCATTCATACCCAAGGCTGTTTTGTAGATTATCTGGTAGAAGCTAAATTAACTCTGGAAGATTTAGGCTCTTCGGCTTCTGTTCCACCAAAAAGCGATAAGGTCGATGAATCTCGCATGAATATTGCGCGTGCTGCTCTGGCAGAGCTCAGTCCAGGTGATGTTGTAAACCTTGGCATAGGCATTCCGACTCTTGTTGCCGATTTAATTACGCCCGAACATGGCATTTTAATGCACACAGAAAACGGCATGCTTGGCGTTGGACCACGCCCTGAGTCAGGTGGTGCAATGGATTACCCCGTCAATGCAGGCAAAGTCCCGGTGAGTGAATTATCTGGTGCCAGTTATTTTGATTCATGCATTTCCTTTGGAATGATCAGGGGTGGGCATGTCGATGTCTCAGTCATTGGTGGCTTAGAAGTCGATGAAGCAGCCAATCTGGCAAACTGGGCAGTTCCTGGCAAACCCTTACTTGGTGTAGGTGGCGCCATGGACCTGTCATCAGGCTCTAAACGCCTGATCGTTACCATGACTCACACCAGTCGTGACGGTTCACCAAAAATTGTTCCTAGCTGTGTATTGCCTTTAACCGCTCTTGATGTCGTTGATGTGATCATCACAGAATTAGCCGTGTTCCGCTTCGTAAAAGGCCAACTTGTTCTAGCTAGAGTAATGCCCGGCTCAAGCCTTGAAGAAATTGCTGAGAAGACCTCTGCAAATTACCGAGTAGAGCTGGAAGAATAAATCTAAATTAACAAACGCTCTTCTGCAGGCAGCACGTCTGAAATTTTCCTGGCTGCTGCCTGTAGGTTTGGTATCAACTCATCGTGCAAACGTTTCTTATCCATCTTTTGCGGTTGCGAACTTATATTGATCGCTGCCAAGGTTTTTCCCTCTTTATTCAGGATAGGCACTGAAACAGAACACAAGCCAATTTCAAACTCCTGATTAACTACCGAATAGCCCTGTTTTCTTGCCAAAAATACTTCATCTAAAATAGAGGTATATCCTGTAAGTGTATATTTTGTATATTTTTTTATATCTAAAGATTTAAAAAACAATTCAATTTCAGTATCAGGCAATGCTGCCAGTAAAACCCTTCCCATCGACGTGCTGATTGCCGGCAATCGCGTCCCGATATGCAAACTCACCGACATAATCTGCTGGATCAGACTCCTGGCTATATAAACAATATCGGGCAAATCAAGCACAGAAACGGAACAAGATTCACACGTTTTATCACTCACCTCTCTAATATAAGGCTGAATCAGTTCAACTAGAGGTTGAGAACTAAGATAGGAAAAACCTAGATTTAATACTTTAGGGGATAACCAGAAAAGCTTACCGTCTGTCTCGACATAACCTAAAGCATTCAAGGTATGTAAAAACCTCCTGGCAGTCGCACGCGCTAAATTAGTATGCTTGGCCACCTCAGTTAAACTGAGCTTGCAGCGGTCTTTCTCAAAGCAGCGAATAACTGCCAATCCACGTGCTAATGAGGTAACATAATCCTTGCTGTCAGCCCCAATTACACTTGACTTATCTGGGTTCATTTTGCATCATCTTTCAATTGAGTTCGCAGAGAGTCACATTAGTTCGCTATATGAACATTGTCAAGCTCATAAAACTAACTCGCTGAGGAAGTTTATACTTGATCCCTATCAATGCAGCACGGGATTTACTGATTTAACTTAGCCAGACACAACAACTACATTTAAAAAAACTTATTACAGGAGATCAAAATGTCTGTGGAATATAAAACAACGTATGCATCCATCGATAACTATAATAAAGGTGGTGTACAGATGGTTAGCGGCAACGTTAAAGACTATGTCTTTTCAAACATCTACGAAGTTGCCTCTAAATACGCCCCTTACGAGCGTGTTGTCGTAGCCAAAAACCTGGTTTACACCATAGAGTCTTGCAAAGCTGAAGGTGAATCACCCTGGTACACATGCTCCCATGATGAATTTGCTATCGCTTTTGACTACGACGTTGAAGTGCATTACATAAAAATGGACGACACCAGTTTTATTGACGATGAAAAAGATGGCTCTTTCCGCCTTGATGACAAACCAGCCGGGCAATATATGGGAAAAATTACATTAAATCGTGGACATCAGGCGCTCTTACCTGAAAAGACGGCTTACTCCTTTAAAGCTGCCAAACCCGCAACCTTGGTTTTTCAGGCAATTCTCGGCGATGAGTCTAACGAAAAATGGAGTGAGATTTGCCTGACGTAAACTATTGACTTTAATAATCAAAAGCATACATTAACAACATATACAGCAAGAAAAGGTAGGGTTATCACAATGACAAATCTAAACGTAGCAGTAAGTAATGAACAAACCGGTTATCAGAATTTTTCTGCCGGCAGCTTCACTTTCCGCCGGGACGAATATTTCGCCTATGTCGACTATCCGGATGGCGAATATGTCATGCCGATTGATGACTTTCTGAAAGCCTTGATGCGCGATATTGCCTGGGGTTTCTTCTATGGTACCGTTAATTTCGACAGTGTATTTGGAACCATAAATCATTACGGCAACGTCGACCTCTTCATCGGCACACAAAACGAAGAGTATGTTAACAACGGCAAAGACTTTATGGAGAACTTCCCTTCAGAAGAATTAATGGAAATCTTTAAAGCTATATTGTCAGACTGGACTATTGAAGGTTTTGATCCATTCGCCGCACCACAGGAAACAGGTACTGCCTGGGGACCAAAGAATGGTAATAACGATGAAGCTATTTCACGTACACGCCAGGTCGCACAGCGCATGATTGGCATGCCTGGTGATACAGAAATACGTTCTGATGAAACTGGCTACACTGTTAACCGTCACTTTAAAGATGTCGATCAATCCAACCCTGTGGTTGAAGCAGAGCCAGGTTTCGAAGACCAGATTCATGGCTTTAACCTGTGGGCTCATTTATCCAGATCTGATGTTACCTGGAATCCATCAATTGTTTCTATTTGCAAACAGAGCCTACTTTGCCCGACTACCGAAGAGTATATTTTACCCGTAGAGCATGGCAATGACCGTGTTGAATGGTTTATACAATGCTCTGATGAGATTGTCTGGGAAATAAAAGATGGTAAAAGTAGCAAGCCTCGCGCTTCGCTTATCATGCGTGCTGGTGATGTTGCTTGTATGCCTGCCGATATTCGTCACCAGGGCTTCTCGCCTAAACGTTCAATGCTGATCGTATGGGAAAATGGCTCACCTGAAATCATGGAAAAAATCAAAAATGGAACTGTGCCTAGAGTAGGCGTTGAGTTTTAATAACTCTTTTAACTGCAGTTACGTTCTTTACTTCAAATAGCTGCTGCTCAATTCTGAGCAGCAGCTTTTTTTCTCAATAAATAAGCTTGGATCACTATGAAAATTATCGACAAATTATTAATAAACGGCGAATGGGTAGACGGTGAAGCTGGCACTACCATTGATGTACTAAACCCTTATGACAACTCTTTGATCACCAAGGTCGCTGAAGCTAAAGAAGCCGATGTCGATAAAGCCGTTGCCGCCGCCCAAGCCGCACTTGCTGGATGGAAGGCATTAAGTGCTTCTGAACGTGGTCATTATTTATTGAAGCTGGCTGATAAAATTGAAGAAAATGCTGAAGAACTGGCTCAGATCGAAACGATGGATACTGGTCATCCAATTCGTGACACTCGTAATCTGGATGTCCAACGAACAGCATACTGTTTCCGCTACTTCGGTGGCATGGCTGACAAATTAGAAGGTTCAGTAATTCCTGTTGATGCTGGCTTTTTAAACTACGTGGATCGCCAACCAATTGGGGTTGTTGGCCAAATTGTACCTTGGAATTTCCCGTTAATGTTTACCAGCTGGAAAATGGCTCCTGCTTTAGCCGCTGGTAACACTGTCGTGATAAAACCTGCTGAGCTCACTCCTCTATCGACTTTGCGCATTGCCGATCTAATGATGGAAGTTGGCATTCCTGCTGGCGTAGTCAACGTTCTCGTTGGTAAAGGCAGTATCGCGGGTCAGCATATGGCCGAACATGAAGGTATTGGCAAAATCTGCTTTACCGGTTCTACTCCTGTCGGTGAAAAAATTATTAAAGCCTCTGCAAAAACCATTAAAAAACTTCAGTTAGAACTGGGTGGTAAAGGCGCCAACATCATATTTGCAGATGCCAATATCCCTGCCGCTGTCGGCGGTTCTGCTTTTGCTATTTTCCACAATCAAGGTCAAGCATGTATTGCAGGTTCGCGTTTGATTATTCACGAAGATGTCGTTGATGAGTTCCTCGAAAAATTTGTAGCCTTAGCCAAAAGCATAAAAATCGGTGATCCGACCGATCCAAGCACTGAAATGGGCCCTCTGACTTCCCAACGTCACCTCGATACAGTCTTAGAATATTGCGAAATCGCCAAAGAACAAGGTGGTGAATTTTTGACAGGCGGTCATCAACCGGATGATGAAGTTCTTAAGAAAGGCTGTTTCGTACTGCCTACAATTGTTAGATGTAAACCTGAAGACAGGGTCTTCCATGAGGAAGTCTTCGGCCCCTTCGTTGTCGTCACTACGTTCAAAACAGACGAAGAAGCAATGGAACTAGCGAATGCAACTGAATATGGTTTAGGCAGCGGCTTATGGACGAGCAACATTACCCGAGCACATAAATTTGCCCGCGACATTCACGCCGGTATGGTCTGGATTAATTGCTATAAACGCGTAAATCCTGCAAGCCCATTTGGCGGTGTTGGCCGTTCAGGCTATGGCCGYGAGATGGGATTTGAAGCGATGCGCGAATACACTGTCGCTAAATCTATTTGGGTTAATATCGACGCTAAAATTCCACCTTTCTATCCCCGTTAATCTTAAGATTTAAAGGCAAAGAGGCAAACGTACTATGCAATTTGTTTATCATCCAAACTCCCAACGCATCATTTTTGGTGCTGGCACCTTGAAGCAACTTCCTCAGGAAGTTGCTTCACTCGGCATCAAAAGACCCATGATCATCTCAACTGAATTTCAAAAAGATCTGGCCGTCTCAACTAAAGAGCTACTGGGTGACGGTTTTGAGAGCAATATCTTTGATCAAGCAATCATGCACGTCCCTAGAGAGTCTATTAATGCCATTATGGCCGAAATCAAAGCCAACAATAATGATGGCTGTGTTTGTGTCGGTGGTGGCTCCACGATTGGTCTAGGCAAAGCCGTGGCTTTAGAAACCGGTTTTCCTTCTATTGTGGTTCCTACAACATATGCTGGTTCAGAAATGACACCTATATGGGGCATTACAGAAAATGGCGTAAAAACCACTGGCCGCGATCAAAAAGTTCTGGCTAAAACAGTGATCTATGACCCCGAATTAACAGTCACCCTACCAGATTTTATTTCTGGCCCGAGTGGCATTAATGCTATCGCGCATTGTGTAGAAGCACTCTATGCTGAAAACAAAAATCCAGTGATTTCACTAATGGCTGAAGAAGGCATCAAAGCCCTCGCTGAAAGTTTGCCTGTAGTAGTTGTTGAGCCGGAAAATATGGATGCTAGAAGCAAGGCCTTATATGGCGCCTGGCTATCTGGAACCGTATTGGGGACAGTGGGTATGTCTATACACCACAAACTCTGTCACACCTTAGGCGGATCTTTTGGTTTACCGCATGCTGAAGTGCATTCGGTCATCATCCCCCATGCCACCAAATACAATCAGGAACATGCACCTGAGGCCATGGCCGCAATTGCTCGTGCTTTAAACACGACATCTGATAATGCTGCAGGCGCCCTCTTCGACCTATTAGGCAAAGTAAACGCACCAACAACGCTTGAAGCTATTGGCATGAAGGAAGAAGATTTGGACAAAGCAGCAGAAATTGCCCTTTCCAAGCCTTATTACAACCCTCGTGAAGTAACTTTAGACGGTGTAAGAGAGCTGCTACAGAATGCATACTCTGGTACCCGGCCCTAATTCATAGAGTTGCTTGTTAAAGTTGCATCAAAAGTGTTGTTATTCTCATCTATAGCAAAGAAAGAGTCAGGAAAACAGTTCTGATGAGACGCTGGCATGAAGAAAGGAATGTTCCTCCAACTGGCACAGAACTTTGCAGGGTTGACGATATATTGCCAGGAGATACGAGAGAAGTTAATTTCTCCAGCGAATCAAAGTATCCCTTTAATCTGTTTATATACAATGATGAAGGCATATTACGTTGCTATTTAAACCGCTGCCCGCATTTCCAAATAAAACTTAACCTCGATCCAGGTAAGTTTCTTAACCTCGATCGCACTATGTTTATGTGCCAGCATCACATGGGAAAATTCAGAATACATGACGGTTTTTGTACAGAAGGCCCACCTCAAGGCAGTAAATTGGAAATAGTCCCTATCAATATTAATGATGGAATCGCCTACCTTGGAAGTCCTATTTAATATTAGAAATCAATTAGTTAAATAACTTTATTAAAGTGAATTATGATAAAACATATTGTATGTTGGAAAGTAGATAAACCCAGTTTAAGTAAACAGTATTGCGAAAATGCAGCGGCGTTATTACAACAAATGCGCGAGCAGATTACGGGCCTTATTACGCTTGAGGTGAATGCTGATACAAGTCGCGCAGATAAGTCCGCAGACATCGTGCTGTATTCAGAGTTTGAAAACTGGGATGCTCTGGCTCATTATAATCAGCACCCTTTGCACCTGGATTTTAAAGACTATTTAGGCCCATATGTCACCGAGCGACGTATGGCTGATTACGAAATATAAGGAAAAATTATGACTGACGCATTTATTTGTGATGCTATCCGCACCCCTTTTGGTCGCTACGGTGGTTCTTTATCTTCAATTCGAGCCGATGACCTTGGCGCTGTTCCACTTAAAGCGTTAATGCAAAGAAACCCTAATGTGGATTGGCAAGCAGTTGATGATGTTATTTACGGTTGCGCCAATCAGGCTGGTGAAGATAATCGTAATGTGGGAAGAATGTCCCTATTACTCGCAGGCTTCCCAGTTGAAGTCACCGGCACAACAATGAATCGCTTATGTGGCTCTAGTCTGGACGCCATTTCCGCGGCAGCAAGAGCCATTAAATCGGGCGAAGCTAACTTAATTATTGCTGGCGGTGTCGAATCTATGTCTCGTGCACCTTTTGTCATGGGTAAAGGCGCAAGTCCTTTTGCACGTAACATCAAATTAGAAGATACCACCATGGGCTGGCGCTTTGTAAACTCACAGTTAAAAACGATGCATGGCGTTGATAGCATGCCAGAAACCGCTGAAAATGTTGCAGATCAGTTTTCTATTAGCCGTGAAGATCAAGATGCTTTTGCTTTTAGAAGCCAACAACGAACAGCCGATGCTCAAAATGCAGGGCGTTTGGCGGAAGAAATAACCCCCGTTTCAATTCCTCAGCGTAAAGCAGACCCCATTATCTTCGATACCGACGAACATCCACGCCTCAGCAGCATAGACGTACTGGCAAAACTACGCCCAGTCGTCCGAGAAGGCGGCACAGTTACCGCTGGTAATGCTTCAGGCATCAATGATGGTGCTGCAGCTATGATCATTGCATCTGAAGCCGCCATTAAAAAACATGGCCTAACGCCACGCGCACGCATAGTCGCTTCAACCACAGCAGGCGTTGCACCATCAATAATGGGATTTGCCCCCTCTCCCGCAACAAAAAAACTTCTGGCCTCTACAGGATTAAGCTTAGATCAAATGGATGTCATCGAGCTTAATGAAGCTTTTGCAGCACAAGCATTAGCAGTTACCCGTGACTTAGGCCTACCAGATGATGCCGCTCACGTTAATCCAAACGGTGGAGCTATATCACTTGGTCACCCTTTAGGTGCAAGTGGATCTCGTTTAATGATTGCAGCAGTTAATCAATTACACCGATCAAACGGACGCTATGGCCTTTGTACAATGTGTATAGGCGTAGGTCAGGGCATTGCCTCTATCATTGAGAAAGTTTAGTAAACAGTTTCAACGCAAGTAAAAAAGGAGCCTTAAGGCTCCTTTTTATTGACTTAATTTTTTAAAATTTTAAGCAAAAAAAAGCCTCACTAGTGAGGCTTTTTTTCTATTTTCTAACTTTCTACCTAACTTACATACCGCAAGGACGTGGGTCCCACGCGCCGCGATTATTATCACGTCTGTAATGAGAACTGGTGATAAAGTCAGTATTCAAGTATTCCGGATCATGAACAATAGTGGTAAATACCACCCAGTCATTACCAGTTGGATCAGCAAACACATCAACATATTCTGTGACAGTAGCATTTTCACTCACTGGTGCACCATTTGAACGTAACCAAGCAGCGGTTAAATGACTAGTCTCAATCTTCATTGAACCATTTTGAAGGTCATCAGTTGATCTGGAAAAACCCGCAAAACCAAGTGGTACTGCTGCATCATATTCCCAACTAGCCATAGAATACCCTTGCAAACTACGCGGTGTATTTTCTGGAGCCGGCTCGTTAAAGATAAAATGACGAGTCTGTTGGCCATAATCAGTTTCTAGTCTAAGCTCTGAATCAGATTCCCATTCAATGCGTAGACGTTGTGGTTGACGCATGACGCCTGCAGCACCATAGGCTAAACATGAGCCAGTCATGGATTCATCCCAAGCTTCGCCGACTTCACGCGCATGATCATTGTAAGGAATACTTGTAAAGTCACCTTTCTCAGCAACTCGCATGCGCCATAACCAGTCTTCGTTGACGATTGCAACCCACTGGCCTTCAAGTCTATCCAAATTAATTGGAGCTGCATCTCTTGGCTCTGGTGGTGGACCAGGAGGAGGACCGCCACGCTGAGCAACAGCAGATGTAGCTAATACAGTAATACCGAAAAACGCAGCAATTTTAGTAAATGTTCTTAATTTCATTATTTTACTCCTACTCGCTCAACGTGTTGTAAGCAGCTGTTATGAATTGTTCAGGAGAGATAAATCCATTCCCGTAACGCCCGTCATAATCACGTGATGGTTGTGCAGCCAAAACTTCATTCAAGCTCATGCCCTGATCAATCATATATTGCACACGGTCACGAATAATCGTAATCATGTCCCGATAATCAACGACATCAGCTTCATCAGCGATACGCCCGTGACCAGAAATCACCATGGTACCGCCTTCCTGTTGCTCGCGAGGAACTGTGATCCTAATAATTTCATTCAAGCCATCAATAATCCCATTGATATGACCAAAATTTGATTCATCAMTAAAAGGGAAACCTTCCGTAAAGTAAATATCACCTGTACTTATGACGTCAGACTTACGGAAAAACACCATGGTGTCACCGTTAGTATGTGCCCGCCCCTGATAAAGCAATTCAATAGGCTCATCATTGAAGTAAAGGTCATACTGATCGCCAATATAAACTTCTGTTGGCCATAGATCGAAAGGAATCTCTGGATCAGATGCTGTTGCCATAGATAACAGGACATTTTCATGCGCGATAACTTCAGCTCCAGTTTCGATCACATCTCTTGCTTCATTACCCGCGACAATCGTTGCACCTGCATCACGAATAATCTGGTTCCCACCAGTATGATCGCCATGACCATGCGTATTAATCACATAGCGAATAATTTTTCCTGGGGCCAAACGTCTAATTTCAGCTACAATTTTAGGCGCTGTTTCTGCGAATTGCGTATCGACAACTAACACACCGTCATCTCCGATCTGCACCGTTACATTGCCCCCAGCTCCAGTTAACACCCAGACCTGCCCGGCAACATGATAGGACTTCACTTCGACATCAGACATGTCCTGAGCAAATGTTCCTGCAACGAGAGCCGAGGTAAGCAAACAGGCTCCAAGTGCTTTTTGGATATGATTTGTCGCTTTATTCCAGCTTATCAATTTTTTAATAACCATTTTCTTATTCTCCAAAACCTAGTTTTACCTAACCACATCAATATATTCAGGTAATGCTGTGTGTGCGCCACCTCGACCTGCTTCTACAGGAATATCCCAACGTTCTGCGAACTCCTCTCTACCCACAAGTGCTTCTTCTGAATTCATCATCCAATGTGGAATCTCTCCTACTGGGCGATCCAGTTCAACAGCTGAACGGCACGGATAAGGACCCATCTCAGCTCTGGTTAACCACTCAAAGCCATTTGTTCTTACGAAGGGTTCAGTTAAATAATTAGAATCAGTCACAATAGAAACATGCGTCAACAATGTGCCTTCTTGATTTAAAAAGAAAAGCTCATCCAACGTCGCCTCATCAGTTAAAGCCAAACCATTACGGCGAATCCAACCAGACTTAAGGTGAGTTGTATGTACAACCAGCGTATCTCCAACGAACTCACCCGTCGAAAATCCACCCCAGGTATGAGGAGCAGTTTCACTTGGGTGATCCCGCCCATCCATCCATATAGTACGTTGCTGAGCCTGCCATTCGATGTGAGTATGTAATGCAATTAAATCCTGAGTAGAAGTAGTATCAACNCTCTTCCAGGATTCTAAGATTACCAATACCACGAAAGCCATAAGTCGAAGGGTGAGGTTTGCACTGGTGTTCTGGAACATTAAGAAGACCAGACTGCCAGCTATCACCCCTTAGCCTCATCGCATCATTCAGCGGAACGCCGGCATAATCACCGGCTTCAGGCCCAGGCAAACGCTCTTCGAAATCCTCATGAAAAATTGGCGCCCAATAGCCAGCAATACCAGCCTGAGCCTGAAATACCGGAGCAATAAGTGTGCTCAACAGCAAACCAGAAAAAACTTTTTTAAAGTGGAGAGACATAAACTAAAACCCCCTAAGAGTAGGTATAACGCATTAGCGATGTAGAAAACTGTACTTTCACAAACAAAAACACTAACGGCTCTTGATAGAAACCGTTAGTGCTTATAATTCAACTAGAGTCTAAATGCTCTATTAATCGAAGTCACCTTCCCAAATAAAGTCACCATCGATAACTTCAAGGCTTTGCATGCGTATGCGGTGATCTTCAGGGTTACGACCTGGTTGGCCAGAAATACGTACCTGGTCACCTGGTTTCAGGCTTGAACGGTCAACTGAACCGGACAGTGCACTCGCACCACCCCACTCGACTGCCCAACGTTGGTTCTCACCGGTTTCTTCATCAGAAACCATCACGTGAACAAATGAATGTGGGTTACGGAATAAGAACTGCACCATAGTACCTTCGATAGTCGCTATCTCATCCATTACGTAAGTCGCTGGAAATGAGTGGTGAGCTTTCACTGCACCCATTGCAAACAAGGTAAAACCAAGTGACAGGACAAACGCGGTAAATAGGTTTTGTTTGCGTTGCTTCATAATCATTCTCCTCGATAGTGTTTGGTGCATAAGATGTCTTACAACATCTTCATATAGTCAATTAAAGCAGGCACCATACCAACCACTTCAATTTACAAATTTTTCAAGCTTATCCATGCTCATTAAAAATGAGCGCTTAATGATACCCTCTAAATTCCAGTAAAAACAAGCTCATCAAGCATCTCTTTACTTAATATCTATACTATGGATTTCACTAACCCTTTTCAATCTAAGTCATGCATAATTCACAGTTATTCCACACTTTCATTATGGGGTTTCTAAGCGTAGGGACGTCTTAATTTCCCGATTAAAATCATGGAGTTATATGAAGTTAATATCCTGGAACGTAAACGGTGTACGAGCAATTGCTAAGAAAGGCTTTATTGAACAAATAAAACAGCTAGATCCTGACATATTATGCTTACAGGAAACTAAAGCCCAGAATGACCAGGTGAGTGAAACTTTACAGGAACTTGATGAATATCAACTGCTGGTAAATTCTGCTGTCAAAAAGGGCTATTCTGGCACCGCAATACTGACTAAGCAAAAACCACTAAATGTCGCCTACGATATAGGCATAGAAGAACATGACCAGGAAGGTCGAGTCATCTGTGCTGAATTTTCTACGCATTATCTAGTGACTGTTTATACGCCTAATTCAGGCAATGAATTAAAGCGCCTCTCTTATCGACAACAGTGGGACCGGGATTTTTTAAATTATTTGAAGAAACTCGAAGCATCCAAACCCGTTATTGTTTGTGGTGATCTGAATGTCGCTCATCAAGATATAGACCTGGCAAGACCCAAGCCAAACTACAACAAAAGTGCCGGGTTTATGCAGGAGGAAATTGATGGAATTGATAATCTTACGTCTTCAAACTTTCTAGATACCTTTCGACACCTTAACCCGGAGACAGTTAAATATAGCTGGTGGAGTTACCGTGCTGGAGCAAGAGCAAGAAATGTAGGCTGGAGAATAGATTACTTTCTCTGTTCCAGCTCTTTTATTGATAAGGTGCTTAATGCCGAGATTCTTGATCAGGAAATGGGCTCAGATCATTGCCCCGTTTTATTGGAATTAGATGCTTGAATTGTCTAAATAATAGCTAATTAACAGATGATTAACCGCCAACGTAGGAAATCATCACCCCAGCAGCAACTGCTGAACCTATAACACCGGCTACATTAGGCCCCATGGCATGCATCAGCAAGAAATTATGCGGATTAGCCTCCAGGCCTACTTTATTGGCAACTCTTGCTGCCATCGGCACCGCTGAAACCCCAGCAGCTCCGATAAGTGGGTTTATTGGCGTTGCTGAAAACTTATTCATAAGCTTGGCCATCAAAACCCCGCTGGCTGTTCCTATGCTAAAAGCCACCATGCCCAATATTAAAATCCCAAGTGTTTCAAAATTCAAGAAGGACTCAGAACTAAGTTTGGAACCGACCCCCAAGCCTAAAAAGATAGTTGTGATGTTAATTAAAGCATTTTGGGTAGTATCACTTAAACGATCAACCATCTTACTTTCCCGCATTAAATTACCAAAGCAAAACATGCCCAATAAAGGGGCTGCACTTGGCAAAAACATGGCGACTAGAACCAACAGGCTTAATGGAAAAATAATCTTTTCAGTTTGAGATACTGGGCGCAACTGATGCATTTCTATTTTTCGCTCTTCAGGCGTCGTCAGAGCTCTCATAATAGGCGGCTGAATCAGCGGCACCAAGGCCATATAAGAATAAGCGGCGACGGCAATAGCACCTAATAAATCCGGCGCCAATCGACTAGCAACAAAAATAGCAGTAGGCCCGTCTGCCCCCCCAATAATGCCGATGGCAGCAGCATCAGCCAAACTAAAGTCCATTATTCCAGCAGCACTTAACCCAACTGCACCTATTACTGTTGTAAAAATACCAAACTGCGCTGCGGCACCGAGAAACAAGGTTTTCGGGTTTGCCAAGAGAGGGCCAAAATCTGTCATTGCCCCTACGCCCATGAAAATAACCAAAGGGAATATGCCTGTAGCGATACCGGCTTCGTAAATATAATAGAGTATGCCTCCCGGTGAAGCGAGATGACCGGCAGCATCATATACCGGCTCAGCTAAAAATCCCGCGCCAGGCACATTAACCAGAATCGCTCCCATACCAATGGGTAGAAGCAATAGCGGCTCAAAACCTTTTTTAATCGCAAGAAAGATCAGCAGCAAGCCAACCAGCATCATTGTAAACTGCCCAAATTCGAGCTGATAAACACCCGAATCATGGAATAACTGAATTATGCTGTCCAAGATTATTCCTTATGCAAGAGTCAACAGAACATCGCCGACTGAAACGACACTGCCTTCTTTAATTTCAATACTCTGCACCACACCAGCTTTAGCCGCTTTAATTTCGGTTTCCATCTTCATGGCTTCCAAAATTATCAGCACATCGCCTTCTGCAACAGAGTCGCCTACTGCAACATTAACCTTGAAAATATTACCTGATAATGGCGAATTTAATGCCTCAGCATTACCCGCAGGAGCAGGAGACACACTGGGCGAAGGTGTTGCGACTGGCGTCATAGCGCTGATGTCTCCACCTTCGCTCACCTGCACAACAAATGATTCACCGCCGACACTGACCGTGTAAACACTTGTGTCAGCCGTACTTTGAGCTGCCGTAGGTGCAGCAGGTTTAAGCTCTTCACCTGTAGGCACAGGTTCAAAGGCCTCAGGGTTATCTCGATTTTTCAGGAATTTCAAACCAATCTCTGGAAACAAGGCATACGTCAGGACATCATCTATTTCACGTTCGCCTGTCTCTAGCCTAATCCCGTCAGCTTTTGCGAGCTCACGCAGTTCCTTTGTCAGCCTTTCCACTTCTGGCTCCAACAAATCCGCCGGACGACATGTAATAAGCTCAGCGCCATCCAAAACTTTAGTCTGCAACTCTTTGTTCATTGGCGCCGGCGTCAATCCATACTCACCTTTCAATATGCCCGCAGTTTCTTTGGTAATAGTTTTATAACGCTCACCGGTAAGCACATTAATAACTGCTTGAGTGCCAACAATTTGAGATGTCGGTGTTACCAGCGCAATATTCCCTAAATCTTCACGAACCCGTGGAATCTCTTTGAGCACTTCAGCCACACGGTCAGAAGCCTTTTGATCTCGCAACTGACTCTCCATGTTTGTTAGCATGCCACCTGGCACCTGTGCCACCAAAATTCGAGCGTCCACTCCCTTTAATTCACCTTCAAACTTCGCATATTTTTTCCTGACTACGCGGAAATATTCAGCAATTTCAGCCAGCAAATCTAAATTCAGGCCAGGATCTCCGGGATGATTATGTAACATTGCATTTACAGTCTCTGTAGGAGAGTGACCGTACGTCATGCTCATCGATGAAATAGCGGTATCTACATTATCGATACCCGCTTCAACCTGTTTGAGAATTGTTGGTACTGACAAGCCCGTCGTAGCATGACATTGCGAATGGATAGGTAATGAAGTTTCTTGTTTTAAACGTGTAACAAGCTCATACGCTTCATAAGGGTGCAGCAAACCAGCCATGTCTTTAATACAGATAGAGTCTGAACCCATGTCTTCAAGGCGTTTTGCCAGATCTATCCAGGTATCAATGTTATGCACTGGACTTAAGGTATAAGACAAGGTGCCCTGAGCATGTTTACCAATCTTTTTAACTGCTTTAATCGCCGTTTCCATATTTCTGGCGTCGTTCATCGCATCGAAAATACGAAATATATCAACACCATTTGTGGCTGCCCGCTCACAAAATCTAATCACCACATCATCAGCATAATGGCGATAACCCAGGATGTTTTGGGCGCGAAATAACATTTGATGAGGCGTATTAGGAATCGCTTTTTTAAGCTCACGAATCCGGTGCCAGGGATCTTCTCCAAGATAACGAATGCAGGCATCAAAGGTTGCCCCACCCCAGGTTTCAACAGACCAATACCCAACCTGATCAATTTTTTCAGCGATGGGCAACATGTCTTCCAGACGTAAGCGTGTTGCAAAAAGGGACTGATGTGCATCCCGCAACACGAGCTCAGTAATTCCAACTGGATCTCTTTCTTCAATCATGACGATACTCTTATTTTGTTAACTTATTTTTTGTTCGATCTATTGCTAGACCTATGAGCATGAATTGCCGCACTAATTACGGCCAGTAAGGCAGGGTTGTTCTTACCGCTTGATAAAGGAGACGCTGCTGTTGGCAACACCTCGGCACTGGTCTCCGGAAAATATTTTTGTATTAACGCAGACATAAAAGAAGTCACAAAAACTAAAATGGTCAGGAACACAAAAACCGTCCCCATACCCATCAGCATAAGGCTTAAGCCTTCTGAGATTATATTTTCAGAATCCACAACTTCTTTCCAACTTGGCAAAAGATTCGCATTGTACCAAAATTCAGCTTTTCTTCTAGCTAGTTATTGCACTTGTTTTAGTCTTAGGCACGTTATGCGGTAAGATGCGTCACCATATGTAGGTATGTTTTGTTTTTCTGTACTAAATGAGGATTAACATAAGTTGATGATTAGCGCTGAAGAATCATTACAAAGATTACAAGAAGGGAATAAACGGTTTGTTGCTGGCATTAGAGGTAACAAAAAAGCCCACATAAATAGCATTCCTAAAAATAAAGATAGCCAGAACCCTTTTGCCATCATTCTAGGCTGTTCAGATTCACGAGTCCCGGCTGAAATCGTATTTGACCAGGGCATGGGCGATTTATTTGTTATTCGTGTGGCTGGCAATATCGTGGCGCCATCTCAATTAGGCAGCATTGAATTTGCAGTCGAGAATTTCGGAACCCAACTCGTTATCGTGCTTGGCCATTCCTGTTGTGGCGCTGTATCTGCAACCCTGGATGATATTCAACACCCCGGCATACAAAGCCATTCAAATGTATTTTCCATCGTTGACCGAATACGCCCAGCAGTTGAACCTTTACTTGATACAAAATTAATTCACCACGAAGAAAAACTTCTTGAAGCTGCAATACGTGCCAACATCCTGGCTTCAACCAATCAATTACGACATGACTCGCCCTTACTGGAAACTTATGTAGGGAAAAATAAATTAAAAGTGGTCGGTGCTGAATATTCGATTGCCACCGGGGAAGTAGATTTTTTTGATTTCATCTAGAGGAATATTTTGAAAATTACAAAAAATTCAATTCAGTTTTTCTTATTAATACTTGCAACAGTATTTTCCACTTCATGTGCTACAACCGTCGGCATGACGGCAGCAGCTGTCACCGGTGCAGCCATTTCAGTCGGCGCTGCAATTATCACGGCACCTTTCAAAATTATTGGCGCTGTGGGCCGTGATGATGATGATGAAACTGAAGACAATAATTAAAAGACGACATACTCTAGTTTTAAAGAAGTAGTCTCTCTACTTCAGCGAGAAGCTCAATTTAACAGCCCCCAATAAAAAACGTTAACGCTAACATCACGAACTATTCTGTGACAACCACTGTTTTAGTTGAAAAATAAAAACTAAAAATTTTCTTTTATTGTGTATAGAGTTTCATTCCGATTATTGCGCATATTTAACCGCCTTCTTCTCAACAAATTACTCTTGACGCCGGGTCATTGTACTCAACACAGAATTTGGGCCTGTCGCACCCACTCGTATAATAGTGACATTCATATAATCAGCTGAAATAACGGCAATATAATCAAACGGAACTTCACCTCCATTGATTGGGCGAACGCTGGAAAAATACAAAATATTTTCCTCAATCCGAGTATTTTCAATAACAAGATCAGGGCTGCCAATCCCAGCGAGCACCCCGCTTACTATTGCACCCTCTTGGCTCAGAGTAATGCCAAAAGGAAGCTCCTGCCCATTCTCTAGTTCAACGACTCCAATCCAGTTACCACTGACATCCATAGCCATCTCCGCTGCTAGAGCAGAGGCTGAAAAATAACTAAAAAAAAGTAGAGCAAACATTAAAGGCGTAAAGTTTAATTTCATTTTTTTCTCCAAAATTTTATTAAAAAAGTTTAAAAATATTTTTTGCAACTTATGGTTCCATCAAAAAATCCCAGTGTTGAGATGCTCTTTCAATAATTGCACCTTTATCAGCAGCCAACAGATAACGCTGCTCAATTATTTCTTGCGTCACATTACTAATTTGATTTAAGAAGTCTTGTTTATCTGAATAGCGCTCGGCGATAGAAAGTCTTGGGTCATTTAACGACTCTCTTGTTTCTCTATTCGGAGTAAAGGCGATATATGAACCCGCTAATGGGAATAGTTGGTCAGGATCCCCTCTTTCAGGGCTACTAAAATTCCAGCCCGTATACGTTGCCAAAGGCACTATTAGTTCAGGATGTAATAGCCCGCTCATGTCATTGCCGTTTTGATCAACCTGTGGAACCAACAAGGGTAAAGCCGCACCAACACCACCTTCATTTTCTAATAAAGAATTAGCGACACGGGTTCCCGCATTAACATTAATAAGCGTATGCACGCCGGGTATGTCTGGGAAATTCACCTGCTCAGGCCTAACCAGGGTATTGTCGCCAAGCCTTGGATGGGCGCTTGCTGGTGGCTCAACATCATCAGTCACCCAATCTGTTAAGGCAACGAGTAAAGCCCGCATATGCCACCAGTAATTCAGTGGGTTATTACTTAATTGACCATTACCTGGGCCAGCAGGCGGAAAAGCAGCCGGGCCATGCTGGGTACTGGCAAGTAAATAAAACCTCACATTGTCTGGCAACTCTAAATCTTCGCTACCATCCGGGCTTGTATGCACCAGTGCGGCAACGCGCCCCCCACCCCAATATTCAACAGACGTATTGGTGTAAAAAATACGCGGTTGATTCTGACGTGCTCTTGAGTTTTCAAGTAGGCCTTCGCTAACGCCGGTGACAGGGTCGGGGTAAGCATTATCAGCAAAAGGAAAAGTCGTTGAATTAAATTGACCTTGTGAAACTGGTGTAGCGCCCCGTCTGTTCAAATCAATTTTTGAAGAGCCCGCGATGTGAGCATCCATTCCATCGTAAACCTTGCGGCCTGCTTCATCCGTATTAAAACCGAGATATAGATAATTACGCAGATAGCGTCCACTTTGAGACAAACCAAAACTCAGTAGATGCTCAGAGGAAACTAAGGCATCTGATGAATATTTAATCCATGAACCAATATCTCTAACCGCGGCGAAACCCAAACCTGCAATAGGCATGGCATCTGTATCAGTCGTAACCGGCACATCCAGCTTTAAGCCATTATTGATATCAAATTCCCAACCGACCCAAACCAGGGTATAACCCTCCTGCATTAAGAATCCCCCACCAACAGAGTCATTAGCATTGGGTTGATTGAATCTCGGTGAAATGCGATTGCCCCTGTTCGGTATATCGATAAGAGCCACGCCATTACCATTGTCTGGGTTCACTGGCACTATAATCTCAAAATCACCCGACATCTCTATCATGCCTCTTGCATTCAATGGAGCAAACTCCAGGTCAACAATGACTTGATTCTGAAGATTCGCCGGATCAATTTCATAATGAAGTCGACCTATAATCTCTTCATAAGCACCAACATCACCAAAAGTCATACCAGAGGCATACGGCTGGCGTGATGTAATTTCATAAGAACTGACTTCGGCAAAGGTAAAAGGCACAAGGCCAATCCAGACTAAAAATACCAGTAAATATTTTTGCAGTGAAAAGCCGTGCTTTATAAATACGCTCATAATATAAATACCTGTTTTAATAATTTTATTTTATTGTTATTTTTTAATAGGTTTAATCACTTTCTCGTTTTTCTCGTTCTACTGTAATGAGTTCCATAACGCCGTCCCATAATTCGTTATAGACCAAAACACTGAGCACATAATGCGCGATTTTCCATTCACCATTAATACGCTCAAGCACACCCGAACCGCGAAAATGTGCCCCCATACTATTGCTGATACTGGTTTCATCAAACCATGCAACAGAGCCATCTTGAGAAAAATTAATATTTTTATTTGTTGAATAGTACGACCAGCCTCCAGCAGCGAAACGATCATTGACGTACTCAGAAAAGTCAGGCTGCATCGACCAACGCTCATGCTCATCAGTGCCAATAAAAACAGCATCATTCGTCATGTGACCAAGGTAGCGCCCAACGTCAGCTTGTGCTGCCGCGTCATGGAAATCATCAAGCACAGCAATGATGGCTATTTCATCTTCAGAAATATTTTGCGCAAATACTGATGACCCTATAAAACTCAAGGCCAACATTGTCATTATTATTTTTTTCATTCTTATTCCAATTTCCAAAAACTAAAATACACCTTATTTATTTTGCTTTCGATAGTACATTCTCAATACTAAATTAGGAATGTCATTAATACCATATTTATAAGTTAAGCTTATGATTAGTTTGTAAATTCTAAAGAATAAGTCTTAACTCACTCATTCAGAGAACTTTTATAGAACATTGCTTGTATCCAGCATCTATATTGTCTATATTTCGCGCCACTGTCTCAGGTGCCAATTGCAGAGTTTTTCTACATTGGTTAAACGGGAAGTCCGGTGAAAAACCGGCGCTGCCCCCGCAACGGTAAATCAGTTCAACTTATTTAAGCTGAATAGATGAGCCCGGAACCGGCCTGTAATAGTTCAGTCATTGCCGTGCAATGACATAACGATGTAGCGGAGGGCTCATCGCTAGTTGGTTTTTTTGTTCTGGCTTGCTTTAACATGTGAACCGCTACTTATGCCTCTCCCTCATGAAAATTAATTTCATTGAGGATAACACCATGAAGTCTTTAGCACTTTCACTGATAGCCGTGAATTTTTGTCTCTATTCAATCTCTGGCATTGCTCAGCAGGAACCAAATAGAGCAGAACTACAAGAAATTATAATAACCGCAAATAGAGTGCCGCAATCTGTTGATGCTGTGATGGCAGCCACAACAATTATTAATCGTGAAACTATACGTAATTCACAATCACAAAGTCTGATTGAACTCTTGTCTGGGCAGCCCGGCATGCAACTCGCGCAATCAGGTGGCCAGGGTGCGCAAACAAGTTTGTTTTTGCGTGGTACAGAATCAGATCACACACTTATTCTTATTGATGGCGTGCAGATCACCACTAGCACAGGTGCTGCTGGTCGATTGGAATTAATTCCTCTAGACCAAATAGAGCGCATTGAAATTGTACGTGGCCCGCGCTCTAGCATTTATGGTTCTGAAGCCATCGGCGGCGTAGTCAATATTATTACTGACACTGAAGTAGACCCAGGCTTCAGCGGTAATTTCAGCGTGACAGCTGGCACTCAGGGTAGCAACAACACAAACCTGGGGCTTCAGGGCGGCAACCAATCAACCACGCTAGCTTTGAATGTTTCACATCGAAAAACTGACGGCATTAATTTTAGAGAAAGTGGCAGCGCCGATGACGATGGTTTTGAAAATGATACTGCCGCTCTATCTCTGCATCATCAGCTTAATGACAGAATACATTTTTCTGCCAACTACTCTCGCTTTGATTCATCTGCTGATTACGACGATGGCATTGTCAATATTGAATCTCAGCAACTTTCTGCTGGCTTCTCTGTTGCGTTAACTGACAACTGGAATAGCAGCATCAGAATCGAAGGCTTTAAAGAAGATAATAACGACTTGTCTGCCTTTGGTATTACTCAAAGCCAGTCAGAAAATAACAAAATTAATTGGCACAATACTTTATTAATAGATGGCTCTAACCAGTTCACTTTTGGTCTCGATCATGTCGAACAGGAACTTCTATACGCCAGCTTTGGTGCAATGCAAACCGACACGTCACGTGATAACGATGGTGTGTATGGCGTCTATCTTCGCAATTCGGAATTAGCAGATACCACTTTATCACTGCGTCACGATGACAATGAACGCTTTGGCAATCAAACAACAGGCAGTATCGCCCTGGGTAAAAATTTAAGCCAAACTGTTCGCGCATGGATAAGTTATGGCACAGCATTTAAAGCGCCTAACCTGATTGACCTCTATGTCGATTTCCCCTCATTTTTCTTTTTTGCAAACCCCAACCTAAAGCCTGAAACGTCAAAAAATGTAGAAGTGGGCCTGCAATTACAAGCACTGGGGGCACAATGGAAATTTAATGCTTTTCGAAATGATATTGACGACCTGATTACTACAGATGCGAGCTTTACGACTCTCGAGAATGCACAAAAAGCACGTATTAATGGCCTTGAAGCCTCAGTCGAGATCTTGCTTGCCGATTGGACTATGAATGCAGACTTGACGCTATTGGATCATGAAAATCAAAGCACTAATCAAGAATTATTACGTCGCCCCAATCAAACACTTGCTTTAAATGTAGCGCGAGAATTTGGTGACTTCGATTTTGCTGTAAATCTGTTAGCGCAAAGTGATCACCATGATATTGATCCAACCACCTTTGGTAGCTCCATAGTTGGAGGTTTTGCAACTACTGATCTGGTTTTGGGTTATCGTTTAAATGCGACAATGGGTTTACGTTTACGTGTTGGCAATATATTCGACAAAGATTACCAATTTGTTGATGGTTTTTACACACTTGGACGTACAGCGCAGCTCGCATTTAATTATCGCTTCTAGTCGCTCTGTTGAAACGATAATAAATTGAAACAAGATAAAATCTTACTTTAGGCTTTCACTCTACCACCACTAATATTATGCGGCGGTAGAGTGAACTTAATTTATAGTTTGAATTTACAACTTGAATATATAAGTTTTACTTTCTTGTAATGCTGGGATTAAATTTAGTTAAATCAAAAGCAATATAGCCTTTAATTTTTGCATTCTCTTGCAGAGGATTTTCATAACTCCACGCTGCATTCTCTACCTCTTCACCATCCACTTCCAAGGTGTAATAACTTGCTGAGCCTTTTATTGGGCAGCTTGTATGAAAGCCTTCGACCTTGGAGAATAAAGCCATATTCACACCGGCTCTTGGAAAGTACATCACCGATGGATATTCTTTATTTTTGTAAACTTCACTAAGTGAGATTACAGCCCCGCTTTCAGCCAGAACTATACTATTTAACGTAACTGTCACACGCCCATTGATATCTTTCAGAACTGTATAATGAATTGATTCGCTCATAACAACCGCTTAAATCGCCTAGTAAAACAATGACATTAAAATTTTTATTGTGAACAAGAATTATTCTGTACAGCTATTCCTGCAAAACGAGCATCAAACCAATCTGGCGCTAAAGCGCCGCCGGGATAAAACACGCCGAAATGATCAGCCCCTGCCATCTCTATATAGTTAACCTCACTGCCCTGCTCACAAAGGTCATCCAAGACCTCTCTTGTCAGTTCAACCGGAACATCAACATCTTCCACACCCTGTATCATTAAAAAGGGTATTGAAGTAGATATCGGTAAAAAATCATCGTTTTCTTCAAGCCATGCCCGCCAGGCTGTTCCAAGCTCAAGTGCTTCTGGTTTGGCATAGGCTTCGCTTAATTGTGCGGCAGCAGCAAATATTTCATAACAGCCCCAGGATTGCGCTGTGAGCATTTCTAATCCGACATCGGTCAATATATCACTTAAGCGTAATTCAGAATGTCCCACCTGCAAACCAGCCATTCTCATGATGAAATAGCCGCTATTTACCGGAATATTCAGGTCATAAAATGATAAATCAAGATGTCTTGACGCTGGTGCTAATGGCACAGCGCCAACAAGGTTGAACTCCGGCGCATATTCTTCAACGATATGTGCAGCCCATAAAACAGTTTGTCCACCTTGTGAAAAACCATAAATTCCCACATCCGTACCCGCCATTGCATTGGGTAAATTTCTGGCTGCGCGCGCTATATCAAATGATGCCATCGCCTGTTGTGCACCTTGCAAGTATGCCGTTGCACCGGGTGTCCCAGAGCCCTGGTAATCGCTCATAACAACCACATAGCCACGTGATAGAAAGGCCTCAATACTGGGAGCACGAGAAGAACCATCAAGCCCATATAATTCATTTCTGGATGGCGCACATGAATCTTGTGTACCTGTCGTGCCAGTCGCCCAGATCATTATTTTTCGTTCTGACCGAGTAGGAAAACGCGGCACATAAATTTCGCCGGAAACATATTCAAGCTCACCACTCGCGCCTTCGCTGACATAGATAACATTCCAACCTCTTGCATTAGACGGCGCATCATCACGCTCATGCAGCCAATAAATATCCCCTCTTACAGCACCCTCAGGCACGCTTCTGGGAAGCTCATCCCAAAAAGATGCGCCTTCGGGCCCTTGTGAAATACTCTGCGCCTGCAATTGCACACTGAAAAAAAGACAACAAATAAATATCAGTGATAATGTTCTCATTATTATTTTCCACTCTGGGTAATTAATACGAAATAAGGAAATTCGATTGCTTGTTAAGTTAAGTAAATACACTATGAGTGTAAGATATCTAAAATCATATAACTATAAACCTAAAAGGAAAAGGTCATGCGAACAACATTGCTATTTCTAGTCTTATTATCAAACCTGCTTGCAAGCATCGCTTTTAGTCAAAATGCTACCAATCTTTCTACACAAGAAACAGCCATAACCCAATTGATAGCACAATACCTTGCTACAAGAGCGCAAAATGACGAGCAAGGCCTGCTGGCTTTGTTAACCGAAGATATCGACCAGTTAACGACCACGGGTAATTTAAGGTCTGGTCGGGATGAAGTCGGTAGCGGTTCCTTAGCGACTAGCCGTAACAATTCAGGCTTGCGTTCAATCTCCGTTGAAACAATCCGCTTTATAAGACCTGACGTCGCTATAGTTAATGGCCCGTATGATATTGTCGGTCGTAACGATGGCCCAGATAGGCACTATCTCACGTCTATTGTCGTCGTGATGGAAGGTGAACAATGGAAAATATCCGCTATACGGAATATGCAGCCAAGGCAGTGATATCAAAACAACCGATACTACCCGTAGCTCAGCTATATGAATATTTAGCTATCTAGTCATCCCTAAAACTGGCTTGGTAGTCCAGTTCACGTAATTTTTGTAATATCACCTCACTTTGTAACGCATCTTTAGTTTCAACCGTAAGATACAAATCTGCTTCTTTTATTGGCAGACTTGAAAACATGCGTTGATGGAATACTTCCAGGATATTGCCACCTGACTCACCTACTGTTGCAGAGACATTCGATAAAGTGCCTGGTGAGTCATCAATTCTTATTTTGTATCTGACAATACGCCCCTTTTTGACCAGGCGACGCATTAATACCGATGCAAGAATTCGTGTGTCTATATTTGCCCCAGACAAAATCAGGCCAACTTTCTGTTTGGAAAACATTTCTGGGCGACTTAACACTGCTGCCAATCCCGATGCGCCTGCGCCTTCAGTGACAGATTTCTCAATACTTACCAATAAACTAATGGCCTCTTCAATCGCTTCCTCGCTGACGACAATCACATCATCAACCAAGCGATCTATGACTTCCAGAGTGAGGTCTCCAGGCTTTTTAACCGCAATACCTTCCGCGATAGTGCTACCCCCAAGATAACCACTATCCCCATAAATAGCATCATAGGTGCCCGGATAACCCGCAACCTGCACACCAATAATTTTAATATCCGGCTTAATGCTTTTTGCGGCTGTCGCAACACCTGAAATTAAACCGCCGCCTCCAATTGGTACAACAATGCAATCCAGAGCGGGTTCCGCCGCAAGCATTTCTAATGCAACGGTGCCTTGCCCAGCCATTATTTGTTCATCATTAAAGGGGTGTACAAATACTAAATTCTCAGCCTCAGAAATTTCATGTGCATGCTGGGCAGCTTCTTCTAAGGTGTTACCTTTTAAAATTACCCGAGCCTGAAAATTTTGCGTATCTTCAACTTTTACATTAGGTGCTGATGTAGGCATGACAATGGTCGCTGGAATGCCCAAGCGCTGAGCATGGTAAGCAACAGCCTTCGCATGGTTGCCAGCCGACATTGCAATAACCCCGCTCTTTTTATCTACCTCAGACAATTGCAGAAGTTTATTCAATGCACCACGATCTTTAAACGAAGATGTAAATTGCAAACTTTCAAATTTTAAAAATAATTCTGCACCCGCAATTTTAGAAAGTGTCTGCGACTTTTCAAATCGAGTATTGATTGTTGCTGACTCAATTCTTTGGGCAGCTTGTTCTATGTCGCTAAGAGTTATGGTCATAAAAATACTTCATTACTTTTAAACATGCGCTCTTTCCATTCCGATAATTTAGTCTATATAAGCTCGAATAAGTGTCACTGAATCTTATTTGATACATTTATTCTAATGAACTGCTGGTGTCGGAAACGGTGGAGGCTCTACATTTAATTCCGCTTGCTCATCTAATAACCTTAGTGACGTGGTCAATCAAATTCGGACACCCCAGTTAAGCAGCTTTTTGTAACACTTTCATATCGCTCTCATACCGATCAGGGCTTTTGTAATCCAAGTAGG